>CANDGI010000005.1 GCA_947384285.1 uncultured Lachnospiraceae bacterium
TTCCTTTCCAGTATAATAACGGCACAGACAAACGCCATCAATACCATACGTGGGGGATTTACAAAATCTTCTGTTCAGATGAAGCAAAAACAACGGAAACAGGAGGCGATAACCATGTACTTAACCAGTAAAGACCGTAAAATCAAGACCCAGCAGAACCTCATAAACCGCCTGGGGGAAGAAAACAGGCGGTTGAAGAAACAATTAGAAGCATACAGCTGTGAAAGTATGGAACATAGAATGATAAAAGGTAGTGAATATTGAATTTACTGCCTTTTTATATCAGAAAAATAATTATTGGACTATCAGAATAAAGCTGATAGTTTAAGATACTTTTAATTTTATAGAAATATGAATGAGACAAGCCTTAAAACGAATAAAATAAAAAAACGATACTTAGCGAGGATGAAGTTTGAAAGAAAGCAGCAAAAATATAAAAGTAACTGTAGTCTATGGAGATAAGAAATTAGTTGATTGTATGAAAAATGTAATTATTAAACGCACAAAACAATAGAAAACAGACCTTGTATCATGTATAATAGTCTTAGTGTACATGATACGAGGATATAATAAATACGATTGGAGAGAAGCAATATGAAAGGAAATCGTGCAGTATTATATCTAAGGCTGAGCAAAGAAGACGCTGATAAAATCAGCAAGGGAGATGATAGCGCAAGCATAAAGAACCAAAGACTTTTATTGACGGATTATGCTTTGACGCATGATTTTAAGATTGTTAAAGTATATTCAGATGATGATGAAAGCGGATTATACGATGACCGCCCAGATTTTGAAAAAATGATGGTTGATGCAAAGTTAAATGAGTTTGACATCATCATTGCAAAAACACAATCAAGGTTTTCCAGGAATATGGAACATATTGAAAAATATCTGCACCATGATTTGCCGAACCTGGGAATCAGATTCATTGGTGTCGTAGACGGTGTTGATACCGATAATGAAGAAAACAAAAAAAGCAGGCAGATTAACGGGCTTGTAAATGAATGGTATTGTGAGGATTTATCGAAAAATATCCGCAGTTCTTTTAAAGCGAAAATGAGGGACGGGCAGTTTTTAGGTTCTTCATGTCCATATGGGTATAAAAAAGATCCACAAGACCATAATCATTTGGTCATAGATGAATATGCGGCAGAAATTGTAAGAAGAATCTATAAATTATACTTATCTGGATATGGTAAAGCGAAAATAGGTTCTATACTCTCTTCGGAAGGGGTATTGATTCCGACTTTATATAAACGGGAAGTGTTGGGTGAGAATTATCATAACTCGAGAGCACTGGAAACTACAAAAAATTGGCCGTATCAAACAATCCATACTATATTAAATAATGAGACTTACATAGGAAATTTAATCCAGAATAAAATAAATACATTGTCTTATAAAGACAAAAAGAAGAAAATGCTTCCAAAAGAAAAATGGATTGTAGTAGAAAATACTCATGAGCCAATTATAGAAGAAGAAGTTTTTGAAATGGTACAGAAATTACAGAAAACACGTATTAGAAGTGTTGGTTCCATGGAAGTGAATGGGATCTTTTCTGGGATGATTTATTGCGCAGATTGTAAACATGCCATGTCAAGGAAGTATGCAAGGCGGGGAAACAAAGGATTCATAGGTTATATTTGCAAAACATATAAAACACAAGGAAAGCAGTTTTGTGACAGCCATAGTATAGGCATAGAAGATTTAGAGGAAGCGGTGCTATTATCTATAAAAAGTGAAGCAAGAAAAATTTTGAAAGAGGAAGACATAAACGAACTGAAGAGAGTGGAGTTTTATAATGAGAGCAAAGAATGTTATGAAATGCAGTTAGATAATATCCAGAAAAGGATTGGAAAAATAGAAAAATTCAAAAAGAAAACCTACAACAATTTTATGGAGGACTTGATTTCCAAAGAAGAGTATATGGAATATATTTCTGGCTATGAGGATGAAATAAAAGAGCTGCAGAAGCAAAAGAGTGTGTTAGAGGGCAAGTCTGATTTGAAGCAGGAATTAAATGCCCAATATGATGAATGGGTGGAGGCTTTTAGAAATTATATCAATATTAGAGAACTAACAAGAGATATGGTTTTAGAACTGATTGAAAGAATAGAAGTAAATAGAGATGGATCTATTATAATCTATTATAAATTTCAAAATCCATATGATTAGTGTCTACTATATATAAATGCCACACAGGCATCATTTGCACTTGCAACAGAGATACATTTTAGCATGGTTTCCACGGTCTGGGTCTCGCCTGGTTCCAGGAAAACCTGGGAGCCGCCCATGCTTGCGGCGTATTCAGATACTGTGACCGTATCCTCCAAAGAAATTTTTCCTTGCTCCAATGCATCGAAAATCAAAATCATTGTCATGATTTTTGTGATGCTTGCCGGGTGCAGGGAGGTGTGGGCATCTTTTTCGTAGATAATCTGGCCGGTAGAGGCTTCCATTAAGGCTGCAGATGGGGCGGAAACAGTAACTTCTTCTGCGGGCGGCTGCTGTGGGGATACTTCAGAAGTGGGAAGCAGGGAGGATATCAGCAAGCACGCAGATAATAAAACAGATAATAATGAATGCATATCAGAACCTCCAAATGTTATATAATAGTTTAAGCGCAAAGCTTGTATGATATTCCCCGTTTTCCTATGAAAGTCTTCGACTTCCACAGCAGGGATGGCCATGCGGCCCGCCAGACGGCAGGCAGAGCATGATGAGGGTTTCCTATGAAAGTCTCCGGCTTGCGTAGAAAGGATGTCCATACGGCCTGTCGCAGGGAAGTCTGGGCAAGATGGCAGACCATGTTTTTCAGATTTATAAAAGTTATATATCCAGCAGCGGATGCTATTATCTTGTAATGAGAGGAAAAGGAAAGGGAAAATAAATGAAAATTATATTTTTTATGGTTATATTGGGGCTGTCTTATGTTTTGTGGCAGAGATGGGAACTGACAAAATTTAAGGTAACGGAATATAAAATATTTTCTCCGAAGATAAAACAGCAGGCATGTGCGGCAGTGATTGCAGACTTGCATGGATTTACCTATGGCAGGGAAAATGAAAGGCTTTTGGAGCAGGTCAAAGATTTAAATCCAGACATAATTTTTGTGCCGGGAGATATATTGGTGTCCAAATACAGCGATACCTATGGAACAGCTTTGAAAACTTTGCAGCAGCTTGTAAAGATTGCTCCGGTGTATTATAGCTATGGGAACCATGAGAGCCGTCTGCGCGACCCGGAAAGAATAAATTATCCCCTGTTTCAGGATTATATGTCGAAGGCCAGGGAAGCGGGAGTTATTGTGATGGGAACGGAAAGCCGGGAGATTTTTCTGGGGGAAAACAAGGTTCAGCTGTCTGCCCTGGAGCTGGAGCTTGCCTATTATGAAAAGGGCAGAATTGTGCCGTTGGAACCGGATTATCTGAAAGCCCGCCTTCCAGTGCAAAAAGACGGGATGTTCCAAATTCTCCTTGCCCATAATCCTGCTTATGCCAAAGAATATATGCGTTGGGGGGCGGACGTGACGTTCTGCGGACATAATCATGGAGGGCTGGTCCGGATTCCAGGGATAGGCAGTGTGATTTCCCCACAGCTTACCTGGTTTCCCAAATATGATTCGGGCAGGTTTCAGGAGGAAGGGAAGAATGTGATTGTAAGCCGGGGAATGGGAACCCATACCTTCCATATAAGGATTTTTAACAGAGCGGAATTATTGTCTGTAGTATTCCTGCCGGAATAAATCTGGCGTTCTTGACAAAAATTCTCTTGAAAAAAGCATCGGATACAGGTAGAATAGGTGATAGTGCTGTTTGAAAAGGGGATACTATGGATTTGACGGTGAAATTGCAGGTGTTTGAAGGCCCGTTGGATTTGCTTCTGCATCTGCTTGAGAAAAATAAGGTAAATATTTATGACATTCCCATTGTGGAGATTACCAGCCAGTATATGGATTATATTAATGAAATGCAGCGGCAGGATTTGAATATTGTCAGTGAATTTCTGGTGATGGCGGCTACGCTTCTCGATATTAAGTCCAGGATGCTGCTTCCCAAGGAGGAGGCCCAGGAGGAAGAGGAAGATCCAAGGGCGGAGCTGGTGCAGAAGCTGCTGGAATATAAAATGTACAAATGCATGTCTTATGAATTGAAGGACAGGCAGATAGACGCCAATAAAGTGTTGTTTAAGATGCCTACGATTCCTGAGGAAGTCAGGCAGTACGAGGAACCGGTGGATTTGCAAAAGCTGATGTTGGATGTGACATTAAAAAAGCTCAACGCCATTTTCAAATCCATCATGCGAAAGCAGGAGGATAAAATCGATCCGATTCGTTCTAAGTTTGGGAAAATTGAAAGGGAAGAGGTATCCCTGGAAGAGCGGATGGCCTATTTGGAACAATATGCTCTGGCTCACAGCTGCTTCAGCTTTCGGGGGCTGCTGGAAGCGCAGAGCAGCAAGATGGAAGTGATTGTGACATTTTTATCGGTTCTGGAATTGATGAAAATTGGAAAGATACATATTTCCCAGGAGCATATTTTTGATGATATTATTATTTATGCAAGCGCCAAGGATAGACAGATGCCGGCATAAGGAGACCAGGTTAGTATGAAGTTGGAAAAGCAGGAAGCGATTATTGAAGGGATTTTATTTGCCATGGGTGAATCTGTAGAAATATCCAAATTGGCAGAGGTTTTAGAGGCCAGCCAGGAAGAAGTACAGGATATTTTACATAAAATGATGAAACGGTATAAGAAAGAAGACCGTGGAATTGAGATTATGGAAATTGAAAATGCAGTTCAGATGTGCACGAAAAAGGAAATGTATGAATATCTGATAAAGATTGCAAAGCAGCCCAGGCAGCATGTGCTGACCGATGTGCTTTTAGAGACCCTTTCTATTATTGCCTATAAGCAGCCCATTACCAGGCTGGAAATTGAGAAGATACGCGGCGTAAGCTGTGCCCATGCAGTCAATAAGCTGGTGGAATACAACCTGGTTTGTGAATTAGGCAGGCTGGATGCACCAGGCAGGCCGCTGCTGTTTGGGACTACGGAAGAATTTTTGAGAAGCTTCGGCGTCCAGTCTATTGAAGAACTCCCCGTGTTGAACCAAGACCAGCTGGAGGAATTCAAACAGCAAGCCGAACAAGAAATGAACCTAAAACTAGACGTCTGATTAATCATGAAAAGGTATGTACCATGAGGCGGGACCCAGCCCAAAGAAAAGAGCACCAAAAAAAGCAGAAAGCTGGGAGGAGCCCTGATGGCCATAGAAGAATCCCCGACGGCCATAGAAGAATCCCCGGCGGCCATAGAAGAATCCCCGGTGGCCATAGAAGAATCCCCGGCGGCCATAGAAGAATCCCCGACAGCCATAGAAGAATCCCCAATGCTTCACTGAAGGGACAATTAAAAATCCCACCCCATGCTTATCTTCACAGCATAGGATGGGACATTTTCAAAACAAAAATAAAACCCAGATTTAATAACCAAGCGCTTCCCCGATCAAAATAACCTTAATCCGCCCAGCAGGAGCGCTCCGCCGCGTAACCACCGTATGGGAACAAATGCAGTCCGGGCTTAAACAGTCGGAACATAACCCTGTGGCGGCGCAAGGCGTCTGCCGGTTCAACCGGATTGCATTGATAGGAGAAGCCACATTTTTCACACGGGAAACTGCATCTTCCAGAGAAGAAACCACTTTGTTCATGCCAGCAAGGATAATGACGTTTTCCGGCCCGTAAATCAAAGCCGCTGCCCGGTTTCCGGTTCCATCAATATTCAAAAGCTCCCCGCCGGAAGTGATCGCATTGCTGCTCATAAAGAAGTAATCTGCATTCAGGGATTTATGGTAGATTTCCGCAATTTCTTCCGGTGAGCTGGCTTTGCTCCGGTCCAATAATGTAATGTCGCTGCGCTGCCTTAGCAGGCCGGCCATGCCGGATTCTGCCAGCGTCATGGAGCCGCCGAAGGACACGGTACTGCCGGAGGGTACCAGCGACATAGCAAGCTCTGTGGCTTCTGCTGCAGTTTTGCAGTAGTGGCATTCAAAGTGACGCTTTTCGAGGTTTTTCATGGTAGTCTTTGCAAGGTTTTCATAATAAGTTTCTGTTGGGGTCATAAATCTGCTCCTCCCTTTTCTGATATTGGCTGCAAGGAACTGATAGATGCTGCGAAAGCCTTCGGCTTCCACAGCAGAATGGCCATGCAGCTGAGGTACGATAGGTTAAATGGTAAGCCTGCTATTATTATAAAATACCCTGCTCCATGCGTCAATTTAAAATTTGTACATTGCGCTATGCCTGCTTTTTGGTTACCGGAATCCAGACCTCATACTGGGCATTTTGGGGATCGGGACTGATATAAACTTCAATATCTGGAGCGCTGCCATATTCATATCCAGATGTAGGCAGCCATTCCGTTACAATGCGCTTTTCCAGTTCCTGGATGGACTGGTTGGTTCCGGATCCAGAAAAGATTGCCCATGTTGCCTTTGGCACAACATATTCTTCAAAGTTTTCTGCTTTTTTTGATGTGGAAACAGCAATATAGTACCGCCATGCATCCTCCTCCCCGTTGCACAGGCTGACGCCAAGTACGCCCATCGGCTCTGCGTTCATCATTTGAATCAATGTCTGCAGCGTGCCGTCTGCGGAAATCTCTTCCCATTTTTTGGGGATAACGGCAAAGTTCTTTTCAATTTCTTTTTCCAGCGGTACCGACACGCCCACAATGCGGAATGGGTCTTTTGTTTCAATGCGATAATTCATTTCTTCTACTCCTTTGATTGTGATTTTAAATGTAATCGGAGGAAAGGATTTTATGGAAGTGCCTTCCATTTTCATGGCTGAAGGGGCAATGCCGTGAATGCTCTGGAAGGCCCTGTTAAAAGCCGTAGGGGAATTATAGCCGTATTTTTCTGCTATATCAATGATTTTAGCGTCGTTTCCCTGCAAATCTACGGCCGCCAGTGACATTTTCCTTTTTCGGATATATTCGGACAAGGGCATACCTGCCATATAAGAAAACATTCGTTGAAAATGATAAGAGGAACAGCAGGCAATCCTCCCAAGCTGCTGGTAGTCAATTTTATCCGTAAGGTTTTTTTCAATATAGTCCATGGCGCTGTTCAGCCTTTCCATCCATTCCATTTTTCAATTCCTCCTTTGAGACATAAAAAGTATAACAATTTCTGATGAGCCTGTCCTCTCTTTGCATGCACAGAAAAGAGAGACGCTGCAATAATGATATGGGATAGTATAAAATGAAGTGCACACCTTGTCAATCTGCTGTTAAGTGGAAATTGTGATTGAGATTATACGGATAAAATCATATAATAAGTGATGGATATTTGAAATTATTGGCAATTGTGCTATAATGGTTTCTGCAAATGATACGCTTTTTTATTTAGAGGTGAAAATTTTGCATATTTGCCTGCATGGCACAAAAGCCTAAAAGAAAGGGGATTTTAATGGAACAAAAATTAAAAAAGCTGGCATCTTATTATAGGCCCTACCTGCCATTGTTTCTTGCAGATATGTTTTTTGCAATTCTGGGTGCAGGTGTGACATTAGTAATTCCTTTGATTGTACGCTATATTACCAATCATGTGATTACGATGGAGGCAGGGGCGGCGTTAAGCCAAATTGCCAGGCTGAGCGCGCTGATGCTGGCGTTGGTGGCATTGGAGTGTTACTGCAATTATTTTATTTCCAATTACGGCCATGTCATGGGAGCGAAAATTGAATATGACATGCGGGCGGAGATTTTCGGCCATTACCAGAAATTATCTTTTTCCTTTTTTAATAACCAAAAGGTAGGGCAGCTCATGTCCAGAATCACCAGCGATTTGTTTGACATCAGCGAGCTTTTGCACCATGGGCCGGAGGATTTGGTGATTTCTATCATCAAAATCCTGGGTTCCTTCATTATTTTGATGAATATTGACAGGAAGCTTACCATGATCGCCTTTGCCTTTGTTCCTATTATGCTTTTGTATGCATGGTATTTCAATACCAGAATGAAACGGGCGTTTAAGCGGAACCGGGTGAAAATTGCAGAGATCAACAGCCAGATTGAGGACAATCTTTCCGGCATCCGCGTGGTAAAGTCTTTTGCCAATGAAGAGGTGGAATTAGGGAAATTTGAAGAAGGAAACCAGGGATTTCTTGCTGCGAAAAAGAATAGTTACATTTATATGGCGGGGTATCACTCGGGCCTTGGCGCTTTGACCACATTGATTACGATTGTTGTGCTGGCAGCGGGGGCGGTGTTGATTACCCACGGACAGGTGAATGTAACAGATTTGATTACATTTCTTCTGTATATCAATACGTTTACAGAGCCGGTGAAAAAGCTGATTAACTTTACCGAGCAGTTCCAAAACGGATACACGGGATATGAGCGTTTTATGGAAATGATGGCCATAGCCCCGGATATTTTAGACAAGCCGGGCGCAGTGGAGTTAAAAGATGTCAAGGGCGATATTTCTTTTAATAACGTGTCTTTCCATTATGAGGAAAATACGGAAACCGTGCTGAACCATATCAACCTGGAAGTAGAAGCAGGTTCCTATATGGCGCTGGTAGGTTCCTCCGGTGCTGGGAAAAGCACCTTGTGCAGCCTGATTCCCCGGTTTTATGACGTGACAAGCGGAGCTGTGAAAATTGATGGGAAGGACATCCGGGATGTGACGTTAAAAAGCCTTCGGAACCAGATTGGAATTGTGCAGCAGGATGTATATCTGTTTGTGGGAACCGTTTTGGACAATATCCGCTATGGCAGGCCAGGTGCTGCCAGGGAGGAAGTGATTGCGGCGGCAAAGAGTGCAAATGCCCATGAATTTATTATGGCGCTGCCCGATGGGTATGATACGGATATCGGCCAGCGGGGCGTGAAGCTTTCCGGCGGACAGAAGCAGAGATTGTCCATTGCAAGGGTATTTTTGAAAAATCCGCCCATACTTATCTTTGACGAGGCAACATCCGCATTAGACAACGAAAGTGAGAAAGTAGTGCAGGAATCGCTGGAAAAGCTGGCGAAAAACCGTACGACCTTTGTGATTGCCCACCGGTTGTCCACGATACGCAACGCAGAGAAAATATTGGTGCTGACCGACAGCGGAATTGAGGAGGAAGGCACCCATAAGGAGCTGCTGGAGAAGAAAGACGGCATCTATGCAAGGCTTTACCGTATGCAGTTTGCCGGATAAAATTTATAGAAAAATGACAGGCGCTGCGGCAGTATTCTGCAGCCTGCCGTTGAGGGAAATTGAGAAAACGGAGGATGCTGCGGCAATATTCTGCAGCCTGCTGTTGAGGGAGATTGAGAAAACGGAGGATGCTGCGGCAATATTCTGCAGCCTGCCGTTGAGGGAGATTGAGAAAACGGAGGATGCTGCGGCAATGCTGCGCGGCCTGACAGATAGGAGATTTATGGAGATAGAATTTAAGAAAATTGCGCTAGAAGACAGAGAAGTGATTGAAAAATATCTGAACTACAAAACATACCGGAGCTGCGAATTGATTTTTCCAAATATTTACCTCTGGAGCCGGGAATATCCCACAGATTTTGCCATTGTGGAGGATACGCTGGTTTTTAGAGGTGCGCTGGAACATGGAGAACCCAGCATTACATTTCCGGCAGGTGAGCAGGAGCAGATTCACAAGGCGATGGATGTGATGATGGAATGGTTTGGGGAGCAGAAAAAGGAGTTCCACATGCATTTGGTGCAGGAGCAGGAGTTTGAATTGCTGGAATTGTGGTATCCGGGGAAATTTCAGATTGCCTACGACAGGGATTCCGCCGACTATGTGTATGAGACAGAGAAGCTGACCACCCTGGCAGGAAAGAAGCTCCATGGGAAGCGGAACCATATCAATAAGTTCAAAGAAAATTATCCAGAGTGGGTGTATGAGCCTATTACCAGGGAAAATGTGGAAGATTGTTTCCAAATGGCCTTAAAATGGCGCGAAGAGGCAGATTGTGAGCAGGATGAAGCAAAACGGGCGGAAATGTGCGTGACGTTAAATGCCCTGCGCCTGATGGAGGAGCTGCAGTTAAAAGGCGGGCTGCTTCGGGACAAGCCGGATGGCGGGGTGCTCGCGTTTACCATCGGGGAGCCGCTGAATCCTGATACGTTTGGGGTGCATATCGAAAAAGCTTTTGCAGATATCCAGGGGGCATATCCCATGATAAACCAACAGTTTGTGGCTCATGAGGCGCAGGAATTTTTGTATGTAAACAGGGAAGAGGACACAGGGGCAGAGGGTTTGCGCAAAGCAAAATTGTCTTATCACCCGGCGTTTCTTGTGGAAAAAGGCAGAGTGGCTTATGTAAAAGATGGAGGGAAAAAGAATGACGAAAATTGATATTATTTCAGGATTTTTAGGTGCAGGAAAGACAACTTTTATCAAAAAAATGTTAGAGGATGTATTTCAGGGTGAAAAAATTGTTTTGATTGAAAATGAATTTGGGGAAATCGGCATTGACGGAGGATTTTTGAAAGATTCCGGCATTGAGATCAGTGAATTGAATTCCGGCTGTATCTGCTGCTCGCTAGTAGGGGATTTCGGGAAAAACCTCCGGGAGGTGATGGAGCGTTTTCATCCAGACCGGATTTTGATTGAGCCGTCTGGGGTAGGAAAGCTTTCGGATGTGATGAAATCGGTACAGGAGGTAGAGGCGGAAAATGAAGTAAAGCTAAACGGACGGGTTACTGTGGTGAATACCGCTAAGGCAGCGAAGCAGATGAAAGCATTTGGGGAGTTTTTTAACAATCAGATTGAATACGCCACGGTGATTGTGCTGAGCCGTACCCAGAATGTGAAGCCAGAGCAGACGGAAGCAGTGGTACATGCAGTACGGGAAAAGAATTCCAAAGCTGTGGTGATTACAACGCCATGGGATGAGATGGATGGAAAACAGATTTACAAAGTGATTGAGCAGCAGAAAACATTGGAAGAAGAACTGATGGAAGAACAGAAACAGCATCATCACGAGCATGAGCACGGGCATCACGAGCATGAGCATCACGAGCATGAGCATCACGAGCATGAGCACGGGCATGAGCACGGGCATGAGCACGGGCATCACGAGCATGAGCATCACGAGCATGAGCATCACGAGCATGAGCATCACGAGCATGAGCATGGGGAGCATTGCACTTGCGGCTGCCATGATCATGATCATCACGACCACGGCCATCATGGACACCATCATGCAGATGAGGTATTTACAAGCTGGGGCAGGGAGACGCCCCATGTATTTACCAGAGATACCATTGAGCATGCCTTAAAAGCATTCTGCGATACCCAGGATTACGGCACTATTCTCCGGGCAAAAGGGATGGTTCCGGGTGAGGACGGCACATGGATTTATTTTGATATGGTGGATGGGGAATACGAGCTGCGTACCGGGGAGGCGGATTATACCGGAAGGCTATGCGTCATTGGAACGGATATGGAAGAGGACAAACTGGCAGAGCTGTTTGGCATATAGGAAGGTTGTGAGAAGATGGAGATTCCAGTATATTTATTTTCTGGATTTATGGACAGCGGGAAAAGCTCTCTGATCAAGGAAACGCTGATTGAAGGAGATTTCAGCGAAAATGGAAAGACTCTGCTGATTTTATGTGAAGACGGGGAAGTGGAGTTCGGGGAAGAGGAATTGCAAAAAGCCAATACAAAGATGGTAATGATAGAAGAGGAGGAGGCGTTTACCAGCGGAAAATTAAAAGAGCTGGGCAAAGCTTACCGCCCGGATCAGGTATTTATTGAATATAACGGAACCTGGCAGATGTCTACCTTCCTGGAGCTGGAGCTTCCCAGGGAGTGGGTGCTGGTACAGTCTTTGGCTGCTGTGGATGCATCCACCTTTGAAATGTATCTCACCAATATGCGGGCAATGATTATGGAACAGCTTTTTGCAGCGGATGTTGTGATTATCAATCGGTGTACGGATGATACCCCGAAGGGAAAATTCCGCAGAGCTATTAAAGTGTTAAACCGGAAGGCCCAGATTGCTTATGAGCGTGAGGATGGAACCATAGATGAAAATGATATGGAAGAGCTGCCCTATGATTTGAATCAGGATGTGATAGAGATTACAGATATGGATTATGGCATCTGGTATATGGACGCGCTGGACGACCCGAAGAAATATGAGGGGAAAAAAGTGCAGTTTTTGGCGTTGGTGTACCGCCCGGAAAAAATGAAAAAGGGTGTGTTTATTCCGGGACGGTTTGCTATGACCTGCTGTGCAGACGACATTACTTTTGTAGGATTCAAGTGTAAATTTAATCAGGCTTCAACAATCCCTCATAAGTCTTGGATTTGGATTACAGCGGAGATGAAGAATGAATTTGCTATGGAATACAGGGGAAAAGGCCCGGTATTGTATGCTTTGGATGTGAAGCCGGCAGAGAAACCGGAAGACGAGCTGATTTATTTCAGTTGAAAGGAATGAGATGGAACAGGAGAGCAGGTTATCCGACCGGATTGCGGACAGTATTTTGTCCATGATTACCGTGGAGCAGCGGTTTTTGCCAGGCAGCAAGCTGCCCAATGAGAATATATTGTCCCAGGAGCTGAATGTGAGCCGCACCACTTTGCGGGAGGCCATCCGCATTCTTGCAACAGGAGGGATTCTGGAAATCAGGCGGGGGAGAGGAACCTTTGTACGGGAGGATTTTAAAATCAATCAGTCCAGGGAAGTCTCCTCCCTTGCGTTTGCTCCGGTAAAAATAAGGGATTTGTACGAAATGCGCCTGATTTTTGAACCAGAAGCTGCTTACTATGCGGCGCTTCGGGGCACGGAGGAAGAAATTTCACGTATTTTGGCATTGGGAACAGAGATTGAGGAGCGGATTCGGAAGCGGAAGGACAGAACAGAGGTGGAACAGTCGTTCCACAAATCAATTGCCAAGGCTACCCACAATGAATTTATGAACCAGCTTATGCCGGTGATTTACGAGGGAATCAATAAAGGGGTAAAATTATCCGAATCATATGAAGAGGCAGTCCAGGCAACCCTTGTTGACCATAAAATTTTGATGGATTTTTTGAGAGAGCGGAACGGGGAAGGCGCAAGAAATGCCATGCGGATCCATATCCTTCATGCTATGGCGCAGCTTCCCATGGAATGACACGGTTCACATAAGGAGAAAATGAAATGGAAAGGAAAATATTAAAAGAAATTTTAACAAATATTGGTATCATTGTGCTTGCGCTGGCTTTTGGTTTTTTCTTGAATAAGTATATGATTGCCAATGCGCAGGTGCCAACCTCATCCATGGAAACCACTGTGATGGCGGGGGACAGAATTCTTGTGAACCGGCTTTCCTATGTATTTGGTGAGCCAAAGAGGGGCGATATTGTAACATTTATTTACCCGGATGATGGAAAGACCCTGTACCTGAAACGGATTCTAGGATTGCCGGGGGAAACCATTGAAGGAAAAGAAGGTGTGATTTATATTGATGGGGAGCCCTTGGAGAAGGATTTTACCCAAGAAGTGAGCGAGGAAGATTTTGGACCTTACCAGGTGCCGGAGGGAACCTATTTTATGATGGGGGATAACCGAAATGATTCCTGGGATTCCAGGTACTGGGAACATAAATTTGTTGAGAAAGAGGATATTATAGGGAAGGCGGCAGTTAGTTATTTTCCTCATCCCAGGGTGTTGAAGTGAACGTTTATATTTGGATACGGATGGCAAGGCAGGATGGCTCAGTTTGCTTAACTAAAGAGCCATCCTGCCTTGCCTGTGTATTGAAATACGGAATGTCTCCTCTTTTGTGATGGCAATGTGGAATGATTGGTGTATGAAATTATATTGCTTTGCGGGCATGGAGGGTTTTGGCAATGGTTTCTAATAAAATAGGGATGTCAATGGGTTTGGTTAAATGTGCGTCCATGCCGCTTTCAATGGACATCTGTTTGTCGCTGTCAAAGGCATCCGCCGATAAGGCGATAATCGGGATGTGGGATATTACCGGGTGATTCAGGTTTCGAATTCCTCTGGTTGCCTCCCATCCGTTCATGACGGGCATCTGGATATCCATAAGGATTAAATCAAAATCTTCTGGCGAAGCATGTTCCATTTTTTCTACCGCATCACGGCCGTTGATGGCTGTTTCTACAATGAATCCCATTCCCTGGAGAATTTCTGTTTCAATTTCAAGGTTGGCAATGTTGTCGTCCACAAGCAGGATTTTTTTGTTTAGCAGGCTGGAGAAAGCAACTTCTGTGTCGCTGGCAAAAGAGAGCGGGTGGGTCTGTATGCGGAATCGGAGAATTACAGTAAAGGTGCTGCCTTTGCCAGGGGAACTGTCTATCTGGATGGTTCCGCCCATCCTGTCCACAATATTTTTGGCAATGGTAAGCCCCAGGCCTGTTCCGTGGATTCCGCTGAAAGTCGTGTTTTTCTCCCGTTCAAACGGGTCAAAAATGCGCCCGAGGAAATCCTTGCTGATGCCGATGCCCGTATCTTTGACCACAAATTGGTAGACGGCAAAGTTGTTGGGAAATTTTTCCAGCTCTTCCACACTGATATCAACCGTCCCGTCCGCTTTGGTGTAGGTGATAGCATTGGAAGCCAGGTTTGACAAAAGCTGCCGCAGCTTGTTTGGGTCTGCGTAAATATTATCATGGGACATTTTTATGGAATTCAGTGAAAACGTGATATTTTTTTCTGCGGCCTGGGCAAGGAGGCTTTCATGTACGTCCTGTATAATATCGCTGAGGTTGCATTCTGTTTCCGTAAGGCGGGTATCATTTGATTCTGCCCAGGAGATTTCCAGTACTTTTTCAATTAATTCTAAAAGCTGTCTGCTGGCAATGTCAATTTTGTCCAAATAATTTTGCACGGCTTCATGATTGCTGATATATTTTTTCGCAAGGGTGGTGTAGCCGAAAATCGCATTGAGCGGCGTCCGCATGTCGTGGGACATATTGGAAAGGAACGTATTTTTGGCGTTGATGGCCAGGTTTGCAGTATTCAGCGCATCCTCAAAGATTTGCTTTTGTTCCATTTCACGCTGGACTTCTTCGTCTACTTTCCGATAGCCCATGACAATCTGCGAAATATGGTAACGGCTGCTTACATTTACCACCCGAAGCTGTAAGTATTGCAGCTCTCCGTTGTAGATGACCCGGTAATTTGTGTAATATGTTTTGCTGGCTGTAAGTTTTTTGCGGATATATTCTGGAGAGGTTACTCTGGAAATAAGCTCCCGGTCTTCTGGATGCACCCAGGTATTCACATAATCGGAAACATACCAGCTGAATCTGCGTATTTGAAATTTTTTCTCAAATTGGCGTTCTGTCCGCTGGCTGAGGCGGTAGGGCAGAATCTTATCTTCGTCTAAATTGGCGTAGAGAATAGATTCATAGTTTACACTAAGACCCTCTATCACCTCAAGACGGCGCAGATGCTCCTGGTTGATTAGCTTGCGCTCCTTATCGTATTCCTCGATTAAAGTTTCTAATTTTTGTTCTTTTTGGGCTTTTTCCTCTATTAGACGGGCGGTTTCCGCCAGCTGCAGGTTTCTTTTTTCCGTTGCGTCCCCAAGAAACACATAGAAAACATCTCCCACAGAATCAATATGCAGGAAGTGGCCGTAGTCCTCAATCCAGCGGATTTCCCCGTCCTTTCGGATAATCCGGTATTCTACGTAATCCAAATCATACTGGCTGTGGGCAATCTGCTCCTTGATGCTTTCTTCTACTTCGTCCAGGTCTTCTGGGTGTACGATTCCACGGAAGGAATTCCCTGTGAATTCCCGGAATTCTTCCAGGGTACTGCACTGGAACATACGAAGCAAGGCTTTATTGGCGTAGATAATTTCTTCATTTTTATCCATCCAGTATATTAAAAAACCACCTGGCATTTCGTCCATGAAATTTTTGATTTCTATGAAATTCTGCGATTCGTCTGGGGCTAATATGTATTCGATAAGGTTATGTTCAAATTTTTGTTCTTTCATGACAGTATCCTCCTGGCAACCTAGAGGTAAATATAGCATAAATTGACAGGAAAGTCAATTTCGCAGGACGCTTTCTCCATTTATTTTGGGGACAGAAATGAAATGTCATACAACTGTATTGACATCATACAACCATTGTGATAAGATAGGGTGGAAAATTTAGAAAATATAAAAGAAAGAGGTAGAGGAAATGAGAAGCGATAATGTGAAAAAAGGAATGCAGCAGGCGCCCCACCGTTCACTTTTCAACGCGCTGGGATTTACCAAGGAGGAGATGGAGAAGCCGTTGGTGGGAATCGTAAGCTCCTACAATGAGATTGTTCCTGGCCATATGAATTTAGATAAGATTGTCAATGCGGTGAAGCTTGGAGTGGCGGAAGCAGGCGGTGTCCCGGTGGTATTCCCGGCTATTGCAGTCTGCGACGGAATTGCTATGGGACATACTGGAATGAAATATTCTCTGGTAACCCGGGATTTGATTGCAGATTCCACGGAATGTATGGCATTGGCGCATCAATTTGACGCATTGGTTATGGTGCCCAATTGTGACAAAAATGTGCCAGGGCTTTTGATGGCAGCCGCAAGAGTGAATGTGCCCACAGTATTCGTATCTGGCGGCCCTATGCTGGCAGGCCATGTGAAGGGACGCAAAACAAGCCTTTCCTCCATGTTCGAGGCAGTAGGCTCTTATGTGGCAGGAACCATGACAGAGGAGGATGTATGCGAATTTGAAGAAAAAGCATGTCCTACCTGCGGCTCCTGCTCTGGTATGTATACTGCGAACTCCATGAACTGCCTGACAGAGGCATTGGGCATGGGCTTAAAAGGAAATGGAACCATCCCAGCGGTTTATTCTGACCGTCTCCGCCTTGCAAAGCATGCAGGCATGGCAGTGATGGAGATGTACCGGAAAAATATCCGTCCCAGGGATATCATGACAAAGGATGCCGTTTTAAATGCATTGACCGTGGATATGGCATTGGGATGCTCCACCAACAGCATGCTGCATCTTCCAGCCATTGCCCATGAGATTGGATTTGATTTTGACATCGGGTTTGCAAATGAGATTAGCGAAAGGACGCCGAACCTCTGCCATCTGGCTCCGGCAGGCCCCACCTACATGGAAGATTTGAATGAAGCCGGCGGTGTCTATGCGGTTATGAATCAGCTGGCAGAAATGAATTTATTAAATCTGGATTGTATGACTGTTACTGGGAGAACCATAGGGGAAAATATTAAGGGATGCATCAACCGGAATCCAGAGGTCATCCGTCCCTTGGACAATCCCTATAGTACAACCGGAGGCCTTGCTGTATTAAAAGGAAATCTGGCAGAAGAAGGCAGCGTGGTAAAACGTTCTGCAGTTGCGCCGGAAATGATGGTGCATGAAGGGCCGGCACGGGTATTTGACTGCGAGGAGGATGCCATTGATGCAATCAAGGGAGGAAAAATTACTGCAGGGGATGTGGTAGTGATTCGCTATGAAGGGCCGAAAGGCGGCCCGGGAATGCGCGAAATGTTAAATCCAACTTCAGCAATTGCAGGTATGGGTCTTGGCTCAACGGTTGCATTGATTACGGACGGAAGGTTTTCCGGCGCCAGCCGCGGGGCTTCCATTGGGCATGTTTCTCCAGAGGCGGCTGTTGGCGGAACCATTGCATTGGTAGAAGAAGGAGACAGGATCAAAATCAATATCCCGGAAATGAAGCTGGAGCTGGATGTGCCAGAGGAGGAGCTTGCAAAGAGAAGGGCAGGGTGGAAGCCCAGGATGCCCAAGGTAACGGAAGGATACCTGGCGCGTTATGCCCAGATGGTTACGTCAGGCGCAACTGGCGCAGTGATGAAACGGGAGCTGTAAGAAGGAGCTTGTATGTTAAGAATTGGATGTCATCTGTCCTCCTCCAAAGGCTTTCTTGCCATGGGGAAGGAGGCAGTAAAAATAGGAGCCAATACCTTTCAGTTCTTTACCAGGAATCCCAGAGGCGGCAAGGCGAAGGAGTTAAATCCAGAGGATATTGCCGCCTATCTGGAGTTTGCCAGAGAGCATGGGATTGCAAGGATTCTGGCGCATGCGCCTTATACCTTGAATGCATGCGCCAAGGATGAAGGGCTTAGGCAGTTTGCTTATGATACCATGTGTGACGATTTGCGCCGTCTGGAATATATTCCCGATGCCATGTATAATTTTCACCCGGGAAGCCATGTAAAACAAGGGGCAGAAACTGGGATTGCCTATATTTCCGATATGCTGGACCGGATCAATGAGAAAGGATACCATGCCACAATCCTGCTGGAAACCATGGCGGGCAAAGGAACGGAGATCGGGCGCAGCTTTGAGGAATTGCGGGCTGTCATGGATCGGGTGGAGGATAACAGCCGTTTAGGCGTTTGCATGGATACCTGCCATGTATTTGACGGAGGGTATGATATTACAAAGAATTTGGAAAAAGTTATAGAAGAATTTAATTCTGTTATCGGTCTGGGACGCTTGAAAGCCATGCATCTGAATGACAGTATGAACCTGCTGGGAAGCCACAAGGACCGCCATGAGAAAATCGGGGAGGGCATGATTGGCGCGGAGACGTTCAGGGCGATTGTCACCCATCCAAAGCTGAAAGAGTTGCCATTCTTTTTGGAGACCCCAAACGATTTGGATGGATACCAGCGGGAGATTGCACTGCTGCGCCAGATGGCAGAGACAAAGGAAGAGGATGGCAGATGAAGGGAAGAAGAGTTTCGCCCAAGAAAACGGCTGCATCTCGGAAAACAGCTGCGTCTAAAGTTTTAAAAAAATATATTCTCTGTTTCGGAACGGTTCTGTTTTGTGCCGCTGCGATGTTGGGAATCTGGCAATTCAGGCGGCAGGCACAGGTGGAGGAAACAGAGAACCAAGAAGCAGGAAAAATCCCAGGGGAGCAGGATGGAAATGGGAAAACAAAAGAAGCGGCCAGCGGGAATCCGGAGGAAAAAAGCAGCAACAGCTCTGTAGGGCAGAAAACGGGGCATCTGGATATAAAAGAGGGACATCAGCCAACGGCAGTGGATGCTGTTTCCTCCATAGAGCCTCAGCAGCCAGTGGGGTTTTCAGAGATACAGGCAATGGCGGCAGGTGATATCCTGGATGTTTCTGCTTTTTCCGAGGAGCTGTTGGACAGCCTGTTTTACAGTGAAGTGTTATCGGAGCAGGTACAGCAGAGAATCATTAACAGTTCTTACCGGGAAAATGAGAATATTTCTTTGGAGGAACTGCGCTATCTGCGTGTGCTCCATATTGGCTTTGACGGAGAAACCCATATCGGGGAGTTGATTGTAAACCAGGAAATTGCAGAAGATATTCTGGAAATTATGTCAGAACTTTATAAACAGGAATATCCCATTGAAAAGATGGTGTTGATTGACGCCTATGGCGCAGACGACGAAAGCTCCATGTCGGATAATAATACATCTGTATTTAATTATCGTGAAATTGCTGGTTCTTCTAAGCTGTCCAGGCATGCCTTAGGGCTTGCTGTCGATATCAACCCCAAATACAATCCGTATGTGAAAGAGAAGAATGGGGAATTTCTGGTAAGCCCAGCCAATGGAGCGGCCTATGCAGACAGAAGCCAGGAATTTCCCCACAAGATTGCAGAAGGAGATTTGTGCCTTAGGCTTTTTTTGGAGTATGGGTTTACCTGGGGAGGAAGCTGGAATTCGGTGAAGGATTATCAGCATTTTGAACGATAACAATCGTATGAAAATATCGTAATTGTTGATTACGATAAAGCTATTTATTCTGTATGGCGGGTAATTGTGAATGAGCCAGATGATTTTGTGGATAGAATTATGGAAGCTCCCGTGGATTTGGATGAGTGGAAGAGAAAAAAAGAGATTTATCTGGAACAGAACAAAAAGCATTCTTTAGATTTGGCATTTGCCGCCTTTTTTAAATAGGACAAATCGATCTGGAATTTATAAGGAGGTTCCCACAGGCGGCCTTGGGCAGACAAGGGCTTACAGGATAAATGCGCGTTATAATGCAGGAAAGTTGACGGAAAGGGTTTGGGCTGTTGTGAAATTTAAAAAAATATAAAAGTTTAAGATAAAAAACACTTGCAGTTTTCAAGAACACATGTTAGAATAACACCCATGTAAATGTAAAAGCCGTGAAGGTGTTTAGTAGAGAGCTGCACTGCTTGCAGAGAGAGAGGATCGCCGGCTGAAAGTCCTCTTAAGAAAAGACAGTTGTCGAATTTCCCACCGGAGCTTCATATCTGAACAGAGATTTCCACAGTAGGATATGACGTTTTCTGTACGTTACGCAGAAAGAGAGCCAAGAACCTCCATGCATCATTGCTGGATGGGATTTTTGGAAATCAGGGTGGTACCGCGGATTATTTCGTCCCTATGCAGATGCATAGGGATTTTTTTTCACCCACAGGAAGATGATTCTAAAAAAGGAGAATGATTATGAAAGCAAAGCTGGAACAGATGAAAGCAGAAGCGGTCCGGGAAATCCAGAATTCTGACGGGCTGGCCAAATTAAATGAAGTAAGAGTTGCATTTTTGGGAAAAAAGGGTCAATTGACCACTCTGTTAAAAGGCATGAAAGATGTGCTGCCGGAAGAACGTCCCATTGTGGGCCAGTTGGTCAATGAGACAAGGGAGAGCATCGAAAGCCTGATCGAGGAAACCAAAGCCAAGCTGGAAGCGGCAGAACGTGATTTAAGGTTAAAGCAGGAGGTGATTGACGTTACCCTGCCTGCAAAGAAGAACCGGGTAGGACACCGCCATCCCAATACCATTGCGCTGGAAGAAGTGGAAAATATTTTTGTAGGCATGGGCTATGAGGTGGTGGAAGGCCCGGAGGTAGAATATGACTATTACAATTTTGAAGCGTTGAATATTCCTGCCAACCATCCGGCAAAGGATGAGCAGGACACCTTCTATATTAATGAAGAAATTGTGCTCCGCACACAGACTTCTCCGGTTCAGGTGCGGGAAATGGAAAAAGGGAAGCTGCCCATCCGCATGATTGCACCGGGAAGGGTATTCCGCTCCGATGAGGTGGATGCCACCCACTCCCCATCTTTCCATCAGATCGAAGGGCTTGTGGTGGACAAACACATTACCTTTGCAGATTTGAAAGGAACCCTGGCAGAGTTTGCCAAGCAGCTGTTTGGAGAGGACACCAAAGTAAAATTCCGTCCGCATCATTTCCCCTTTACAGAGCCAAGCGCGGAGGTGGACGTTACCTGCTTTAAATGCAGAGGGAAAGGATGCCGGTTCTGCAAAGGTTCTGGCTGGATTGAGATTTTAGGCTGCGGCATGGTGCATCCAAGAGTGCTGAAAATGAGCGGCATAGACCCGGAGGAATATTCAGGATTTGCATTCGGGGTGGGGCTTGAGCGCATTACACTGCTGAAATACGAGATTGATGATATGCGCCTGCTGTATGAAAACGACGACCGTTTCTTAAAGCAGTTCTGAACCAGCCAGGCACAAAGTGACGATATGCGCCTATTGTATGAAAACGATGACCGTTTCTTAAAGCAGTTTTGAACCTGCAGACGGCAGAATGATGATACGCGCCTGCGGCTATTTACCATAAGAAATGTTTGGAATCAGAGAAAGGAATCAATTATTATGAATACATCATTATCATGGATCAAAGCATATGTTCCAGAACTGGATGTGACAGCCCAGGAATACATGGATGCTATGACGCTCTCCGGTTCAAAAGTAGAAGGCTATGAAAAACTGGATGAGGATTTAGAGAAAATTGTGATAGGACAGATTAAAAAAATAGAAAAGCACCCGGATGCAGACAAATTGGTGGTCTGCCAGGTGGATGTGGGAACCGGGGAGGATGTTCAGATTGTTACCGGAGCTCCCAATGTAAAAGAAGGCCAGAAGGTTCCCGTGGTGCTGGACGGCGGGCGCGTGGCAGGAGGCCATGACGGAAAAAAGACTCCCGGCGGCATTAAAATCAAAAAAGGAAAATTGAGAGGCGTTGTATCAAATGGCATGATGTGCTCCATTGAGGAGCTTGGCTCCAACAGGGATATGTACCCGAAAGCGCCGGAGGAAGGCATTTATATCTTTGAAGACGATGCTGTCATCGGAGAAAGCGCGGTTAAGGCGCTGGGGCTGGATGATGTGGTGTTTGAATATGAAATCACCTCTAACCGTGTGGACTGTTTTGGCGTAATCGGCCTTGCAAGGGAAGCGGCAGCCACCTTTGGAAAAGAATTTAAACCGCCTGTGGTGGCAGAGACAGGAAATAATGAGAATGTAAATGATTATATAAAAGTTACCGTGGAGGATACAGAGCTTTGCCCCAGATATTGTGCAAGAGTGGTAAAAAATATTAAAATTGCTCCCTCGCCGGAATGGATGCAGCGGCGCCTTGCTTCCCAGGGAATCCGCCCCATCAACAATATTGTGGATATTACCAACTATGTGATGGAGGAATACGGCCAGCCCATGCATGCCTATGATTTGGACACCATTGCATGCCGGGAGATTATTGTAAGGCGAGCGTCACAGGATGAAACATTTGTTACGCTGGATGGACAGGAGCGTAAGATGGATGAATCTGTCCTGATGATCTGCGACGGGGAAAAGGCAGTGGGCATTGCCGGAATCATGGGCGGTGAAAATTCCATGATTACCGATAGCGTACAGACAATGCTTTTTGAAGCGGCATGCTTCGACGGTACCAATATCCGTCTTTCCAGCAAAAAAATCGGGCTTCGCACCGATGCTTCCGGCAAGTTTGAGAAAGGGCTTGACCCCAATAATGCCATAGACGCCATCAACCGTGCCTGCCAGCTTATTGAGGAATTGGGAGCTGGAGAAGTGGTGGGCGGCGTGGCTGACGTCTATGGAAAAGTAAAAGAGGGCCGGAGGATTCCCTTTGACCCGGAAAAGGTGAACCAGTTATTGGGAACCCAGATTTCCAAGGAAACGATGCTTGGCTACTTCAAAAAAATCGACTTGGATTATGACTATGAAAAGGATGAAGTGATTGTGCCCTCCTGGAGACAAGATTTGGAGTGCCTTGCCGATTTGGCGGAGGAGGCTGCCAGGTTTTATGGATATGACAATATTCCCACAACCCTTCCCACCGGGGAAGCCACCACTGGAAAATTATCCTTTAAGCTGAGAGTGGAAGAGGTGGCGAGAAATGTTGCAGAATATTGCGGATTCAGCCAGGGCATGAATTATTCCTTTGAAAGTCCCAAGGTATTTGATAAATTATTGATTCCAGAGGACAGCGGGCTGCGGAAGACGGTAGTGATTTCCAATCCGCTGGGAGAAGATTTCAGCATTATGCGCACGATTTCCTTAAACGGCATGCTTACCTCATTGTCTGCCAATTATAACCGCAGAAATAAAAATGTGCGTCTGTACGAGCTGGGAAACATTTATCTGCCCAAGCAGGTGCCGGTGACAGAGCTGCCAGAAGAGCGCATGCAGTTTACCCTTGGCATGTATGGAGAAGGAGATTTCTATACCATGAAAGGGGTCATGGAAGAATTTTTTGACAAGGCAGGGCTGTCAGGAAAAGAAATCTATGATCCTAACTCCGGCAAGCCTTTCCTGCACCCAGGCAGACAGGCAGATGTCATATATGATGGAAAAACCATAGGTTATCTTGGGGAGCTTCATCCTCAGGTGGCAGATAATTATTCCATCAAAGACCGTGTTTATGTGGCAGTGATTGATATGCCGGAAATTGTTGCTTTGGCAAGCTTTGAGCGGAAATATGAGGGGATTGCAAAATTCCCGGCAGTGACCCGTGACATCAGCATGGTGATGAAGAAAAACATTCTGGCAGGGGAAGTGGAAAAAATATTTGACGCAAAGGGTGGAAAATATCTGGAAAGCTATGAGCTGTTTGATATTTACGAAGGCGCACAAATTAAATCAGGATATAAATCTTTAGCATATTCCTTGACTTTCCGGGCAAAAGACAAGACATTAGAGGAAGCGGACTATATGCCTGCTATGGAGAAAATTCTAAAAGCCCTGGAGGAATTAGGCATAGAGCTTAGAAAGTAAGGAATTTATCATGGATGTAAAAGATTTTTATTATGAACTGCCCCAGGAATTGATTGCCCAGGATCCTTTGGAAGACCGTTCCAGCTCCCGTCTCCTTGTTCTCCACAAGGAGACAGGGGAGTTGGAGCATACTGGATTTTGGCATCTTGCGGATTACTTGAATCCGGGAGACTGCCTGGTGGTTAACAATACAAAGGTTATCCCTGCCAGGCTGTTTGGGGAACGGGAGGGAACTCAGGCAAAAATAGAAGTTCTCCTGTTAAAAAGGAAGGAGCATGATGTCTGGGAGACATTGGTAAAGCCGGGGAGAAAGGCGAAGCCTGGAACCAGGATTCTCTTTGGCGGCGGACTGCTGACCGGGGAAGTTCTGGAGATTGTTGAGGATGGCAACCGCCTGATTCAGTTCACCTACGAAGGGATTTTTGAAGAAATTTTAGATAAGCTGGGACAGATGCCCCTCCCTCCTTATATTACCCACCAGCTTCAGGATAAAAACCGCTACCAGACGGTCTATGCCAAACAGGAGGGATCTGCGGCAGCGCCCACAGCCGGGCTGCATTTTACGCCAGAGCTGCTGGAAGCCATCAGAGGGAAGGGCATTTCCATCGCAGAGGTAACCCTTCACGTAGGCCTTGGAACCTTCCGCCCGGTAAAAGCAGAGCAGGTACAGGATCATCATATGCACTCGGAGTTTTACCAGATTGACGATACGGCAGCAAAGCTTATCAACGAGACAAAAAGAAACGGCGGCAGAATCATCTGTGTTGGAACCACAAGCTGCCGTACCATTGAATCTGCTGCAAAAGGAGATGTGGTACAGGCAGGAAGCGGCTGGACGGACATTTTCATCTATCCAGGGTATCAATTTAAGATTCTGGATGCGCTGATTACCAATTTCCATCTGCCGGAATCCACGCTGGTGATGCTGGTGTCAGCCCTGGCAGGACGAGAACAGGTGATGCATGCCTATGAGATTGCTGTAAAAGAAGAATATCGGTTTTTCAGCTTTGGGGATGCGATGTTTATCTGTTGACACAGTTTTCGTACATTTGTAAATAGAAATATCAAGATAGCAAGAGAAAACAAGGGCAGCCAATATCAGAGGATTGGCTGTCCTTGTTCCTATCTGCAAGACGTATGGAAGGGAAGAATTTCATTAGATAATGGAATGGATGCTTCCATCCTCATGGATCGTCTCATGTTCTTCGCAATAGCGGTTACAGTCCTCCATGTCTTTATGGATTTTGTGGTGGTAAGGGCAGTAATGGCTGCAGTCTGTCATATCTGTGTGTGTGGTGCGGTGATAAGAACAATAATGGCTGCATTTTTTGATGCTTTTATGGATTGCCTTGTGATAAGCACAGTAATTCTTGCAGCTCTTGATATTCTTATGAATCGTCTTATGATAGGAGCAGTAATTCTTACAGCTCTTCACACTCTTATGGATCGTTTTATGGTAGGAGCAGTAATTCTTGCAGCTTTTCACGCTCTTATGGATCGTCTTATGGTAGGGACAGTAATTCTTGCAGCTCTTTACGCTCTTATGGATTGTCTTGTGGCAGGGGCAGTAATTCTTACAGCTCTTAACATTCGTGTGAATCGCCTTATGGTAAGGGCAGTAATGGCTGCAGTCCTTCACATTCTGGTGGACAGAATGGTGATAGGAGCAGTAGTTCTGGCAGTCAGACATATTCTGGTGGATGGAATGGTGATAGGAGCAGTAGTTCTGGCAGTCAGACATATTCTGGTGGATGGAATGATGCACATTGCAGTAATTCTGGCAGTTTTCCGGGTTCTGGTGGTTCGAGTGGTGGTAAGGGCAGTAAGTCCCAGGATTCGTATTCCCGGACTGGTGGTGGCTGTTATTGCCATGATGCCCATGAGCCAGGACGGGGATGGTGAAAATGCCCATACAAAAGATAGCTGCCATGACAGCCAATGTGATTTTTTTCCACTTTCCTAAAAATTTCATTGTTGATTCCTCCCGATACAATTTTTATGATATTGTTAATATATTCCTTATTTATTAATACGGCATATTTATTGGAATCCTTGCAGAAAAATTAAATTTTTTTACAAATGCCGGCGGCTTGCAGGAATTGATGTCATACAATAAAAGTTTTGTGCATAACAGGGATAATTGTGCAATGGGCATTGCGCAA
Source organism: uncultured Lachnospiraceae bacterium (assembly GCA_947384285.1). Lineage (GTDB taxonomy): Bacteria > Bacillota > Clostridia > Lachnospirales > Lachnospiraceae > Petralouisia. Next base: position 26,196 of record CANDGI010000005.1, read on the forward strand.
TTATCCCTGGTTTTTATATAAGGTTATACGGCAGGGCGTATGTTAATTCCCAAGATAATAATGCCCATAGGCATCCGCAGCCTTGATAGCAGCGCATACCGTTTCCGGCGTAACGGTAAACGGCATATTATGCAAGGTGTCGCCCTCTGCACATGCGGCAGCAGCCACAGCCATAATCTTCTCGTCGGTCACTTCCGCAACGCCCAGTTCTTTCAAGGTGACAGGAAGCCCCAGCTCAATGCACCAGGTAATGATGTCTTCCAATTCATCAGAAGGAATGTTTTCCAGCACAAGCTGGGTAATGGTTCCAAATGCAACCTTTTCCCCGTGGTACATATGGTGGCATTCTTCCAGGACGGTCAGCCCATTGTGGATGGCATGGGCGCCAGCCAGGCCGCCGCTTTCAAAACCGATACCGCTTAAAAGGGTATTTGCTTCGATTATTTTTTCCACAGCAGGAGTACATGCACCTGCTTCCAAAGCCAGCTTTGCTTTTACCCCTTCTTCCATCAATGTATCAAAGCACAGCTCTGCCAGCGCCATTGCCGCGGAAGTTGAAAGACCTCCAGCGCAGGTAGATGCCCCGCTGTTTTTGCAGGCCCTTGCTTCAAAATAAGTAGCCAGTGCGTCCCCCATGCCGGACACGGTCAGGCGGACCGGAGATTTTGTGACGATTTCTGTATCCATCAGAACCAAATTGGGATTGGCAGGAAGGAACAGATACTCTTCGAACACGCCTTCATCCGTATAAATAACAGACAATGCGCTGCAGGGAGCGTCGGTGGAAGCAATGGTGGGGCAGATTAATACTGGGATAGATTTATGGAAAGCCACTGCTTTGGCAGTATCCAGGATTTTTCCGCCGCCGATGCCGATGATCATGTCACAGCCGTTCTCTTCCACAACCTTGATTAACCGGTTGATTTCTGTTTTGCTGCATTCCCCATTGAAATAGTCGAATACGGTGGAAACGGATTTCCCGGCAAAGCTGCCTTCTACGATGTCCCCAATTCTTTTGAAGCCTGAAGATGTAATCAAAATCAGCGCTTTCCTGCCGTACTTTTCTGCATATTCCCCCAGATGCTTCATTTCCCCTGCGCCCTGTAAATATTTGTTTGGACTGATTAAAATGTTTGCCATGTGTAAAATACCTCCTTCTAAATAGTGTGTTTTATGTCGGTTGTGTGTACTCATTGTATGCTTTGTCCAGGTGCATGTCAATGGAACCAAGGAAAAAGGTTGCAAAAAAAATTTATTCGAAGTATGATAAAGGAATACATTTGGAAAAAATTGGAAAAGCGAGGATGTGTGGGACAGGATGATGGTTCGGGAATATCAGAAGGACAATGTTTACGAGACGCTTCAAAAAAGGTTTCATTTTTTATTTCAGGAATTTGACAATATTTATGTTTCTTTCAGCGGGGGGAAGGACAGCGGGGTGCTTTTGAACCTGCTGCTGGATTTTAAACGGCAGCATTATCCCAGGCGGACCGTGGGCTTGTTCCATCAGGACTTTGAGGCACAGTATACGGTGACGACGGAATATGTGCAGCGGACGTTCCAGTGCCTGGAGCATGAAATGGAACCCTACTGGATCTGCCTGCCCATGGAAACCAGGACGGCTCTAAGCAGTTATGAAATGTATTGGTATCCCTGGGATGACATGAAGAGGGATATCTGGGTAAGGCCGATGCCCAAGCATCCCTATGTGGTAAATCTGTCGAATCCATTTAACCACTATCGGTACCGGATGCCCCAGGAGAGCCTGGCAAAGCAGTTCGGCAGGTTCTACAAGGAGCAGCATGGGAAAAAGAGCACGGTCTGCCTTCTGGGCATACGGGCGGAGGAGTCCATGCAGCGCTACAGCGGTTTTTTGAACCGGAAATACGGGTATAAGGGAGAGTGCTGGATTTCCAAGCAGTTTAAGGATGTGTGGTGCGCGTCTCCCCTTTATGACTGGACCAACAGCGATGTGTGGGCAGCCAATTTCCAGTTCGGGTATGATTATAACAAGCTCTATGATTTATATTATATGGCAGGGTTAAATCCAAGCCAGATGCGTGTGGCATCGCCGTTTAATGATTATGCCAGGGACAGCCTGAACCTGTACCGGGTGATTGACCCGGAGATTTGGACCAAATTGGTAGGCAGGGTGCGGGGCGTCAATTTCAGTTCCGTGTATGCCAGGACAAAGGCCATGGGTTACCGGAGCATTAAACTGCCCGAGGGGCACACCTGGGAATCCTATACCAAGTTCCTGCTGGATACGCTGCCGGTCAGGATCCGGAATAATTATGTGAAAAAGTTCAGGACTTCCATGAAATTCTGGCATGAGACAGGGGGAGGCCTGCCGGAGGAGACCATACAGGAGCTTTTGGACCATGGGTATCAGATTAAGCGGAACGGCATCTCCAATTATACGGTCAATAAGCATTCCAGAATTATATTTACCGGGAAGATTCCAGATGAGACGGACGATATAAAATCCACCAAGGATATCCCAAGCTGGAAGCGGATGTGCTTTTGCATTTTGAAAAATGACCATATCTGCAGGTTTATGGGATTTGGGCTGACAGCCAAAGAAAAAGAGCAGATTAATGCCATCAAGAAAAAATACGGGGAATTTGCTGATAAGCGGTAGAAAAAAGAAAAAGAAAAAGAAGCAAATGGATGCCATCAAGAGAAAATACGGGGAATCTGCCGACAAGCGGTAGAAAAAAGAAAAAGAAGCAAATGGATGCCATCAAGAGAAAATACGGGGAATCTGCCGACAAGCGGTAGAAAAAAGAAAAAGAAGCAAATGGATGCCATCAAGAGAAAATACGGAGGATTTGCCAATGAGCACGAAAGAATACAAAAGCCCAGCATATCAGGTCATACCGGTACCGATAGAAAAGATTGCAGCGAACGATTACAACCCCAATGCGGTAGCGCCGCCGGAGATGCGGCTGCTTTATGACAGCATTAAAGAAGACGGGTACACCATGCCCATTGTCTGCTACTATTCCAAGGAGCAGGATCAATATATTATTGTGGACGGGTTTCACCGCTACCGGATTATGAAAGAGCATAAAGATATTTATGAGCGGGAACATGGGATGCTTCCGGTAACTGTGATAGAGAAATCACTGTCCAACCGGATGGCCAGCACCATACGCCATAACCGGGCAAGAGGAACCCATGATGTGGATTTGATGAGCAATATTGTAAAAGAGCTTCATGAAATCGGCAGGTCGGACGCCTGGATTGCCAAGCACTTAGGGATGAGTAAGGATGAGATTCTGCGGTTAAAACAGATTACCGGGCTGGCAGCCTTGTTCCGGGATGTAAAATTCGGGCAGGCATGGAAGCCGGTGGAATGGAGCGAGGAATAACAAGGAACATGGAATCTGCATAGACTAAAACAGAAACGAAGCTGTCCGGCTCCAAGCTGGCCATCTACGGTAAGAAGGCCATAGCTGGAAGGCGAAGCAGAACCGAAATAAATACTGAATAGGAATATAACAAAGCTGGCCCTACCGGGCCAGCTTTTCAATATCCTGGAAAAAGGAAGGATAGGAAACCGTCACGCATCCCTCATCATCAAAAGTAGTGTTCCCATCTGCATTTAATCCGGCAATGGCAAAGGACATGGCAATCCGGTGGTCGCCGTAGGTTTTAATCCGGGTGCCGCACAAAGGCGATTGCCCTCGGATGACCATTCCGTCTTCTGTCGGGGTGATATCCCCTCCCATGGCTCTTAGGTTTTCGGTTACGGTGGCAATCCGGTTGGATTCTTTCACCTTCAGTTCCTGGGCGTCTTTTATGACGGTCGTGCCTTCTGCAAAAGCCGCCATAACTGCCAGGATGGGAAGCTCGTCAATCAAAGTTGGAATCATGCTGCCCTCTATGACAGCGCCGTGGAGGCTGCTGGATGACACAAGAATGTCAGCCACAGGTTCCCCGGACACGGTTCTCTCATTTAAGAGGGCAGCTTTTCCGCCCATGGCAAGGGCGGCCTTCAAAATGCCGCTTCGGGTAGGGTTGACGCCTGTATTTTGAATCAGGATTTCCGCATGGGGATGGATTAATCCCAGCGCAATGAAATAAGCAGCAGAGGAAATATCCCCCGGCACATGGATGGCCTGCCCTTCCAGCTTTGGTTCCGGCCAGATGGCGGCAGTGGCGTCCGTGGAAAGAATCTTTGCCCCGAATCCAGCCAGCATCAATTCTGTGTGGTTTCTTGACAATACAGGCTCTGTCACCTTGGTAATCCCGTCCCCGTAAAGCCCTGCAAGGAGCGTGGCTGATTTTACCTGGGCGGAGGCGATGGGGGAGTGGTAATGGATATGCTTTATGCTGCCGCCCTGGATGGTAAAGGGGGCGCAGTGAGAGGTTGTTTCCTTCCTCTGCTCTGGGAAATCATTGGAATCCCAGCATTGGAACTGGGCGCCCATCTTGGATAAGGGGGTAAAAATACGTTTCATGGGGCGTTTCCGGATGGAAGCATCCCCATCTAATGTGCTTTCAAAGGGCTGCCCGGCCAGGATGCCCGAAATCAGCCGCAGTGTGGTGCCGCTGTTTCCCACCTGCAAGGTTTTATTGGGAGCGGCCAGGCCATGCAGCCCTTTGCCCTGCACCAATACTTTGGAGCCGTCATTTTCAATGGCAATCCCAAGCTGGCGGAAGCAGGAAATGGTGGAAAGGCAGTCGGCGCCCTGGAGAAAATTGGTTACCTCAGTCAGCCCATTGGAAATGGCGCCGAACATAATGCCCCTATGGGAAATGGATTTGTCGCCGGGGACGGAAAGCTCTCCCCGGAAAGCATGTTTTCTTGTAAGTTCCATGTTCAATACACGTTCCTTTCAATTTACTCAAATATTCTGCCGTTCTTCTGAAAATCCTATGGATTTGCTGGAAAATCATTTGGCATACGGGTATACCTTTGGTAGGGATTACCGCTCATATACGGTATAGCGGTATTTCCGCAGCAATTCCAAGGCCTCCTGCAGCGCTTTTTCTTCATAAAATTCAATGTGGAGCACTCCCTCCTGGAATTCCCGGTTGTGGATAATGCCGATATTTTTAATGCTGATTTGGTTGGTGGCAAGGATGGTGGCAAGGGTTGCGATTCCCCCGGCCTCGTCCACCATGTCGCAGTAAACATCGTAAATTTTCGGGAGAGGGCCGCTGCCTGCTAGGGGCAGGGAATCCCGGTAATCTTTGGCAGACTGGAAGAAATCAAATAAATCTGTTTCCCCAAAAGCTGCAATGGCCTGCCTGGTCTGTGCCAGGGAAGTGAGGAAAGCGTCCATCAGCTTTAAAATCTGTTCCCGGTTGGCCAGGCAGATCTGCTGCCACATCACAGGGGAGGAGGAAGCAATTCTTGTGATATCCTTAAAGCCGCCGGCGGCAATCTGCTTCATGATCTCTTCTTTATTGTCCAGATACTTCACCAGGTTTACAAGGCTGGAAGCCAGGATATGGGGCAGGTGGCTGACCGCGGCGGTGACAAAGTCGTGCTCCTTGTAATTAAGGACAATGGGAATCGCGCCCAGGGACTGGATAAACCCTTGAAATCTTTGCACCGCTTCGGTATCTGTCTCGGCGGAGGGGGTAATGATATAATACACATTTTCCAATAAATAAGGGGTTGCATGGCTGTAGCCGCTCTTTTCAGAGCCAGCCATGGGATGCCCGCCGATGAAATAAGGGGCAAGGGGCGTATGGGAGATTTCCTGGTGGATGGCTGTTTTTACGCTGCCCACATCTGTGATGATGCAGCCTGTTCCGGCAAAAGCAGATAATTTTTCCAGAAAATCCGTATTTTTCTGTACCGGGGCACAGAGAAAAATATATTGGCAGCCTTCAAAATCCTCTGTAAGGTTTTCGCAGGCTGCGGCGATGACCTGTTCTTTCACGGCAAGGGCCAAAGAATCCTTGTCGATATCATATGCAATCAAGGTAATGTCCGGGCGGAGCCTGTGGATGGTTTTTGCAATAGAGCCGCCAATCAGGCCAAGGCCGATAAAACCGATTTTTTCAGGTTTCATATGTAGAATTCCTTTCCTAAATCAAACTTTCCTTTCAGATGTCTTGTCTTATCATAATGGAAACCGCCGGAAAAGTCAATGATTTGGCGCGTTGAAGCGGAAAAGTCAAGACTTTTATTAATATTGAATAAAAAGGTTGTAAAATTATAAAAGTTTTAGTAGAATATATACATCATCAAATATACTTGTATTGGAGGAATTCATATGAACGTTTATACAACTGACAAGATAAGGAACGTGGTACTTCTAGGACACGGCGGAAGCGGAAAGACGACTCTGGTAGAAGCAATGGCATACCTGGCTGGCCTTACCAAGCGTATGGGAAAGATTAGCGACGGGAATACCATCAGCGATTATGACAAAGAAGAAACCAGACGTCTTTTTTCTGTTAATACCTCTATCGTTCCAATTCCCTGGGAAGATACCAAGATTAATATACTGGATACGCCGGGATATTTTGGGTTTGTAGGGGAAGTGGAAGAAGCAGTCAGTGTGGCGGATGCGGCAATTATCGTGGTATCCGGCAAGAGCGGAATCGAGGTAGGAACCCAGAAGGCATGGGAGATCTGTGAGAAGTACAAGATTCCCAGGATGGTATTTGTGACAGAAATGGATGACGACAATGCAAGTTTCCGCCAGGTAGTAGCAGATTTGCAGGAAATGTACGGCAAGCGGATTGCGCCTTTCCATCTTCCCATCCGTGAGAATGAGAAATTTGTAGGCTATGTCAATGTGGTAACCCAAACCGGAAACCGCTGGGATGAAATGGGCAAGGTAGTAGAGACGGAGGTTCCCGATTATTCCCAGGCAAACCTGGAAATCTGCCGGGAAGCTTTGATGGAAGCAGTGGCAGAGACCAGCGAAGAATTTATGGACCGCTATTTTGCCGGGGAGGAATTCTCTGAATTTGAAATCCGTTCCGCACTCCGCACCAATGTGGCAGATGGAAGCATCGTTCCGGTTTCCATGGGCTCCAGCACGCTGGTGCAAGGGGTGTACACCCTTTTGGACGACATTTTGAAATACCTGCCAAGCCCGGAAAAACGCCCCTGCAAGGGTGTGAATATGAAGACCAACGAGGTCTTTGACGGAGATTATGATATTGCCAAGCCAAAGAGCGCTTATATCTTTAAGACCATTGCAGACCCGTTCATCGGCAAGTACTCCTTGGTAAAAGTAAATTCCGGCGTGTTGAAGACAGACGACGTGCTCTTCAATTCTGAAAAAAATATGGATGATAAGATTGGCAAAATTTATGTGATGAGGGGAAATAAGCCAGAGGAAGTGAAAGAACTCCATGCCGGAGATATCGGCGCATTGGCAAAATTAACCAAGGTATCCACCAGAGATACGTTGTCCACCAAGGCAGTGCCGGTGGTATATGGGAAGACACAGATTTCTACCCCCTATACATATATGCGCTATAAAGCAAAGAACAAGGGGGATGAAGACAAGATTTCCCAGGCATTGCAGAAATTAATGCAGGAAGATTTGACACTGCGGACAGAAAACGACAGCGCCAACGGCCAGACCTTGATTTACGGCATCGGCGACCAGCATTTGGAAGTGGTGGTCAGCAAGCTGGCAGAGCGTTACAAAGTTGGAATTGAATTGAGCAGGCCGAAAATTGCATTCCGTGAGACTATCCGCAAGAAATCAGATGTGGAATACAAGTATAAGAAACAGTCTGGCGGACACGGACAGTATGGACACGTAAAAATGACTTTTGAACCCAGCGGAGATTTAGAGACGGCATATACCTTTGAACAGCAGGTAGTAGGCGGGGCTGTGCCGAAGAATTATTTCCCGGCAGTGGAAAAAGGCTTGCAGGAATCCGTGCTGAAAGGGCCTATGGCAGCATACCCGGTGGTTGGCGTGAAGGCAGTGCTGTACGATGGCTCTTACCACCCGGTAGATTCCTCTGAAATGGCATTTAAGATGGCAACCATCCAGGCATTTAAAAAGGGTATGATGGAGGCTTCTCCCGTATTATTGGAGCCTATCGCATCCATGAAGGTGGTAGTTCCAGATAAATATACCGGTGATGTTATGGGAGATTTGAACAAACGCCGCGGGCGCGTACTTGGCATGAACCCGGCAGAAACCGGTAAGACGGAGATTGCAGCGGATGTTCCGTATATGGAGATCTATGGTTATATGACAGACCTTCGTTCCATGACTGGCGGAAGCGGGCTGTTTTCCTATGAATTTGCCCGTTATGAGCAGGCTCCTTCGGATATCCAGGAAAAGGAAATTACAGCAAGAGCCAATAAGCTTGAAAACGGAGAGGACTAAGAAATTGAAAATCTCCAGCTTCCATAGTACCCCCATCCTGCACAGCCAGCCGAACGGCTGGCTGTGCAGGATGGCGGATTTATCTATGAAAGTTTCCGGCGTCCATAGCAGGATGGAGATTTTCTAATACAAAAGGAAGAAGGGTGGGAACCGTATGAAAAGGGAAAAGCATACGGAAAAAAAGAAAAAGAGTTTTCGCATACAGGAAGTAAAGCGTCTCTTTCATGAGACGATCAAAGGGAAGATTACCATGTCCGTGCTGGCATTGGTAATCATTCCCCTGGCGCTGCTTGGGATTATCAGCAGCGTACTGAATAACCACAGCACCAACTCCACGTTGAAGCGCAATATGACAGCTACGGCAAAGGTAGCCGCCGAGCGGGTGGAATGGGAGATGACCTCATACCGGAACCTTGCGGAAGATTTGGGCATGACAGCGCGCCTTGCCAGGGAGGATGTATCCCTGGAGGAAAAGCAGAAAATTATAGACGAGCGTGTAGAAGTAAACGGCCTGATGCGAGGGAATATTCTGGATAAAAACGGCATCAGTATTTTTTCAGGCGAGGATTTCAGCGACAGGGAATATTTTAAGACGGCGATGGAAGGCCATTCCTGTGTCTCAGAACCCATTATCAGCAAGACCACAGGGAAGCTGAGCATCATTATTGCAGCTCCCATATGGGAAGGCGGAGTCTTTGGAACCCAAGTGGTGGGCGTGGTATATCTGGTTCCAGAAGAGACGTTTTTAAATGATATCATGGCAGCTACCAGTGTCAGTGAGAATGGCTATTCTTACATGATAAATAAGGAAGGCACTGTGATTGCCCACGAAAATATGGAATCGGTGGAGAAGGGGGAAAACTCCATCAAGGATGCGGAAAATGATTCCAGCTTAAAGGCGCTGGCAAACCTGGAGAAGAAAATGATTGCAGGGGAAACCGGAGCTGGGACATACCGTTACGGCGGCGTGAGGAAGATTATGGCTTATGCCCCGGTGGAGAACAGCAACGGCTGGGGTATCGCAATTACCGCTCCTCTTTCAGATTTCAATATTGAGACGATTGTAGGAATTATCTTAACGGTTGTGATTGTGATTGTTTCCATTGTCCTGGCAGGAAATATCGTCAAGAAGCTGGCGGATAGCATTGGTACGCGCATCCGGCTTTGTGCAGAGCGGCTCACGGAGCTGGCAAAAGGAGACTTGCATTCAGATGTTCCAGATTTTGAAGCTGCAGATGAAACCAAGGCTTTGGCAGAGGCAACCAAAGTGATTGTGGAAGAAATCGGCGAGATGATTGCAGACATAAAATATCTGCTGGGAGAGATGGCAGTCAATAATTTTGACGTCCATTCCAGAGCAACAGATTCCTATGTAGGAGATTTTGAGGAAATTCTGCTGGCAGTCCGCAAGATTAATCATTCTTTAAGCGGCACCCTTGGGCATATCAGGGAATCGGCTGACCAGGTAGGGCTTGGCTCCTCCCAGATGGCAGAAAGTGGCCAGGCTTTGGCAGAGGGAGCTACCGACCAGGCAGCTTCCATAGAAGAGTTGCTTGCCACAGTCAATAATCTGGCGGAGCAGGTAGAACGGAATACAAAAAATGCCGTTTCTACCAGCAAGAAAGCGGATGATATTGGAAAACAAGCGGAAGCCGGCAATGCACATATTGTTGAAATGACCCAGGCAATGGATAAAATCAGCACTGCTTCCCTGGAGATTGCAAATATTATCCAGACCATCGAAGCCATTGCAGACCAGACCAGCCTTCTTTCTTTGAATGCTTCCATAGAGGCGGCCAGAGCCGGGGAGGTTGGACGCGGATTTGCGGTAGTTGCCGGTGAAATCGGACATTTGGCAAATCAAAGCGCAGAAGCTGTGGAGGATACCAGAAGCTTGATTGAGGCTGCGGTAAGCGAAGTAGAAAGCGGCAACAAGATTGCAGAGGAGACGGCACAGGCTCTGCAGTCGGTAATCGGCGGAATCGCAGAGATTGTGAAAGCCGTAGAAGAAGTGGCAGAGAATTCCAGCCAGCAGAACGGTGCAATGCAGCAGATTAACCAGGCCATCGAACAGATTTCGGAGGTGGTGCAGTCCAATTCTGCGGCAGCGGAGGAGAGTTCTGCTACCAGCCAGGAGTTGTCTGCACAGGCCATTGAATTGAATGATATGATAGAGCAGTTTAAGCTGGCAGATTTGTAAGATAGAATTGAAATTCAAGCTTACCTTGTGCGGGGCGGACGTGGGAATGGGTAGGAATCCATTTTCTGCAAATGGGGTAGAATTGAAATTTACTTTGTGCAAGGTGGACGCGGGAATGGACAGGAGTCCATTCCCGCTGTTTGCTGGCAGACGTAACTTATGCTTTGGCATACACCAAGACTACAGCGAGCATTTTCATTCGTTGATTGTGGCATCATTTCTGGTTTTGAGGATGCCAATAAATGATAACTAACCATAAAGAGCCATACAATGTGGAATGGCCAAAGAATAAAAATTTTTTACACCGCCACGATTGTTCCGCAAGCGATCTTTGCCCCGGAATTACCAGAAGGCTGAGTGGTAAAATCATCCGGCTGGCTATGGATGATAACTGTTTTCCCAATAATATCCAAAAGGTCAAACCGGTCCGTATAGTACATCATCCATGCAGAGCCATTGTATCCAAACAAAGGAGGCATATCCCCTTCATGTGCCGGATGGGGGCAGAGTGTGGGATTGTAGTGCCCCCCTGTATTTGCGTAGGGGTCGCTTTCATTTCCAGTGCAGGAATGCCCCTCATGGATATGAAAGCCAAAAATATCAGAAGTGCAGGGATTGACACCTGCTGGAAGCCCATAGACTTCGGCATTGACCAGAACGCCAGCACCAATGGGGTAGAAGCGGACGATGCCATTTATCTCGCCTGTTCCAGGATTTCCCATAAGCTCTGCATAGGCCGCAGGCATCTGGGTAAGGGCAGTTTCCAGGAAAAGCCTTCCGGGATTTTCATAATTGCTGTAAAGTTCATCCATATTTTCATCATTTATATAAGGATTTTTCATCTATAATCTCCAGAATTATTGTTTCTATATATAATATGACCGTGAAAGGAAAATGCGTTACAAGAGCCTTGACAAATGCCCCCTATGTGATAAAATTTTAGAAGTATATGCACAGTAGCCTTCCGATGATTTGCCGCCGGAGCGAAGAAGAGGGGGCATTTCATTGAAAAAGGAGGATGTAAAATGGCAGTACCATACAATCACAGAGCGTTAGAAAAGAAATGGCAGAAGATTTGGGATGAGGAGAAGGCATTTGCCGCTGCAGAGGATTACTCCAAACCGAAATATTATGCATTGGTAGAATTCCCCTATCCGTCGGGACAGGGGCTTCATGTTGGGCATCCCAGGCCCTATACGGCTCTTGATATTGTGGCAAGAAAGAGAAGGATGCAGGGATACAATGTGCTCTATCCTATGGGATGGGATGCATTCGGCCTTCCCACAGAGAACTATGCGATTAAGAATAAGATTCATCCAAAGATTGTAACCGGGAATAATGTGGAACGATTCAAGGGACAGCTCCATGCCTTGGGCTACTCCTTTGACTGGGACCGGGAAGTGAATACCACAGACCCGGAATATTACCATTGGACCCAGTGGATTTTCCTGAAATTATTCAAAGAAGGGCTGGCCTATAAGAGCGAGATGCCCATTAACTGGTGCACGTCCTGCAAAGTGGGGCTTGCCAATGAAGAGGTAGTAAACGGGGTCTGTGAGCGGTGCGGCGCTCCGGTGGTGCGCAAGGTGAAAAGCCAGTGGATGTTAAAGATTACCGAATACGCGGATAAATTGCTGGAAGGCCTGAATGATGTGGATTACATTGAAAGGGTCAAGGTGTCCCAGCGGAATTGGATTGGCAAAAGCCAGGGCGCGGAAGTGGATTTTAAGATTGCCGGAAAAGAAGACAAGCTTACAGTATATACCACAAGGCCGGATACCTTGTTTGGAGCCACCTACATGGTAGTATCCCCGGAACACCCTATGCTGGAAAAATATAAAGAAGACATTAAAAACCTGGACGAAATTACAGCTTATCAGGAACAGGCGGCAAGGAAATCCGATTTTGAGCGTTCAGAGCTGGCAAAAGAGAAAACCGGTGTGGAGATTGAGGGCTTACGTGCCATGAACCCGGTGAATGATAAGGAAATCCCTATCTGGGTGTCAGACTATGTATTGATGAGCTATGGGACAGGAGCGATTATGGCAGTTCCAGCCCACGATACCCGTGACTGGGAGTTTGCCCAAAAGTTTCATCTGCCGATTATTGAAGTGGTCGCAGGCGGCGAGGACGTGCAGAAGGAGGCCTACACGGACGTTGCTTCCGGGAAGCTGGTGAATTCAGGATTTTTAGATGGGCTGGAGGTAGCAAAGGCTAAGGAAAAAATCATTGAGTTTTTGGAAGAGAAGCAGATTGGAAAAGGAAAGACCAACTTCAAGCTGCGGGATTGGGTATTCTCCCGCCAGCGTTACTGGGGAGAGCCGATTCCAATTGTAAACTGTGAGAAATGCGGTTATGTGGCATTGCCAGAAAGCGAGCTTCCCCTGCAGCTTCCAGAAGTGGACAGCTACATGCCTACCGATAACGGGGAATCTCCATTGGCGGCTATGACAGATTGGGTCAATACCACATGTCCCTGCTGCGGCGGCCCGGCAAAGCGGGAGACGGATACCATGCCCCAGTGGGCAGGCTCCTCCTGGTATTTCCTGCGGTATACAGACCCCAGGAATACCAAGGCCCTGGCAAGTGAAGAGGCATTGAAATACTGGCTTCCGGTGGATTGGTACAATGGCGGGATGGAGCATACCACCCTGCATCTTCTGTATTCCCGGTTCTGGCATAAGTTCCTCTATGACCAGGGCATAGTGCCTACGCCGGAGCCTTACCAGAAGCGTACCTCCCATGGCATGATTTTAGGGGAAAACGGCGAGAAAATGTCCAAATCCCGGGGAAATGTGGTAAATCCTGATGATATTGTCATGGATTACGGTGCAGACACCTTGCGTACCTATGAAATGTTTATCGGAGCCTTTGACTTAAGCGCTTCCTGGTCGGAAAATGGCGTGAAGGGCTGCCGCAGATTTTTGGAGCGCGTATGGAAGCTGCAGGATATCCTGGTGGACGGGGAAGGATACCGGCCAGAGTTTGAAACAAGGATGCACCAGTTAATCAAGAAGGTAAGCTCGGACTATGAAAATTTGAAATACAATACAGCCATTGCGGCTATGATGTCCATCTTAAATGATTTCTCCAAGGCAGGCAGCATCAGCCGGGGAGAATTCCGTACCTTCTTGATTTTGTTAAATCCTACAGCACCCCATATTACAGAAGAAATCTGGGAAACCTGCGGCTATGAGGGAAGGATTTATCAATGTACCTGGCCGGAATATGAGGAAGCCAAGACCATAGAAAATACCGTAGAACTGGCAGTCCAGATTAATGGAAAGACCAGGGCAACCGTTACCCTGCCCATAGACGTGGATAAGGAAGCCGCCATTGCTGCCGGAAAGGAAGCATTAGGCGGAAAGCTTACCGGGAATGTGGTAAAGGAAATCTATGTGCCAGGCAGGATTATCAATATTGTTGCGAAATAGGGCTATGAGGAAACGCCAGGCAGGATTATCGATGCTGTTATGAAATAAGGCTATGTAGAAACGCCAGGCAGGATTATCGATGCTGTTATGAAATAGGGTTATGAAAAGCTATCCCATAGCAGGACGGGGAATTTGCACCGTTCTGCTATGGGATAGCTATGTGCTCCCAGATGGAAGGCAGGGCAGATTTGCTATTTGCGCATTGTTTTCATCATCTGCATCAGCAGATCCACCTTCTTCTGTTCCTGCGGCGGCATGCCCTGCTTCAACACCTGGATAATCAGGTCACGCTCCGTAGAAGAAAAATTCATGCCCTGGTTTTTGGCGCTTTCTGAGGCATTCTTTAAGGATTCCGCCATTGCCTGGGGATTAGAGGTATTTGGAGAATTGCTGCTGGCAAGCTCCATGAGAAGCTGCAGCTTTTCCGGGGAAATATTCTGCGTAAGCTGGGGATTGTTTAATAAGTCTTGAGGGTTCATAGCATTCCTTTCTTTGATGATAGTCAGGTGGCGGAGAACAAGGTTCCGTAAGTGGAGAACATCTGGACAAAGTTTATAATGTTATCAATCATCTCTTTTTCCTTGTCTGTGCAGTATTCCCGTATGGCGGAGAGCATTTGCACAGGATCCTCCTTTTCCTCCTCCGAGCACATTTTCAAATCGTTTCCAGGATTTTGGAACAGCGCCATGGTTCGCTGCAATTCCATGAATTTTACCAGCATTGCCATATTTTTCTGCCGGGAATTATCTAAATAGGGAATGGCAGCTTTGATCATTTCAAGGTGCCTATCCTGAATCAGTGTGTCAATCGCTTCCATTGTGTTCGCCTTTTTTATTTTAATTTATGAGGGAGGAATTGGGAATATGACATATAATATAATGATGTGAATCCAGGAGATGAGATGGTTGGGAAGGTTAGTGATAGATGGAAACAGTGTTTATGAGATAGATGAAGCATGCATAAAGAGGAAGGAAAGGCAGGAACAAAGCAAGGAAAGAAGAAATAACAGTACACAATGGCATCAGCCGAAACGGGAAAGATAGGATACGGCCGCGTCCTCCTTTGGAAAATTTCCAACGAGGAGCGGCTTTTGTGTTTTATCATCTGCGTGAAGCGTAATTTTATGCTGAATAAGTGAAGTTTTTCCTACTTGAATGTTTGAAAAAGTGTGCTATAATTATAAAAAATACGTACTGTTTCAAAATAAGTGAAAAATAAAGGTTAATTTTGAAGCAGGGGGAAAGGATCAGGGATTGATTGATGAAGGAACATGAAAGCATTGAAAAGAGACTCACCGGCTCATTTTTCAAAGTATCAGCGATTACGGTGGCAGTTGCAGCTTTGGGATTGGTTGCGTTATTAATAATATCCAGCAGATATTCTTATGCATTGACGAATTTTGGTTTTGCCCAGGGGGACATCGGGAAGGCCATGTTTGAATTTGCAGACGTGCGTTCTTCCCTGCGGGCAGCCATAGGGTATGATGATGCAGAGGCCATTGCTGAGGTTGTAAAGCAGCATAAGGAGAGCAAGGCAGCCTTTGAAGAGAATTTTGCGAAGATAGAAGAAACGATTGTTTCTGAGGATGGCAGGAAGACTTATAATGCCATCAAGGAGGAATTGAATACATATTGGGAAATCGATCAGAAGATTATGGACCTTGGGGCAACCACGGACCGGGAGCTTTGCAAGCAGGCGCAGGATATCGCATTGAGCGAGCTGGCAGGCATTTATAATAGTATTTATACACAGCTGGAAGAGCTTTTAAACGTAAAGGTGAATGAAGGGAACCAGCTGTCAAAAACACTTGTCGTCACAGAATGGATTCTTGCGGTTATCATTGTGGCCGTTGTTGCGGTTGCCATCGTATTTTCCACAAAGATTGGAAAAAATATTGCCAAGAGAATCTCCGAGCCCCTTGGCAAATTGGGAGAACGCCTGAAAACATTTTCAGCAGGAGACCTTTCTTCTCCATTTCCAATGGTAGAAACAGGGGACGAAGTAGAGCATATGGAAAAAGACGCAACAGAGATGGCGGACAACCTGAACGTGATTATCCATGATATTGACGAGGTTCTCGGAGAGATGGCAGGCGGAAATTATGCAGTCCGGTCCAATGCCTCTGATAAATATACTGGAGATTTTGGAAAATTATACGAATCCATGCGCAAATTAAGGGATCAGATGACAGAGACCTTGTTATCCATCGGAGAGGCTTCCGAGCATGTGTCTACTGGCTCTGGTGATTTGGCAATTGCGTCACAGAGCCTTGCAGAGGGTGCCACCGAGCAGGCGCAGGCTGTCCAGGAGCTCCATGCAACGATTTCTGATATTGCTGTCACCATGGAAAAAAGCGCGGCAAGCGCTGAGGAATCTTATGAGAAAGCAAAGCATTATGCAAATGAAGCAGATAACAGCAGGGAAGAAATGAACACGATGATGGCAGCTATGGAAAGGATTAATGATGCTTCCACGAGAATCGGGGATATTATTTCGGAAATCGAATCCATCGCGGCACAGACAAACCTGTTATCTTTAAATGCCTCCATCGAAGCGGCAAGGGCAGGAGAGTCAGGAAGAGGGTTTGCAGTGGTGGCAGACCAGATCCGTGAATTGGCAGACCAGAGCGCCCAGGCAGCCGTAGATACCAGGGGATTGATTGAGAATTCTATTCAGGAGGTTACGGAAGGAAACCGTGCAGCGGAGCGCGCGTCAAATGCCATAGAGTCTGTGGTAGACGGAATCAAACAGATTGCAGACTTCTCTAAGAATTTGAAGGTTATGGTAGAAGACCAGACAGAGGCAATGCGCCAGGCAGAAATAGGCATCAATCAGATTTCAGAGGTGGTGCAGAGCAATGCGGCAACTGCAGAGGAGGCTTCTGCAACCAGTGAGGAATTGTCTGCCCAGGCAACTATTTTAGATGAACTTGTGGGACAGTTTGTGCTGGCAAAATAGCGCAGCAGCAAAGGATCCTTTATATTGAAAGAAAAAGACGGAGCAGGTGGTTTGCGCTGGCAAAATAGCGCAGCAGCAAAGGATCCTTTATATTGAAAGAAAAAGACGGAGCAGGTGCATTGCACCGACTCCGTCCTTTCGGGTGAAGAAAAGAAACTTTTCTGGACAGGATTAGCAGCAGAATCCGCCGCCGAATCCATTGCCGTTGCCGCCGCAGCAGCAAAGCAGAAGGATAATCCACAGGCAGCTGTTGCTGCCGCAGCCGCATCCATCGCTGCCGCCGAAGAATCCATTGCCGCATCCGCCGCCGCAGCAGCAAAGCAGGATAATTAACCAGATAATAGAGGAGCATCCTCCGTTGTTGTTTCCTTCGCATCCACATCCGCAGTTTGTAGCAGCTAAATCACTCATGTTCAAATCCTCCAATATTTTGATTACAATGTATCATATGTAGCCAGCTTGTATGTGTTTCGCATTGTTTAAAAAAATTTTGTAAAATTCCCTATAGTCTGCTATAATCTAATGTGATGAAAATCAGAACAAACAATAAAAACAGCATGTTTCGTTTGTGAAGGGAGGAATGTTGTGGAAACTGTAGTTATCTTAGATCATGACAGCAAGAATATTGAAGGATACAAGCGGATGCTGGAGGCTTCCAGGGAGCAGATTGATTGCAGGTTTTTTAAGCGTCCAGAGGATTTTGTGGATTTTCTGGAGAAAAATCCTGTAGCAGTGGTGATTAGCGAGGTGGCGATTCCTTATATGTCCGGCAAGGAGGTTTTTGATCTTGTGGAGATGATTTCTCCTTCTACCATAAGGATTGCTATGACTCAGGTGGAGGATGTATCCGAAATCCTGGAGGTTTATAATAAGGTTAAAATCTTCAAAATGATTTTGAAGCCTTTTTATCTGCCGGAGGATCTTGTCCGTCCCATTCAGGAGGCTTTGAAATATTACAAGAATGCCCAGGCGGAGGAACTGCAGAGAAAGAATATGGAGCTTGAGCTGGAGAAGCTGGATCTTAAGCTGGCAGAGCTGAATCAGAAGCTGGACAGGAAAAAGCGGAAGTATACAGGGATTTATCATGTTGCCCTTGGAATTATCCGGGGGAATCTGAATTCTGGAATCCATGAGCTGGATATGGAAGCTGGCAGCCATCTTTCCGAAATATGCGAGGAACTGCTGAAGGAGTTTATGCACTGTTATATGGAGGGAGACCATAAGCTGGATTTTTATGTAGAAAAATTGAAGAAGCAGTTTCATCATCCAGAGAACAAGTGTATCCTGCGGATACAAAATAAAACAGGAGAGGATATTCCGCAAGAGCTGGCGCCAAAGATTGCCTATGGAATGTTTTTAGGGTGTTCTCTCTGCCGGTGGCTGCTGGTGTCCTACCGTTCGGTTCTTCTGTTAGAGAAGGAAGGCGAGGCCTATATGATGAAAATTTTCTGCCAATATCCCGAAAAAGGGAGAATATACAAGATTTCCGCAGAAAAAGAACGAAAGTTCCTGGTAAGCATGATAAAGGAAGTTGCAAGTTCCTTATCTGACCATATGGTAATCGGAAGCAAAAAACGGCAGTTTGCATTAAAATTATATTTTGGAAAGTAGAAAGGAAGAGAGGCATCGTGAATGAGATAATTAAAGGTCTCTATGAAATCGAAGAGCAGGCCGGAAAGATTATGGAGTCTGCGAATGCGCGCCGCCAAAAACTATTGGAGGAGAAACGGAGAAAAATAGAGGATTCAGCCGCTGAGATGGAAAAGGAGCTGGAGGGCAGGCTTGCAATTCTGCGTTCACAGTTAGAGGAGCAGACAGAAGAGGAAATCATGGGGATTGTAAAGGAGAATCAGATGCAGATGGCACAGATGAATCAGACCTATGAAGAGAAATTAGATCAGTTTGCCCAGGAAATTTTAGAAAAAATTACAGAGGTGTAGGAGTTATGGCAGGAGAATTGCTGCAGTACAGCGGACTGGTCACTAAGACGAAGGCCATGCGCAGCCGGCTGCTGAAACGGGAGGATTTTGAGCGGATTACGGAATTTCAGACGGTTCAGGAAACCATTGGATTCCTAAGGGAACAGGAGAGCTACGGGAAAATTTACGGCGGCAGGGAAGAAATCAGGCACCGGGGGCAGGTGGAAGAGCTGATTCATAATTCTATCCTGGAGGATTACCGGAAGCTGCATCAGTTTGGAAACAGCCAGCAGAGGCAGGCCATGGAATTGTATTATGACCAGCTTCAGTACGGAGATTCGGTTCCCAAGGTGGAAACCTCTTATTTTGTGGATGTCTGGAAGCAGATTGATAAATTTTCCGGCAGCCAGATGCGCAAGGTGCTTCGGGAAGTGTTCGGAACCCAGATTGACTGGCTGAATATTATGTGGATGTACCGGAGCAAGAATTTTTTCCATCAGAGCCCGCAGGAAATTGCAGGCATGCTGATTCCAGTGTCTTATAAATTAAAGAAAAAAGAAGTGCAGAAGCTTTTAGAAGCGGAGCAAATCGAAGAATTTTGCAGAATTTTGGCGGATACGGTATATTTCAAGGGGAAAGATCCATTGGTAAGGATGCAGGATGAGGTTTCCTACCATCAGGTAATGGAAAAAATGTACCAGAAAGCTTGCCGGAAATATCCGGCTTCCATGGCGCCGGTATTTTGCTATTTTTATGAGAAGGAGCAGGAAATTGAGCATTTGACCACTGCGCTGGAAGGTATACGCTATCAGATTCCGGCGCGGGATATCCGCCAATTGATTCTGATGTAAATTTTTAAGGAACGGAGGAGACGATTTGATTGAGAAAATGAAGCTGCTGCATATTACCGGCCCGAAGAATGACATTGACCGGGTGGTGAAGCAGTATCTGGAACAATATGATATTCACTTTGAAAATGCGATGACAAGCCTGAACAATTTAAAAAATGTACGTCCCTTTGTGGAAACAAATTTGTACAAAGAGGCCGCAAAGAAAGGGGAAGAACTGAAACAATACCTGGAAGCCTCCAGGAGGACGGATCTTCAGGTAACCCCAGAGCAGGCGCAGGAGATTATTCTTGGAGCTTACAGCCAGCTGGAGGATGTGGTTGTAAAGAAAGAAGAGCTAAACGGAAAAATCCGGGAATTGAAAGAATGGATGGCGCAGACGGCTCCATTTATTGGTTTGGATTTTGAACTTTGCAAACTGCGGGATTTTCATTTTATTGACTATCGGTTTGGCAAGATTCAGGTAGAAAATTACCATAAGCTGGAAGAGTATGTGTTCCACAATCCTTATACGCTGTTTTATGAATGCAATAATGACAGTGAGTACGTCTGGGGGGTCTATTTTGTTCCCCATACCCACTTAGAGGAAGTGGAAGCAGTCTATGCCTCTTTTGAATTCGAGGATATTGAGGTGCCGGATGATGTGGAGGATACGCCCAGGCAGGCCTTTGAAGGCGCCGAGAAGCTTTTGCGGGAGCATGAGAAGGATTTGGAGCGATTGCAGATGCAGGCATTGGAGCTGGTGAAGGTCCGGGAACAGGAGATATTGGCTGCCTGTGAGTGTCTGGACAGCTATTGCAGTAACTTTGGAATCCGCAAATTTGCAGCATGTACCAGGTCGGAAAACGGAAGCGGGGAATATTACATTCTCTATGGCTGGATGTCAAAGAAGGATGCGGAGAAATTGCAGCGGGAAATAGCCATGGATGAGAAAGTGAACTGTGTGGAGGAAGAGCCAGGAAATGATGTAAGAAGCAAGCCCCCCACAAAGCTTAAGAATCCGGCTATCTTAAAGCCTTTTGAGCTGTTTGTGGAAATGTATGGGCTTCCCGCCTACCATGAGATGGATCCAACCTTGTTTATTGCGCTGACTTATACCTTTATGTTCGGCGTGATGTTTGGGGATGTGGGGCAAGGAGCCTGCCTGATCCTTGGAGGAACCCTTCTTTACAAATTAAAGAATATGCGGCTGGCAGGGGTTGTGGCAGTGGCAGGCATCTGGTCAGTGGTGTTTGGATTTTTGTATGGCAGCTTTTTTGGGTTTGAGGACGCCATTCCGGCTTTGTGGATGAAGCCCATGGACAATATTATGGACACGTTAATGCTGGCAATCGGATTTGGAGCCGGATTAATCCTGGTTGCAATGATACTGAATATGATTAATGCAGTCCGCGCCAAGGAATATGGAAGGCTTTTCTTTAATCAGAGCGGGCTGGCTGGGCTGGTTTGTTATGGCTTTGTGGTAATCTGCGCATTGCTGTTTGTTACAGGCAGCGGGCTTCCAGCTGCGGTTCTCATTGGAATTGCGGTGGGTGTTCCGCTGGCTGCAATATTGATGAAAGAGCCCCTGAGCCATCTGATTGAGAAGAAAAAAGATATTTTCCCGGAAGGCAGCAAGGCAATGTTTTTCATTGAAGCGCTGGTGGAAGGCTTTGATGTGGTGTTGAGCTATGCCACCAATACCATTTCCTTTGTGCGTGTGGGCGCATTTGCATTAAGCCACGCAGGCATGATGGGCGTGGTTCTTACCCTGGCAGGGCTGGAAAAGGGAAGCCCCAACTGGCTGATTATTGTGCTGGGGAACTTCTTAGTGGCATGCCTGGAAGGGCTGGTGGTTGGAATCCAGGTGCTTCGTCTGGAATATTATGAGATGTTCAGCCGTTTTTATACAGGAAATGGAAAACCATTTATTTCATTCAAAAAGAGGAATCAATAGGAGGATAAGAAAATGACAACAAAAATTATTTTAGTACTGATTTTACTTTGCAGCATGATTATTCCGGTAGGTGGATTTTTACTGAGCAAACGGAAAGAAGGAGGGTTTAAAGCCGCGCTGGCAAGCAATCTTTTCTTCTTCTTTGGCACAGTTCTGGTTGCAGATATTCTGCTGTTCCGGGGAGATGTACAGGCAGCGGGGGAAGCGGCAGAGGCAGCATCCAATGTGGACGGATGGCGTTATCTGGCAGCAGCGCTGTCTACAGGGATTTCCTGTATCGGCGCCGGGATTGCGGTGGCAAGCGCAGCAAGCGCAGCGCTTGGCGCTTTGAGCGAGGATTCCAGCATTATGGGTAAAGCTTTGATTTTCGTGGCTCTGGCAGAGTCTATTGCACTTTATGGCTTATTGATTTCGTTCTCGATCCTGGGATAAAGGGAGCCGGTTATGAAAATGTATTTAATCAGTGACAATAAAGATACCTATACGGGCATGCGCCTGGCTGGCGTGGAAGGCGTTGTGGTCCATGAACGGGAGGAATTGAAGGAAGCGCTGGATACGGTGTTCCAGGACAAAGAGATAGGGATTGTATTGCTGACCGAGAAGTTTGGCAGGGAGTTTCCAGATTTGATTGATGATGTGAAGCTGAACCGGCGGCTGCCGCTTCTGGTTGAAATTCCAGACCGCCATGGAACCGGACGGAAAGAGAATTTCATAACAGATTACGTCGGCGAAGCCATCGGGCTGCGGCTTTAGGCATATGGCAGGAACAGCATCATTGCATGCTCCAGGCAGCTAATGTAATGATGTGCCAGGCAGGAGGGAGACAGAATGCAGATTAAAGAAAAGCTTGAGGTATTCCAAAAGTTTACGATTAATGTGGCAAACAGCGAAAGCGCTGCATTGGTGGAGGAATACCAGGAAGCCTGTGAGAAAGAGCTGGCAGAATTCCAGAAAAACAGGCAGACGGAAACAGACCACAAATTCCAAATGGAAGAAATCAAGATCCGCAGGCAGTTTAAGCGGAAGGTATCGGAGGAAGTGATACGCCAGAAGCGGCTTTTGGATAATTGCAAGCGGGAGTGGAAAGAGAAGCTGATGGAGCAGGTAAAGGTTCTGTTAGCGGAATATCAGAATACGGAAGGCTACCAGAATTATTTAACTGCCAAAATCAAAATGGCTAAGGAAGTGGCTGGCCAAGAAGATGTGGTGGTTTATATCAACCCTTCCGACCAGGGGAAGAAAGAAGAATTGGAGAGAAAAACGGGCGTGGCATTGACCGTCAGCAATCTGGACTTCGGCGGAGGAATCCGGGCAGTCATCCGTTCCAGAAATATTTTAATTGATGAATCCTTTGTGACGAAATTAGAGCAGGAGGAGACTTATCTATGAGTGTAACAGGGAAAATATATGGAATCAACGGGCCAATTATCACGATACAGGGAAACCTTGGGTTTAAAATGTCGGAAATGGTTTATGTGGGAGAGCACCGCCTGGTGGGGGAGGTTATTGGGCTGACCAAGGAACAGACCACCATACAGGTGTTTGAGGAAACCACAGGGCTAAAGCCCGGGGAACTGGTGGAAGGAGCGGGAAGAGCTCTCTGCGTGACCTTGGCGCCAGGCATTATCACCAATATTTTTGACGGAATTGAACGGCCCTTGCAGTTAATCGGCCGGCAGTCTGGAGCCTATATTCCCAGAGGAGTCAGTGTGGACTTGCTGGACCGGCAGAAAAAGTGGGATACGAAGATAACGGTAAAAAAAGGCGATATGCTCACAGGAGGCATGGTGATTGCCGAAGTGCCGGAGACACCTGCCATCCTGCATAAGGTTATGGTGCCGCCGGACGTGGAAGGGACGGTTATCGGGGCTGTGGAAGATGGAGCTTATACCATTGAGGAGCCATTGGTAACCCTTCGGACCAGGACAGGGGAGGAGCGGGAGCTGATTATGGCCCAGCAATGGCCCATCCGCATTCCAAGGCCTATTCAGAAACGTTACCCGGCAGACCGTCTTCTGGTAACAGGCCAGCGTATTTTAGATACGCTGTTTCCCATTGCAAAGGGCGGAACCGCAGCGATTCCAGGAGGGTTTGGGACAGGAAAGACCATGACCCAGCACCAGCTTGCCAAGTGGTCGGATGCAGATATCATTATCTACATTGGATGCGGAGAGCGGGGAAATGAGATGACCAACGTATTGGAAGAGTTTTCCCAGCTGGCGGACCCAAAGACTGGAAATCTTTTGATGGGCCGAACGACATTGATTGCAAATACCTCGAATATGCCTGTGGCAGCCCGGGAGGCAAGTATTTATACAGGGCTGACCTTGGCAGAGTATTACAGGGACATGGGGTATCATGTGGCGATTATGGCGGATTCCACCTCCCGGTGGGCGGAAGCCTTGCGGGAGCTTTCCGGGCGTCTGGAGGAAATGCCGGCAGAAGAGGGATTTCCGGCTTATCTGGCAAGCCGGCTGTCTGCCTTTTATGAGCGCGCCGGATATGTGGAAAACTTAAACGGCACAGACGGAAGCGTTACCATTATCGGGGCGGTTTCCCCCCAGGGCGGCGATTTCTCCGAGCCGGTCACCCAGAATACCAAGCGGTTTGTCCGCTGTTTCCTGGCCTTGGACAAATCCCTGGCTTACGCCAGGCATTATCCGGCCATCAATTGGCTTACCAGCTATACGGAATACCTGAATGATTTGGAGGGCTGGTACATTGCCAATGTGGGTGCAGATTTCATTCCCTGTCGGAATGAGCTTTTAAATATCCTTACCACCGAAAGCCGTTTAAATGAGATTGTAAAATTAATCGGAAGCGATGTGCTGCCAGATGACCAGAAGCTGATTTTAGAGATTGCAAGGGTCATCCGGCTGGGATTTTTGCAGCAGAATGCTTTTCATGAGGAGGATACCTTTGTCCCTCTGGAAAAACAGCTGGAAATGATGAAAGTGATTTTGTATCTTTACGAGAAATCCAAAGAGCTGATTGAAATGGGAATGCCTATGGCATTGCTGCGGGAGAACCGTATTTTCGAGAAAATCATTGCCATTAAATATGATGTGGCAAATAAGGAGCTGTACAAATTTGGCGAATACCGGCAGATGATCGATGAATTCTATCATGGCCTGCTGGAAACCAATGCATAGGAGGGTGGATATGTCGATTGAATATTTAGGATTAAGTGAAATCAATGGCCCCCTGATTGCATTGGAGGGGGTGCAGAATGCATTCTATGAAGAGATGGTAGAATTTGTGGTGGAAGGGGGACGGCGCAAAAAAGGGAGGATTGTTGCACTGAATGAGGACAAGGCAGTGATTCAGGTTTTTGACAACACCGATGAAATGTCTTTGAAAAATACCCATACCAGGTTAAGCGGGCATCCCATGGAAATCGGGCTTTCTTTGGATATTTTAGGCCGGACCTTCAACGGGCTGGGAGAGCCCATTGACGGCCTTGGAAAAATCAAGCCGGAGGTGACCTTGGATGTGAACGGACTGCCATTAAATCCCTGCGTCCGGGAATATCCCAGAAACTATATCCAGACAGGGATTTCTGCCATCGACTGTTTGACCACGTTAATCCGGGGGCAGAAGCTGCCGATTTTTTCAGGTAACGGCCTTCCCCACGACCAGCTTGCAGCGCAGATTGTAGAGCAGGCGTCCCTGGGAGAAGGCTCAGAGGAGGAATTTGGCATTGTATTTGCAGCGATGGGCGTTAAGTACGATGTGGCAGATTTTTTCCGGCGGAAATTTGAGGACAGCGGCGTAAGCTCCCATGTAACCATGTTCCTGAACCTGTCCAATGATCCGGTGGCAGAGCGTTTGATTACCCCGAAGGTGGCTCTGACCGCTGCAGAATACCTTGCATTTGAAAAGGGGATGCACATATTAGTTATCCTTACGGATATGACTTCCTATGCGGAGGCCATGCGTGAGGTGTCTGCTTCCAAGGGTGAGATTCCCAGCCGAAAAGGATATCCCGGTTATCTCTACAGTGAACTGGCTACCCTTTATGAGCGTGCCGGAATTGTCCAGGGAAGGAAGGGAAGCGTAACCCAGATTCCCATACTTACCATGCCAAATGATGATATTACCCATCCGATCCCGGATTTGACCGGATATATTACGGAAGGGCAGATTGTGCTGGAGCGTTCTCTCCACCAGAAAAATGTCTATCCCCCCATCAATGTGCTGCCTTCCCTGTCCCGTCTGATGAAGGATGGAATCGGGGCAGAATATACCAGGGAGGATCATCAGGATGTTGCCAACCAGCTCTTTTCCTCCTACGCCCGTGTGGGGGAGGCAAGGGATCTAGCAAGCGTCATCGGGGAGGATGAGCTTTCAGCAACCGATAAGAAATATCTAAAGTTCGGGGTGCAGTTTGAGCAGGAGTTTGTGGCCCAGGGAGGGAATGAAAACCGTACCATGGAACAAACCCTTGATATTGGATGGAGGCTTTTGCATATCCTGCCCAAAGAGGAGTTAGACAGGATTGATACGAAAATATTAGAAAAACATTGGTGAGGTGACCTGAATGGATCCGAATGCATTTCCAACGAAAGGTAATTTGATGCTTGCCAAGAATTCCCTGGCTTTGTCACGGCAGGGATATGAGCTGATGGATAAGAAGCGCAATATTCTGATTCGTGAGCTGATGGAATTGATTGAGCAGGCAACGGATATCCAGCGGGAGATTAATGTTACTTTTACCAGCGCTTACCAGGCACTGCAGAAGGCAAACATCCAGATGGGCATCCATGAGGTGGAGGCATTAAGCCTAACCATACCTGTGGAAGATTCCATTTCGATTAAGCGCAGAAGCGTAATGGGAACAGAGATTCCGAAAGTAGAATACGAACAGCAGGAATTGAAGCCCGCCTATCCTTTTTATGGAACGAAGATGTCCTTGGACGAGGCCTGTGAAAAGTTCCAGAAGGTGAAGGAATTGACCATACGCCTTGCCCAGATTGAAACTTCTGCCTACCGTCTTGCTTATAATATTAAGAAGACCCAGAAACGTGCCAATGCGCTGCAGAATATTACTATTCCCAAATATGAAGCGCTTACGAAAAGCATCCAGGGTGCTTTGGAGGAAAAAGAGAGAGAAGAATTTACCAGGCTGAAAGTGATTAAGCGAAGGAGCGGCAAAAAAAATGGCAGCAGAGTCATATAAGGGACGGCTCCCTGCCTTTGCCGTGATTCAGGAAGTAAAAAAGGCAGTGATTGGCAAGGATGACTGTATTGTAAAAGCGATGGCCGCAATTTTGGCAGGCGGCCATATTCTGTTTAATGATATTCCGGGGGTGGGAAAGACCACCCTCGCTATGGCGCTGTCAAAATCCATGTCATTACAGCAGAACAGGGTGCAGTTCACCCCGGATGTGATGCCTTCAGACCTGGTAGGTTTTTCCATTTACCAGAAGGAGACGGAGCAGTTTGTATACCAGCCGGGAAGCGTTATGTGCAATCTGCTTTTGGCGGATGAAATCAACCGTACCTCGCCAAAGACCCAGTCCGCCCTTTTGGAGGTCATGGAAGAACAGCGGGTGACGGTAGACGGCGTCAGCCGGAAGGTTCCCTCCCCTTTTATTGTGATTGCTACCCAGAATCCCTTTGGAAGTGCCGGAACCTGGATGCTGCCGGAAGCCCAGCTGGATCGTTTTATGGTCTGCCTGCAATTGGGATATCCCAGACTGGAAGATGAAATCAACATTTTGAAGGGCAGGCAGGTGAAGGAAGAGGTACAGCCAGTGATTTCCAAGGAAGATTTGCTGAGGATGCAGAAAAATGCAGAGCAGGTCTTTGTACAGGAGGAGATATACCAGTATATTGGAGATTTGGTGAACCGGACGCGCAATCATCCGATGATTGATTTGGGCATCAGCCCAAGAGGCTCCATCCATATTTTACAGATGGCAAAATCCCTTGCATTTTTAAGGCAGAGGGATTATGTGGTGCCAGAGGATATCGGGAATATTTTCTTTTCTGCCTGTGTCCACCGAATCGTACTGAATGCCAAAGCCAGGGCAGCGCATTTGGACGCGGAACAGATTTTAAGGGGAGTGTTGAAACAGACGCCGATGCCCAAAGCGATGAGGTAAGGGACTGCCGGATGGAAAGGAAAGGATAGAAAAAATGAGGAATCTGCTTTTGTATGTATCTGCCATTGCAGGTACATGTTATCTGGCAATCCTTTATAACAGCAAAAGTTTGTTTATGTTGTTTGCGGCTGTAGTGTTACTGCCGCCTTTTTTCTTATGTATGCTGTGGCAGAGCAAAAGGCGGCTGGTATGCAGGCTTTCTGTCTCTTCTTATCCTGATGAAGAGGGAAAGTACCAGGTCTGCCTTGAGGCAGACAATAAGAGCATCTTTTATCTGCCGGAAATCAGGACGAAGGTAATCTTGAAGAATGCCAGGAACGGCAGAAAAGTCAAGGTGAAACTGGCTGGGCAGGCGGGGGAGCGGGTAACCCTGGAGAAAACAGCAGGATACCTGGAATTCGGCTTGTGGCAGGCCGACTGCCGTTTTGTCACCTGCTATGACTGCCTGGGGATATTCCGTTTGAAGAAAAAGGTAAGGCAGACGGTACAGGTGGTTGTTCTGCCGGGCTGCTATGAGACGAATATTAAGGCGGGCCTGAAAACAAGATTTTTTTTGTCGGACGGGGATTGGCATCATCCCCAGATTGGCGGTGATGATCCAACGGAAATCTTGAAGCTGCGGGAATATCAAGAGGGTGACCGGCTAAACCAGATTCACTGGAAGCTGTCTGCCAGGAACGATGCGCTGATTGTGGCGGAAAGAAGTATGCCCATTGGGTGCAATGTGGTGGTTTTTCTGGATGCCCAGATGGATGCTTTGGGCAGGAAGAAGGGCAGGGCATATTGGGAGGCGGCCCACACCATTTCCCAGGGACTGCTTTCCCAGGAATGCTGCCATTTCCTGGTATGGTATGAGGAAAAGGAGCAGAGGCTGCAGCGGAAGGCAGTCCGGGAATTTGAGGATTTGGCAGATTTCTGGGGTGGGATTTTGAACCATCGGATGGGCCGGTGTGATTTTCTGCAAAAGTACGGGCAGCAGTTTCCGGGAGAGGCTTATGTGTCTTATATTTGGTGGAACCAGGAGCTGGAATTGTATTGCAATGGGGAATTCCAGGTGAAGATTGCGCCGGAGCGTGTGAAAGAGCAGCTGCTGGAGGTGGAGCTTAGGGTTTGAATATGCATTGTATGTAACAAAAGTTAAGCATAAATAATCTGCTATGTTATAATAATATAACATATTCCTTGACAATCGTTGATAAATTGGTAGAATAGATTGTATAAAAGCAAGGAGGGCAGGTCATGAATGAATTGTTGGGAAGCCGTATTAAATCATTAAGAGACGCGAGACATTTTACACAGGAGCAGATGGCCAAACAACTTGGAATCAGCAGACAGAAATATGCCCGTATTGAAAATGGAATTAATCATATTACTCTTGAAATGCTTTCAAAAATTGCTGGCATTTTAGAAGTGACAGTGGGAGATATCACAAAAATTCTGGATGAAGCGCCAATGGCTGCATATAGAGCTGGCTCTGAAAATGCTTCTTCCGAAAAGATATTTGAAATGTTGGATTTGTTTTATGCGAATAAGCATTTATATATGAAGCTGCAGCATAAGGAAGACTGATAAAGGAGCTGGCTGTGCAGAAGGACAAGAAAACAGAAATTAGGAAAAAAGCAGATGTTTTTCGAAATGGATGTAAAGTCAGCCATTATGGAATCATTGACTTATTTAAGGAATGTGAGCGGTGCGGTTATAAGTTATTAAGATATCCGCTTGGTGAGGATGCTGACTTGGGATTTGCAGTGAAAAAGGATGCGGATATTATTATATTTACAAATACATGCAGCCGGTTGTCCAGGGAGATTTTTACATTGGCACATGAGATTGGGCATATCATTCTGCATATGGAATCCATGACCTCTTTTATTGACGATGCCCTTACTGTTTCAGGGAAAAGTAAAGATGAAAAGGAGCAGGAAGCAAATTACTTTGCAGCTTGTTTATTGATGCCATCTGATGATGTGGGGAAGTTTTTGGAGTATGAGATAGAGGATTTTTGGGAAAATGGTTTGTCTGCCATGGATATAGCAAGAATAATGTCTGAGTTTCATGTAAGCTTCGATATGGTGTTAAATCGTCTGGAAAACCTGGGCAGGATTGATAAGAATGAAAGACTGTGTTTGGATAATGAACGAAACCAGCTGCGTGCAGGGAATTTGCTCAGAAGTGTTGGAGGAAACAGACATTTGAACGAAGCAAGCCTGGAGGTGGATATTCCTCATGAATATATAGATTATGTAATCTATAATTATAATCACAATGCAATACCATTAGAGACCCTTAAGAAGGCTTTGGAATGCTGCTATCTTACCATTGAGGATATCAGTGACAGGCTTGTAGAGCATTCGCAAGAGGAGGAAGGACTGGATGGTTTGATAGGGGGATTGGAAGATTGAAAGCTTCTTTAGACACAAATGCAGTAATTGGATCAGGCGATTTGGGAGAAGTTTATGCTATTTCATTGACACATTTATCATCAGTCCAGGAAGGCCGGGCAGGTATGTTATCCAGAGTGCAAAAGGCTTTTTGTCTGTTTCTGATATTGCTTGGCGTCTTTCTGTGTCTGGAAAGGTATCTGGCAGCAGATATTCTGGCTGGCGCGCTCATTGCCGTGGCAGGAATCAGCGCGGGGCTTACAGCAATTATGTGCTGTGGAAGGATACAGAAGCTTATCATTCTGCCGCTGTCCTTAGCTTTTTGCGGCCTGCTTTTCGCTGGAAACCAGGCAATGCTGGCAGAAGGAGGAAAAGAAATTGCAAATCAGGTTATCTATCTGGTAAACCGCCATTACCAGACGGAATATTTGTATTGGTTTGTAGAGCAGAAGGAAGGGGGAAAAGCCGGAGCTTTTTTGCTTCTCTGCTCTCTTTTTGGATGTTTGGAGGGGTTTTTAGTGTCTTTGTTTCAAAAGAAACGGAGCCGGAACCTTGCTTTATTGAGTGTGCCTTTCCTGGTATTTACAGCCGGCATACTGGTGGGGCGGACGCCTATTCCAGGAGCAGTGCTGTTTGTACTGGCTGGCTTTTTAGCCTATCAGCTAGATTGGAAGCTGCGGGGAACCTGGATTTTGGGCATAGGCATGGCAGTAGTTCTTGTGCTGGCCGTCTTTTTTGGAAAAAGCAGCATGACCCAGCAGATCCTGGAAACCTGCCATGTGCCATGGCTGCAGCGGCAATTGGATTTTGAGGATAAAATATTAGAGCTTGCAGGCAGCTTTGGACAGAATAAGCTGTTTTCCCGCAGCCAGGTTCAGAAGGAATATGTGCTCACCAATGAGAAACCCAATCAGACGGGAAAAGAAGTGTTTCAGATTACCATGGACAAACGCCCGGAACAAAACGTTTATATCCGCGGCTTTATCGGCGGGGATTACGAAGAGGGAAGCTGGAAGGGCGTATCGGCACAGGAATTTTCCGATTGGGCTTTACAGCAGGGGCTGTCAAACCAGGAATGCCAGCAGACCGTGCAGAATTTCCCTTACTGGAAATTAGAGAAGCAGCAGGCAGGCGGAAGAGCGGCCAGGCAGGTTGCCATGGAGCTGAAAACCGCTGTTCCTGGATATACGCTGATTCCTTACTATACCAGGATACCAGAGCATCAGGCGGCCAGGGGAGACGGTTCCCTGGTTTCAGGCAATGAACATATGTTTCAGTGGGATAGCTTTCTTTATACAGAAAACTGGCAGCAGCAAGGGTTCTTTCCGCTGGGGGAATGGCAGCAGGCGGAGGAAACAGATATGCCAGCGGAGGAAGAGATTTGGGTGTCTTATGGCGCCTATGTGCAGCAGGTATATACCCGTCTGCCAGAACAGGGATTACAAAGCCTAAGGAAGCTTGCAGAAGAATATGAAAAAAAGGATATTCTGGAAGTCCAGCAGGAGAAGGATTTAGAAATAAAGGCTGCAGACATACAGAAGGCAGAAGAGGGTATCCAGATAACAGTGGATGAGACAGGAGCAAAAACCCAGCGGGTAACGGAGCTTTTATGGCAGAATGCAGACTACAGCCAGAACCTGGAGCCTTTGCCGGAAGGGGAAGATTATGCGGAGTATTTTCTGCTGAAGCAAAAGAAAGGATTCTGCGTTCATTTTGCCACAGCCGGGACGCTGGTTCTGCGGATGTATGGCGTTCCTGCCAGGTACGTAAGCGGATATGTGGTATTTCCTGAGGATTTTAAGGAGAACAGCGACGGAACCTTTACGGCAGCCGTAACAGATGAACGGGGACATGCCTGGACAGAAATATTCCAAAAGGACACAGGCTTTTATCCGTTGGAAGCAACTCCGCCCGCTTACTTTACAGCGCTTCAAAATTTGCAGCCAGGGGAACGTTTGGAGGACGCCCTTCAAAAATGGCAGGAAAAAGAAGCAGCAGAGGGCAGTGAAAAGGAAGGGGAGCCAGAACCAGAGCAGGAAGATAGCTCAAAGAAACAGGAACCAGAACCTTTCAAGGACAATGGGAAAGAGGAACAGCCGCAGCTAGGGGAAAACCAGGCAGAAGAAGACATTTCCAAAGGAAATGCAAAAGCAGGAAAAAAAGAAAATATGACAATGCATAAGGCTGGAACAGGAATTTCCATCTGCCTGATAGGAGCGCTTCTGCTGATTCTTCTGCTGTACCAAAAAAGAAAGCGGCAGGAAAAGCGGCGCAGAGCAGAATTTTTCCAGGAGGATTTAGATAAAGGGGCGCTGGCTTTCGGCGGTTCCATGCGGCAGATGCTGGAATCTCTGGGGCTGAGGCAAAAGAAAGATATGAGTGATTTGGAATACGGCGCATTTCTAGAGCGGGAGCTGCCGGGGATGGAATGGGAACGGATTATTTTCCTGCTGCAAAAAGCGGCCTTTTCGGAGCATGGGATTACAAAAGAAGAATTTCAGGCAGTTGCAAGGGTGCACAAGGAGCTTGCCAAAAAGGCTGGGAGTAGGAAACCATAATTTGAATTGAAAAAATACACTTGACAGAAAAACCCATAAATGTATACAATGATCCAAGGATTTCAAATAGGAGGGACAAACATGGAAAAAATTAAAATGACGACACCATTGGTTGAGATGGACGGGGATGAAATGACCCGCATTCTCTGGAAAATGATTAAAGACGAATTAATCTGCCCCTTTGTGGATTTAAAGACAGAGTATTATGATTTGGGGCTGGAGCACCGGAATGAGACGGACGACCAGGTAACCTTTGATTCTGCAAACGCTGCCAAAAAATACGGCGTGGCAGTAAAATGTGCAACCATCACCCCCAATGCAGCCCGCATGGACGAATATGATTTGAAAGAGATGTGGAAAAGCCCAAACGGTACCATCCGTGCGATTTTGGACGGGACAGTGTTTCGGGCGCCGATTACGGTAAAGGGCATAGAGCCATGCGTTAGAAATTGGAAGAAGCCGATTACCATTGCAAGGCATGCCTATGGGGACGTGTATAAAGCAAGTGAGATGAAGATTCCCGGGGCAGGAAAATGTGAATTGGTATATACCGCTGAGGATGGAGCTGAGACCAGGGAGCTGATTCATGAATTTGACGGGGCAGGCATTATCCAGGGGCAGCACAATCTCAACGGCTCTATTGAGAGCTTTGCAAGAAGCTGTTTCAACTATGCATTGGATACCAAGCAGGATTTGTGGTTTGCAACTAAGGATACCATTTCCAAAAAGTACGACCATACCTTCAAAGATATTTTCCAGGAAATCTATGATAAAGAATATGATGAGAAATTTAAGGCAGCTGGGCTTGAATATTTCTACACCTTGATTGACGATGCAGTTGCACGTATTATGAAGGCAGAAGGCGGCTTCATCTGGGCATGCAAGAACTATGACGGGGATGTGATGAGCGATATGGTAAGCTCTGCGTTTGGCTCCCTTGCTATGATGACCTCTGTGCTAGTGTCTCCAGAGGGATACTATGAGTATGAGGCGGCTCATGGAACTGTACAGCGCCATTATTATAAGCATTTGAAGGGGGAGGAAACCTCCACCAATTCCGTAGCAACCATTTTTGCATGGACCGGGGCGCTGCGCAAGCGGGGAGAATTAGATCATCTGCCAGAACTTTGTGAATTTGCGGATAATTTGGAACGGGCCTGCCTGTCCACCATTGAATCCGGGAAAATGACCAAGGATTTGGCATTGATTACCACATTAGAGAATCCTGTCGTGTTAAACAGCGAAGAATTCATCCAGGCAATCCGAAGGACGCTGGAAGCCGGAAGCGTTGCCTGATTATGTTCCGGCTTGCCGGATGAAGATAAGGAGAGAGGATCATGATTTTAGCCTGCCAAAATATCAGCAAAGCCTTTGGCACCGATGAAATCATACAGCATGCTTCCTTTCATATAGAAGAAAATGAGAAGGCAGCAATTGTAGGAATTAACGGAGCAGGAAAAACCACCCTGCTTCGGATTATTATGGGAGAGCTTAAGGCAGATGAAGGGGAAGTAACGCTTGCAAAGAACAAGACCATTGGATATCTGCCCCAGAACCCGGATATTGCCGGAAACCGCACGATTTATGAAGAGGTGCTTTCTGCCAGGCAGGAGCTTATTGATATGCAAAAAGAGCTGGTTGAGATGGAACGGAGCATGAGCCGCATGCAGGGGGAGGCACTGGAAAAGCTGATGGAAAGCTACAGCCGCCGGAACCTGGAATTTGAACAGAAGGGCGGTTCCTCCTATCAAAGCGAGATTGTGGGCGTCCTCAAAGGGCTTGGGTTTTCGGAGGAAGAATTTACAAAACATATGCAGGAATTATCTGGCGGCCAAAGGACCAGGGTGTGCCTGGGCAAGCTGTTAGTCACGAAGCCGGATGTGATTTTGCTGGATGAGCCAACCAACCATCTGGATATCGGCTCCACCACCTGGCTGGAAACCTTTCTTTTGAATTACAAGGGCGCTGTGGTGATTGTGAGCCATGACCGCTACTTTTTAGACCGTGTGGTATCCAAGGTGGTGGAGGTAGACCGCTGCAAGGTATCGGTATTTTCCGGCAATTACAGTGATTATGCCGTAAAGCGGGCCCAGGTGCGTGAGGCGCAGCTGAAACAGTATTACAACCAGCAGCGGGAAATCAAACACCAGGAAGAGGTGATTGCCAAATTAAAATCCTTTAACCGGGAAAAATCCATCCGCCGGGCAGAGAGCCGGGAAAAGATGCTCAACAAGATAGAGCGTTTGGAAAAGCCCACGGAAGAGAATACGGATATCCATTTGAACCTGGAGCCCAGGATAGCCAGCGGAAATGATGTGCTTACGGTGGAGCATCTTGCAAAATCATATCCAGGCCAGCGGTTGTTTGATGATTTGTTTTTTCACATCAAACGGGGGGAACGGGTGGCATTGATTGGCGATAATGGGACAGGGAAAACCACCATATTAAAAATCATCAATGATATGATAAAGGCAGACAGAGGATGCGTAAAGCTTGGAGCCAATGTCCATATTGGATATTATGACCAGGAGCATCAGGTGCTCCATTTAGAGAAAACCCTGATGGAAGAAATTTCAGACGCATATCCGAGCCTGACGAATACACAGATACGGAATGTGCTGGCAGCCTTTCTTTTTACAGGAGACGAGGTGTTTAAACGGATATCGGAATTAAGCGGCGGAGAGCGGGGACGGGTATCCCTGGCGAAATTAATGCTTTCGGAAGCGAATTTTCTGATTCTGGACGAGCCTACCAACCATCTGGACATCACTTCCAAGGAGATTTTGGAGCAGGCGTTGAATCGTTACGCGGGGACTGTGCTTTTTGTGTCCCATGACCGATATTTTATTAATAAAACGGCAACCAGGATTTTGGATTTAACAGGGGAGACTCTTGTCAATTATATTGGAAATTACGATTATTATCTGGAAAAATGCAAAGAACTGACCCAGATTTATGCCCCGGGGAAAGAAGCTGGACAGAAAGAGGAATCCATAGGAAGCGGAAAGGCGGATTGGAAACAGAAAAAAGAAGAACAGGCAAGACAGCGGAAGCTGGAAAATGACAGGAAGCGTACCGAAGACAAAATAGAAGAAACAGAACAGCGCATACAGGAGCTGGAGGAAGCTTTTTCGGATCAGGAGATTGCAACCAATTCTGTGAAACTGCAGGAGCTTCACCAGGAATATGAGGGAAAGCAGAAAGAATTGGAAGCTTTGTATGAGCGGTGGGAAGCCTTGATGCAGGATGGCGAATGATTTTTCACACATTGACATCTATTATTTCGTCTATTATAATAAAATAAGTATGTGACAGAATGATTGTCAGACATAAAGGAGAAGGAGACATGGAAAAGGAAATATCACAGGCAGTCATTCGTAGAATGCCCAGGTATTACCGATACTTAGGTGAGCTTTTAGACGATGGGGTAGAGCGGATTTCTTCCAATGACCTAAGTACGAGAATGCGTGTGACTGCATCCCAGATACGCCAGGATTTGAATAATTTCGGCGGTTTTGGGCAACAGGGATATGGGTATAATGTGAAATACCTCTATGATGAGATTGGCAAGATTATGGGGATGAACCAGCAGCATAATATCATTGTAGTAGGTGCGGGGAAGCTAGGCCAGGCGCTGGCTAATTATATTAAATTTGAAAAAAGGGGATTTGTAATTATCGGGCTGTTTGACGTGAACCCTGCATTGAAGGGAATTTCAGTGCGGGGGATTAAGGTGCGTATGCTGGATGAGCTGGAGGATTTTTTAAAGGAGAACCAGGTGGATATTGCCACGCTTACCCTGCCCAAGGAAAAGGCGGACGAGGTGGCAAATATGCTGGTGGATCTTGGGATCAATGCCATTTGGAATTTTGCCCATCTGGATTTGCAGCTGCCGGATCATGTGGTGGTAGAGAATGTACATCTTTCTGACAGCCTGATGCAGTTATCCTACAATATTGTCAAGACAGAGAAATCGAAAGATAAGAAGTGAGCGTATGAGCAAGAAAAAGAATTCAGGCCTTGGATTTGCAAAAATTGCACAGAATAAAAATCTTCCGCCGCTGGTGCTGGATCAGAAATGGCATCATCTGTTTACCGAGGACGGCAAGCCAAAAGAGGTGGCAAAGCTGGAACAGAAGGTAAACAAGCATCTGTCCAGGCAGGGACATCTGAACCAGGAAATGAAGGAATTAAAAGCCTTGAAAAACAAGCTGATGAAAAATATCATGGATAACATGGAGGAAACCAGCGAGAAAGAAAGCCTGAGGCTCCAGGAAAACGGCAGGCTGATTACGGAAATTAATCAGCGGATGGAAGCTGCCCGGAAGGAATTAGACGAACTGCAGGATTTGATGAAGATGGACAATGATCAGTTGATGGTGGAAACCATGGAATTCTGTTATGGGATTATGAACCATAATGAAACAGAAAGGGAGGAGCTGGCCAGCTGGATTTCCAAGACCCGCGTGGAATTGAAGAAGAAAATCATCCGAAAAGATGCCATTGAGGATAAGAACAAGGAAATCTATGCGTATCTTCATGATATTTTCGGCGCCCAGGTAACAGGGGCTTTTGATTTGAAATACGCAGATGAATATAGGAAGACGGGAAAGTGAAAAGGCGGTCTTAGCAGAAAGATGTTAGGAGTGCCTTTTTGGATATGCCTGTGCGCCAGCAGGGTTTGGCTGGCTGGAGGAGAAGGATGAAGATTGTAGTTGACGGCGGTCTGATGAAGCAATGTGATAAAAATACCATAGAGCATTTTGGAGTTCCTTCCTTAGTGCTGATGGAGCGTGCAGCCCTTGGGGTTGTGGAAGAAATTGAGGGCTGTTTCCAGGAAGAGCTGCAAAGCGTCAAGGATACTTCAAGCATTGAAGAAGAAATGAAATGGCATATTCGGAGAGAAGGGCAGGGCGCCAAGGCAGGAAGGGACAAAGATTTAAAAAAAAGGAACAAGAAAAGGCACTCGGCTCTTGCAGTCTGCGGATGGGGAAATAACGGCGGGGACGGCCTTGCCATCGGCCGGCTCCTGTGGCAGAGGGGATATGATGTTACCATTGTTATGCCTCCGGGAAACGGGAGGCTGTCAGAGGAAACAAGAACCCAGAAAGAGATTTTAAATAATTATGGCATTACAGCAGAAGAAGCTATACCGGACAAAGAGTTTGATGTAATCATAGACGCCTTATTTGGAATCGGGCTTACCAGGAACCTGGAAGGGGTTTACCGGGAATATCTTATGGGAATGAATGAAAAAGAGGGGCTTAAGGTGGCTGTGGATATCCCTTCCGGCATCCATGCGGACACAGGGGCAGTGATGGGGATTGGGTTCCAGGCAGATTTGACCGCCACCTTTGCATTTGCCAAGCCAGGCCTGCTTCTCTATCCAGGGGCGGAATATGCAGGAAGGGTTCTGGTCAAGGAGATTGGAATCGACGCCCATAGCTTTCTGCAGGAAAAGCCGTCTATGTATTGCCTGGAGCAGCAGGATTTTGCATGGATTCCCAAGCGCAAGGCTCATTCCAACAAAGGAAGCTTCGGGAAAATCTTAACGGTGGCGGGCCAGAAAAATATGGCTGGGGCAGCTTTTTTAAGCGGAAAGGCCTCTTATGTTACCGGGGCAGGATTGGTGAGGATTTTTACAGAGGATAAGAACCGCACGATTCTGCAGCAGCTGCTGCCAGAGGCAATCCTTACCACTTATGAGGGAACAAAATTTCTGGCGGAATCATTGTCAGAAGCAATTTCCTGGGCGTCAGCTATCGTGGCAGGCCCGGGAATCGGAACTGGAAAGGCAGCGAAAAAGTTAGTAAAAACCATATTGAAGCAGGCAAAGGTCCCAGTGGTTTTGGATGCAGATGGATTGAATGTGGCGGCAGAATTCCCAGAATGGCTGAAAGAAGCGAAAGCTTCTGTCATTGTAACGCCCCATTTAGGGGAAATGGCAAGGCTGATTGGAAAAGAAATTTCTGAAATACAAAAGCAGTTAGTGGAGACGGCACGGGAGTTTGCAAAAGAATACCATGTCATATGCGTCCTGAAGGATGCCAGGACAGTCACAGCGCTGCCGGATGGCAGGGCATACATGAATACCAGCGGAAATTCAGGAATGGCAACGGCAGGCGCAGGGGATGTGCTGACGGGTGTGATTGCAGGCTTGCTTGGGCAGGGCATGGAGCCAGAGCAGGCGGCGCCAGTGGGAGTGTTCCTCCATGGAGCGGCGGCGGACAAAAAAGCGGCAGAGACAGGGGAATATTCCATGCTGGCCCAGGATATCATAGATGGAATCAGGGCTGTTCTTTGGGAAAAGGAAGGGAAGACATGAATTCTGCTGGCTCAGGATATCATAGATGGAATCAGGGCTGTTCTTTGGGAAAAGGAAGGGAAAACATGAATTCATATCGCAGAGTATTTGCAGAAATAAACCTGGATGCAGTGCTTCACAATTTAAGCCAGATGGAGAAGCACATAAAAAGGGACACGAAAATTATGTGTGTCATTAAGACCGATGGATATGGCCATGGCGCTGTTCCCATCGGGAAGGAACTGGAACAGCTTGCAGCTGTCTGGGGCTATGCGGTAGCGACAGCGGAAGAGGCGGAAATCTTGCGCAGGAATGGATTGCATAAGCCGATACTGGTACTTGGGGTTACATTTCCAGAACAGTATGGAAAGCTGATAGAGCAGGAAATACGGCCTGCGGTATATTCTCTGGGGCAGGCCAAGGAGTTGGAGCTGTCCGCCGGAAAAGCTGGAAAAAGCATACGGGTACACATTAAAATTGACACCGGCTTAAGCCGTCTTGGGTTCCAGGTGACAGAGAAGGCGGCAGAAGAAATAGCACAGATTGCAAGGATGCCTCATATCATAATAGAAGGGGTGTTTACCCATTTTGCAAAATCAGATGCAAAAGACAAGACAATGGCAAATGATCAGATGGAGAAATTTCAGGCCATGAAGAAGATGCTGGCAGAACGGGAAGTAGAAATTCCCATCAGCCATTGCTCCAACAGCGCGGCAATCATTGATATGCCGGAAGCAAATATGAGTTTGGTACGTGCTGGAATCAGCCTGTATGGCATGTGG
Source organism: uncultured Lachnospiraceae bacterium (assembly GCA_947384285.1). Taxonomy (GTDB): domain Bacteria; phylum Bacillota; class Clostridia; order Lachnospirales; family Lachnospiraceae; genus Petralouisia. Next base: position 65,950 of record CANDGI010000005.1, read on the forward strand.
CCTTCTCAGGAGGTTCAAAAGGAAAATCTGGATTTGCAGCCGGTGCTTTCCTTAAAAAGCTGTATCGCCTTTTTAAAAGAACTGGAGAAAGGCAGGACCATCAGCTATGGAGCCGCTTATGAGACCAAGGAAAACCAGAAAATCGCCACCATCCCGGTGGGATATGGGGATGGGTATCCCAGAAGCCTTTCTGGCCGGGGGTATGTGCTGGTACATGGGCAGAAGGCTCCCATCTGCGGCCGTATCTGCATGGATCAGTTTATGGTGGATGTGACCCATATTAAGGAAGCAGGGGAAGGGGATATGGTGACATTGGTTGGAAGGGACGGCCAGGAAGAGATTTCCATGGAGGAAATCGGGGAGCTGTCCGGCAGGTTTAACTATGAGTTTGCCTGTGATTTGGGAAAACGCATCCCAAGAGTATATAGAAAGGACGGGAAAGTGATAGGGACGAAGGATTACTTTGGAGAATAAAAATAAAATTATCATGCAGCCTTTGAGGTTATTTTATGGAGTAAGCTGTATACACACGAAAAAATTGGGAAGAATAGGAAATAACCTATAAAGTTTTGGAGTGTGAGAAATGTGATTATTCATAGAGGAGATATTTATTATGCAGATTTGCGCCCTGTGATAGGGTCTGAGCAGGGCGGCGTCCGTCCGGTGCTGATTATACAGAATGATGTGGGAAACCGCCACAGCCCAACTGTAATCTGTGCAGCAATTACCTCTAAGATGAACAAGGCGAAGCTGCCTACCCATGTGGAGCTGGAAGCCTCAAGATATGATTTGATGAAGGATTCCGTGGTGCTTTTGGAGCAGCTGCGCACCATTGACAAGCAGAGGTTAAAGGACAAAATCTGCCGGTTGGATAATGAAATATTGAAAAAAGTAGACAGGGCGCTTGAAATCAGTCTGGAACTATATACATAAATCTTGACTAATATGCACGAAAATGGTATATTTCAAGTGTTTTAGAATACAAATGCAAAAAGGAGCAGAAAGAATGGATGATGGTGGGAGTCCGGCCATAGGACTGATTGTATTTTTGGTTTTGATTATCGCAAATGGAGGGTTGTACGGGTTTCTGGCCGCACTGGAGGAGATTACAGAAAGCCAGGTGCTAAAGAGGGCAGACGAGGGAAGCAAGCGGGCAGCCTGGCTGCTTGCCGTGATGGATGCCCCTTACAAGACCAGGCATGCAATCCAGATTATGGTGACGTTTGTCAATGGGATATTTGGAGTTTACCAGATACGCCTCTTAGGAAATTTTCTGATTCGCAGTTTTCTGGAAAGAGAGACAGGGCTTGGGCTGCAGCTTTTATGCTTTGTACTGGCAATTGTGGCGGGCGTTTTTCTTTTCGCGGTGGCTGGGATTATTGCACCCCAGAAAATTGCAGCAAGGCGGCCGGAAAAGTGGCTGTTTGCATTGGCAGGAATCATTTATGGCATGGTATCAGCGTTAAAGCCCTATATGTACCTGGCAGAGAAGCTTTCCAACCTTGTAGTCAGGCTTGCGGGGGTGGATCCCAATGCAAGCTTTGATGATGTGACGGAGGAAGAGATTATTTCCATGGTAAAAGAGGGCCATGAACAAGGGGTGCTTCAGGCAAGTGAAGCAGAAATGATCCATAATATTTTTGCCTTTGACGACAAGGAGGCAAAGGATATTATGACCCACCGCAAACATGTGGCAGCTATTGAGGGGAAAATGCAGCTTCGGGATGTGCTGGAATTTATCCTGGAAGGAAATAATTCCCGGTTTCCAGTATACAAAGAAGATATTGATAATATTATCGGCATCATACATATGAAGGACGTTATGATCGAAAGCCGGAAAGGAGAGCATTTAGACTGGGCAGTCCAGGATATCCCGGGCCTGGTGCGGGAGGCAATCTTTATTCCAGAAACAAGGAATATCAACGAGCTGTTTAAGGGAATGCAGTCCAGGAAGAGCCATATGGTCATTGTGGTGGACGAATACGGACAAACAGCTGGGATTGTGGCTATGGAGGATATTCTGGAAGAAATCGTCGGCAATATTTTTGATGAGTATGATGAGGAGGAAACTACCATCATAAGCCAGCCGGACGGCAGCTTCATCATGAGCGGGCTTGCGCCTTTCCACGAAGTATGTGAAATTCTGGAAATCGTTGTAGAGGAAGCAGAATATGAGACATTGAACGGTTTTTTGATTTCGCTGATCGGGAAAATTCCTGGGGAGCAGGAACAGTTTGAGCTTGATTGCCAGGGATGGCATTTTCATGTATTTTCTGTCAGGGACAAGATTATCCATACGGTCAAGGTAACGAAAAAAATGGAAGCGCCAGGCGGGCCGGATGAGGAAACTCATGGAAAGGATGCAGAAGCCTAGCAGAAAATCTTGTCATATTTATAAGAACATGATAGAATAGAGAAAGAAGAGAAACAGAAAAGAGGAAAACATATGTCAGGACATTCTAAATTTGCCAACATCAAGCATAAAAAAGAGAAGAATGATGCGGCAAAGGGAAAAATTTTTACCATTATTGGTAGGGAGATTGCAGTTGCAGTGAAAGAAGGTGGTGCGGATCCTGCGAATAACAGCAGGCTTCGGGATGTAATTGCAAAGGCAAAGGCCAACAATATGCCGAATGATACCATTGACCGGGGAATCAAAAAGGCAGCGGGCGATGCGGGTTCTGTCAATTATGAATTTGTGTCCTATGAGGGCTATGGGCCTAGTGGAACAGCAATTATTGTGGATGCGTTGACAGACAATAAGAACCGTACTGCCGCGAACGTAAGAAGCGCCTTTACCAAAGGAAATGGGAACGTAGGGACACCGGGATGCGTGTCGTATATGTTCGACAAAAAGGGTCAGATCATCATCGGAAAGGAAGACTGTGGGCTGGACGCGGATGAATTGATGATGGCTGCACTGGATGCAGGAGCCGAGGATTTTTCCGAAGAAGAAGACAGCTTTGAAGTTATTACCGATCCGGATGCTTTCAGCGAAGTCCGCCAGAAGCTGGAAGAGCAGGGAATTTCCATGGCGTCTGCGGAGGTGACCATGATTCCCCAGACCTGGGTGGAATTAACAGATGAAACTGCAGTTAAGAATCTCCAGAAAACCTTGGATATGCTGGACGAAGATGATGATGTGCAAGCTGTGTATCATAATTACTTAGAATAGAATACAGGGGGACAAACATGAAGAATCTAAAAATTGGTGTAAAATTATTAATAACATTTATGATTATTATTATACTGTTCTGTGCAACAGTAGTAACTTCCATTAAGGGATTGAATGAGAATGCAGATAAGTATTCAGAATTTTATAACGTAGGTTATCAGATTACCAACAAAGTCATGAATATGCGCCGAGGGCTGCAGATTATTGTAAAAGACCTTTCTTTTATTACAATTGAAGATGATGCAGCAGAGGTAGAGGAATATCAGGCTGATATGCAGAAAGAGCTGGATTTATTGTCAGAAAACGGCAACTGGCTTTTTGCAAATTTCACAGGAGACAAAGAGCTGCTGGATGCTTTTTCTGAAAAAATTACAGCAGCCGTAGAGATGCAGGGAACCGTGCTGGAAACCATCCAGACAGACCGCCAGGCAGCGCAGACGATGCTGCTGGAGGAGTATCAGCCCTTGGTGGATGATGCTGTGGATGCTTTGATTCACGTCAGCGAGGTGGCGGAGTCCGAAGCAGAGACGGATTACAATGAGACGGTTGCTATACAGGATCAGCTGATATACATACAGCTTGGCATGGCTGGCGGCGCACTGTTTATTACCATCGTTCTTTCCTTATATTTGACAAGGTCAATTACAAAGCCAATCCGCGATCTTGAGAAATCTGCAGAGAAGATTGTGAACGGAGACTTTAATGTCAACATCACCTATCAGTCGAGAGATGAGATGGGTAAACTGGCAAATGCTTTCCGCAATATGACGGAGATCCTGGAGGAAGTAATTACAGATGCTTCCAGGCTGTTAAGCGAGATGGCCGACGGCAATTTTGATGTGCGCACCCATGCTGAGGACCGGTATGTGGGAGAATTCCAGAGCTTGTTATCCTCAATCCGCAAGCTGAACAGCGGCTTAAGCTCTACCTTGGGACAGATTAACCGCAGCGCTGACCAGGTTGCTGCAGGATCCGATCAGGTATCCATCGGTGCACAGGCGCTTTCCCAGGGCTCTACGGAGCAGGCAGCTGCAGTGGAAGAGCTTGCTACCACCATTGCAGGTATTTCCACCCAGGTGAAGGATACGGCAAGTGATGCATTGGAGGCAAAGAAACAGTCAACCATGGCTGGAGATGAAGCAGAAGAATGTAATCAGCAGATGCGTGATATGATGAATGCTATGGAAGAGATTACACGTACTTCCGATGAAATCGGCAAGATTATCAAAACCATTGAAGATATTGCATTCCAGACAAATATACTTGCCCTGAATGCGGCAGTGGAGGCGTCCCGTGCAGGTACGGCAGGAAAAGGCTTTGCCGTGGTTGCAGATGAAGTGCGTAATTTAGCAAATAAGAGTACGGTGGCTTCCCAGAATACAGCTGAATTGATTGAAGGCTCTATCAAGGCAGTGTCTCGTGGTACGCAGATTGCAGATTCTACGGCACAGTCCTTAGTGAAAGTGGTAGAAGAAGTCCGTTCTGCTTCTGGCAAAGTGGATAAGATTGCAGATGCAGCAGAAGAGCAGGCAGGTGCGATTGAACAGGTTACTTTGGGCATTAACCAGATTTCCAGTGTGGTACAGACCAATTCCGCTACTGCGGAAGAAAGCGCGGCAGCCAGCCAGGAGCTTTCCGAGCAGGCAGACATGCTCAAACAGCTTGTTGCCAAATTTATTCTCCGGGCAGAGTATGCAATGGCTTCTACGCCCAGCATGGAAACAGGTTACAACAGTACACGTCCGTCTGGGGATTACATAAACTTGGATTAGCATGCATACGGGAGGCGACAATAGATGAGTAATTACCAGATAGAAACGAAATGTATTCAATCCGGTTGGCATCCAAAGAAAGGAGAGCCTAGAGTTCTTCCGATTTATCAAAGCACTACCTTTAAATATGATACCAGTGACCAGATGGGAAGGCTGTTTGATTTAGAAGACAGCGGGTACTTTTATACCAGGCTGCAGAATCCTACCAATGATGCAGTGGCAGAAAAGATTTGCGAGCTGGAAGGCGGAGTGGCAGCAATGCTTACGTCTTCCGGACAGGCTGCCAATTATTATGCGGTATTTAATATTTGCGAGACAGGGGATCATATGATATGCTCCTCCACCGTATACGGGGGAACCTTTAACCTGTTTGGCGCCACATTGAAGAAGCAGGGCATAGAATGCACCTTTGTTGACCCGGATGCATCCCTGGAAGAACTTGCCCAGGCATTTCAGCCCAATACCAAAGTGGTATTTGCAGAGACAGTGGCGAATCCTGCGCTGGTGGTTTTGGATATTGAGAAGTTTGCAAAGGCAGCCCATGACCATGGGGTTCCGCTGATTGTTGATAATACTTTTCCCACGCCCATTAACTGCCGTCCGTTTGAATGGGGGGCAGACATCGTAACCCATTCCACCACAAAATACATGGATGGCCATGCAATGTGCGTGGGCGGCTGTATTGTGGACAGCGGCAATTTTGACTGGAACCAATATGCAGATAAATATCCGGGATTGACACAGCCAGACCCCACATATCACGGAATTGTCTATACGGAGAGGTTTGGCAAGGGGGCATACATTACCAAGGCAACGGCGCAGATTATGAGAGACTTGGGTTCCATCCAGTCTCCTCAGAATGCATTTTTATTAAACGTTGGATTGGAAACCTTGCATTTGAGAGTGCCAAGGCATTGTGAAAATGCCCAGAAAACTGCAGAATTTTTAAACAGCCATGAGAAAGTTGCCTGGGTGAACTTTGCAGGATTGGAAGATAATAAATACCATGCATTGGCACAGAAATATATGCCCAATGGCACTTGCGGCGTTATTTCTTTTGGATTAAAAGGCGGACGGAAAGTGTCTGTGGAATTTATGGATCAATTGAAGATGATTGCAATCGTAACTCATGTGGCAGATGCCCGGACTTGCGTGCTGCATCCTGCCAGCCATACCCACAGGCAGATGACAGATGAGCAGCTTGTGGAAGCAGGCGTTGCCCCGGATCTGATCCGGCTGTCGGTTGGAATAGAAAATGTGCAGGATATTATTGCTGACCTAGAGCAGGCATTGAATGCGGTATCTTAGAGCATGTGTTTGGGGATTGGCAGAGAAAATAATTGATTTTGGAGGAGTTTAGTATGAGAAAAATTCTGTTTGCAGCATCGGAATGTGTGCCTTTTATTAAAACTGGCGGACTTGCCGATGTATGTGGGGCATTGCCCAAAGAATTCGATAAGAATGATTGGGATATCAGGGTTGTGCTTCCCAATTACACTTGTATTCCAGAAAAGTGGAGGAATCAGTTTGAATATGTGACTCATTTTTATATGAGCTGCGGAAGCTACATACAGAATAAGTATGTGGGGGTTTTGCAATATAAGCTGGATGGAATCACCTATTACTTTATTGATAATCAGGAATATTTTGACTGCTTCCTGCCTTATGGCGATATCAGGTTTGATGTTGAGAAGTTTGTATTTTTTGACAAGGCAGTGCTTTCCATGCTTCCGCTTATCAATTTCCAGCCGCAGATTATCCACTGCCATGACTGGGAGACAGGTTTTATCCCGGTATATTTGAAGACGGAGTTCCAGGGGGATATGTTTTTCTGGGGCATGAAGTCCATTATCACGATCCACAACCTGAAATTCCAGGGAATCTGGGATGTGAAAACCATGAAGGGATTGACAGGATTCCCCACAGATTTGTTTGTTCCAGACAAACTGGAATTCAAGAAAGATGCCAATATGCTCAAAGGCGGGCTGGTTTATGCAGATTATATTACCACGGTAAGCGATACTTACGCACAGGAAATCCAGACCAATTATTATGGAGAAGGCCTGAATGGGCTGCTTGCCGCACGCCACATGGATATGCAGGGGATTGTGAACGGTATTGACTATAATGTTTACAATCCAGCTTCAGATGAAAAGCTTTATGTAAATTATGATGCGCAGAACCACAGGAAGAAGAAAGCACTGAATAAGGAAAGATTACAGCAGGAGTTAGGGCTTGCGGTAGATAAGAAGCGTTATATGATTGGTTTGATTTCCCGTTTGACAGACCAAAAAGGCCTGGATTTGATTAATTATGTCATTGAGCGGATTATTGACGATTATACCCAGCTGGTTGTAATCGGAACGGGAGATCCCCAATATGAGAACATGTTCCGTCATTTTGCCTGGAAGTATCCAGATAAGATTTCAGCAAATATCTGCTATTCGGACGACTTGGCACATAAACTGTATGGCGCAGCAGATGCATTCTTGATGCCTTCCAGATTTGAGCCCTGCGGATTGACCCAGATGATTTCTTTCCGCTATGGGACGATTCCCATTGTGCGTGAGACTGGCGGATTGAAGGATACGGTACAGCCTTACAACGAATACGATAATGTGGGAGATGGCTTCTCCTTTACCAATTACAATGGGGAAGAAATGCTCAAGGTCATCAATTATTCCAAGCAGATTTTCTTTGATAAGAAACGGCAGTGGAATCAGATGATTGACCGGGCAATGGCAAATGATTATTCCTGGAATGCTTCTAAGTTCCGTTATGAAGGATTGTATAAGTATTTGATGGGTGAATGCTAAAGGGACTGCTGAAAATGGCAGGTTCACAAGATACGGTTGTGAACCTGCCATTTTTTGGCAGTCAATTTTTTGCTATCTGTCATATGCCCCAAACCTCCTTTTGTAGAAGTATACCACATTCAGGGTGTAAAATCTATGGAAGTGTCAAGGTACTTTCTGCTTGAAAAACTTTATTCTTTGCTGCCTCATTCTTTGCCGCTTTATTCTTTGCTGCTTTATTCTTTGCTGCTTTATTCTTTGCTGCTTTTTTCTTTCTGTTCTTCTAAGAGACGCTGCATATATCCATATAAATATTTTTTATTATGCTTTCGGGCGCTTTGTTATTGAATGAATACAAAGGATTTTCAAAAAAAGTGATGTTTAAAATTCCTTTGGTAAAGAGGGACATTAAATGTTGATGAGTTTGACCGTGCATTAGTCTGCCGTTTTCAATAATTTCCCAACAAGCATTTGTATAAATTCCCATATGATTTTCTATACTAAGGTTAGAGTTTGCGGCGCAGATCTGATGTTAAATTTTAAGATGCAGATGTCCATAGAGCCTGTCAGGCGGCAGATTGCGCAAAGCGGAAATTTAAATGATGGAGGAAAGACATGGAAGAAAATATAACGCAGCAGGAAAAGAACGAGAATGAAAATGAAGAAATTAAAGAGATGGGCCAGCTTACGCTGGAGCAGGGAAAATCCCACCATAAAATCCACCTGCTTTCCATTATCGGAGAGGTGGAAGGCCACGAGACTCTCTCTCCCAATGCGAAGACCACGAAATATGAGCATGTATTGCCAAAGCTGGCGTCCATTGAGGATGATGACAGTGTGGACGGGGTTCTGGTGATTATCAATACAGTGGGAGGGGATGTAGAATCCGGACTGGCCATTGCGGAGATGATATCATCCTTAAGTAAGCCTACCGTTTCCCTTGTGTTAGGGGGCAGCCATTCCATCGGGGTTCCCTTGGCAGTCTCCACAGATTATTCCTATATTGTGCCTACGGGAACCATGGTAATACATCCAGTGCGCTTAAACGGGCTTGTGATTGGAGCACCCCAGACTTATGATTATTTCCAGCAGATGCAGGACCGGATTACCGGATTTGTGGCAGGCCACTGTTTTGCCACCCAGGAGCAATTGGAACGGATGATGATGAATACCAGCATGCTTACCAAGGATTTGGGAACCATCCTTGTGGGAAGCCAGGCGGTGGCGGAAGGAATCATCAATGAAGTGGGAGGGATTGACGAGGCCATGAAGAAGCTTCATGAGATGATAGAAGAAAATAAAAGCCAGGAAGAAGAATGATAGAGGAAACCCCAGAAGGAAAGAAGTACTATTCATTGGAAAAGATAAGATAATTCAGAAAATAAGTTGAGTTTTTCTTCATAATGAGGTATATTATTAGTAAGAGAAGATAAAGCTGGAATCAGAACAATGCTGAACATAATATATAGTAAAGGGCGGTGGCACATATGAAGAAATACAGAAGAAAGTCTTTAGAGGTGGAAGCAGTCGCATATGAAATTGGAAAAGGGATGGAAGATGGATTTATGCCTTGGACTTCCGTTGTAACAAATGTTTGGACAGCTACAGATAACCTTGTGAAGTTTACCAGAGAAGACGGCGTTGTGGTTTGTCCATTTATTCAAAACCGGCGAGGGCTTGTTTTCCTAAGAGAAGGGGATTATATCATAACAGAAAGTGATACAGAACGGCATGTATGCGGGCGGGATAAGTTTTTCCAGAGATTTTGCCCGATAGAGGAAGAGTAGGGTGAAAGGCCATTGAATCAGGGCTTCCGGCACAGTTTTTGTGGCCGGAAGCCCTGATTTGTGTGCACCCGGTGGCCTGCGTGCTATAATTTGATTTGCGCCGGGAAATTCTGGAAGGTGAAAAGCAGCGTATGCCGGATGAGTTATACTGCTGTCCCAGCTTCAACGATATGTTCTGCAATGTCATGTTCCGTTCCAGACAGAAGAGATTTTTGGGAAGCTGAAAGCAAAGAATCATCTGGATGGGCTGGAGGAGGATGGCTTTGCTGTCCAGCTGGCATATTTTTTTCTGAAATTAATGCTCTGCATCCGTTCCGGGAAGGCAGCGGCCGGTGCCAGAGGGAATTCATCCGCTGCCTAGCACTGCATAATGGATATGTGATAAATTTTGTCCTGGAGCAGAAGAATTGTTTGAAGGAGGCGGCGGCAGATGTCACTGCAATTTATTTTTGGAGGTTCCGGCAGCGGAAAATCCGACTATATATACCGAAAAATATTGGAGGAATCAAAAGAAAGAAAAGATAAAACCTTTTTTGTCCTGGTGCCGGAACAGTTTACCATGCAGACACAGCGGGAATTTGTAAAACGCCAGGAGAACCACAGCATCATGAATGTGGATGTGGTAAGCTTTCCAAGGCTTGCCTACCGGATTTTTGATGAGCTGGGGATGGGAAGCCTTAATATCTTAGAGGAAACCGGAAAAAATTTTCTGCTGCGGCGGGTAGCGGAAAAGCAGCAGGATAAGCTGAAATTGATTAAGGCCAGCATGAAGAAAACCGGTTATATTTCAGAGGTAAAATCTGTGATTTCTGAACTGACCCAGTACCGGGTGATGCCAGAGCAGTTGGATTTTTTTATCCAGGACGAGGAGCAGTCTCCACTGTTCCGTTATAAGATTCAGGATATCCAGACCATGTACCAGGGATTTTTAGATTATTTGAAGGGGAAATTCATTACGGCGGAAGAGCTGTTAGAGGTATTGGCCCAGGTGGCGGCGCAATCACAGATTTTAAAAAACTCTGTGATTGTGCTGGATGGATTTACCGGGTTCACTCCCGTGCAGTATTATCTGCTGGAGACCCTTCTTCTGCTGACCGATGAGATAGTGGTGACAATTACCTTGGATGAACGGGAAAACCCCTATCAATGCCAGGGCATCCAGGAGCTTTTTTATATGAGCAAAAAGACCGTCGGGACTTTCCTGGAGATTGCCCAGTGCAATTTTATTGAGGTAAAGGAACCCTTTTGGGTGCATCACGGTGGGAAGAGCCGTTTTGCGGGCTCCCCTCCGCTGCTGTGGCTGGAGCAGAATTTATTCCGTTCCCGGCCAAAACCTTACCCAGGGGAGCGGTTGCCGGAGCAGACAGCCAGCTGGGAGAGCAATCTGCCAAAACCAGCAGCTGTCCAGGAGAACAATTTGCTAAAGGCGACAGCCAGCCAGGATATTCAAATGCTTTCCTTGCAGAATCCCAGGCAGGAATTGCATTTTATCGCAAAAGAGATAGCAAGGCTGGTGCGAGAGGAAAACTACCGTTACAAAGACATTGCCATTGTGTGCGGCGACGTGGAAATGTACGGGAATTACGCAGATGAGATTTTTGATACCTATCAGATTCCCTTGTTTTTAGATGCCAGGAAGAATATTGTCTTTCATCCAATGACTGAATTTTTAAAACAGGCGCTTTTTTTGGTGGAGCAGGATTTTTCCTATGAAGCGGTATTGGGATACTTCCGCTGCGGGCTTTCCGGCTGGACCATGGAAGATGTGGATATCCTGGAAAATTACCTTCTGTCTGAAGGAATCCGGGGATTTGGGAGATGGCAGCAGAAATGGGTGCGCCGGGGATGTGTAAAATCCCAGGAGGAATTGGATCATATCAATAGGCTCCGGGAAAAGTTTGCAGACCAGATGGAGCCTTTGCGGAACATTTTTCAGAAAGAGGATGGGAATTACCATACGGTTTTGGAGGAATCCAGGGTTTTGTATATGCTGGTGTCCGGGCTGGATGTGGAGGGGCAGTTAAGAGAATATGAGGAATCCTTTCACCAGCAGGGGGAAACTGCCTTGGCAAAAGAGTATGCCCAGATTTATAAAATCGTCATGGATTTGATGGATAAAATGGTAGAGCTTTTGGGCGAAGAGCGGATGAATGTGCGGGAATACCGGGAAATATTGGAGGCAGGCCTGGAAGCGGCGGCTGTTGGCATCATTCCGCCAGGATATGACAGGGTGGTATTTGGCGATATTGAAAGAACAAGGCTTTCCGATATTAAAGTGTTGTTTTTTGCCGGAGTGAATGATGGGCTGATACCAAAGGCAGAGGAGCATGGGGGAATTATTTCCCAGGCCGACCGGGAATGGTTTGCGGCCCATGGCATGGAGCTTGCGCCTACTGACCGGGAAAGAAGCTTTATCCAGAAATTTTATCTGTACCTGAACCTGACAAAGCCGTCCGAAAAACTTTATATTACTTGGTTTCGGGCCAGCCAGGATGGAAAGGAAGCCAGAAAATCCTATTTAATAGGGACAATTTCTAAGATGTTCCCAGAACTTCATCCCTTACAGGCAGAGGAAGGAGTTTTGGGAAGAACAGCGGAAACCTCCGCAATAACCGGGAGAGATGCTGGTGCCTGGGATGACAGGCCGCATGGACATCCTGCTGTGGAGGCTGGAGGCTTTTCTTGCAATGGAAAAAGGAGCCTGGATTTTATCACTACACCAGGCAGCAGCCTGAAATTTCTTGTGGAGGGAATCAAAGAAGCCAAAATGGGAAGGATTGATCCTGCATGGAAAGGCCTGTACCGCTGGTATCTGTCACAGGATGCATGGCGTGAGAAAGTCCAGCCATTATTAGAAGCTGCTTTTTACCAATATCATGCCAGCCCTATGGGGGAGGAGGCCACCCATGCGTTGTACGGCATGGTATTGGAAAACAGCGTTACCCGGCTGGAGCAGTTTGCGGCCTGTGCCTTCCGCCATTTCCTGCAATATGGATTAAGGTTGGAGGAGCGGATGCTGGGGGAATTTGCCCCGGTGGATATGGGAAATCTGTTCCATGAGGCCTTGGAGCGTTATTCCAACCATATGGAGCAGGCGGGCTACCACTGGTTTGACGTACCGGAGGAAGTAAAAGAAGAATTGATGGATTTGGCCATAGAGGAAACCCTGGGAGCAGGATTTGGCAGTATCCTCTTTCAGGAGGCCCGGACAGCATACCTGCTGGAGCGGATGAAACGGATTTTACGGCGCACCATAGAGACCATTGCAGGACAGGTGGAAACCAGCCATTTTACGCCGGAGGGCTATGAGATATCCTTTTCCTTTGCAGAAAATTTAGACGCAGCCAATTTTCTATTAAGCGAAAAAGAAAAGATGCGGCTGAGAGGAAGGATTGACCGGATTGACACGAAAAAAGAGGAAAACCAGGTCTATGTAAAGGTAATTGATTATAAATCCGGGAACAAGGAGTTTCAGCTGTTATCCTTGTACCATGGCCTGCAATTACAGCTTGTGGTGTACATGAATTCTGCCATAGAGCTGTTGAAGCGGAAATACCCGGACAAGGAGGTGGTTCCTGGCGGCATGTACTATTACCACTTGGACGACCCGATTGTGGAAGGAAATTCTGGCAGTACAGAGGAAGAGATACAGGAAAAAATCTTAGAGGAATTGAAGCTGAAGGGAGTTGCCGGGGAGGCAGAGGACGGCAGCGTCAGCAAGAAGGCAAAGAAGGCGGGGAGAGAAGAGTTCCAGATTTTATCCCAGTATGTAAACCATAAAATCAGAGATATCGGAAGAAAGATTTTTGATGGGGAAATAGAGGCGAAGCCGTATCAATTGGGAGATGATACCGGATGTGATTACTGCCCTTATTATGGGGTGTGCGGGTTTGACGTTTCTTCCCCGGGGTGGGAATACCGGAAGCTTGAGAACATCAAGGATGAAAAAGAAATCCTGGAAAAAATGAAAAAGGAGATTTGATGCAATGGGAAAACAATGGACCAGGCAGCAGCAGCAGGTCATTACGCTGAAAAACCGGAATCTCCTGGTTTCCGCAGCGGCAGGAAGCGGCAAGACGGCCGTGCTTGTAGAACGGATTATCCGTAAAATTACAGATAAGGATACGCCGGTAGACATTGACCGGCTTTTAATTGTGACATTCACCAATGCGGCAGCGGCGGAAATGCGGGAGCGTATTGGCATTGCCATTGGGGAAGCCTTAGAGCAGCAGCCGGAAAATACTCATTTGCAAAGACAGCAGACCCTGCTGCACAATGCGCAGATTACCACCATACATAGTTTCTGCCTGTATGTGATACGCAATTTTTTCCACCGGACCCAGTTAGACCCTGAGTTTAGGGTGGCAGAGGAAGGGGAGCTGAAGCTTTTAAAAAGCGATGTGTTAGATCAGGTGCTGGAGAAATATTATAAAGAGGCAAAGCCGGAATTTCTTGCTTTATCGGAAACCATAGCCACCGGGAAGACGGATTTGCCTTTGAAGGAGGCCATATTAAAATTATTTGAATTTGCCATGAGCTATCCCTGGGTGGAGGAATGGCTGGAAAGCTGCAAAAAGCCCTTCCATGTGGAGGATATGGAGGAATTTATGGCGCTTCCTCTGGCAGAGGAGCTGCTGTCTTATCTTGGCAGCGTCAGCGGCCAGTGGGCATTGCAGATGAAAATCTGCCGGAACCTCTGCATGGAGGAGGATGGCCCTTCTATGTATGAGGAGCTTTTGGAGAAAGAAGCAAAGGCCATGGAGAAGATTGCAGAAAGCAGCAGTTATCAGCAATATTATGAGGGAATCCGGGGCTTTTCCTTTGGGCGGCTGCCAGCTGCAAGGAAATTTGGGGGAGATCCAAAGAAGAAGGAACGGGTGCAGAAGCTGCGCAATGAGGTAAAAGCTTCCCTGAAAAAGGTAACCGAGCAGTTTTTTTTCCAGAGCCCGGAGGGGATGATTGAGGATTTGAAGAAGAACCGCCCGGTGGCAGACATGCTGATAGAAGTTACCCTTGCATTTATGCAGGAATTTGCGGCAGAAAAGCGGGAGAGGAATATGTTGGATTTCAACGACCTGGAGCATTTTGCCTTGGAGATTCTTGTGGAGGGGGAGACGAAAAAGCCCACCCGGACAGCGGCAGAGCTTCGGAAAAATTATGAGGAAATCATGGTGGACGAATACCAGGATTCCAATTATGTCCAGGAGACGATTTTAAAAGCAGTCTCGAAGGAAACGGAAGGGATATTCAATATCTTTATGGTGGGGGATGTGAAGCAGAGCATTTACCGGTTCCGCATGGCAAGGCCGGAGCTGTTTATGGAAAAATACAATACCTATGCACAGGAGGAAAGCCAAAGGCAGCGGATTGATTTGAGTATGAATTTCCGCAGCAGGCCCCAGGTGCTTCGGTGTGTCAATGATATTTTTTACCGGATTATGAAGGAGGATATCGGGGATATCACCTATGACCATAAGGCAGCGCTGTATCCTGGAGCCGCATTTCCAGAGGGTGGAATGGGGATGTTTGAACCGGAATTTCTGGTGGTTGAGCCAGAGGAGGAAGAAAAGGACAAAAAAAAGCCTCAGGAATTAGAAGCAAGAGCTGTAGGCATGGAAATCAAAAAACTGATGGAAGGCCAGCAGGTGACAGAGAAAATGCCAGAGGAAGGCTCTCCGGGAACCCTTCGCCCAGTACGCTATTCTGATATGGTGATTCTGCTTCGTTCCATGAGCGGCTGGGCAGATACGTTTGTGAAGGTTCTGGGAGAAATGGGAATTCCCGTGCGCGCGGCTGCAGGAACCGGGTATTTTTCAGCCATTGAGGTGCAGACAGCCTTAAACCTGTTAAGGCTTTTGGATAATCCCAGGCAGGATATTCCCATGGCGGCTGTGCTATCTTCCCCGATCGCAGGGATGACAGGGGAAGATTTGGCAAGGATCCGGGCTGCCTGCCCGAAAGAAAGCTTTTATCAGGCTGTGATGAGCCTGTATGAGGAACATGCCGAAGGCGGCATGTCCCAAACGGCATCCCGCAAGGAAGGCGGGAGAGAGGATGCAGCGGAGATTGTCTTGGCAGAAAGCCAGAGGAAAAGGCTTTTTGATTTTTTGGAGCTGCTTAAAAAATTCCGGGAAAAAACCAGCTATACGCCCATTCATGAATTGCTTTACCAGGTGCTGGAGGAGACTGGCTATCAGGCCTACGTTTATGCCCTCCCTGGGGGAGAGGTGAAGCGGGCAAATCTGGAGATGCTGATAGAGAAGGCAATTGTCTATGAGAATACCAGTTACCGTGGGCTGTTCCATTTTATCCGCTATATGGAGCAGCTGCAGAAATATGAG
This sequence comes from uncultured Lachnospiraceae bacterium, assembly GCA_947384285.1. GTDB lineage: Bacteria > Bacillota > Clostridia > Lachnospirales > Lachnospiraceae > Petralouisia. Next base: position 81,820 of record CANDGI010000005.1, read on the forward strand.
GTGGATTTTCCCCTGGCAGAAGGGGAGGGAGCGCAGGATGCGGTGCGGATTATGAGCATCCATAAAAGCAAGGGGCTGGAATTTCCGGTGGTGTTTGTGTCAGGCCTTGGAAAAATGTTCAACACCCAGGACGTGCGGGAACGGGTGACGCTTCATCCCCGGCTTGGCATTGGCATGGATGTGGTTGACGTGAAACGCCGCTTACGGACGCCAGGCATTACCAGGCAGTTTTTGGCTCGGAAAACCACCATGGAAAATGTGGGAGAAGAGCTGCGCGTACTCTATGTGGCATTGACAAGAGCCAAAGAGAAGCTGATTCTCACGGGAGTATTGAAAAAAGCGGAGGAAAAGCTGGCGTCTATGCAGGCAATTGCTGGGGAGGATGGATTTTTAACCTTTCTCAGCCGATTAAACAGCAATACATTTTTACAATTTTTATTGCTGGCAAGAGCCTGTATCCTGGAGGAGGCTCCGGCTGCTGTGAAAGTTCCCCAGCTATCCGGTATGGAGGATCCTTCAGCCTGCCAGGAGGAAGGAACGCCAGCGGTGGAAGCATACAGGCTGCCTGGCGTGGATGCTTATGGAACCTGCCAGAGGCCGGGCAGGGGGGCATGGGGACTTACGCTGGTGAAGCAGAAGGAATTGGAGCACATAGAGGTGCAGGAGGCTGCAAGGGAAGGCCTTACCAGGATTGAGCTTCTTGCAAAACTGCAGGAGCCGGAGCCGGAATGGGAGAAATGGATGGGGGAACGTTTTTCTTACCAGTATCCTTATGAGAATGAGGCTGCTATGAAAACCAAGGTGTCTGTGTCTGAGTTGAAGCACAGGGCAATGGACCGCATTATGGCAGAGGAAGCAGGCGAAGAACCTGCCCAAAAAATTGCCAGCGAAGGACTTCCCCAAAAAGAGCAGGAGCGGTATATCCCAGCCTTTATGGAAGGGGTGCAGGAAGAAAACATAGGCGCTAAACGGGGAACAGCCATGCACCGGGTTCTGGAATGCTTTGATTTCACCAGGCCCTTTGAAACATTAAAAGAGCAGCTTTTGGAATTAAAAGAACAGCATAGAATTGAGGAAGGGCTCTATGATTTGGTTTCCCTGCCTTCCCTGAAAAAATTTTTGGCTGCCAGGCTGGCGCTTCGGATGCAGGAAGCGGCAAAGAGGGGAAAGCTATACAGGGAAAAACCCTTTGTCATGGGAAAGCCCGCCAGCCAGGTGCTGGAGGAAAGCGGCAGTGAGGAGATGATACTGATTCAGGGGATCATTGACGTTTTCTTTGAAGAGGAGGACGGAATTGTCCTTTTGGATTATAAAACGGATAAGGTAAAGACAGCGGGAGAGCTGGCAGACCTCTACCGTGCCCAATTGGAGCTGTACCAGGAGGCCATAGAACGGGCGGTGGGAAAAAAAGTAAAAGAGCGGCTTTTGTATTCCTTCTGCCTGAATGAAGTGGTTTCCCTGTGATAATATTTCTTGCAGTATATAGAAACCGTGGCAATTTGGAATATGAAAAGCCATAATCTGCGATTGTAATTTTATCAACAGTGAAGTATAATAAAAAAAGCTTAAATTTAAGGGAGGAAACGAGAGATGAATGTACAGATGGAATATGTTGTACCAGATGGATTTGTGTTTGAAAAGGCACAAAATGTGATGCACGGCAGGTACGGCAGCATGGAATTTTTGATTGTGCCTATGATGACGGAGAACCAGTTCCAGATACAGCTTTATGCAGATATGGAAAAAAGCAGCAAAAAGAATCAATTTTTGGAATACCTGAAAGCTTTGCAGCAGCGCCATTCTTTTGTGCAGTATGCTGGATATGATGGAAAAGATATGGTTTCTGTCTATGTAGCGTCAAAAGAGCAGGAGGATAAGGAGAATTTAACCCTTGTAATCTCTGAATTGACTGGAAAATGTGAGGAATACGGGTTACATAATTGCTGTTCTTCTTGCAGGAAGGTGCGGCCCTTGCATGCGGTTACGGTAGATAGGGTGCCTGCATTGCTCTGCCAGGATTGCGAAACACAGCTGGCAAGGGGAATGGATGAAAAAAGGGAACATCTGCTTCTTGGCGTGATTGGGGCGGTTCTTGGCGCTTTGCTAGGCTCTGTTTTATGGGTTGTGCTGGGGCAGATTGGATTTATTGCGGGAATTGCAGGCTATGCCATCGTATTCTGCGCCATTAAGGGCTATGAACTGTTGGGGAAAAAGCTGTCAAAAAGCGGGATTGTTATCTGTGTGCTTCTTTCTTTTTTAATGATTGCAGGAGCAGAGTTTACATCTTTGGCGGTTACCGTTTATAAGGAAATGGGAAGCTTGTTTGTCTCTTCCATATGGGATGCGTTTGGCTGGATTCCAGAGCTGATGCAGGAGCCGGAGTTAGCCATGGGCGTGGGAAAGGATCTGGTTGTTGGATACATTCTTGCAATCTGGGCAAGCTATTCCCTGGTAAAATACAGCTGGAGACAGGCTGGGGAGCTGCAAAGGCCCCATACCATTGAGAGGTTTTAAGGGTTCCTATGAAATATCGGTTGATTTTAGCTTCTGCATCGCCCAGAAGGAAGGAACTGCTGGAACAGATAGGAGCAGAATTTGAAGTTGTTCCGGCAGCAGGCGAGGAGAAAATTACCAGCACAGAGCCCGAGCAGATTGTATTGGAGCTGTCCAGGCAGAAGGCCTGGGAAGTGGCAGAGAAAATTTTCCTGCCAGGGACATGTGTTCCACAGGAAAAGCAGAAGATTCTTTCAAGTTTGGAAGGGCATCCGGGGCCTAAGGCATCCGAGGAAGGAGCTGCGGAGCCTAAGCCTTCAGGCTTGGATGGGTGTCCGGAGATGAAAGCGTCTGGGGGCATTGTGGTTCTGGGAGCGGATACCCTGGTGGCTTTCCATGGACAGGTTCTTGGAAAGCCCAAAGATGAGGAAGACGCCGCCCGTATGCTTAAGATGCTTTCTGGCAATACCCATAGCGTCTTTACCGGGGTGACTATGGCTGTGCTGCACAAGGACAAAGAAATAGAGGAATTATCTTTTTATGAAGAGACAAAGGTTACCATGTATCCTATGACAGAGCGGCAGATCCAGGCTTATGTGAAAACAGGAGAGCCGATGGATAAAGCGGGGGCTTACGGCATTCAGGGGAAGTGTGCAGTTTACATTGAAAAAATTGCAGGAGACTACAATAATGTGGTTGGGCTTCCGGTAGCGGAAATTTATCAAAAAATGGAAAAATCAGGCATTGAAATTTTGTGAGAATCATACTATCATAGAATCAGTGAAAAGGAGGGAATAATATGAGTGAGTATGATGAAATCTGTCTGGAATATTTTTTGAAGCATCAATTACAGCTGTTTGATGAAAAGGTGGCTAAGAATCCCGAAGAGGCGGAGGAGTTTTTGGAGGACTGCATGGCGGTTGTCTGCCAGGATATCCAGGAAGTCAGGGCATATTTTGAGGAGGAAGGCGCTGATATTACCCAGATGAGCAATGAGGATCTGGAAGAGGCATCAGAAGTATTTCCGCTGCCGGACGGAAGATATCTGGTGGTGGAAGCGTAAACAAAGAACAGGAGAGAACTATGAGTAACTACGACGTGATTATCGTAGGGGCAGGACCATCCGGTATTTTCTGTGCCTATGAATTGATCCATCAAAAACCAGAACTTAGAATCTTAATGCTGGAGAAGGGCAGAAGGATTGAGGAGCGGCAATGCCCCAAACGGAAGACAAAGGTCTGCGTAGGATGCCAGCCTTGTTCTATCACAACAGGATTTGCAGGCGCAGGAGCCTTTTCCGACGGCAAGCTGTCTCTTTCCCCGGATGTGGGAGGGAACCTTCCAGAAATATTAGGCTATGAGAAGGCAGCGGAATTGATTCAGGAATCGGATGATATTTATCTGAAATTCGGCGCAGACACTAGTGTTTATGGGGTAGGAAAGGAAAAAGAAATCCGGGAAATCAGAAGGAAGGCCATTAATGCCAATCTGAAATTAGTAGAATGCCCCATCCGCCATTTGGGTACTGAGGAAGGATATAAGATTTATATGCGCCTGCAGGAGCATCTGCTAACCCAGGGCGTAGAAATGAAATTCGGAACCATGGTGGAAAATATCATTGTGGAGGATGGCAGGGCAAAAGGTGTGATTGCTATGAAAGTCTCCGGTTTCCACAGCGGGATGGACAGACAGGCTGAAAAATTTTATGGAACGGAGATTGTCTGTGCCATAGGAAGGGAAGGCGCAGACTGGTTCAGCCATGTGTGCAAAGAGCATAGGATTGAGACAAAAGTCGGCACAGTGGATATCGGCGTCCGGGTGGAAGTCCGGGATGAAGTGATGGAATTTTTGAACCAGAATCTTTATGAAGCCAAATTGGTTTACCACACGCCCACCTTTGATGATAAAGTGAGGACTTTCTGCACCAACCCGTCTGGGGAGGTGGCAACAGAATATTATGACGACGGCCTTGCGGTGGTCAATGGCCATGCCTACAAATCCAGCGATTTGAAAACATGCAATACGAATTTTGCGCTGCTGGTGTCCAAGAATTTTACCAAACCCTTTAAGACGCCCATCGAATATGGCAAACAGATTGCCCAGCTGTCCAATATGCTTTGCGACGGCAGGATTTTAGTCCAGACCTTTGGAGATTTCCGCCGGGGAAGACGGACCACAGAGGAGCGGCTTTGCAGGAATAATCTGATTCCCACGTTGAAGGATGCGGTGCCGGGAGATTTATCCTTGGTTTTTCCCCACCGGATTATGGTAGATATTGAGGAGATGATTCTGGCTCTGGATAAGGTGACGCCGGGAATCGCCAGCGACGAGACGCTGCTCTACGGGGTGGAGGTAAAATTCTATTCCAACAAAGTTGTGGTAAATCAAGATTTTGAAACGAATGTTGCTGGCCTTAGGGCTATTGGGGATGGGGCTTCTGTCACAAGAGGGCTCCAGCAGGCATCTGCCAATGGTCTGAGCGTGGCGCGCAGCATTTTAAATAAAATCAATTAGCAGGTGAGAGCACGAATGAAGAAATATATAAAATACAAGCTTTTGGCAGTTTTTGCCCTTCTGGTTTTGAACCTGGCAGGATGTACGTTAGGCGATACCCAGGTGATGGTCAGCGCTGAGCTTACAGATAATGAAGTGTTTAAAATGAAAGACGAGGTCTGTACGCTGCCGGAAGCAAGAGTTGTGATGACAAATTATCAGAACATGTATGCTACCATGTATGGGATTGATTTGTGGAAACATGAGTTTGGAAATAATGATTTGGAAAATTATGTGAAGGATTTGACGATTTCCAGAATGGCTCAGATTATGGCTATGGATTTTTTGGCAGAAGAAAAGAAGATTGAGCTTTCAAAAGCAGAGAAAGAAAAAGTGGAAGAGGCTGCAGAAGAGTATTATGAATCTCTCAACGAGACGGAAAAGGAATACATGCATGTGAAGCAGGGGGATATAGAGAATCTTTACCGCCGGTATGGCCTTGCCAATAAGCTGTATACTCATTTGACCCAGGGCGTGGATGATGAAGTCAGCGATGACGAGGCAAGGGTGATGGAGGCTCAGCAGATTTTTGTGACAGAGAAGGAGAAAGCCCGGGAAGTGGGGAAACAGTTAAAGGATGGGGCGGATTTCCTTTCCGTTGCCAATATTTATAATGAGGCTGCGGAGATTGATATCACATTTGGCAGGAATGACGTGCTCCCAGAAGTGGAAGAGGCCGCCTTTTCTCTGGAAAATGACCAGGTCAGCAAGCGGATCAAGACAGAAAAGGGCTTTTATTTTTTGAAATGCATCAATCATTATAACCAGGAGAAAACAGATGACAATAAGTCGGTAATCCTGGAAAAGCGCCGGAAGGAAGCCTTTGATGATGTGTACATGGAATTTTTGGATACATTGTCCTCTGAATTTAATGAAGATGTCTGGAAAACTGTGAAGGTGGAGATTCACAAGAAAGTAAAAACAGACAATTTTTTTGATGTGTATGAGAAATACTGTAATTGGTAGTTCAAGATACTGTTTGGCGGCTTCTGGATAAGGCGGCAGCGGTATAGCAGGGAGCGTGATAGGAATGCAGTATTTTTAAATAGGGATCATCAAATCTATCTTGAGCCTGAAGAAGCTGGAATATATGAAGACTTTGAAATTGATTTCGCAGAAATGAATATGGGATAGCTGTGATATGGACAGTATAAAAGGACTGGTTTTCCAGTCCTTTTTGTGTGCGCCCGGGGAGTCCCCTCCTGTACGGCATTATTTCTTTTGTACAATGATTTTCATTTTGGCCTTTTTCCCGTTATATGTCTTTACGGTGATGATGGCCGTCCCTTTTTTCCTGGCGGTAACTTTCCCGGTGGGGGAAACAAAGGCTACGGATTTCCGATTGGAAGTATAGGTAAGCTTATGGCTGGCTGTCCCTTTTGGGAGTTTGGCTCTTATCTGGAATTTCCATCCGGTGCGTATGGTTTTAGTTTTTGCGTTCAGCTTCAGCTTTGTGGGCTTCTTTTTAATGGTGACCCAAACATTAGCTTTTTTCCCGTTGGAGGATTTTACCGTAATTTTGGCGGATCCTGTTTTCCTGGCGGTTATCTTCCCTTTGGAGGTTACGGTGAGCTTCTTGTTGGAGGCGGTGTAGCTAAGCTTCCGGTTTTTGGCTTTTGCCGGGAGGGCGGATGCCTGTAAGGTGTAGGTTTCGCCTACGCCCAGGGTGAGCTTTTTCACATTTACTTTTATGCTTGTTACGGCCTGTTCCCGTTTTGAAGCGGATGGCTTTTGGCTGGTGGAGCTGCTGGAGCCAGGTTTTTTGTTTCCAGAATTGTTATCGTTCCCGGAGCTTGGCCGATTGCTGCCAGAATTATCGGAACCCGGTTCTTTTCCACCGGAACTGCCACCGTTCCCGGAGCCTGGCCGATTGCTGCCAGAATTATCGGAATCCGGTTCTTTTCCACCGGAACTGCCACCGTTCCCGGAGCCTGGCTGGCTGCTGCCAGAATTATCGGAATCTCCACTGTCTGTGCTCTTCGGGAAGGAGAAGGAGGCCTGCCCATCCTGCAGGGATATTTTTTCGCCGTCCACAGTGATGGAATCCTGCCCCGGAGCCTGTATCTTGATGGCATCGTTTGTTTCCAGGGAGATGGCAGCGCTGCTGCTGTTAAGCCCGATGCTGCGTTCCTTCCCTTGGGAATTGACGAGGGTAATAGATGCAGTTTCCCCTTCCGTGGAACTGGATTTTAACTCCAGCACAAGGGCGCCGTCCTGCGTTCCGGTTTTGGATACATTTAAAGCCGCCTGTTCATCGGAGGTGGCAACTTCTGCAAAACAGTCCTTGGATCCCATATAAAAGGTAATGGAATCAGTGTCCCCATCTCCGCCTTCTGGCATATTTGCAGAAAGCTGGTAATTCCCTTCTGGGAGCACAAAGCTGCGGATGCCGGTAAAGGTATCCCCATCCCCAGCTGCCAGGGGCTTTTGCTCATATGCGCCGGCAATCCCATCAATGCCGTTTTCAGAAGCGTCGGTTACCATCCCCTGTCTCTTGTCAATGGACAGGTACAGGGAGTCATCCTCTGGATTTTGGCGGCCTGATCCTGAGCGTTGTATCCCACCGCTTTGGGAATCTATGCTGCAGGATGCGGCAATGGTGCGGTAGGGCACATAGGAAATGCCGTTGTAGGAGCCTTTGACGCCGCTGAAATCCTTATTTATGGTGATGGCCTCCAATCCAGCGGGGGCGTTTGGGTTATAAGCCATAATCAGGAAATCGCCTTCTGCAGTCTGGCTGACGGAAACCGGGATTACCACATGGCCGCTGAAGCTGGCGTAGAGCACGAGGGCAAGGGGTTCTGCATTGGAGTCTACCCTAAGCCCGCCGGAACGCTCAAATTCCTCAATTTTCTGCACCAGCCCCCGGTAGTCGTCCCGGTTGGCGTTTAACGCCCCTGCGCACCCGGAAATCAGGGGGTGGTACTGGGAAATCTGGCAGGATTCAATTAATTGCGTCAGGGGCGCGTCTTTATGCCCGGGCGCAGCAATTCCATAGAGTGTCCCTGCAGAGGGGCTGTAGCTGGAAACGGGGAACCTGCCTGGGTTCTCGTAAAATTCCAGCGTGGCTGCAGCCATGCCGTAGCAGGAGCCGGTCCAGCTGGGGCTGATGATGTAATAGTAAGTCCCAAGGCAAGGATTCCCTAGAGCTTCCCAATACCTGCGCTTGGGGAAATGGTAGTCTGCCGGGTAGCCAAAGGATTCCGAGCTGTTGGCAAAGGAGAAATGATCCTCTCCTTCCTGGTAGAAGCGTTCCTGCCTAAGGAGGGGGATGCCGTTCCAAGTTCCATTAAGCCTTGCCCAGCTCGTCTGTCTGGCGCGGTAGCAAAGGTTCAGGCTGCTGTGGCATCCTTCAAAGCTGTCCTCGGCCCAGTTGGCCGGAATAGTCCCATAGAAATATACTTTTTCCAAGGAAGCGTCCCCCGAAAAGGCCTGTGCGCCGATGGAGCAGGTGTCGCTTGGAATGTTGATGGAGCGCAGGCTGGTGCAGCCCTGGAAGGCTCCCTCGCCGATGGTGGAAACGCTGTCCGGGATGAGGAAGGAGGAAAGCCTGGTGCAGCCTTTAAATACCTCTTTTTCCAAATCCGTCAGGCAGAAGCCCAGGGTGGCGGAGGAAATGGAGGTGCAGCCTTGGAACGCGCCTTCGCCCATAGAGGATACTTTTTCCAGCGTCAGGTTTTCTGGCAGGCTGGTGTTCTCTGCAAATGCAGCAGCGCCTATGGTGCGGATGGCGGAAATGTTTATGGATTTTAATTTCCCACAGCCGGAAAATGCATAGTCGCCTGCATATTCCAGGCTGGCGGCTGTTTCCACCTGAAACAGCTTGGATGCGTTGCAGAATCCGTAATCTCCGATTCCGGTGATGTTGTCCCCTTTTACGGACTGGATGGCGCCCATGTAGAGGCTCCATGGGGCTGGGGACGCTTTAGAGAAGTCCGCAAGCTGGCCGGAGCCGGTAAGGGTAAGGCGGCCTTCGCTGCCGGTGTATTCCCAGCTTATTCCACCCAGGGAGCCGGAATCCTGGGTGGTATTTGAGGGATCCCAGTCTGCCGTGGGGGAGCCGAAGGCGGTATCCTTCCATCCTGTGGCGGACGCTGATTTATAGAGGATAAGGTTCTTTGCGTTGTAGCAGATACGGTTGTTGGAGCCAGAGGATTCTGGGGCATTTCCGGCGAAGTAGATGGAGGCTAAATGAGGGTTGCTGGAAATGCCATAGATGCTGATGGTTTTCAGTGATGCCGGGAAGTAAAGTTTTTCCAGTGCATCAGCATCTTCAATGGCTCTAGAGCATACTTCCTGTACCTGTTCCAATATGTGGTAGGAAGTGTCTTGCTTTTTTGGGGCATAATAATATAATTTGGTATGGTCTTTGCTATAGACAACATTTTCCGAAGATTCCAAATAAGGGTTTTCTGGCGAAACTGTGACTTTAGCGATGTTTTTGGAGAGTATAAAAGGAGTCTCCAGGCTGGGAACGCTTTTGCCGATAGATACGGTTGTTAGAGCCAGGCATTGTTGGAAAACGCTGCTTCCAAGCGCACTTACATTGTCCGGGATACTCGCTTCTGTTATGCTGCTGCAATAAGAAAATGCATGAGAGCCAATTTGGGTGAGATTGGCTGGAAGGTGCAGTTCATGCAGCAGCTTACATTCGGAAAAAGCATTCTGGCCAATCGCAGTCAGGGATTCTGGCATTTTAACAGAAGACAAGGACTGGGCGTGGTAAAAGGCAAAATTATCAATCAGCTCTGTCCCATCTAAAATTTCAACGGAGCTGGAGGAGTCGGAATTGGCATATGCAATGGCTCGTTTCGGGGAACCGTCTTCCTTCTTTTCGTAAAGGGTATTGTTTGCCACAAAAAAATGCTGGCTGCCAGCGTCAACCTCTATTGTGGCTAAGGGTGCGCCGGGGAATGGGGAGTGTGTAATTTCCGCCACATTGCTAGGAATGGCAATGCTGGATAAAGACGTATGGTAAAATGCACATTCTCCGATTGCAGTAAGGCTTTCCGGCAAGGTGATTTCTGCAAGGCTGCAGTCAGCAAAGGCCCAGGCGCCAATCTTTTTTAACCCTTCGTTAAGCTGCACAGATTCCAGCTTGCTGCCCCGGAAGGCTTCATAGCCGATTTCTTCTACATTGCCTGGGATACGGATGCTGGTAAGGGATGTTGTCTTAAAGGCAGAGTTTTTGATTGTGGTAAGGCTTTCCGGCAGGGTAATTTCCGTTAATTTATCGCAGCTCTGGAAAGCGTTCATGCCGATTTCTTTTAACCCATCGTTTAACTGGACATTTGTGAGAGAGAACAGGCTGCTGAAGGCAGAGCTGCCGATTGTTTCCAGGCCGCTGCCGCATATGATGGTTTCCAGGGAAAGGTCACCGTTGAAAACATATGACCCAATGGAAGTTACGCTGTCCGGCAGGGTAATGGATTTTAGGCTGTAAAGGTTAGCAAGGCCCATACTCCCGATGGCGGTAATCCCTTCGTTGATTGTAACAGTAGTAATATAGGCAGAATAGCTCCCCCAATAGGCTATGCCGTTGTCGAATCCCCCCGTCCCGGTAAGGATAAGCTCATAACAGGCTGGCTGCGTATCCGCGCCTTCTTCCGGGAAAAGTTCGCCGTCTGGGTCTTCCACAAGCTCCCATGTGATATTGTTTCCCTCCACCCCGCAGGTTCCGGAGAGGGGGCCGGAGGGCTCTTCCAGTTCCGCAGCCTGCACCTTCCCAAGGGAGGCAGAACTGGAAGGCGAGGAGCCAAAGGATCCCAGCGCAAGGGAAACTGCCAGCAGGAGGCTTAAGGTTTTTCTTCTTTTTCTCATAAATACCCCTTCTTTCTTATAATTTAATTTGTAATGTCTGATGCCCAGTGTACTATGAAAGTCTCCGGCTTCCATAGTAAGGATGGCCATGCGGCCCGCCAAACGGCAGGCTGAGCATGATGGTGGATTTACTTTGGATTATACTGGGATTTCCAGGATATGGCAAGAGAATTGAATGGGAAATCTTGGGAAAATCTCTTCCGCATTAGAGCGAACAATCAATATTTCGATACACAGGAAAGGCAGGATAGCCCTTTGGCTAAGCAAACGATTCATGGGCGTCCTTAGTTTGCCGGAACGTTGCCCAGTTTGCGTGCCAAAGGGCTATCCTGTCTTGAACTCTGTATCCAATATATGATCAAAGAGTCTATGATTATTTCGCCAACAGCATCATAATCTGGTTACTCCTTGCCACAAATTTACTCATGGCGTCGGTAGACAATGGATGGTTGCTCAAAAGCGCAAGGTCATAAAGCTGTTCACAGAATACAGGCACATGCTCCGAATCCTTATGATTCAGAATATATTGCACCAGTGTGTTGCCTACATTCAATATGAGAGTCTGGTCGCCGCCGAACATGGAAGGATCCATGCCCGCCATACCATACATTTTCATCATATCCTGCATTCTCCGTCCCTCTTCGGAAAGGGTAATTACCGATGCGATATCTGCATTTTTCAGCTTTTCTACAGATACATTCAGCTTTTCATTGCCCAGGGCTTTGCGGAAGGTTTCTGTCAAGGTATCTTTTGCTTCCTTCAATTCTTCTTCGGAAACTTCTTCTTTTAAAGATTCTGTTAAATCAGCGTCAATGCGGACAAATTTAATTTTCTCATTTCTCCGCTCCAGCTGTGTGATGAAGGAGGTATCGATGTTGTGGTCCAGGATAACGGCATCCATGCCCTGTTCCTTGAACATGTTGATGTATTGTCCCTGCTGCAAAACGTCAGTCACATAATAAACAGGCTTGCGGGTATCTTTTTCCTCCTCAGGAGCGTCAGTGCTTTCCTCCCCGGCAGTTTCCTCTTCTGCGGATGCGTCAGCGTTTTCCGCTTCTGTGGGCGCATCTGTTCCCCGTTCTTCTACTTTTAAGCATTCTGGAAGCGTAAGGTACTTATCATCCAGGTTTTTAAACAGGATATAGTCATTCATTTTGTCACAGAATTTCTCATCCTTCAAGCAGCCGAATTTGATGAAGGGGCTGATGTCGTCCCAGTATTTTTCATAGGATTCCTTGTCTGTTTTGCACATGCCGCTCAGCTTGTCTGCCACTTTCTTGGTGATGTAATCGGAAATTTTCTGTACAAAACCGTCATTCTGCAATGCGCTTCTGGATACATTTAAGGGCAGGTCCGGGCAGTCAATCACGCCTTTTAGCAGCATAAGGAACTCTGGAATGACTTCTTTGATGTTATCGGCAATGAATACCTGGTTATTGTATAGCTTGATGGTGCCTTCAATGGAATCGTATTCCGTATTGATTTTCGGGAAATACAGGATACCCTTTAAGTTGAAGGGATAATCCATGTTCAAGTGAATCCAGAACAACGGCTCCTTGTAGTCCTGGAATACCTTGCGGTAAAAGGTCTTGTATTCCTCGTCCGTGCAGTCGTTGGGGTGCTTAGTCCAAAGAGGATGGATATCATTTAAAGCCACGGGGCGTTTGATGATTTTGGCTTTTTCTGTGCGCGGGGATACCTCAACCTGTTCCTTGGTTCCATCCTCATTTTCTTTTTCTTCGAATTTTGCTTCTTCCACGATAGTCTCAACGACGGTATCCTTTTCGGTTACTTCATCGGCAGGAATTGTCTCGTATTCTGTCTGGGCATTTTCCTTTTTCAGGAAGATTGGCGTAGGCATGAAGGAGCAGTATTTTTCAATGACCTCCCTTGCCCGGTATTCATTGGCAAATTCCAGGCAGTCTTCATTCAGGTATAAAGTGATTTCTGTACCAACCGTGTCCTTTGAGCCGTCAGACATGTCAAATTCTGTTCCGCCGTCACATTCCCAGTGGACAGCCGCAGCATCCTTCTGCCAGGAAAGGGAGTCAATGTGAACCTCATCCGCTACCATGAATGCAGAATAGAAGCCTAAACCGAAATGGCCGATAATCTGTTCCTCGCTGGCCTTGTCCTTGTATTTTTCCAGGAAATCCGTTGCGCCGGAAAATGCAATCTGGTTGATATATTCTTCTACTTCATCGGCGGTCATGCCAAGGCCGTTGTCGATAAATTTCAATGTCTTTTCTTCCGGGTTGACGATAATCTGCATCTTGGGCTCAAAATCCTCTGGCAGTTCATATTCTCCCATTAAGTCTAATTTCTTTAATTTGGTAATGGCGTCGCATCCGTTGGAAATTAATTCACGGTAGAAAATATCATGGTCGGAATACAGCCATTTTTTTATAATAGGAAAAATGTTGTCGCTGTTAATGGAAAGGTTTCCATGCTTATTGCTCATAATAATTACACTCCTTTATCTTTTTATTCAATAACAATAACTTGAAATAGATTGTAATACCCATTTTTTTAAAAGTCAATAGAAAATTAGCACTCTTTTTGAATGAGTGCTAACAAAGTGCTGGAAGTATAGAAAAATCAAGGGTTTGGCTAATTATTAAAAGTTTATAAACTGGCGTGTAAGCTTGACAGTGGAATCCTTTCCATGCTATAGTCAGGCAAATTGGGGCATTTTGCCAGTGGAAATTTCGTTGATGCAAAGGAGAAAAAATGTGGATCTTAATTTTGGGCGGTTTAATCGCAGGAACTATCCTGGGAATCGTGTATTTGGCAGCCAGGTTTTCAAAATTTTCTATTGTACAGAAAGCGGCAAAGGAGAGAAGGATTTTTTGTTTTGCGCTGGGGCTCCTTCCGGTTTTTCTGGTTCTTCTGGGTACAGGGATGGTTCTAGGCCCGATCAATGGGGAAATCTGCATTCTGCATATGATGGTAATATGGATGGCATGCGATGGAATTAGTAAGCTTGTGGAAAAGAAGCGGAAGAAAGAATTTACCAGATACTATGCTGGAATATTTGCAGTGGGAATTTCTGCCGTCTATCTGGCGTGGGGATGGTATCAGGCAAACCATGTATGGCGGACAGAGTACATCCTGGAAACGGAAAAGCAGGTGGGAAGCCTGCGTATCGTGCAGTTTGCAGATTCTCATGTTGGGAATACCTTTGATGGAAAGGAATTTTTGGAACAGGTAAAGGCCATGCAGGCCGAACACCCAGATATTGTTGTGATAACCGGGGATTATGTGGATGATGATACCTCAAAGGAAGATATGGCTGCGGCATGTGAGGCTCTTGGCACCCTAGAGACAACCTACGGCGTTTATTATGTGTTTGGAAATCATGATAAGGGGTATTATGGCTCGGAATACCGGGGATACAGCGGAGATGATTTGATTGCAGAGCTTCAAAAAAATAATGTGAGGGTACTGCAGGATGAAACGGTTTTACTGGATGGTTCTTTTTATCTGATTGGAAGGCAGGACCGCTCGGAAGGCCAGAGAGGGACAGAACGGGCGTCCATGGAGGAGCTGACGGACGGTTTGGATGAGGAAAAATACACCATTGTCCTGGATCATCAGCCCTATGAATATGAGGAGCAGGCGGCAGCGAGCGTGGATTTGGTGTTGTCCGGGCATACCCATGGGGGACAGCTGTTTCCGCTGAACCGTATGGGGGAATGGCTGGGGATAGACGCCAAAAGCTACGGGCTGGAACGGTGGGAGAGTACGGATTTTATCGTTACCTCCGGCATTTCCGACTGGGCAATCCAATTTAAGACAGGCTGCAGGTCGGAATATGTGGTGGTTGACGTAAAAGGAATGTTACAATAAACAAAAAGACAGGAGCGTACAAAGTTATGGCAGAACAGATAAAAGGAAGCATGGTAACGGGAAATCCCACAAAGGCATTGATTGGCTTTGCTTTGCCTATGGTAGCTGGGAACCTGTTCCAGCAGTTTTATAATATTATGGATTCCGTCATTGTGGGAAATGTGGTAGGTGAGGATGCGCTGGCCGCCGTTGGGGCATCCACCGCCATCACAATGCTGTTTGTAATGGTAGCGATGGGAACGGGCATTGGCTGCTCTGTGGTGATTTCCCAGCTATTCGGGGCGAAAAAGCTGGAAGAAATGAAGACGGCTATTTCTACCGCTCTTTTGTCGATTCTGGGGTTCAGTATTTTCCTAAGTGTTTTGGGACTGGCCATCAACAGGCCGTTGATGCACCTGATGGGAACGCCGGAAAATATTTTTGAAAATGCAGCAAAATACATGCAGATTTATTTTTTCGGGTTTGTGTTCTTGTTTTTATATAATGCCTTTTCAGCGATTTTTAACGCGTTGGGAGATTCCAAAAAGCCGTTAATGTTTTTGATATTTTCCTCCCTTTTGAATATCGGGCTGGATTTGTATTTTGTGGCAGAGCTTCATATGGGAGTGCCGGGAGTGGCATGGGCCACCCTGATTGCCCAGGGAATCTCAGCCCTCTTGTCCTTCGGGTTTTTGATGCGGAAGCTAAAAGGAATCCAGACGGGACAATATAGGCGCTTTGACCAGGCCATGCTGAAAAATATGGTAAAGGTGGCGATACCTACGATTGTACAGCAGTCTATCGTGTCGGTGGGGATGGTGCTGATCCAATCGGCGGTGAACCGGTTTGGCTCCACATTTTTAGCAGGATACACGGCGGCCACCAAGATTGACGGGATTGCCATTACCCCTATGGTAGCCGTGGGGAATGCCGCCTCCACCTATGTGGCGCAGAATATGGGAGCCAGGAAACCGGAGCGTATTGGGCAGGGCTACCGAATCTGCCTGGCCTTGGCAGCAGGCATCGGCCTTGCCATTGCAGTGATTTTGCATTTTGCCGGAAATGGGTTTGTAGGGTTGTTTTTGGACGCTGATTCCAGCAGGGAGGCTATAGCCATAGGGGCAGAATATTTAAGTACGGTCTCTTTGTTTTATTTTATGATGGGGCTGATGAATGTCAGCGGCGGCGTGCTGCGGGGAGCCGCGGATATGAGATGGTTCTTATCCTGCAGCCTTTGCAACCTGGCGGTTCGTGTGGGGCTGACCTACGCGCTGGCAGATATTACCCAGGGGATGATTATTATGTGGGCCAATCCTGCCGGATGGGCGGTAGGGCTTACAATCGCCCTGTTCCGGTATTTCCAGGGCGGGTGGAGGAATAAGAAAATTATATAAAATGATTGAGTTAATTATTTAACAATGCTATACTATGGTGGAAACGGTTAATAGAGCGAAGGAATATATCTGTAAAACGATAGTTTGCAAGGAGGAGAAGGATTGGAGAAAAAGGATCAAAAGGTACTGGATGAGATTTTGGAATCTCATGGCTGCAGCCAGACAGCGGTGATTGGAATTATGCAGGATATCCAGAAAGTATACCGTTATCTGCCGGAAGAAATGCTTTGCTATATGGCGGAAAAGCTGCATTTGAGCGAAGCGAAGGTGTATGGGGTGGCAACTTTTTACGAGAATTTTTCCCTGGAGCCAAAGGGAAAATATGTGATTAAAATCTGTGATGGAACCGCATGCCATGTACGGCAGTCTACGGCAATTTTAACGGAAATCCGCAGTTTATTAGGGGTAACGGAGGAAAAGCCTACCACAGAGGACATGATGTTTACCGTTGAAACCGTATCCTGCCTGGGAGCCTGCGGGCTGGCGCCGGTCTGCACGGTAAATGATGTGGTGCATCCGGCTATGACCCCGGAAAAGGCGAGAGCTTTGATTCAGGAGTTAAAAGAAGGCTTGGGAGCCGGAGAGGAGGCTGCAGATGAGAATTAATACCAGGGAAGAATTGGAAGCCAGAAGGAAAGAATATGCAGCATCCTTAAGGACACAGAAAAAGCAGATTTTAATCTGTGCCGGAACCGGATGTGTGGCTGGCGGTTCTTTGAATATTTACGCGCGATTGCAGGAAATCATGATAGAGCGGGGGATTAAATGTGCGTTAACCCTTGAGAAAGAACCCCACAATGACAGCATAGGATTGAAGAAATCCGGCTGCCACGGATTCTGTGAAATGGGGCCTTTGCTTCGGATAGAGCCGGAGGGGATTCTATATATTAAGGTAAAGGCAGAAGATTGTGAAGAAATTATCGAAGAGAGCATTGTAAATGACAGGATCATTGACCGTTTGGTGTATCATGACCAGGAAGGAAAGCCTTATGAAAAGCAGGAGGATATTCCTTTCTATAAGCAGCAGACCCGGGTGGCTTTGGAGGATTGCGGGCGCATCAATGCGGAATCCATCAAAGAATACATAGCGGTAGGCGGTTACCGTGCAGTTGCCAAGGCATTGTTCGATATGACGCCAAAGCAGCTGGTGGATGAAGTATCTGAAGCGTCCCTGAGAGGCCGGGGCGGCGGTGGATTTCCCACTGGAAGAAAATGGTCCCAGGTGCTGGCACAGAAGGAAGAGATTAAATATGTGGTCTGTAACGGGGATGAGGGCGACCCAGGAGCATTTATGGATCGCAGCATGATGGAAGGCGATCCTCACCGTGTCATTGAGGGGATGCTGATTGCAGGAATTGCAACGGGAGCCCGCTATGGCTATATCTATGTGCGGGCAGAGTATCCCCTGGCGGTAGAGCGGTTACAGACTGCCATCTGCAAAGCAGAGGAAAAGGGGCTGTTAGGCAGAAATATCCTTGGCTCCGGCTTTGACTTTGATTTGAAAATCAGCCAGGGAGCAGGAGCCTTTGTCTGTGGGGAAGGCTCTGCATTGACAGCTTCGATTGAAGGAAACCGGGGCATGCCCAGGGTAAAGCCGCCGCGCACAGTGGAAAAGGGGCTGTTTGAGAAACCTACGGTTTTGAATAATGTGGAGACCTACTGTAATGTGCCGCCGATTATCAACAAAGGGGCAGAATGGTACAAGACGATAGGGCCGGATAAGAACCACGGCACCAAGGCCTTCGCCCTAACCGGAAATGTTATGAACACTGGTCTGATCGAAGTTCCCATGGGAACCACATTGCGGAAAGTTATTTTTGATATTGGAGGCGGCGTCAAGGGCGGCGAATTTAAGGCTGTACAGATTGGCGGGCCTTCCGGCGGATGCCTTTGCATCAATCCGACGGAGGACCACCTTGACCTGCACCTTGATTTTGATTCGCTGAAAAAGGTGGGTGCTATGATTGGAAGCGGCGGCCTTGTGGTGATGAATGACAAGAGCTGTATGGTGGAAGTGGCAAGGTTTTTCATGAATTTCACCCAGAATGAATCCTGTGGAAAATGCATTCCCTGCCGGGAAGGAACCAAGCGGATGCTGGAATTGTTAAACGATATCTGTGAAGGCCGGGGAACCATGAACCATATCACCCTGTTAGAAGAACTGGCTGAGACCATTTCTGCCACGGCGCTGTGCGGGCTGGGAAAAACAGCCGCTTCCCCGGTGGTAAGCACCATGAAGTATTTCCGGGAAGAATACCTTGCCCATGTGGCAGATAAGAAATGCCCAGCCGGCCAGTGTAAGGCTCTGGTGAATTATCAGATTGACCCAGAGCTTTGCAAAGGCTGCAGCAAGTGTGCAAAAGTCTGTCCAGTGGGCGCAATTTCTGGGGAAATCAAGAAACCATTTACCATTGATACCACAGCATGCATTAAGTGCGGCGCCTGCAAGGAAGGCTGTAATTTCCATGCAGTAAAAGAAGTGTAGGAGGGTGGCTGGCATGAAAAAATACATGATAATTGACGGGGAACGGATTGAATTCACCGATGAGAAAAATATTCTTGCAGTCATTCGCAAAGCAGGAATTATCTTACCGACTTTTTGCTATTATTCCGATTTGTCCATTTACGGCGCCTGCCGGATGTGCGTGGTGGAGGATCAGTGGGGCGGCATTATTGCGTCTTGTTCTACGCCGCCCAAGGATGGCATGGAAATCCGCACCAACACGCCCCAGCTTTATTACCACAGGAAGCGTATCCTGGAGCTGCTGCTGGCAGCCCATTGCAGGGATTGTACCACCTGTGAGAAAAATGGAAAATGCAAGCTGCAGGAGCTGGCAACCAGGTTTGGGATTCCGGGGGTAAGATTTGAAAATACCAATCCAATCCGGCCTATTGACACTTCCTCAAAGGCAATTGTGCGCAATCCCAATAAGTGTATTTTATGTGGAGACTGTGTACGTGTCTGCAGCGAAATTCAGCATGTGGGAGCCATCGACTTTGCACACCGTGGGTCGAAAATGGAGATTTCTACGGCATTTGGCAGGGATATTGCGGATACCAACTGCGTCAGCTGCGGACAGTGTGCAGCGGTATGCCCCACAGGAGCCATTACCATTAAACGGGACAGCCATGATGTGTGGGAAGCCATCCATAATCCTGATAAGCGCGTGGTAGTCCAGATTGCCCCGGCAGTCCGGGTGGCAATCGGGGAAGCCTATGGATATGAGCCAGGGGAGAATACCATTGGAAAGCTGGTAGCTTCCTTAAGAAAATTAGGCGTAGATGCAATTTTTGATACTTCTGTAGGGGCAGATTTAACCATTATGGAAGAGTCCGAGGAATTGCTTGAGGCCTTGGAAGAAAAGGACCGGAAATATCCGCTGTTCACATCCTGCTGTCCTGGATGGATCCGGTTTGTAGAAACCCAGTATCCCCATATGATGAAGTATGTGTCCACATCCAAATCCCCCATGGAAATGTTTGGCGCAGTGATCAAGGAATATTACCGGAAACAGGATAAGAAGGAAGGAAAAGAAACCGTGTCAGTGGCAATTATGCCCTGCACTGCGAAAAAATTTGAGGCATCCAGGGAGGAATTTAAGCGCAAAGGAGTCCCTGATGTGGATTATGTGCTTACCTCAGCAGAAGTCATCACTATGCTGCAGGAAATCGGCATCCGTTTTGACCGTCTGGAGCCGGAAGCCTATGATATGCCTTTCTCCATTTATTCAGGAGCCGGAGTCATCTTTGGAGCCACCGGAGGGGTGACAGAAGCGGCAGTACGCCGGGTGATTGCAGACAAGAGCCCTAAGGCTCTGAAGGAAATTGAATTTATCGGCGTCCGGGGAATGGAAGGGGTAAAGGTATGCCAGTTTGCCTTAGGAGAGCGGCAGATACGGATTGGCATTGTCAGCGGCCTTGGCAATGCGGATAACCTGCTGCAGAAGATAGAAAGCGGGGAAGAGCACTTTGATTTTGTGGAAGTCATGGCCTGTCCAGGAGGATGCGTGGCAGGAGCAGGACAGCCCTTTGCCCGTTCTACCGAAAAAAGGATGCGCGCCGAAGGGCTTTACAAGAATGATAAGGCGCTCCAGATTAAACGGAGTGAGGAAAATCCCCTGGTGGAGACTCTGTATGGGGATTTGCTGAAAAACCGGGAGCATGAGCTTTTGCATGTGGATTATATGCATGAATCGGACTAAAACCATAGATTAGAGTATTATGGCGGACTCTTGATATTTGGATGGGGACGGAAATAGCGGATTGCCCTTTTACACGCAAACTGGGCAATCCGCTATTTCCTGTATATTGAAAAATCAAAAGTTGTTTTATGATTAATTTGATGTGGTATTGCCCGATGTGCCTGTGTTTTCTGTATATCAGGATATTATCTTATTTTTGTTTGTTTTTGTGGCAGCCATAGAGGGCGAGAAGCCACATGGCTGTGAATGCGCATACAGTTATGGGGATTCTGGCCAGCAAAAGAAACATGGTTAGGATAAAACCGATTGCACCGGTTAGGAGCATAGCTGTCTGAATCTTTTCCTTCTTTTTTTCTTCTATATGTATCTTACCCAAAAAAAGCAATATGGTGGCGGCTGCGAAGACTGCCAGGCTGATGATGAGGAATACTGCGCCTAATTGATAGTCGTTTTTAAATCATAGCCTTTTATGTAAAATTCACTGGGGGCTTGGGGATTATACCAAATGGTAACGTATTCTCCCAGTTTGAAGGGGTTTGGGAATTGAGATAGCGATAACTGTAATGGCAGATAATAGGGTGGGATTCATATTTTTCCTCCAAATCATAAAAAATTTTATTTTATTATAGCATTACTGAAGAAATTATGCTATAATCTTAGACTTATGAGGAAGGAAAATTGTCATAGCATGTAATCGTTTAATGGTTTTCTGAACGGCTGCCATGGTTCAATTTCCGGCTTTCCAGTAAGGGAAAACGATTCTGGATGGGTCTGGTTTCAGGAGAGAATAGAAATTGAAAAAATATAGATTGAATTTTCCGAACATTTGTATTAGAATAGATAGAAAGAATACTTTAAGAACCAAAGAGCATTCGATAAGGGCGTGAAAAAATGCAGGATAAAAACAATACTCAATATTTTAAAGTGGAAAAAGAACAACAGATAAAGGTGGATGATGTGCTGGAAATTGTATATAGCGCTTTGCGTGAGAAGGGCTATAATCCAGTGAACCAGATTGTAGGGTATATTATGTCTGGGGATCCTACTTATATTACCAGCCACCGGAACGCCAGAAGCATGATTATGAAAGTAGAGCGGGACGAGCTGGTGGAGGAGATTCTGCGCCAGTATATCAGAAACAATTCCTGGGGATAGGAGGAAGCATATGCGGATCATGGGCCTGGATTTTGGCTCTAAGACGGTAGGTGTTGCAGTGAGCGATGCTTTGCTGGTTACTGCCCAGGGAATAGAGACCATTCAGAGGAAGTCGCCAGGAAAGCTTCGGCAGACCCTTGCCAGAATCAAGGAATTAGCGGAAGGCTGCCAGGTGGAAAAAATTGTGCTGGGCTTTCCGAAAAATATGAATAATACGGAAGGAAAGCGGTGCCAGGAAACATTGGAATTTAAGGAGATGCTGGAAAAAAGATGCAGCATTCCTGTGATTCTTTGGGATGAACGGCTGACGACGGTGGCAGCAGAGCAAAGCCTGATGGAAAGCGGCGTGCCCAGAGAGAACCGGAAGGAATATGTGGATACGGTTGCGGCTGTGCTGATTCTGCAGGGCTATTTGGATTCCTTGGCATTTGCCAGAGAAAATAATCTGGAAGGACAGTCATAGATGGATAAAGTAGTGTTTCAGGCTCCCCAGAATGGGGAAGCCATTGAATTTTATGTGGTGGAACAGACCAAAATTAATGGTATTGACTACCTCTTGGTTACAGAAGAGGAAGATGGAGATTGCGACGCCTATATTTTAAAAGAGGTATTGCAGGAAGAAAATGATGAAGCCACGTATGAATTGGTGGAATCTGAGGAAGAATTGGAATATATGTCCAGAATTTTTGGGGAAATTCTGGAGGAAGTGGATTTTATTATGTAAATAAACTCCCATCATGCGCAGCCAGCCGTCTGGCGGGCCGCATGGCCATCCTTACTGTGGAAGCCGGAGGTTTTCATAGTAAACCTTTATCATGCACAGCCAGCCGTCTGGCGGGCCGCATGGCCATCCTTACTGTGGAAGCCGGAGGCTTTCATAGTAAACCCTCATCCAATATGAACTTTACAGAAAGGTGTTGCGATGCTCCAGGATGATTTTGAAAGAATTTTAAAAGAGCACGGATTGAAGAAAACAAAACAAAGAGTTTTGGTATGAAAGGCCTTATCATCCTGTGGAGATAAACATCGGACTGCGGAAAAAATATAAAATAATGAAGGCAGAGTTCCCGGAAATAGGATTTGCGAGATGAATGAGAGAAACGGATGAAAGAGCCAGTTTCTTTTCAAGCCACGGACCGCGAAGGAAAGCCCTACGGTTATTGTGAAGCATGTTTAGACCAGAAGCGTCGGATAGAAAAACAGGGAACCTGCACAGCATTTGGAGGTGCAAGTTGAAGAAAGAACATAACTCAAAATTGAAAATCATTCCATTGGGCGGATTGGAGCAGATTGGAATGAACATTACTGCCTTTGAATACGAAGACAGTATTATTGTGGTGGATTGCGGATTGTCTTTTCCAGAAAATGATATGCTGGGCATTGACCTGGTAATCCCGGATGTGACCTATTTGAAGAATAACCTGGATAAGGTAAAAGGGTTTTTTATCACCCACGGGCATGAGGATCATATCGGTGCCATTCCTTATATTCTGCGGGATATCAATGTACCCATCTATGCAACAAAATTGACCATAGGAATTATAGATAATAAGCTCAGAGAGCATAACATGCTTTCCAAAGTGAAGCGCAAAGTGGTAAAATACGGGCAGCATATCAATCTAGGCTGTTTCCGGGTGGAATTCATAAAGACCAACCATAGTATCCAGGATGCGGCCGCGCTGGCTATTTATTCCCCCGCGGGGATTGTGGTCCATACCGGGGATTTTAAGGTGGATTATACGCCGGTCTTTGGCGACGCCATTGATTTGCAGCGTTTCGGGGAAATCGGGAAAAAGGGCGTGCTGGCTCTGATGTGCGACAGTACCAATGCAGAGCGGCCAGGCTTTACCAATTCCGAGCGCACCGTAGGAAAAACCTTTGACAATATATTTGCAGACCATTCTGACACCAGGATTATCATTGCGACGTTTGCATCCAATGTGGACAGGGTACAGCAGATTATTAATTCTGCTTATAAATTTGGACGTAAAGTGGTAGTGGAAGGCCGCAGCATGGTCAATATCATCACCACAGCTACCGAGCTTGGGTATCTGCAGATACCAGAGAATACACTGATTGACATTGAACAGCTGAAAAATTATCCAGATGAGCAGACGGTGCTGATTACCACCGGAAGCCAGGGGGAATCTATGGCGGCATTGTCCCGTATGGCAGCCAGCCTCCATAAAAAGGTTACCATTAAGCCGGGGGATACGATAATTTTCAGCTCTAATCCAATACCGGGAAATGAAAAAGCAGTTTCCAATGTAATTAATGAGCTTTTCATGAAGGGAGCGGAGGTTATTTTCCAGGATGCCCATGTGTCCGGCCATGCCTGCCGGGAGGAAATTAAGCTGATTTATTCTTTGGTAAAGCCCAGATATGCCATTCCGGTTCACGGCGAATACAAGCATTTGCGCGCTCATGCCACCATTGCCCAGGAACTGGGATTTGACAAGGATGATATTTTTATCCTTTCTTCTGGAAATGTACTGGAATTGGATGAAAACGGCGCGGCGGTTACCGGCCAGGTTCCGGTAGGTTCCATACTGGTAGACGGGCTTGGCGTGGGAGATGTAGGGAATATTGTCCTAAGAGACAGGCAGCATCTGGCGGAAGACGGGATTATTATTGTGGTTATGACACTGGAATCAGGCAGCGGACAGGTTTTGGCGGGGCCGGATATTGTCAGCCGTGGGTTTGTATATGTCAGGGGTTCCGAAAGCCTGATGGATGAAGCCAAAAAAGTCCTGGACGGAACCATGGATTATTGCATGAGCAAGAATATTACAGACTGGGGCAGAATAAAGACAGAGATTAAAGATGAATTGGGAGAATTTGTCTGGAAGAAAACAAAGAGAAGGCCGATGATTATGCCTATTATTATGGAAGTTTGAGATGGACTAAGAGGTTGCTATGAATCATATAGACGAGAAAATAAATGGGCTGATACGTGCCGTGAAAGAAAGTCCTGAATATAAGGAGTATCAAAGAGTGCGGGAGCTGGTTCACATGGATCCGGAAAAAGAAAAGGCAATCCATGAGTTCCGCAGAAGGAATTTTGAATTGCACAAACGCCGGGATGTGGATTTGTATTCAGAAACGGATCGTCTGGAAAAAGAGTTTGCGCCTTTGCGGGCAGAGCCGTATGTGAATGAATATTTGTCAGCGGAGCTTGCAGTATGCCGTATGGTACAGCGGATCAATTACCGGCTGATGGAAGAGATTGAATTTGACTTAGGGTTTGAGTAGCAGAGATTTTGCCAAAGGATAGGGGATTGTTATGAAAAGCAGCAAAATCGTACTGAGTATTGTGAACAGCGTGTTGAGTGTCCTGATGTTTGTCCTGATCTTGTTTTTGATTGCACGGGCAGGAAATGCAGCATATGATTTGGGATACCGGATTTTTACGGAGCCTGCCGTGGAAAAAGCGCCTGGAAGGGATGTTTCAGTACGGATTTATGATAAAATGTCCGAAATAGAGCTTGGCAGCCTTTTGGAAGAGAAAGGGCTTGTGGAAAGCGGGCTTCTTTTTGCCATACAGTTTCGTCTTTCTTCCTATGATAACAAGGTGAAATCTGGGAAATATACCTTGAACACTTCCCAGACAGCGGAAGAAATCATACAGTTTTTAGCTGGGGAGGAAGTAGAAGAATGATCGTAGGAGAACGCTTGATTACGTATATCAATTCCCTGGACACTGGAAACAGCCCTTTCCTGGAAGAAATAGAAGCGGAGGCAAATCGCGGGCATGTACCGGTAATCCGAAAAGAAACCCAGCAATTCCTAAAACTGCTGCTGGCTATGAATTGTCCCAAAACTATTTTGGAAATTGGAACTGCCACAGGGTTTTCCGCATTATTGATGGAAGCAAGCAACCCAGTTTCCTGCCATATTACCACCATTGAAAATTATGAAAAAAGAATTCCCATAGCAAAAGCAAATTTTTTGCGCGCAGGGAAAGAAAATGTGATAGAATTATTAGAAGGGGATGCCAGCCAGGTCATGAAGGGGCTTGGCGGCCCATACGATTTTATTTTTATGGATGCTGCGAAGGGGCAGTATATCCATTTCCTTTCAGAGGCGCTGCGCCTGCTGGGTCCTGGAGGGGTGTTAGTAGCAGATAATGTCCTGCAGGATGGCGACATCATAGAATCGCGTTTTGCAGTTACAAGGAGAAACCGCACCATCCATAAAAGGATGCGTGATTATCTCTATGAGATTACTCATATGGAATCATTGACAACCTCCATACTTCCCATCGGGGATGGAGTGACTGTCAGTGTGAAAGAGAGGAATGGGGAATGAAAAAGCCGGAGTTGCTTGTACCGGCAAGCAGTCTTGAAGTCCTGAAGGTAGCTGTCATATTCGGAGCAGACGCAGTGTATATCGGCGGAGAGGCATTTGGCTTGCGGGCAAAGGCAAAGAATTTTTCCATGGCAGATATGGAAGAAGGGATTCAGTTTGCCCATGAGCGGCAGGTGAAGGTATACGTCACTGCCAATATCCTGGCTCATAATGAGGATTTAGAAGAAGCCAGGGAATATTTTGCGGAGTTAAAGAGAATACAGCCGGATGCACTGATTATTTCCGACCCGGGAATATTTCTGATTGCAAAAGAGATCTGCCCGGAGATTGAAATACATATTTCTACACAGGCAAACAATACCAACTATGGGACATACAGGTTTTGGCATAAGCTGGGGGCAAAACGGGTGGTTTCTGCACGGGAGCTTTCACTGCGGGAAATCTCAGAAATCAGGGAAAATATACCAGAAGAGATGGAGATTGAAACCTTTATCCATGGGGCTATGTGCATTTCCTATTCTGGCAGATGTCTGCTCAGCAATTATTTTACCGGCCGCGACGCCAACCATGGGGCATGTACCCACCCTTGCCGCTGGAAGTATGCGGTGGTGGAGGAAACCAGGCCGGGAGAGTATCTGCCAGTGTATGAAAATGAAAGGGGAACCTACATTTTCAATTCGAAAGATTTGTGCATGATTGGCCATATCCCCCAACTGATACAGGCTGGGATTGACAGCTTTAAGATAGAAGGAAGGATGAAGACCGCGCTTTATGTGGCAACCGTGGCAAGAACTTACCGGAAAGCCATTGACGATTACTTTATCTCGGAGGAGGTTTGGCGGGAACAAATGCCCTGGTATCTGGAACAGATTGTGGGATGCACCTATCGGCAGTTTACCACAGGTTTTTTCTTTGGAAAGCCGGATGAAACATCACAGATTTATGACAGCAATACCTATGTGAAGGATTACACATATTTGGGGATGGTTGGGGAGGAGAAAGAAGGATGCTATCAAATAGAGCAGCGGAACAAATTTTCCGTTGGGGAAGCCATTGAGGTAATGAAGCCAGATGGAAGAAATATAAAAGCAGCCGTAAAGAGGATTCTGGATGAAGATGGCAATGAGATGGAGTCAGCGCCCCATCCCAAGCAAGTGTTATATATTGATTTAGGGCAGCCGTTGGCTGAGTTTGACATTTTGCGCAGACAGGAAAAGGAGGAGCAGAAAAATGAGTGAAGAAAGATATGTAGCATATGTAGGGACATATACCCATGGAACCAGTGTGGGCATCCATATTTATGATATGAATGTGGAGGAAGGAACCATGAAGGAACGCAAGGTAGTTCCCATCAATAATCCATCACATTTGACGGTTTCTGCAAATGGAAAATTCCTGTATTCCATTGCAGATGAAGGGGTAGCTGCCTTTCGGATACTTCCAGACGGGGATCTGGAGGCCATCAATGAGAAGTGGATTGGCGGCATGAGGGGATGCTATGTGGATGTGGATAAGGAAAACCGTTATCTGTTTGTAGGCGGTTACCATGACGGCCGGGTTACTATGATGCGGCTGAATGAGGATGGAAGCATCGGGGAGATTGCAGACGGTATTTTCCATACAGGCATGGGAAGAAGCATTGCGGAGCGCAATTACCGGCCTCATGTCAATTGTGTGAAGCTGACGCCAAAGCAGCGTTTTCTCTGTGCGGTGGACGGCGGCCTGGATCAGGTGAAGATTTATCAGATCGACTATGAAAAAGGAAAGTTAAAAATCGCGGATATTCTGCGTGCCCATATGGACTCTTCCCCCAGGATGATCCGGTTTACCCGGGATGGAAGATTTGCTTTTGTGCTGTGCGAGGAGAGCAATGTGGTGGATGTCTACACCTACGAATGCACCCCTCAGGGGCCGGAATTTGAGCGGATCCAGACGGTTCCTACCGTAGAAGAAGAGGAAAAGCGCAACTGCGGCGCGTCCGGCATGGAAATCAGCAGGGATGGAAAGTATCTTTTCTGTTCCAATGCAGGCGCAAATTCTGTCATCATATATTCCATTAACCAGGAAACAGGCGAGCTGACGCTGGTATGCGATTCCAAAATCAGCGGGGACTATCCCAAATCCATTGCCATTTTTCCAGACGGGCAGCATTTCCTAAGCCTGAACCACGACACCAATGAGATTATGACATTCCACGTAGATTATGAGAAAAAGTATTTCCTAATGAAAGGCAGGCCCATAGCAGTAGACCAGCCCAATTGCATCCGCATCCACAAATTATCCTAAAACACACCTGGGAATCTATCCCAGTATATAAGGAATGTTCCAAATATCACAAAAAGGCTCCTTCACCAATGATTTTTCAATCACCAGTGCAGAAGCCTTTTTAAACGCTGAATGTGGCATATTCAGATTACATCCCCCTCGCCCTTCATTTGGCACAAATATCATGTTAAATAGGGCGCATAGGGCGAGAATGATTTTCAAACACACGCAAGAGCGAATGTATCTTTCCATACACAGGAAAGGCAGGATCCCAATATAAAGAGCTTATTCTAAATTTCTGCCAAATCCCTCCAAAAATTTTATCTGGCTTCCCATATGCTCCATCGCCAAATCCAGCAGCGCCAGCGCTGCCATAGCTTCCACCACCACCACAGCCCGCGGGACAATCACAGGGTCATGCCGTCCGTGGATGGAAATTTCTATAGTTTCCCCCTCTTTGTTTACCGTGTTTTGCATAGCGGCAATGGAAGGGGTTGGTTTGACGGCCGCACGGAAAACAATCGGCATCCCATTGCTGATTCCCCCCAGAATACCGCCCGCATGATTGGTAGAAAGCACAGGTTTTTTATCTTTCATTTCAAAATTATCGTTATTTTCAGAACCTGCCGCCGCTGCCGCGGCAAAGCCGTCTCCAATTTCAAATCCTTTTACCGCGCCGATGGAGAAAATAGCTTTTGCAAGATTCGCATCCAGCTTGTCAAATACGGGTTCCCCGATTCCAGCGGGCACGCCGGTAATGATGCATTCAATGACTCCTCCGGCGGAATCTTTGTTTTTCATGCATGTTTCCAGAAAACTTTGGGCTTTTTTGCAAGCAGGCTCTTCCGGCATATACAATGGATTGGACAGAATACCAGCGGCAGTTCCGGATGTGATTTCCGAGAGAAGCTCTTCGGATGATTTTGAAATAGAAACCGGGCCGATGGAGCGGGTATAGGTCAAGAAGGAAATGCCAAGCTGCCCTAAAATTTTGGCGGCAATTGCTCCCCCTGCAACCCTGCCGATGGTTTCCCGGCCCGAGGAGCGGCCGCCGCCCCGGTAATCCCGGAATCCGTACTTTCTATCAAAGGTAAAGTCTGCATGTCCTGGGCGGTAGCAGGAAGCGATATCCCCGTAATCCCTGGAATTTTGATCCTGGTTTGGAACCATCAGGCTGATGGGGGTTCCAGTGGTTTTCCCTTCGAAAACACCGGAAAGAATTTGTATGGCATCTGCCTCTTTTCTCTGGGTGGAATACCTGGACTGGCCAGGTTTTCTCCGGTCTAAAAATTTTTGTATATCTGTTTCATCCAGGGGAAGGCCTGCCGGGCATCCATCTACAACGACGCCGATTCCTTTGCCATGGGATTCCCCCCAGGTGGTGATTTTAAAATGAGTGCCAAATGTTGAACCTGCCATAACGACCTCCTGAATTTATAAATGTGCAATCTGATTATAGCCGACTTTGCAAAAAAAAGAAAGTATTTATTGCAAATTATTTGGCAAATAAGTATGCTCTGAGGTATAATATGAAGAGAAAGTTTATGAATCAGAAAGGAAATGTTTATGTACAAATTATTGAAGCAGGAAGGCCGCGCCAAACGAGGAGAATTCCATACAGTTCATGGGGTGATACAAACGCCGGTATTTATGAATGTAGGGACTGTGGCCGCAATCAAAGGAGCAGTGTCTACCCAGGATCTGCAGGAAATAAAGACCCAGGTGCAGCTGTCCAATACCTACCACCTGCATGTGCGCCCAGGGGATGAGGTGGTAAAGGAGCTGGGCGGGCTTCACAAATTCATGGTCTGGGACAAGCCGATTCTCACCGATTCCGGCGGCTTCCAGGTGTTTTCCCTGGCGGGGCTGCGGAAAATTAAGGAGGAGGGGGTATATTTCCATTCCCATATCGACGGCAGGAAAATTTTTATGGGGCCTGAAGAAAGCATGCAGATTCAGTCGAACCTGGCATCTACCATTGCCATGGCGTTTGACGAATGCCCTTCCAGCGTGGCGGAGCGTTCTTATGTGGAGAACTCGGTAGCCAGAACCACCCGCTGGCTGAAACGGTGCAAAAAAGAGATGGCAAGGCTGAACGGATTGGAAGGGGCGATTAATCCCCGGCAGTTTCTGTTTGGCATTAACCAGGGCGCGGTTTTTGATGATATCCGCGTGGAACATGCCAAGGAGATTGCAGAGCTGGATTTGGATGGCTATGCCATCGGCGGATTGGCGGTAGGGGAAAGCCATGAAGAGATGTACCATATCCTGGATGTGACTGTGCCGCATCTTCCGCTTAAGAAGCCTACCTATTTGATGGGCGTGGGAACGCCTGCAAATATTTTGGAAGGAGTTGCCCGGGGCGTGGACTTTTTTGACTGCGTATACCCAAGCCGGAATGGCCGCCATGGGCACTTATATACCAGCCAGGGGAAAATGAACCTGTTTAACCAGAAATACGAGAGAGACAAAAGACCCATCGAGGAAGGATGCCAATGCCCGGCCTGCCGGCATTACAGCAGGGCATATATCCGGCATCTGCTGAAAGCCAAGGAAATGCTGGGAATGCGGCTATGTGTGCTCCACAACCTGTATTTTTACAACACAATGATGGAGGAAATCCGGGAAGCGCTTGACCAGGGACGGTTCCATGCGTACAAAGAAGAAAAATTGTATGGCATGAGCCAGGGACAGAATATCTGAAATTTTATGTGCTTTAAATTATAGATGTCTGCGGATGGCTTTTTCCTTTTCCAATTGTATAAAATTTTTATAAATCTACAAAAATAGCTTGCCCTTATCCCTTATATTGTGTACAATAGTATAAGCGCGCAAAATTATGCCGTGAAAAAAGAGAATACTTGTCCAAAGGGACAGTGACATGGAAGGCTGATGCGAAGCATTATTAAAAATGTCTTCCGACGATTTGCCGCCGGAGCGAAGGGAAGGGGGCATTTCATTGAAAAAAAGGAGGAAAACAAATGTCTATTTTAGCTCAAACAGAGGCAGCGGCTGGATTTTCTATCGTCTGGATTTTAATCATGCTGGTAGCCCTTTATTTCATGATGATACGTCCGCAGCAGAAGGAAACCAAGAGAAAGAATGCAATGCTGGCAGAATTGAAGGTTGGGGATACTGTTTTAACCACCAGCGGTTTTTACGGTATGGTCATTGACATCACAGAAGATACTGTCATTATGGAGTTTGGAAATAACAGGAACTGCCGTATTCCCATGCAGAAAGCTGCAATTGCAGTGGTAGAGAAGCCGGAAGATGCAATAGAAAAAGAAAGTAAATAATTATAGGACATTCTCAGGCAAGTCCAGAGAGTGTCTTTTCTTATTCAGCCAGGAATGCTGCTGCATAAACCCGTATTCCTTCTATATCAGCTAGGAATGCCGCTGCATAGACCTGCTTTCCTGCTATAGTGGGCGCGTACTATAAGAAACATGTATGATAGAGAACGTTTCATATTTCGAAAGACAGGAAATGCAAAAGTTTTTTCTATATCTGGATATAATGGAA
>CANDGI010000006.1 GCA_947384285.1 uncultured Lachnospiraceae bacterium
ACCCACGTGTCCAGCTTGGAAGGCTGGTGTTCTACCATTGAACTACACCCGCATAGCAATCGGGGTGACAGGATTCGAACCTGCGACCTCCTGGTCCCAAACCAGGCGCTCTAGCCAAGCTGAGCCACACCCCGGAAGTTATTTCCTTGCGTCAACTGTAACGCAAGTTATATTATATGCGAAACCCATCCAAATGTCAACAACTTTTTTCTCTTTTTTTACATTTTTTTATTTTAGATCCTTCCCCCTCCCAGGCATCTGGCAAAACAGACTTTTCCCTACAAATATTTAATGCAGAAGTGCGCTTCCCCTTCCTGGTCGAGCTCCATAATTGCGTAAGAGGGCCTTCTCCCCTCCTGCCTGGGATAAGAAACGCTCCCAGGATTCAGCGTGACAATCCCCCTGCCATAATCCAGCAGAGGCCTGTGGGTATGCCCGAACATCACCACATCCATCCCCCTGCCAGCTGCCTCCTTTTTTAAATCTTCCACCCCCATGGACACATAATAGTAATGCCCATGGGTAACCAATACCCTGTATTTTCCAATCTTAAGCTCTTTTTCCCGATCCAAGTCCGAAAAAAAGTCATTATTCCCGGAAACGATTTCCAAAGGGCATCCCGCCAGCTGCGCTATGTAATCCTCATACCCTTCTGAGTCGCCCAAATGTATCATCTGGTCAATATCAGGCTCACGCTCCAGAATTTCCACCAAATTATCATGCTTTTTATGCGTATCGCTTACAATTAATATTTTCATAACCTGTTCCTTATCTTCCCGTTAATATTTCTTTCATGGCACGAAGGGCTTTTCCCCTGTGGCTTAAGCGGTTTTTTACTTCCCTGGGCAGCTGGGCAGTAGAACAGCCGTATTCCTCCACATAAAAAATCGGGTCATATCCAAAACCATTCTCCCCTGCCGGCTCCCAGCCGATATATCCTTCTATCGTGCCTCTTATTGCCTTTGTCTCCCCATTGGAAAATGCCGCTGCAATTGCGCATACAAACCTTGCAGTCCGCTGCTCCTTGGGCACCCCCTCCAGGCGGTCAAGGATATTCTGGTTCTTAATATCATATGAAGTATCTTCCCCCATATACCTTGCAGAATAGATGCCCGGCTCCTTATTCAGGTAATCCACCTCAAGGCCCGAATCATCCGCCAATACCACCCAGCCTTCTCCTTGCAGCTGCCCTGCCACGGCTCTGGCCTTAATCAAAGCATTTTCCTCAAAGGTTTTCCCATCCTCCACCACATCCGTCTCAATGCCAGCCTCCTTCATCGACAGGATTTCCATCTGGGGATCTGACAAAATTTCACGGATTTCCTGCATCTTATCCTGGTTTCCTGTAGCAAATATAATTTTTAACATGAAAAATATCCTCCGTCTGTTTTCTATCTGTCGGCTGTCCGCCAAAACCTATGATGCGCCGCCTGTGTACACCAGGAGCTTGCATTCCCACCAGCTCTGGCAGGTTCGCCAAAACCTATGATGCACCGCCTGTGTACACCAGGGGCTTGCATTCCTACCAGCTCTGGCAGGTTCGCCAAAACCTGTGATGCGCCGCCTGTGTACACCAGGGGCTTGCATTCCTACCAGCTCTGGCAGGTTCGCCAAAACCTGTGATGCGCCGCCTGTGTACCATTAATATCCTTCATCCAAAGCCCGCATGATTGCATTGTAAATCCCCTGGGCGATAATCTTTTGGTATCCCGGTGAAGTCAATTTATTCAATTCTGCCTGGTTTGTCATAAAGCCTGTCTCAATCAGCGCCGCCGGCGCCTCGTTGTTCCGGATGATGTAAATGCCATTTCCATAGGTCAAGCCATTATTCTTGCTGCCGGAAAGCCCTGTCACCTCTTCCAGGCAGATCTGGGCAAGATGCTTGCTGCTTAGCCCTTCTTCCTCCTTCATTTCATCATACATAACCTCCGTGCCGTTATATTCCGACATCTGGCCGTCTGTGGTGGAATTGCTGTGGACGCTGATATACAAATTGGCCTTTGCCTTTGCGCCCAGCTGCGCCCGCTGGTCAAAGGTAGGATTGATGTCCTCTGTCCTGGTGTAATATACTCCGATATTCCTGTCGCATTGATCCAAAAGCTCTTTCAGCTCAAGCACAATGGCAAGATTGATATCCTTTTCCATAATCTCCTGCTTGATGGCTCCCGGCGCCCCTCCCCCATGGCCCGCATCAATCACTATCACTTTATCATATACCTGCTGAGGCGTCAAAAAATCCACATACAGATACCCGTCTGCCACTGTGCTTTTCACCTCATAAACTGCATCCAGCGTAATCTCTATCACGCCTTTTTCCATATACAAATCGTCGATAGAATCACTTCTCCCCAGCAAGGGATGGCTGCTGAAATAATCCTTTTCCACCCCCGGAATCTGAATCGTAACCAATTGCTTTACGTAATCATTTTGAATGATAACTTCATCCTCCGCCATATCCGGGGGAAGCTCTAGGCGCAGCTGCTGGCGGAAGGTAATGTCCTCCTCTTCCTCCGCCTGCTTTGTATAGTAGGCAAGCATCTGGAGATCGGACATCTGTTCGTGCTTCGCTTCTTTTCTGTTCACCACTGAAAACCGGCTCAACACCACAAGGGCTGCCGTTATCATCACGGTAAGGAAAAGGGATGATATTTTCAGTATTTTCTCTTCCATAATATCGATTACCTCAATCTTCTATTTTCTCTGTGCGCTTCACTTATTGCTGTAAACCTTCAGGCAGAGATTGCACTTCTGATCCTTCTCGGCGCTCTCCCACTTTTTGCCGTTGGAACTGATATAGCCTTCCCCGTCCGCAAGATCCACATGCTCCGTCAGGTCATCTGCCGCATACTCAACTGCCATAGGATGCACCGAGCCTGGCGTGGTGATGTAGAGCAGAATGGCAAATTTTTCTCCTTCCTCCACCCTGCATTCCTTCTCAAATTCTATGGTATAATATCCTGCATTTGCCAAGCTTCCCTCTGCCACCTTGATACGTTTTCCCAAAGAATCCGTATTTTCAAAATTTCTTACCACGTACAATTCATAGGAGGTTTCCTTTCCAGTAGCGTAAAACCCTGCCGCCTGTAAAGCCTCCTCCGACTGGGCGGTATATACATTTGCCCCATACAGGCTTTCCTTATCATACCCCAGCTGCCCTACCCAGCCGCACAAATCGGACTGATATATCCGGGAATAATTATCCGGTTCCTCAATCCCTGTATAAATCACGCTGTGAAGGCCTATATTCACATCATAATAGGATACGTAAAATACGCCCTCATCCCCAAACTCCTCTCCCCAGCTATTCTGGCAGAGAAAGGCTCCGTCATCCTCCACCTCCAGGTTGAAGTTTTCTTTGGGGTAGGTGTCATCCCAGCCAATAATGAGAATCTCATGGTTGGGCTTTTCCGCTCCTGCATAACAGTAGGCATGCTCCTTGCTGTTGTAGTAGGGAGAATTCGCCGCGGAATCCTGCAAAGCGCTGTAAATAGCAGTCTGCACTCCGCCATACCAAAACACAGACTCCTTGATTTTTTCAAAATCCTTCCCATCTAACAGCTGTATCTCCTGCACATGCTTCACGGGCTTTAAATTTTCCTCTGACTTTCCATCCCCATAAGGATCATCTTTCTCATAGACAGGCCCCTGCCAGGCGGTAAGATATGCCATTCCCATGGTATACTCCCCGCCCTCCGTCTGTTTCCGGGCAAATCCATTCTGCAGCGTCATATGATCCGGCGAAAACCCGCAGGTTTCCTCTGGCAGTAAAATAGATTCCAAAGCAGAAAGAGCCGCAAACGCCCAGCAGGTTCCATAAGGACCCTGGTTCTTTACGTCCGGCGCCCTTTGCCTGTCCCGCAAATCATATTTCAGCGGAAGGATACTGTCTTCCTCGGCGCTGTTGACGGCGATGGCCTGGTTTTTGGCAATATTCCAATTATAATTAAAACTTAGTTTTTCCGCAACCGTCTTTGCTGCTACATAGTATTCTCCATTCACAAGCGCCATAGGAGATGTAATTTTTTCCTTTTTCTCGTTTACCTCCACCTGTTCTTCTTCCAATTGAAATGTCACCACATCCGAATGCTTTTCCAGGACAAGCTTGTTCTCGTCATACAAATGAGCACTGCAATGGAAACTGTCTCTCAAAACAGAAAACGGCACCATAATATTCAGATTTCCATCCATATAAATGCCGTCTTCCCGGTTGGTCAATTCCCGGTTATCCACCATGAGGGTAAGGGTCTTTTCATTTACGTTTGCTGCAATCAGAGGATTCCATATCCCCTGTTCCAGCCTGGCTCCCCGGAAGCTTTCCACCTTCTCATTTTTCCCTCCATGGCTGTTAAACTTTACCAGGGCTGCCAGCAGAAGGAGGACTGCCATAATTATGTATCTTCTTAATCCTCTCACTCATCTACCTCTGCCTTCTGCCGGTTCCTTTTGGGCGGCTTAGGCCCCAAAAACTGGTAAAAATAAGTTTTCAGCATTCCATTATATATCTTGCGGTTTTTGTCCGCCTTTCTCCCAATACATTTCTCCGCATCCTCATAACCGCTAAGCAGGTAAGCCGACCAGCTGTCCAGCCGCTGCAATGCTTCTCCAATCTCCGCGTACAATCCTCGAAGCACTTCCTTCTCCTCCATCCGCTCCCCATAGGGCGGATTGCTGATGAGGAACCCATATTTTTTGGGATGGTTCAATGCGCTGATCGGACGCTGCTGGAAATGAATCAGATGCTCCACCCCCGCCAGCCGGGCATTCTCCCTGGCTGCTTTTACAATCTCACCGTCAATATCATATCCCTGGATATCTGTGCGGATATCCCTCTTAATCAAATCCCCAGCTTCCTCTGCCCCTTCCTTCCACAATCTGCTGTCAATCAGGTTTGTCCACCGTTCTGCTGTAAATTCACGGTTCATGCCTGGCGCGATATTGGCTGCCATCATGGCTGCTTCTATGGGAAATGTCCCGCTTCCGCAGAAAGGATCTACCAGAATCCGGTCTCCTCTCCAGGGTGTCAGAAGAATCAGCGCCGCGGCTAATGTCTCAGCCACAGGTGCCTTGCTGGCCAAACGGCGGTATCCCCGTTTGTGCAGGGAATTTCCCGTAGTGTCAATGCCCACAGCCACCTGATCCTTCATAAGAAACAGACGCAAAGGATATTCTGCGCCGGATTCCTGAAACCAATCGGTGTGGTACTTCTGCTTCAGCCGTTCCACCATTGCCTTTTTTACAACAGACTGGATATCGGATGGGCTGAATAATCTGCTCTTGATGGAAGAGGCTTTTGCAACCCAGAATTTCCCATCCTTTGGGATATACTCTTCCCATGGAATCCCTCGGATTCCCTGAAACAATTCCTCAAAGGTTTCTGCGTGGAACTCTCCTGCTTTCAAAAGAACCCGCTCTGCAGTCCTGAGGAAGATATTTCCCCGGCAGATTGCTTCTTCGTCCCCTTCAAATGTTACTCTTCCATCCTCTACCTTGGTGATCTCATACCCAAGATCATATATTTCTTTTTTTAAAACCGCCTCTAACCCAAAATGGCAGGGGGCTATCAATTCATATGTTTTCATCTTTTTCTCCATTACTTTTCCTATTTGCCGGAAGGCTCTAAGAATATATTATCTTCTCCCCTTCCGGCTGTCAATCATTTTATCATTTTCGCAGTGCAACCTGAATGCCACCCACCAAGGTTGCCGTCCGATATCCATCCCGGCTTAATTCCTTTGCTGCCATCAGGCTGCTGGAGCCTCTGTCGCAATACAGAAGGTAGAATTTATCTTTCGGCAGATATTTTCGGAACATGCCCAGCTCCTCATAAGGGATGTTCCTGGCTCCCTCCACATGAACCTCCTCAAATTCCTCTTTGCTGCGCAAATCTATGACCCATGTATCGGGATGTCTGCGGTATTCATTAAACTCCCGGATACCAACTGTCTGAAATTCCATACTCTCACCCCTTAACCAGGAAATACAAAACAGATTACCGGAAGGAATATGTTCCGGTAATCTGTTTCTACATTATTATACTATGCAGTTTTCTTTTCTCTGTACCAACTATTTTTCGTAAGAATCGTGGCAGTTGGAGCCGCTGGCATTGCTTGCCTTATTGCTGGACTTATTCTGGGAATAAGAATTCTCTGTGCTGTTCTGAGAAGAAGAATTCTTTGTGCTGTTCTGGGAAGAAGAATTCTTTGCGCTGTTTTGGGAATAAGAATTCTTTGTGCTTCCAGATACATTAGTTCCATTTGTGCTTTTGTTCTGCATATCACTGTTTTTTGCCATTGTTTTTTCCTCCTAATATCTTAATGCTTTCATAGTATCTGCAAAGCTGGACTTTTTATTCAAAAAACTTTTTCGATTTTTTTCAATTTTGTCTTGCATTTTTCGACAAGCTGTATTATAATAGCATTTGTAAGGAGGATTTCACCTTCAGAAGTTCTTTTTACTAAGTTATACCCCTTATTAATTATTTATACTCCCCTCATAGAAGAGGCCAGTGGCTCCCCCGCTGGTCTCTTCTCATTTTATTTTATCGGAAAGACCGCGCTGCAATCTTCTGGGGAATTAAGGGCGCAGGGAGACTGCAGCAGATTGCTTCATTTTATTCTTATTCACAGCTGGAGGTACACATGAAAGAGCAGATCATGATTGTAGAAGACGAACCCGATATCAACTCATTGCTTTTAAAAATATTAGAATCCGCCGGATATGAGGCCGTTCCTGCTTTTTCCGGCACAGAGGCAGCGCTTTTGCTGGAAAAGAAAATGCCGGATTTAATTTTATTGGATCTTATGCTCCCTGGGCTGTCTGGGGAAGAACTACTCCACAAACTTCGGGACGCCATGCACTGGGATGGCCCCATTCTGATCCTCTCTGCAAAAACCGCTTTAAAGGACAAGGTAACGCTGCTGGAAAACGGGGCAGACGACTATATTACAAAACCCTTCGAGCCAGAGGAGGTCATTGCGAGAATCCAGGCCGCCCTAAGGCGCAGCGGCAAGCCAAAAGATGCAGCCGCCCCCTTATCCTACAAAAGCCTTATCCTCTACCCCGACCTGCGGAAGGTTCTTGCCAACGGCAGGGAGCTGTCCCTGACTGCCCACGAATATGAGCTTTTGTACCTTTTTCTGCAAACACCGGAAAAAGTATATTCCAGGGAACGCCTTTATGAACTGGTCTGGAAGGGGGGATACTACGGGGAAAATAATACGGTAAACGTCCATGTCAGCAACATCCGCAAAAAATTAAAAACCGCCGGCTTAACCGAGGAATATATCGTAACCGTCTATGGCATCGGGTTCAAGCTTCAATAGAAGCCTTCCATCTTTATGACTTCTTTAAAGGTTCTTTATGACTAATTAAAAGAAAAGCAGTTATGATATTTTTATCAAAGAAATTTTTCAAAAATGGAGGATTGCCATGAAAGAATATGTCATAGAGACAAAAGCCTTAACAAAATCCTACGGCTCAGTCCTTGCCTTAAGCCAGGTGGATATCCACGTGGAACGGGGAAGCATCTACGGCCTAATCGGCGATAACGGGGCGGGAAAGTCCACCCTTTTAAAACTGCTGGCTGGCCACATCTCTGCCAGCTCTGGAGGAATCCTGCTGTTTGGCAGAGGGGAACCAAAGGAATTGGATCGCTGCCGCAGACAGACAGGGGTTATCATTGAACAGCCCGGCCTTTTCCCCAATCTGACCCCAGAGCAGATGTTGGAATACACCCGCATCCAAAAGGGCGTGCCAGGGAAAGAAAAGGTGGAAGAAAATTTAAAGCTTACCGGCATCAGGGAAAAACGAAAAAGCAAATGCAAAAATCTCTCCCTGGGCCAAAAGCAAAGGCTTGGCCTTGCCGTCGCCATGATCGGAGAGCCCCAGCTGTTGATTCTGGATGAACCCA
The DNA here is from genome assembly GCA_947384285.1 of uncultured Lachnospiraceae bacterium. Classification (GTDB taxonomy): domain Bacteria; phylum Bacillota; class Clostridia; order Lachnospirales; family Lachnospiraceae; genus Petralouisia. Next base: position 7,910 of record CANDGI010000006.1, read on the forward strand.
TCAACGGCCTGGACCCCAGCGGAATCATTGAGATGAGAAACCTGTTCCGGCGCCTGAATGAAGAGAAAAATATTACCATATTGCTTTCCAGCCATATTTTATCGGAACTGCAGCATACCGCAGACACCTTCGGTTTCCTGCACCGAGGACGGCTCTTAGAAGAGATATCCTCGGACAAGCTGCAGGAAAAATGCACAAACTATCTAAACATTATGGTTTCCGACGCTGAAACCTATGCGATACTGCTAGAAAAATATGCGAAGCAGGACATATTCAAAGTCCTGCCAAAACAAAACATCCAGATTATAAATCCTGGCAGAAAACCAGAATTCTACAGCCAGCTAGCGTCAGACCACAGCATTTCCATCCGGGGTTTGGAGCAGCGCCACACCTCCCTGGAAGAATACTATATGAATTTAAAGGAGGAAGCCTAATGCGAAGCATTACTATCAATGCCTTCCGGCGCTTTGCCGCCGTGGCGGAGCAAAGCGGGCGTTTCATTGAAAAAGGAGGAAGGTTAAAATGACAAATTACATCAAAAGTGAATGTTACAGGACACTGCGTACCAAATGGGTATACGGCATTGCCGCCATCTTAAGCGGCCTCATCCTGCTTTATCATCTGGCGGTCTGGCTGCTGGCTGCATTTACCCCGGATTTCCGTTATGGCACAGCCTCCTTCTCCTATTCCATCCTGGTGGCACAGCCCATGATTTACTGCCTGGCTGCTTTCCTCATCACCGCTGTTTTGTATGAAGGGGAGCATAGATACGGTGCCTGCAAAAACGCCGTTGCTTACGGCATTTCACGCACCAGTATTTTCCTTGGAAAATGCATCGTCAGCCTGGTTACCTGCTTTGCCATCCTGATTCCGGTTATGGCAGTTTATATCGCAAGCGCATCCCTTTTCCTTTCAAAAGGAGGCCCCGTAACCCTGCAGGATTTACTGATGGAAATTCCAGCCGTTTCCCTGGTGGCTGTTTCCGCCTTGGTCCTGGGTGTTTTCGTACTGGAAGCATTCGAACGGAACATTATTGGCATTCTTGTGTGGTATCTGATTTTATTCGGCATCCCAAAAGTCTTGATTCTTCTAAGCATGAAACTTGAATTTCTATCTTCCGCGGCCTTTTGGATGCCTGCAAACTTTTTCAGCAACGACTTTTCTCCCCAAATGGTTGTCCGCATGAGTGAATGCTCCGTCATCTGGGACACTCCTCTTGGCATGGCCAAATGCCTGGCTGCTGGGGCAATTGGCATTTTTCTGTTTGGCATCCTGGGAATCCTGGCTCTTGGAAAGAAGGATATTTAAATTAAGCGCTTAGGCATGAAATCTTGTGCAGAATGGCAGAATTTTTGTTCCGGCCTATCCGGGTTCGAGCGTGTTTGAAAATTGCTTCCTCCAAGATGCACGTCACAGTTTGCGGGACACCGAAGGCACCTTGTGGGGATTTGTACCAAATGAAGGGCGCATAGCGGGCTATGTATTTTTCATTGCTATTTGCGCCGGAGCAGGGCGAAAGGAATGAGTGATTATTATGATTTACATATTTTGTATGGCAGGAATCATTGCAGGCGGATACTTTGCCCTCTGCTATTTTTCCATCAAGCGCGCCCTTCGGGACGCAGACCTGGAATTACAGGAAATCCTAAAAGACCTTACCCAAAACCAAATTCTCCACCTCTCCGTGCCGGATAAAGATTTGGAGCAGTTTATCCATTCCATCAACCATGCTTTAGAGGAAATGAAAAAAGAACGCCAAAGCTGCCAAAAACGTGAAAAGGTATTTCAGCAGCAGATGGAAAATATCAGCCACGATTTGCGGACGCCGCTGACCGTCATCCTGGGCTACCTGAAATACATAAGGAGCAGGGAAAATCAACCAGAAAACTTGGACGAAACCTTAGAAACTATCCAGCGGAAAGCCCGTGCCATGGAAAAACTGGTGTCACAGTTCTACGATATCTCAAGGCTGGCTTCCCAAGATTATGAACTTTCCATTCAAAGGCTGGATGTCTGCCGCCTCCTGCGGGAAACGCTCACAGACAATTACCAGGCGCTTGCACAAAAAGACCTGAAAATCGAAACTCATCTGCCAGACCATCCTGTTTTCGTCAATGGGGATACCCAGGCGCTGGAGCGGATCTTTTCCAATCTGCTCCAAAACGCTGGGCGGTACGCCCTCACCTTCTTCCGGGCAGAGCTTCTGGAATATCCTGGCAAGACCTGCATCCGCTTCACAAATGATAGCTCAAAGCTGGCTCCGCAGGATATTCCGCACCTCTTTGAACGGTTCTACATGCAGGACGCAGCCAGAAGCCGGTCCAGTACCGGCCTGGGCTTAACCATTGCAAAATCTCTGGCAGAAGCCATGGGCGGTGCCTTAACGGCAGAATTGGCAGAAAGCTTTCCTGCTGCCTTATCTGCGAAATCGGCAGAAAGCGGCAGCCTTATCCTGCGGTTTACGCTCACTTTAATGGAATAATTGAAAGAAAGGAAGATTGAGGTGGCAAACGAAGAATCTACGAAAAGGCTGCATCTATGTGAATAACAGTGCTTATTTTGGGCATCGGCCTTCCTCCCCAAAATATAAAACACCCGCTAATGTGCAAAACCTTCCCTGAAATCACATATTATAAAAGTCCTTATTCACCTGCAATTCCTCCGTAATCTGCCCGCCCTTCTTCTGATACTTGTCATACCAAAGCAGCATATGCCTAGCTTTCCGATCCTTCAAAATCTCATATTTTTCAAACATTTCACGGTACATAGGATTTGCCTTAAGCTCTGAGCGAATCTTCTTATTAAACGGGCAATACCTGAAAATAATATCCCTTGCCACCTTATTCAAGCGGAAGCTGCCCTTGGCTTCATAGCGGATCCAGCTCTGGTAATCCTTCACAAATACCTCCCGGTAATTGTTCTTGGCCTTGTACAGGGCATTCTTTACCTTCTCCTTTGCATCCGCAGACAAATCATGGTTCTTCCTGTAATACTGGATATAATCACTGTATTCCGAAGTCAGGGAAGCCTCTGTCACATCATTCCAGCGCACGCCCTGGATTTTCCGGCACATCTCCCAGCGGAACCGGCCGCAGACCTCAACCATCATTTCACCCACATCTGTAACCGTAAGGATTGGGAAAATCATCCTGGCCTGGGTATCCTTCTTGATTCCAGCTGTTTCCTGCCACATCATCGCCTTGCTTCCGGCATTTGGCATCAGGATAATATAGGGAATGACCTCTTTTTGTATCATCTCCATATTCACCTCATGCTCTGGGTCTGAGAATCCCACTTCCCGGTAAAACAGGGAAAAATCAATGTTACGTATCTCATCCAGGGCATTATTTGCCTTCTCGGCTGTCACCAGCATATTCTCAGGCGTCCCGATAATATCATCCTTATACAAAATCGGGCAAAACGTAGATATCTTCCCGTAGGTGGCCCGGTTGGTGGACACAAACATGTTCTGCAGCTCAAATCTTAACTTGGCCCGGTTATCCTTTGCCAGGAGTGGAACCTGTGCTGCGGTAATCTTCCCGGTTTTCTTCTGTTCATTTAAGTATCCGGTATAATCCATGTCAAATTCATTTCTGGAAGGTTCATTTTTTCCCTGGTAGACGCTGAGCAGCCATTCATATATGGTAAAAACATTGTCCGCCTTGCACCGTCTCATAGCCCCAGCCAGCTCAAACAGGCTGCGGGTGTTTTCTTTCCCTGCCATCTCTTCATCCATAAAACCGAAATTCAAAAACATTTTTACTGAGGCAGGCATATAACTCCTCTCCAGAGAATGGAAAAATACCAGCTCATAAATGGCATAAAAATCATCCGTAAGCTTCCGGCGCAGCTTGCGCACATCATCCGTACTGGCAAGAATGTCAGGAAGGTTCTTATACTCCTGCAAAGCTGCCTGGAAGCTTCTTGCTTTCTTCTCCTCATAGCCGGAATACTCCAAAATCTGCGCCAGGTAATCAATTCCTTCTTCGTAGGGCTCCGTCTGCTCGGCTTCCTCCTCCCCGCTCCCGCTCTGCTGCATCCGGCTGAAATCATAATTTTCATATTCCGAAAAAACCGCATGCATCAGCTGCTCGGAATAAAACCCGCTCTTCTTTGCAAAATCCATCAACTCAGAAATTCTTTCACGGACAGGCGCAATATCCGCGCCCGTATAAGCCGCCTTTTTCGCCAGGTCAAAATACATGGAAAAAAGGCTTTCCGGAGCCTGGGACAGCAGCATATCTTTATTTTCCTTCAGATAGCCTTTCCATACGCCAATCAAGTCTGTAGATTTCCTCATCCAGCAGGCTGCATTGGAAATGGCACCGATTCCAAGAATGCAATCCCTTGCCAGCTGCTGATCCATAGCTTTCAAAGACAGGGCAGACATCCGCTCATAATATTTCAAAACCCAGGCGTCAATCTTGTCCTCCACAGCCCCAGACCCGAAAGGTGCAATTTGGGGATGGGCTTTCTCCGGCAGCTTATATTCACTGCAAAGCTTCTGGTAAGCCTGGCAGTTTTCCGTGAAAATCCTGTAATAATCCTGCGCCTTTTTATAAAAAACAGAGTATCTGCGAACCAGCATATTTGCCTGATGCATGGCTGCCATGGCAAAGACCGCCACATATTTTTCCTCCTCGGCAAATATCTTTTTATAGTCCTCAACCGCCCGGTACGGAAAAGCATAAAACACACAATCTGCATTGGCCACATAATCGCATCCATAGCTGCCGGAAATGCTGTCACACAGTCCAATGATGCTTCCTGGTTCCATATTATATTCATCATTTTCCGAAACTGCACGCACGCTTCCCTGTAAAATAATAAATAAACCCTTCAGCTTATCTCCTTTTTTTAAAAAGTTTCTTCCTTTGCTTACCTTTACCGTTTCCATCTGTTCCTCCTACCTATTTACCGCCTGTTTCCAAAAATCAGGGAATACAATAACAACAACAATATCATCGGCGCCAGAATCGGCAGCAGAAACGCCACCACATTGGCTACAATTACAATCAAAAGAACTGCGATTAGAATCAGCAGCAATTTTCCATACCAACTGTTAAACTTAAATCTGCCAAAACGTACATCCCATCCATTCTGGCCGGAATAATCCGCCTGGAAGCCTCTGCCTGCGTCCGAACTGTAATCTCCAGAGTAATACTGTCCCTGGGAAGCGCCAGGCTTGTCGGACGTGTCAATCAAGGTCTTGGCAATCAGCCTGGGACTTCCAAGCTGGGCTGTCACTTCCTCTTCCGACTTGCCCTTCCTTGATTCTTCCATGATATAATTGTCATAAAACCTAATATTTTCATTCACTGCCGCCTGGTCAATCTCCCCTTGCAAAGCAATCTGCAATTCACGTAAAAATTCCTGTCTTGTCATGAAAGTTCTCCTACCTGTAAATCTCACCAATATTTTATTGACTAACTGTTATTCTATCACACTATGATATTTTTTTCACCATGTTTCCCAAATTTTTTTCAAAAAAACTATTGACAAATATCGAAATCTGGGGTAAGATTATAAACGTTCCAAACGGACATTGATATGTGTGTGTAGCTCAGCTGGATAGAGCACTTGGCTACGGACCAAGGTGTCGGGAGTTCGAATCTTCTCACGCACGTAAGAAAAGCCCTTGAAGACATAAGGTTTTCAAGGGTTTTTTGTGCTGCATAAAGCTTTGCACCTTTAAAAAGTATGAGAACATCCTTTCTAAGATACATATTGCGTAATTTTGATTTATAACTGATTAATGTTTGATAATTCCACAACCCTGGTGCACACTCGTTTTGCCAGCGCCATATTATGGGTAATTACAAGCATCCCCATTCCTCGTTTCCTGGTTTCATCCAAAAGAACCTGCCAAATCTGTGCCTGGGCAATCACATCCAGCATCGTACTGATTTCATCACAAACCAAAAATTTTGTCTTAGGCCCCAACACCCGGGCAATGCAAAAACGCTGCAGCTCCCCGCCAGACAATTCAATGGGCCACCGTGTCATCCAGGATGGCTGTATCCCCATTTTCTCCAACAGCTCCTCCCCCGGCTCCCAGCACTCCCTCAAAATTTTCTCCATTTTCCACCGAGGATTCACCGCCTTCTCTGGATGCTGGCCAATCAGCTGAATTGGACAATACCCCTTCCTATCCAAAACCTCCCCATCCCAAAACACTTCCCCCTGCACCGGACGCTCATATCCCGCCAAAATCTTCGCTAATGTACTCTTCCCATATCCAGAAGGCCCCGCCAAAGCCACCCGTTCCCCAGCTTCCACCTGCAAGGATACCCCCCTTAACACCCAAGGAGAATCCTTCCGATACCGAAATCCCACATTCCTTGCCTCTAACATAATAATCTCCTCTCTGTCTCGCCTGCCTATTGCACTTCCTGCATTGACCTCCATTTTCAAAGCATACAACCCTTACCGCCACGAATGCCGGCATAGACTAGAGCGTGTTTGAAAATTGCTTTCTCCAAGATGCACGTCACAGTTTGTGGGACATCGAAGGAGCCCTGTGGAGATTTGTGCCAAATGAGGGGCGCATAGCGGGCTATGTAACCTGAATTCATGCAGATTGGGGGGAATGAACTTTCAAACACGCTCTAGATTTCCCCAAAGATTTCCACCTATCCCCAAAAATTCATTCTGCGGAAGCGCCCGCAGAAAAGCCTTACTATAGGGATGCAGAAGCTTTTCCCCATCACCGCAGAAATCCTCTGCTGCTGCAGTCTCAACCACGCTGCCTTCATAAAAAACGGCAATCTTATCCGCCGTCTGCAAGGCCAAATCCACATCATGGGTAATAACCAGTACCCCGCACCCTTCCTTTGCCAGCTCCTGGAAATTCTCCATTGTCTCCCTCGCCAATTCCTCCTGGAGCCCGGGGGTAGGCTCATCTGCCACAATCAATTTCGCCCCGTCCATTACTCCGCCGGAAATCAATACACGCCTTGCCATACCGCCGGATAGCTGATAAGGATACAGCTTAGCCACAGATTCCTCCAAATGATACCGGGCAAACATGGCCTTCATCCTTTCCTGGCGCATCTTTTTCTCTCTGCGCTTTCCTGAGCCAGCCACCTGTTCCCCCACCTTCATCAATGGGTCTAAATATTCCACCGACTGGGGAATGAAAGATATCTCCCGTCCCCGCAGCTTTTTTATGAGAGCTTCGTCCAGGATCTTTCCGCAGAATGACATGGTTCCTTCCACCTTGGCATTTTTGGGCAGTATTCCTAAAACCGCATGAGCCAGCAGGCTTTTCCCAGAACCGCTGGCCCCCACTACCGCCACAAGCTCCCCTGCATTTACCGTAAGGGAAAGCTTATGCACCATTTCTACGGTATGCTTCTCCATCCCCCGGCGGTACATTTCAAAGGAAATACTTAAATCCTCCACTTGAAGCACCGGCTGCTTTTCCTTATCTTCCATGTTCTGTCCTCCTATTCATTGCCGCTGTTTGGGTTCAGCAGCCGTTTCAGGTTTTCCCCTGCCACATCAAAAAGCATCACTGCCAGCAGAAGCAACAGCCCTGGAAATACCGCCATCCACCATTTTCCGGTAGCAATGTGGTTCATAGATTCTGACAAAATCACACCGATTGCCGGGGTTTCCGGTGAAAATCCAAAGCCAAGAAAGGTAATGGCAGCCTCATGCATAATGACATGGGGAAACAGAAGAACCACACCGATAAGATAAACCGGCAGCACCTGGGGAATCATATGCTGCCAGGCAGCCTCATACCATGTCTTTCCCATACGGTAAGAGGCCTGCACATACTGAGCCGAACGGATTTGTATTGCCTCCGCCCGTACCAGCCTGGTCAATTCGGGCCAGTGGGTAAGAGCCACCGCGGCCGTAACCCCCGTCCCTCCTTTTCCCATCATAAATGAAATTAAAATCAGCAGCATCAAATGCGGAATTCCCATGCACAAATCCACGCACCAGCTGACAAACTGGTCTATCAGCCCGCCTTTTACGGCAGCAGCCACCCCAAAAGCCAACGCAATCAGGGAGCTGACAGCGGAAGCTAACAAGCCAATCACAATGCTATTGGACAATCCTTTGATGCTGCGGAAAAACATATCCCTGCCCATATAATCTGTGCCAAATGGGTGGGCAAAACAGGGCGCGATAAATTTTGCGCTGTAATCTACCCCGTAATTCTCCGGAGACATCAGCAATCCGTCTACCAATACCACCAGCAAATAAATTGCTGCAAACCGAATCCAAAAGAGGGTTTTTCTCCTCTGGTTCCAGAAACCGCCCATCCGCTCCTTCCGGTTCCAGAAACCGCCCATCCGCTCCTTCCAGTTCCAAAAACCCCCTATTCGTTCCTTCCGGCTCCCGGAACCTCCTCCCTCTTTTTTCCGGTTCCTGGAAACACATGTCTCTTTACTCATGAGAAGAGCCCTCCCTGATTCTCGGGTCTATGATTCCATACAAAATATTTGCAATCAGATTCCCTGCAAATACAAAAACTGCGCTGAACACAGCGATTCCCAACAGCAAAGGCACATCACCCCCAAGGCCTGCCGCTGTCAGTGCACTTCCAATTCCCGGATAGGAAAACACCGACTCAGCCAGGGCAATGCCGCCAAACAGCTCGCTGAACGCGGCAAACTGTACCGTAACTGCCGGGATTGCTATATTTTTTATGCCATGCCTGGTTATAACCTGCCAAGTATTTTCCCCTCTGGCTCTTGCATATAAAATAAATTCACTCTCAAATATTTCCAATAATTTCTGCCTGGTATACAAGGTGATTTTTCCAATCCCAAGAAGGCTCAATGTGATGGAAGGCAGTATCAGATGGTGTATCCGCTCTCCCAATGTAACCTGGGAAGCAAGCTTCCCCATAGGCGCTGCCAGCCCAATGGGAAACCACCCTAAGTTTACCGCAAAAATGCTGAGCATTAAAAGCCCTGCCCAGAAAGCGGGGGAAGACTGAAACACAAGACAAACCAGTTTTATCATTTTATCCAGCAGGCTGCCATGGAAAGCTGCCGCCAGGATGCCCAGGAAAAACCCAAGAATTCCAGAACATATCCAGGCAATCAGCATCAGCGCCAGCGAATACAAAAAACGCTCCTTGATAACTGTCAGCACCGGCTGCTTGTAAACGATAGAATTTCCGAAATCACCCTTCAGTGTATTTCCAGCCCAGGCCAGAAACCGCTCCACAGGCGGGTCATTTAATCCCCAATACGCTGCAATCTCTTCCTTTGCACTCTCTGAAATGGTGGAGTTCGCCCCTATGTATGCGGTCAATGGGTCAATGGGAGCATTGGACACCAGCAGAAATGAAAGGATGCTTATGGCAGCGAAAAGGCTTGCCATACGCAAGGCCATCCCCAAAAATTTCTTCATCTTTTTTCCCTTACCTCCCAATCCTTCATATTGCAGATAATGGGAATCCCATGCCCATGGGGATGGGGAATCTGGGTATCTGGCGAAATATAAAGCCTGTCACTGACAAAATAGCAGTGTTCGATATTGACAAGATACAGATAAGGGTAGTCTCCGGCATAGGCTGCCTGAACCTCTTTCCATGCTGCAATGGCATCCTTATGATTGTTGGCTGAAACAGCCTTTGCAATCAAGTCGTCTACCTTTTGATTCTCATATCCGCTGGGATTGCTGTAGGCTTGTACCGTAAAATGGCTGGACTGGTATTGATTGTCAATGACCATAGGGCTATACTGGCCAAATCCCCAAACCACTCCCTGGGTATAAGTTTTTTCCACAAGCTCATCCCAGGCAGCCTGCTTTACTTCTATGGAAATCCCCAGCTCTTTCACATTCTCTGCCACTGCCGCTGCCAGCAGATAGCGGTCCTGCTCATCAGAAGGCGTGTACACCTCAAAGGCGCATTTCACACCGTTTTTTTCACGGACTCCATCTCCGTCCTCGTCTGTCCACCCGTTCTCCTCCAACAGCTTTCGGGCTTCCTCCACCTTAGCATCCTCAAACTCAATCGTATTTCCCCAGACTAAATTATCAGTCCATCCTTCTGCCGGCCTGCCCACTCCGTTAAAAGCATTTTGGATCACCTCCTGGCGGCTGATTCCAATGGCTAAGGCTTTACGCACAGCCAAATCAGAGGTCACAGGATTGCCAGCCTCCACTGTTTCTCCTTTTTCATTGGTAAATGTCCCCGGCTTGCGGCAGGGAAGGCTGATATTCCTCACATCCATGGTTTCCAGCTTTTCCATATGCATGCCCTCCAAAGCCTCTGCCGCATAGGAAGGCTGAACCATAACCACATCCAGCTGGCCGGATCTGGCATTGGAAAAGGCCGCTTCGTTATCCATATCCACAAACGTCACCCGTTTAATCTTCGGCGCACCTTCAAAATATTCTTCATTTGCTTCCACAATCAGCTGCTGCTCTGTATCATACTGAACCACCTTCCATGGCCCGGTTCCCACCGGCATCTGGTCAAAAGCTACGCTGTCATATCCATCCTTTGGCACAATCCCAAGCTGCGCCGTCACATCCAGAAACGGAGAAAAAGGCTCCTCCAATGTAAACATTAGCGTATATTCATCCACAGCCTCCACTTTTTTCAATTTAGAAAGATCAACCTCCCCATTCTGCCCCTGGTTTTCCATTACAGTTTCATAGGTAAATACCACATCCTCCGCCGTAAATGCAGAGCCATCCTGGAATTTCACGCCCTCTTTTAATTTGTAGGTGTACACCAGGGAATCCTCGGACACCTCCCAGCTCTCTGCCAAGTCTCCTTCGTATTCTGCCTGGGGATTGACCCGCACCAGCCCATTGTTGATAAAATCATATCCATAAGAAAACCCGCCTTTGACCGGATCCAGAGAGCCGTCCCAGAATCCATGGCCCACATAGCAGATAATGCTGTCCGCTGAATTTTCCCCAGCGCTTCCCCTATCCTGGGACTGTCCACCAGAATCATTTTCCAAGTTCTTTTCTGAGCCATCAGCAGGATTTCCATTATCCCTCTGCCCGCATCCTGCCAGAATACCGCTTGCCGCCAGAATCAGACAGCACAAAATACCCAGAACCTTCTTCTTCATATTTTCCCTCTCTTCCCGTTGTATGCCCATCCACGCGGCAAAAGCCAAATGCCTTCGCAATATCAGTAAACCCCCATCTTGCTCAGCCTGCCGTTTGGCGGGCCGCATGGCCATCCTTACTATGGAAGTCGGAGACTTTCATAGTAAACCCACCAACATGCTCAGCCTGCCGTTTGGCGGGCCGCATGGCCATCCTTACTATGGAAGTCGGAGATTTTCATAGTAAACCCACCAACATGCTCAGCCTATCATCCGGCAAACCGCATAGATATTTTTCTGTCATAGGAATTTTAACATATCGAAAAGAAGAGTGGGAAGCCTCCCAGGGGGATGTTTTTTCGAATTTTTCCCTGTTAATCTTTAATACTGCAGCAAACAATCCATAATTTCAATACACAGGAAAGGCAGGATAGCCCTTTGGCTAAGCAAACCATCCATGGGCGTTCTTAGTGGAGACACGGATGATGGCAGCTTTTCCATAGAATAAAAAACAAGGCTGCCCCACCTATGATTTCTAACCACAGGCACGGCAGCCCTATATTCTATTTGAACACTTATGAAAGATATTCCTGCAAGGTGCGCATACATTCCTTCAAATCAATAGGCTTTGCAATATGAGCATTCATTCCCACTTCCAGGCAATGCTGGGCATCATCCGAAAAGGCATCCGCCGTCATTGCAATAATCGGCAGTCCATGATCCGCACGCTCCAGAGCACGTATAGCGATTGTAGCGTCATATCCGTTCATAACCGGCATACGGATGTCCATAAGGATTGCATCGTAGAATCCAATCTCGGAAGCTTCGAACATCTCAAGACATTCTTTTCCATTCTCTGCACGTTCCAGGACAAGACCCACAGAAGATAAAATTTCACTGATAAATTCCCAGTTCACATCAATATCCTCTGCAAGAAGCACATGCTTGCCCTCAAAATCTATTTCTTCTTCCTCCTGCTCCTCCTCGTTGGACATTCCTTCCATATATTTTCTCAAATATAGATACAGCGTTGATTTAAACAGCGGCTTGGAGATAAACCCTTCAATTTCAGAAGAATCCACTTCCTCCTGCAACTCACTCCAATCATAGGCAGAAATCAAAAATGCAGGTATCTTATTCCCATCTGTAACATTGCGCATTGCCCGGACAACCTCAATCCCGTTCATGTTGGGCATTTTCCAGTCCACCAGCACAAAATCGTAATCATTGTTCTGCAGATGCCTGTCTTCGATCATGCGCACCGCCTGCCTGCCATCCAAAGACCATTCGGTGTGGACGCCTAATTCCTGCAGATTAGAAACGGCGCTGGTACACAGCTGTTCATTGTCGTCCACCACAAGCACATCCCAACGGGGAAGCATCATATCCCTTTCATCTACATCCGACTTCTTCAAATCCAATGTAATGTGGAACTTGCTGCCTTTGCCCTGCTCGCTTTGCAATTGAATCGTGCCTTCCATCAAGTCTACAATTGCTTTTGTAATGGACATGCCAAGGCCGGTACCCATAATCTTGGCCACCTGATCGGTATTTTCCCGCTCAAAGCTTTCGAATATTTTCCGCTGGAACTCCTCTGACATACCGATTCCCGTATCCTCCACAATAAAGTGGGTCCGTACATACTCTTCCCCCTTCGGAGAACTCTCCTGGTACAGATGCACATCAATCCTTCCCCCTTCCGGCGTAAATTTGCCTGCATTGGAAAGAAGGTTCAAAAGCACCTGGTTCAAACGCACGGAATCACAAAAAACATTTTCCGTCTCAATAGACTGGATAAAAATATCAAAAAACTGGCTTTTCGCCTTGACCTGGGGCTGCATGATATTTACGATATCATCCATCGCTTCCTTCAGGGACATCTGGTTCATATTCAGCGTCATTTTCCCGCTTTCAATTTTTGACATATCCAAAACATCATTGATCAACCCTAATAAATGCTTGCTGGATAATTTTACCTTGCCCAGGCAGTCCACCAGACGTTCCGGATCTTCGATATTTTTCAGGGCAATCTCCGTCATGCCGATAATCGCATTCATTGGAGTCCTGATATCATGGCTCATGCTGGAAAGAAACTCACTTTTTGCCTTATCAGACCGGATTGCAACCTGCTGCGCTTCGTACAGCCTGTCCATTTGCTGGATAGAGAATTTGAAATACATAAAAAATACCACGGACATAGCCACCAGAATCATAACAGAGGAAATAATCATGATCCCAATACGCTGGATATCCAGCTTGCTGATGGGCTCTTCCATCGCCTCCCTTTGCATCACTGTGATAAGATACCAGTCCAAATCCTCATCAATGGGCGTACAATATGTATATCTTTTTTCCCCATTGATACTAACCATCTTCCAATAATGCTCTCGATTGTCAATGGCCTCCTTCAATTCCGCCACATATTCTTTGGCTCCGCCGTCCTTCCCATGTTCAGCCTCTGCCAGAATACGCTCATAGTAGCTCTCTCGAAATGCATCTCCGCTTCTGATTACAAAATCCCCACTTGCGTCAATGACATGGGAATAAATCAAAGTATCATCAATATCCAAAAAAAGCGCTTCCTTTAGATAATCCATAGGAACTCCTGCAACAAGCGCAATGCTTTTCTTACCGTCTTTCATAGGATAGGCCGCTTTTTCACCCAAAAGGAGCAGCCGCTCCCCCCGCGTATTCATCCCTGACGCCACAATACTTCCATAGGATTGTAAAGATCCTACCAGATCCTCGGCAGAAGCTTCCACCTCATCTCCATAGATAGACTCTATCGTTCCGTCTTCTGCACACAATCCCAAAAAATAGAACTCCCTGACCTCACCCCCGAGAGTAAGATCGTCTATGATTTCTTCTCCATACTGCGTTCCTTCTGGCGGAGTCCGTTTGATAATCCCTTCCACCTGGCTCAGCCGCAGGCTTACCACCGTAGTAAACTTCTGGCTTAACTGAATATTCATTTCAGACATATAGATTTGACTGATTTCATCAATGGTCTTTTCTGTCCTTTTGCCCATAATCACAACTAAAGCAATAAACACAACAATGCATATGCTGATTACGGAGACAAAACTATTCCTCAAAAATTTCTTAATATTCTTCTCCATTCTATCCTCCAAACGATGCATTCTGTCACATACAAGGACACTCCATCACTTATTTGGGGCATATTTCTCCAATATAGTTAAAATCTGTTCCTGGACAGGAATCATCTTTACAAGAACCTCCCTGGCCTGCTCCGGCTGTCCGCCCCGCAGTAAATCCACCACTTCTCCGTATCCCTTATAAAGCGGCGTCACAGACAAATTACCAGCAGCGCCCTTGATGGCATGGGCTTTCTCTATCACGTCCTGGTAATCTTCATTATCAAAATCCGGGTCGACAGAATAGCCTTTCATCATTTTTACAAACGATGAGCACAGCATCTTTTTGTAAATGGCTTTATTTCCTCCCAAACGGTTCAAACCCTCGTCTACGTTTACTCCCAATTCCTTTAATTCATCCAGTAAATTCATTGAAACCTCTCCTTTTCTTTTTTCTATTCACACAAACAGAATACAAGCCTGTCAAATTGCACAGGCCTGTCTGACTCGCAAAACCTTTTGAACTGCTATCTGCCATTTTCCTATCATTCCTGGTACAGCTTATATTTCTGTTTATTTTGAACGTTTTACCGCCTTCATTCTATCATATTTCCCTCCATACCGCAACTGTTTATCATTCATAACTTTGACTCCTAAAAGGAATTTTTAAAATCCGCCATTCTGATAGGCTCCCGCAACCACATAATTCTCTTTTGATGCCATCGTATCTACAATCAGCCTCTGATATACTTCGCCCATCTCAAGAAGGGTTAATTCCTCCTTACCGATTGTATCCACAACATACTTGACTTCCTTTCAAAATATACGGCATATTTTAAGCATTTTCACCGTTCATAACATAAAACCGCCCGTTTCTTACCATCTGCAGAATTATAACGCCATACCTGCCGATAATAATATGAGAAAGCCTGATTCCACATCATATTCAACCTATGGCTGCTTCCAGAAACCAAACGAAAGGGCAGGTGTCTTTATGCTTTCTATTGCAGTATGTGACGATGAAATATTAGAATGCAGCCGGATAACCGGAAAAATAAAATCAATTTTAGAAGAACAAGGAACGCCATATGAGATACGCCAGTTCCACAGCGGAAAAGAGCTTCTGCAGGCCGCAGAGCAATTTGACATTCTTTTCCTGGATATCATTATGCAGGATCTGGACGGGATGAAAACAGCAGAATTATTCCGCAAAAAAGCATTTGACGGTCTGCTGGTTTTCATTTCCTCCAGCAGAGACTATGTTTTTGATGCCTACGACGCAGAACCTTTCTGGTATCTGGTAAAGCCGGTGGAAGGCCGGAAGTTAAGAAAAGTCCTGGAACGGGCTGTCCAAAAGCTTAAAAAACAGCCCCGGGAATTTCTGGTCGTCAACAGCGACCGGCAAAAGAAAAAACTGTTTCTGTCGGATATCTGCTATTTTGAAATCAGGGGAAGAATGATTTATGCACATCAGGCAGATGAAATCTTTCATTTCTATGAACAGATCGGCTTGCTGGAACAACAGCTGCAGGGGAAAGGGTTTTTCCGCTGCCACAAAAGCTATCTTGTGAACCTTGGCTGGGTCAAGGGATACAGCCGCCAGGAGATTATTCTGGATCACGGGGAAAAAATTATGCTTGCCAAACGAAGATATGAAGCGTTCTGCGGGAAAATGCTGGAATATATGAAAAAAAGCGGAGGAATCCTATGAACCAGGAATGTTATCTTTTTTTATTTCACATCGTTTTTTATGCTGGATATGCATGGAGCATAGAAAGCTTCCTCAATAAATACCTGGACAGCCCGAAGCATGCTGGAAAAATATTTGCCGTACTCCTGTTCTTCAATTACGCCATTGGAAATGCCATCTGCCTTTCCACCTCCTATCTGGCAGGTGTGTCGCTTTATCATCTCATGTTTTTCCTATTGGCCTTATTTCTGTTTCGGGCAGAAACCGAGAAAAAACTGTTAGCGGCAGCTATCCTGATTGTATGTGTAGAGCTCACCAGCCGCTTCGTCGATTCTGGCGTAAATTTGATACAGCTTCTGTTTTTCCAGGAAATCCCAGGAAAAGCAGCTGCTGTCTACAGCAGCTGCCAGGAATATCTGATTTCAATCCTGGAATTTGCCGCATTCCTTGCAGCTGCCTATTTCCTGAAAAAACCGCTGGCATCCGTATTCGGCAGAAAAATCAAAAAATGGTATCTTATGCTGGCAATTCCCCTGATTGCCCTGATAATAATTATGGACATTGCAGCATGGGGCGCCACCAAGGGAATTCTGGTACGAGGCGAAGACCGCTGGAACTTTTACTATAACCAGCTTTTCAGCCATGGAGCCAATCTGCTTCTCTCCCTTCTTGCCATGTGCGCCGCATGTTTTTATATTTTCGGCATGGACAGGATTTACCTGGAGCAGAAACGCAAAGAACAATATCAGGCGAAAATTGAATTTTACACCATGCTGGAAGAACAATACCGCCAAATGGAGCGGCTCCGCCATGATATGAAAAACCACGTCACAGCGCTGCAAGGTTTGGTGGAACAGCGGGAATGGGAAAAAATGAAACATTACCTTCAGCAGATAGCGGTAACCGGAGCCTTTGAGGGAAGCGAGGAGGCCACTGGAAACCAGGTGGCGGACGCCCTGCTTTACCAGAAACGAATGGAAGCCCAAAGAAAAGGAATATGCTGGGAAGCCGATATGCAGGTTCCGAAAAAGTGCGGCGTCGACGATTTTGATTTCTGTGTCCTGATCGGAAATATCTTGGACAACGCCATAGAAGCCTGTGAAAAATTACCGGAAACCTCTGAAAGGTTTATCCTCATACGATCCTGTATGCAGAAATGCTTTTTTCTGCTGGAAGTGCGAAACAGTACAAACCTTAAGGATATGGGCTGCATTTTGTACACAGGCAAATCAAAGCAGCGGGGACACGGCATTGGGCTCTTGAATATTCTGGAGACGGCACAGAAATATCACGGGACGGTGGAGACAGAGTTAAAAGGAAAGGTTTTCACCATCTTTGTGCTGCTGCCTGTGCCCAGGGCAGATGCTTGAACAGTTCCTTATATGGCATCAAGCATGCCTTATATGACAAAAGGCTAAGAACAGCTCCTGCTTCCGTCGAAAAATAAATATATAACTATACTCAGCAAAGGCCTATCCTGCATAATCTGCCCTTGAGCGGCAGGCTGCTTGAAGGCTTTTCACATGCAGATGCACAGTACAGAAAGGAGAGGACATATGCATATAAAAACTATGGAAGGCCTGGCTGGAGCCAATACCAGCCACAACCTTTTGAAAGTCCCATTCCGGGTATTCAAAGAAGCCCGGAGAAGAGGTGACATGGCAACCATGGAGCGCGCCATGGATTATGCTTCTGACTTTGCTGAAAAAACCCAGGAATATCAGGCAGAAGCGGACGAGGGAATGAAAGAGGATGCCAAGGAGGCAAAGGAACGCGAAAAACTTGAACTGGAAAAAGCAATCGAAAAGCGGAAAGAGGATGGGGAAAAACTGGAAGAAAACGCTGAAGGGAACACTGGGTCAAAGGCAGATACCCTTGAAATCAGCGAAGAGGGAAAGGCTTCCCTCAAAAATCAGGCAACCCAGGAACAGCCAGAACCTTTCGGGGATAAATCCGGCCCAGGCAAGGAGCCGGCGCTCTATTCGAAAGCAGGGACAACGGAACCGGCGGGAATGATAGGTGGAAAAATCAGCATCACCGTTTAATCTGTATCCAAGCAAAGCAGGGGCAATCGGGAAATGATAAGTTATCCACAATATATGCTGTAGTGCCTTCAGCGGCACAACCGTATATTGTAGACAAATTCCATTTTCCGACAGCCCCTGTTATGCTGCGCCGAATGCTGTCATAAGCTGATGGGTTTCTACCCTGTTCCTATTCTTCGATAGCTCTTCTTAACGCTTCCTGATGGCTGCGTACCTGCTCAATGCTGTCAACGCCCACATCCCTCAGATGCTCACCACCTTCATATTCTGAACTTAAGAAGCCCATATACCAAGCCGGATTTCTCATATACTGGATACTCCTGGCTGTAATAAATATTCTGGCAGAGCATGAAAAATACTGTTCTAATGCCTCCTGGAAAAGAAGTCCGCCAGAATTCCCTTAATATGGTTATACCGTCTGGCATAGGAATTCTCCACCTGGATTACCTGCAGTCCAAACCTTTGGCAAATCTCCTGCTTTTGCTTCTCCCGCTGCCGTACAATTTCTTCCTCCAGATGTCCCCTTCCCTCCAGCTCAATGGCCAGCACCGGAGTTTCCTGACCGCCCTGCTGTTCATACACTACAAAATCAAACTGCCGGGAATAAAACAAATCCTCCCAGTCCTTCATCTCTGGAAGCGCTTCCAAAATATCCACCCCATGCTGTACCAAAAAACGGTTCTGGGACAGCCAGATATTCTCCAACGCATGGTTTAGGTTTTTTAAAAAGGCTTCCTCGACAGCGGAGCTGAAAGGCTTTACCCCCAAAGCCCTGGAATTGGCTTTTTTCTGGGTTACCTGGGATTTCCCGTTCTGTTTTGTATACTGTACCAGTTCAAACAAATCATCCTCCCCGCCCCCCTGGTGCAGCCGCCCCAGATTTTCCATATCAGACAGGATAATCAGCTTGTCCCTGGCACGGGAGACAGCTACATTAATCAGTTCCTTATTATTTTTCAGCCATTGGTAAGTGCCTGCCTGGGTCTGTGCCGTAAGCGCGGTGGAAAAAAGAACAACATCTTTTTCATCCCCCTGGAATGCATGAACCGTGCCACAGTCCACATTGTCCAAATGGGCCTTCTGCACCGCTTCCTCCAGCAATTTTTTCTGATTTACAAAAGGGGTTATCACCCCTATGGACTTGTCCTTGTTTTTGATTGCATAATTTATAATCTCTTCTACTTCCCCAGGCGCCGTGTTTTTCCCACTGCACTGGCTGTCCTTCACATCAATATACAGCAAGGGCTCCGGCTCGGTGCTCTTTGTTTTGATGCAAAGCTTCTCATTATAATATTTCTTATTGTTGAATCCAATGATTTTCTCATGGCATCTGTAATGATAGTGAAGCAGGATTTCATCACTTACCGCATCACAGGACAGAAATGTTTTGTAAATAGAATTTTTCCGGTAGTCATACTCTTCCGAAATGTTATATTTTTTCCTTAACTTCTGATTTACCATCTCTTCCAGTTGAATCACCGGGTTCAGCTGCTGGGGATCCCCCACCATCATCAGGCTGGCACCCCTGAGAATAGGCACCAAAGAAACGGCTGTGTTACACTGGCTGGCCTCATCCATAATCACCATATCAAACATAGCAGCCGGCTCCCCCAGCTTATGGGCGGAAATGCAGGTCGTCGCCACAATGGGAAAAATTTCCTGAAGCTTTTTTATATTCTCCTTTTTGCCCAGATATCTGGAAAAATCCTCCAGCCTTGCTTTTTTATTTTCATTCTGTATGATTTCTCTTAATTCCTTATGCCTGGGGGAATCTATCTTTTTGATATATCTGGCGGAGGTGTAATACAGATACTTTTTCAATTCCTCCAGATTGCCATCCAAGAGGGAAAATGCTTCTTCTTCAATAAATCCCCACCTTGCGTCCCTCGCTGCCTGCCTGGTTCCATAGCCATCCCTGCCAGAAGATTTTCCAGTACCGCTCCCTATCTTTTCTATTCTCCGGTTTACCTGCTCCATCTGCCTCCCCTGCAAATCCGCCTGAAAGGGCAGCATCTGAAAAGACAGCTTCTGGCTGTCCTCATATTCCAGCACCCGGCTGATCGTCTCTTTCCGTTCCTCCAAATCCAATAATTCCTCGTATCTGCGCAGCAGGCCGGACAGACGCTTGGCACGTTCAATTCTGTCATCCCTGTTCCTGTCTAAGGTAGATTCATAGACTTTGATGGACTGCACCTGCTCATAAACGGTTCTGATATGCTCCAATGCCTCCTGCATTTTCTCACTGTTTCCTAGACGCAGGACTGGAAAAGGAATGGTTTTCTCCTGATACTTCATCCCCAGAAGCTTCTCCACCACTCCGTTGATGGGATGGTTGTTATAAGAAACAAACAGCACTGTTTTTTCATTGAAAAAGGCTGTCACAATGGTATTGATAATCGTACTTGTCTTCCCTGTGCCTGGAGGCCCCTGAATATAGGCCACAGGATATTTCATAGCATTGTTGATGGCCAGCAGTTGATCCAGGTTCACCTTCTGGTCTGCAAGGACAATGGGATATGCCTTCCTGCGGACAGGCCTGCTCACCATCTCCCCAAAAAAAGCCCGGATCGGAGCCGTCACCTGCTGCTTTTGGTACATCTCTATCACAGCCTCATACTCCTTGTGCAGATCCAGAATAATATCCATGCCCAGCCCAATCATATAAGGCATATCATCCACACCCAGCACCTGCCTGTTATGGTTTGTAATGCATTCCTTAATCAATTCCTGGTTCTGCTCAAAATCCCGAAGCAGCTCATATTCCTCTGCATCCAGAAACTTCCGTACATTTTCCTTCACCCCATCCAAGGTATATTCTGTGCAGATAACAATTTCATCTTCCGGGCGCAGAGTCCTGTGTTTTACATCCAGCTGCAATTTCCGGTAAGCCAGCACATACAGCCCCCTGGGCGTATGGATGCTAAGCACGTTCATGGCAAGCTGCCGTATCTTAAGCTTGCCCTCCCTGCTTCTTTTTTCCTGTGTTTTATACTGAAAATTTTTCACAACCATGCGAAACTGTTCTTCACTCAACAAATACGCCTGGCCCTGAAAGCTTTCCCGGTCTAAAAACCGTATCAGCTCAAAATCTGAGTAATAAGGCACCGCATCCATCCGGTTGCACATTTCCAGATAATTCAAAATTTTCAAATTGACCGGATGGTCAAACAATTCTTTATATTTATTGGGATTGAGATAAATATCCTGCACTAACTCCTCATTGACAGGACAATAAGAACCTTCCACAATGCTGGAAGAAAGAATAGAATCAATATAAATGAAATCAAAGGTTTCCGTGGTATACCTGCCAAGATGCAGGCCTTCTACCTTTAATGTGCGCTTTGCTGCATTCAGGCCATAAATTCCAATCCAATACCTGGTAATCTGGCTTTCTTTGTTGCGGTATTCAATACTCAGCCATCTTCCCTCATGGATAGCCCTGAAAATATCCCGGTAAACGCTGTTCATTTCCGTATGCTCCTTATATGGCAGCTGTTTCACAATTCAGATGCCTTTCTTGCTTCTTATCCGAATCTGTTTCCAGGATACCATATTGATATTAGAATTTCAACCTGGGATACTCTCAGAGCGTGTCTTTCTCCATTCCCCCTATGCTATATCAAATTTTATGCATCTTCCTTCAAGCCTACATAAATGTGGATTTCTGCATCCTCCATGCGGTCATCCTGATACTCCTCAAAATCACACTGGAACGTTCTTGGCAGATCCATCTGCCAGATTTCCTGCCAAGCCGCTGCAACTGCCTGTACCATATCTCCGTGGACAACAAATTTCGCATACCTGCCTGCCGGAACCCGGTAGGAGCTGCACCCATTTTCTGCCCACTCCTTCTGCACTTCACAGGCAACAACCGCGGTATAATCTGACTTTTCGTTCCCTGCATAATCCGTATAAATGCCAAGGGCTTTTCCATTTTCCTTATGGGGAATGGCGGCATATATGCCTTCCTCAAAAAAGCGTTTCCACAATCCTCCAATCACAGCCCCCATATCAGGATTCATGTTGTTTGTCCGGGCAGACACACCTGCCACAATCTTTTCTTCCAAAGTTACAATTTCATATTCCATACGTATAACCATCCTTTCTTGTAATGACCTTATTCTACCAGAACGAAAGGACAGCTGTATGTCATGTTTTTCCTTTCTTTAAAACAAGTTTGGAAGCGTCCCATTCTCTGCAGCATTTCCAAGCCGGATATAAATGTTATCCACAGCATCCGATAAATATTCAGATAACCCCTGGCTGTCTTCCAAGGATTCCTGTATCAAAGACTTCCATACGGAATCCATCTGCTTTTTTATTTCCCCCTCTCCTGCCTGCTCCCATATTTTCTGGATTCTCTGATAGTCTTCCTCCGCAAAATCCAGTTCCTCCAATGGCTTGCCAGCCAGCACATGCCCTGCCGTTTCCATAAGGACAATTTCGCAGAGATTCTCTGCCATATCTCCGTACCAGCGGCTGTCATATTTCGACCATACATCCGCCACATAGCCTTCCGGAAACATTGCCAGAAATTTTTGTTCCGCCTGGATACACAGGATAAATTTATAAATTTTATCAATTCCTGTGTCTTCGGAAATATCCTTACATACCGGATAATCCAGTGTGAGAATGGTATCCTGGGGACAGAACTTTATGTCATACCGCCGAAAAAACTCTGGCAGCCCCTTTACCACGGTATCATACAAGCACTGGTGTCCGTAATCGGCAAATGCCATAGAAATCTCATTATACAATGCAAGGGCTCCTTTTACTTTTTCCTCCACACGCCGCACACCTGCTTCATACACCTGAAGGGCTGACAGGTTTCCTTGTGCAACCGTCCCGCCAGGGCAGGAATTTTCAGCCTCATGCATACAATATAAGACAGCCCGCATCAGCTGCTGCACTTTTTCATAGGGTACAGATGTGTGTTCATAAGCCGTGTACTTCTCGGCCAGCCTGCCTACAATCGGTATCAGTTCTTCCATATTTTCCATCCCAATCACCCCCAGCAAAGCTCCTTCAATGTCTCAAAATACAGCTCATAATCCCATCTTTGCACCTCATCAAATCTTGCGTATTCCTCATATCCTTCTGAACTTTGGTACCCCTGGTATCCTGCCCGGATGGCCTGGGCAAAAATATTCAGGCAGGTTCCCTCCAGATAATCCAAGTCTCCAAAACAGATAAGCTCAAACTGTTCCTTCATCAGATGCAGAAGTTCATCATCCGTAATCTCATCATTCATCTCATTTTTGTAGAGATAAAAAATCTCCTGCAGCCGGATAACCGTCTGGACATAATTATTCTGGTCAACAAAATCCGAATCACAGAATTCGTCAATTATTCTGGCCGTAATGCCCTCGCCGAATTCTACCCGTCTCTGCTCCCTTAAAACATTGTTCTTTTCCTCCAAAATCAATTCCGCATCCTGTTCACTTAGCACAAGCCCATGCCTCTCTGTCTTTTGGTTTGCCGCCATGACGCTTTTCAATTGATTTTGCTGCAATAAAACCATCCAATTCCCTTCCAAAGACATCCCTCCCTGCTTTTATCTGGAACATGAATTACTGGATAAACAGTAATTGAACATGATTATAGCGCAAGCCAGGAAAGGTTACCAGTCTTGAATTTCAGGCAGTTTTGTGGTATTATTAATGATAGAAACAAGGAAAAACTGTTATGCGGCGAATACCTGCCAGCCACTGCCGTATATTCCATCCTGTCTTTTCTTTCTCAATCTCATTTTCCCTCCGCATATTTTCGGCGTATCCCCTCGCCAAATGCCAGCATACTCTGCCGAAGCTCTTCTGGCTCTAACAATTCCGCTCCATCCCCAAAAGATGCAATCCAGCAGATAATGCTGGTCTTATCTGTAAATTTTGCCGAAAACAACAAGGTACCGTCCGGCTGCTGGGTGAAACTCTCCAGGCCATACTCTTCCACAAGACGCCATTTAAACGATGGATGTATCAGGGCTTTCACAGAATAAACGCCAGGGAACACATGCTCCGGCGAAAAATCCGGCAGGGGAACTGAACGCTTTTCAAAACTTTCTCCTGCCTGGATTTCCGCCATACGGTTCAGCTTAAACAGCCGAAAATCCTGCCGCGCCCTGCACCAGCCCCAGAGATACCAGCTTGACCACTGGAAAATCAAATCATATGGTTCAACCTCCCGCTTAGACTCCCCTTTCGGTGCATAGTACACAAAAGAAATCTTCTGCTGGGAACATATGGCATCGTGAATCTGTTCAATCTTCGGCGTCAAGGAATCCCGATACCAGGAGGAAAGATCTATCAGAATATGCTGATCCCCCCGCAGAAGATTGGAAGCGCCTGCCTGAAGCTTTTCCATCAGCTGTAAATAGCGGTTGGTGCCGCTTACACTGTCAAGGCTCCGAAGCCCCGCAAGAATCGCCTGCATATCTGATGTGCTGAGCAGAGTCTTGTCCATCTTATACCCTTCCATAATGGAAACTCCGCCCTTTGCCCCTTGTTCTGTCACCAATGGAATTCCTGCCATGCATAACGCTTCAATATCCCGGTTAATGGTGCGCCGGGATACCTCAAACTTTTCTGCCAGATAAGGAGCCGTCACCTTCTCCTGCTGTAAAAGAATGGACAGGATGCCAATCATACGGTCTATTTTCATCTGCCTGTTACCTCTTTTCCCATAATTCTTCACATGATTTAATCTTATTGTAAATTTCCAGCCCGTTTTTCCTGCCGAACAGGTGCAGGCTGTTAAGATACGTTATCTTTGAGGTTTTCTCCCTGTCCTCCACCAGGTTCTGTATCTCCTCCGTCATATCCTCATACTGTGTGCCTTCAAACAGCTTCTGCAGCACAGACCTTATTCTCATCCGCTCCCGGTAGGCAGTATAATACTTGCCGATTGCCAGGCTTTCCTTCATCTTTCTTAACTCTTTTGTCCGTCCATTATTCTCGTTGCCGCTGATAATCCCGTCCTCCAGGCAGGAGGACAGCAGCACCCTTCTCTTTTTCGCCGCCCGGTTCCCCCAGTAATCCCGGACTGCCTGAAATCCATTGTCATTGCTGACAATGACAGCAACGCCCTCATAACCCCCGCCAATCAATTCTCCCAGCCGGGAGGTAATATAAAAATCAAGGGCATTCTTCCCGGTTTTGCAAAGCTTGCATATCTCAAAGATGCATTTGGAGGATGTGATTTCCTCCAGTATCCTCCGTTCCATATTCTTTTTGGCTTCACTGTAAAAAACAACCACATGATCCTGCATGTCCAGGTAACCATACCCTTTCATGCCTGCATTCCCAACATTCTCATAATCAATCAGAAACAACATGAAACCATCCCTTTGCCCTTCGCATATAACTCACGCAGCGCTTCCGTTAAAATGCTCAAAATATCTCTTACACCGTGCGGTATCATCACCAAAACCTCCATGCCCCATGGCGCAGACCTCCAAATAATCTGTGGAACCAAAATCCGGGCATGCGGCAGGATTCATATAAGATTCTTTCCCTTCTATGAGAAAGATCACCATGCAGACTGCAAAATGGCAATAGGCGCACAGCGAATGAATCCACTTCCCTTCCTGGAGGAAGCGGCGCCTAGGGCAGGCTCCGTACATATCCCAGTGTCCCGGCTGTGGTTCTTGGGTTCTCTCCCCATATAAAAGATCGCTCAGCTCAATCCCATACAGTTCCATCAAGGCAAACATGGTATCCGTCTGGGGATAGCCTGCCCCTTCTTCCCACTTATAAATTGCCTGGACAGATCCCAGCCGCAGGTACTCCCGTACCTGCTCCACAGAGAAATGCTTGGCCTGCCGGCATCTCCTTAGATTTTCCCCGATCAGTTTCTTGTTATACTCTGGTCTTTTTTTCATGGACTCCTCCAACCTGTCTGCTTGTCTTTTTCTATTTTAACATGAAAGATGGGATTTGTCATTTAACGTATCGTGGAATTTGAATATGCGTAAAAAGGAAAAAAGGAACGCCGGGAAAATGTTTCCTACGCCTGCTGCATCAGTCAAAATCAATGCAGATAAAATGTTTTCTACAGTGCAGGCATTGGAACAGATATCCGCTGTCACATTGCAGATGCTCTTTCGCACAAGCAAAATCCACGCCGCAGATATCCTCTCGGTAAGTCTCCTCTATCTCCTCTGCAAGCCCTTCTTTTTCCAATCGTTTCCAATCATAATAACCCAGATAGGCACAGTAATCGTCGCAGTGGGCGGGCCAGTATTCCTGCTGCCAGCCGCAGTATCCGGGCGTGCGGCAAACCAGTTCCTCCAGTTTTTCTGGATCACTCACCGAATCCGTAGATTCCCCGTCCTGGAACTCCCCATCAAATTTTTCCGAAGCTCTGCCGCTTCCAATGCACTCCGGGCATAATTTTCCCACATCCTCCACGGAATAAAAAGGGCCGGTGTAATAAACAGCTGTTTCTTTCCCACAGCAGCTGCAGACCACAGTCTGGTCATTTTTAAACGCGCCTGTTCCCAGCGGATCCGGGTGATACTTAAACTCATATTTCTTCATAAGCTTCTCCTTCCTGTCTTGTAATATGCAGTTTTCGGCTGCTCAATTCATTTTCTTCATCCAGCAGAAGGTTCTTTAAAAACAGCTCCAGATATTCCGTCGTCTCACAGACGCCGTTTTTCAAATCATTATAATCGGCTCTTACCAACGCATTTCGGAAATGCCAGGCATGTCCTGCAAAACTCTCATTTGCCGCATCATACCCAAGCGTCTTTAAGTACTTGATAAAAAATACGGCTGTCGTCCTTGTATTTCCCTCTGAAAAAATATGAAACTGCCATAGCCTTGAAACAAAAAAGGCCAGATGCCGGATGATTTCATCTATAGACAAACCCTGGACAAAAAAATGCCACCTCGTGGGAAGTGACATTTTTGCCTGATTTATTTTCTTGTTGCCTGACAAGACAGCTATAATCCTTGCGGCAATCAAAGATATATTCCCCATACCCCCTGTTTCTGATTTCTTTTTCAAGGACGGCACCAGTCTTCCTCAATCCCATCCGCCCGCCACATGTTCTCCGCCTCCGCATAACCTTTCACGGCCAGGTACTGGAACGTGCTTCCTGTTTTCAATGCGTCATAGACATAGCGCAGCGGTATCCGGGAACGGTTCTTCTCCCGGTTTCCCGGCTCCGCCAAAAATACCGTATCGTCCTCCTGGTACAGCCAGATATTCACATAATGCCCCTGGGTCGTCTCCCAAAAAGTATTGTCGTTCCCACTGCAGACCAGGACAATGGCTGATTCTGCTTCTCTAATTTGCTGCCGGAACTCTTCGTAAGTCCCCGGTTTGCAGTGAAGCTCGCTGCTGACTCCGCAGACTTCCAGCGTGCACCGCATCTCCTGCCAGTCAATAGCCCCATATCCGCCGCCAGGCGTATAGCCCGAAGAAATTTTTGCATTTTCATACATATCCCAGGGAGAGACTTCATAGGGCGACAGCGTATTGTAAACATTCGCCATGCAGCACAGCCCGCAGCCAAAGCCCCCGAAGGAATTCCCATCCACCTCAAACCCACACCATTCTCCTGACCAGGAAATGCCATTGCTCCAGGACTGGGGTCCCTGCAAAAAGGAATAAATATCTTCTTCCTGAAGGGGTGCTGCAGGCTGTTCTGGCAAAACCGATTGTCCTTCCGCAACTGGCTGGCCTTTTGCATCTGTCTGACCCGGCAAAGCCTGCTGCCCTGCCGAAATGGAATTCCCTGCTATATCCGGCTGCCCTGCCGAAACAGAATTGCTCTGCAAATCTGACTGCCTTGCTGAAACGGAATTGCTCTGCAAATCTGACTGCCTTGCTGAAACGGAATTCCCTGCCATATCTGGCTGGCCTGCGGATACGGAATGGCCTTTTGCATCGGATGGTTTCATTTCCGCCTGCTCCATTTCATCCAGGCTTCCCTCCTGCCAGCCTGCCGTTTCCTCGTATGTTCCTTTTTCCCCGGCCTGTGCCTGCATTTCCAGTGCAATTTCCCGCCAATCCTTTTTGTTTCTAAAATAGTGTATCAAAAAAACCAACATAAACAGAAATAATAGAACCTGTAATATTGGCACATACTTTTTCATAAATTTTTCCATATATGAACGATTCTCACCTGCTTTTCTCTTTGTGCAAAGTATTTCCTGAAAGCATTCCTGCCTTTGCATATGCGGATTGGTTCCTTTTGAAGGATTTGCTCATATGGCTCTCTTTTCAAAAAAGCATTCCTGTTAGTATCATACAATAATCAGGCCGAATTTGCAAGATTGCAGAAATATATGCGTTTGTCTGGCAAAGAATCTGGCGCATACAAAGAAATAAGGGCAGAAATTCCGAAACAGCGGAAAAATCCTTTCACATTATGCTCCATCCAGCAGGAATAATAGGCAACCGGCATCATAAGGAAGGAATTAAATATTCTTCACCTTCGCTATATCAATCAAGTTCAATTCCCCACTGACGCTGGCATGCTCCAAGCTCTCCGCCAATGCATAGGCAGTGTCCATGGCTGTGATGCAGTACACCCCTGTCTCAATGGCATTCCTGCGGATTAAAAATCCATCCCGGTTTTTATCCCGGCCCTGGGTAGGGGTATCAATGACCAAATCAATTTTATGCCCCAGAATCAAATCCATCACATTGGGGGATTCCTGGGAAATCTTGTTGATGCGCCTTGCATTTATGCCATTCTGTTTCAGGTATTTGGCGGTGCTCCTGGTGGCGTATATCTTATAGCCCAAGGCTTCAAATCGTTTTGCCACTCCCACGGATTCCGGCTTATCCGCATCCTTCACGGTCATAATCATCTGCTTGTATTTGGGAAGCTGTATGCCTGCACCTAAAAATGCCTTATACAAAGCTTCGTCAAAGGTTTTTCCAATCCCCAAACATTCCCCGGTGGATTTCATTTCCGGCCCCAGGCTGATTTCTGCTCCCCGGAGCTTTTCAAAAGAAAATACAGGCATTTTAATTGCCACGTACTCTGCTTCCGGCGCAAGGCCTGTGGGGTAACCCATGCCCTTTAAGGTATTTCCGATAATCACCTTTGCTGCCAAATCCACAATGGGGATTCCTGTCACCTTGCTGATGTAGGGAACCGTCCGGGAAGAGCGGGGGTTAACCTCTATCACATACACATCATCCTCCATGGCAATAAACTGAATGTTGATTAATCCTATCACATGAAGGGCTCTGGCCAGGCGCCTGGTGTACTCCACGATTTTTTCCTTTACCTCTTTGCTGATGGTGGGCGCTGGATATACGGAAATACTGTCGCCGGAATGAACGCCGGTGCGCTCAATATGCTCCATAATCCCTGGAATCAAAATGTCCGTGCCGTCGCATACGGCATCCACCTCAATTTCTTTTCCCTGCAAGTACTTATCCACCAGGATGGGATGATCCTGGGCAATCCGGTTGATAATCTCCATAAATTCTTCGATTTCCCCGTCGGAGTATGCAATCTGCATTCCCTGGCCGCCCAACACGTAGGAGGGACGCACCAGTACCGGGTAGCCCAGGCGGTTTGCTACCTCCTTAGCCTCCTTGGCCGTAAACACTGTCCCTCCTGCTGCCCGGGGAATCTTGGTCTCTTCCAGGATTTTATCGAACAGCTCCCGGTCTTCCGCTGCATCCACGTCCTCTGCCTTTGTCCCCAAAATAGGAACTCCCATTTTCATCAGGCTTTCCGTCAATTTGATGGCAGTCTGGCCGCCGAACTGCACCACCGCGCCGTCCGGCCGCTCCAGGCGGAC
This sequence comes from uncultured Lachnospiraceae bacterium, assembly GCA_947384285.1. Taxonomy (GTDB): domain Bacteria; phylum Bacillota; class Clostridia; order Lachnospirales; family Lachnospiraceae; genus Petralouisia. Next base: position 37,544 of record CANDGI010000006.1, read on the forward strand.
GATGCTTTCCACATCCTCCGGGGTCAAGGGCTCAAAATACAATTTATCTGCAATGTCGAAATCCGTGGATACGGTTTCGGGGTTATTATTCACAATAATAGTTTCATAGCCTTCTTTTGCAAAGGCCCAGGTACAGTGGACACAGCAGTAATCAAACTCGATGCCCTGGCCGATACGGATGGGTCCGGAGCCTAATACCAGGACTTTTTTGCGGCCGACCGCCCCTGGCCGCTCCCCATTGCCTGGGCAGACATCACTGGATAAGCGAGTCTCGCTATTTCCATTTTCCAGGCAGGAATCATTTGGGCACCCGTCCTCACTAGTTCCATTCTTTGGACAAACATCACTTGAGCGGGCGCTGCACAACACTCCTGCCGCTTCATTTTCACTGCCGAAGCAGGAATAGTAGTAGGGGGTTTCCGCTGCAAACTCTGCCGCGCAGGTATCCACCATCTTAAAGGCTGCCGTAATTCCATTGGCGTAGCGCATATCACGAATCTCTGTTTCCTGCTTTCCTGCCAAAGCCGCAATGACGTTGTCTGGAAATTCCAGCCGTTTTGCTTCCTTCAGCAATTCTACCGTCAGCTCCTCCTGCTTGAGCCGTTCTTCCATTTCCACCAAAATGGCAATTTTATCAATAAACCAAAGATCTATGCTGGTAATCTCATGAATCTCTTCATAGGAAATCCCTTTGCGGAGTGCCTCTGCAATGACCCAGATTCTTCTGTCGTCCACCTTTTCCAGCCGCTTTTTTAATTCTTCCTGGGACAAACCTGTGAAATCATAGCCCATCATGCTGTCCACATGCTGCTCCAGGGAACGGATGGCCTTCATCAGCGCGCCTTCAAAATTAGTGCAGATGCTCATCACCTCGCCCGTGGCTTTCATCTGGGTGGTCAGGGAGCGTTTGGCGGTGATAAATTTATCAAAGGGAAGCCTTGGAATTTTTACTACGCAGTAGTCTAGCATAGGCTCAAAGCTGGCATAGGTTTTTCCGGTGATGGCATTTTTGATTTCATCCAGGGTATAGCCCAGGGCGATTTTTGCCGCTACCTTTGCAATTGGGTATCCCGTGGCCTTGCTGGCCAATGCAGAGGAACGGCTCACCCGGGGATTTACCTCGATAACGCAGTATTCAAAGCTTGTGGGATGCAGCGCATACTGGACGTTGCAGCCCCCTGTGATATTCAGCTCGGAAATAATGTTAAGCGCGGAAGTCCGAAGCATCTGGTATTCCTTATCTCCTAAAGTCTGGGAGGGCGCCACCACGATACTGTCCCCGGTATGCACCCCTACCGGGTCAATATTTTCCATGTTGCAGACTGTGATACAGTTTCCTGCCCCGTCCCGCATTACCTCGTACTCAATCTCTTTCCATCCGGCAATGCACCGCTCCACCAGCACTTCCCCTACCCGGCTGAGCCGAAGGCCATTGGCTAGGATTTCCATCAATTCCGTTTCGTTGCGGGCGATGCCGCCGCCGCTTCCGCCTAAGGTATAGGCCGGGCGCAGCACCACCGGATAACCGATGGTATTGGTAAATGCAATGCCATCCTCCACATTGTGCACCACCAGGGAAGGGGCGCAGGGCTCCCCGATTTTCTCCATGGTGTCCTTAAAGGCCTGGCGGTCCTCCGCCTTAAAAATAGTTTCCGCAGTGGTTCCAATCAGCTTTACCCCGTGCCTGTCAAGAAAGCCGGATTCTGCCAGCTCCATGCCTAAGTTCAATCCTGCCTGGCCTCCCAGGGTAGGCAGCAGGCTGTCCGGTTTTTCCTTTCGGATAATCTGTTCCAGCACGCCCGCCGTCAAAGGCTCAATGTATACTTTATCTGCAATATTTTTGTCTGTCATTATCGTGGCGGGATTGGAATTGACCAACACTACCTCCACCCCTTCTTCTTTTAAAGAACGGCATGCCTGGGTTCCTGCATAATCAAATTCTGCTGCCTGGCCGATGACAATGGGGCCGGAACCGATGACTAACACTTTTTTGATTTCTGGATTTTTCGGCATTACTGGTTCCCTCCCATCATCTCGATAAACTTGTCAAATAAGTAACTGCTGTCCTGGGGGCCTGGACAGGCTTCCGGGTGGAACTGGACGGTGAATACTGGTTTTTCTGTGTACCGCAGCCCTTCGTTGGTTCCATCATTTACGTTGACAAATGCCGAAACCGCCAGGCCGGGGGCAAGCTTGTCCGCATCCACCACATACCCGTGGTTCTGGGAGGAAATATAGACCCGGCCCGTCTCCAAATCCTTGACTGGATGGTTGCCGCCCCGGTGGCCGTATTTCATTTTATAGGTGTCTGCCCCGTTTGCCAGAGCCATCAGCTGATGCCCCAGGCAGATGGCAAAAACCGGCGTGCCGGATGCATATAATTTCTGGATTTCCTGAATGATTTCCTTACATTCTTTGGGGTCTCCCGGCCCGTTGCTCAACATGATGCCGTCAGGATTTTCTCCAAGGATTTCTTCTGCCAAAGTCCGGGCGGGATAAATGGTAACCTCGCACCCTCTCTGCTGCAGGGATTTTGCAATGTTTTTCTTGGCTCCCAAATCCAAAAGGGCTACTCTTTTTCCTTTGCCTTTTAACAGGGAAGCTGTCTGGCAGGTAACCTGATCCACCACATTTCCCGTCCGGTATGCTTTCAGCTTCGAGATAACCTCTTCTATCTGGTAATTTTCATTGGTGGTAATCATGCCGTTCATGGTTCCTTTTTCCCGGAGGATTTTCGTCAGCGCCCTGGTATCTATCCCGGCAATTCCTGGGATATCATGATTTTTTAAAAAATCCTGGATGGTTCCCTGGCAGCGGAAATTGCTGGGAATCCGGGACAATTCCCTTACAATACACCCGTCTATCCAGGGACGAGTGGATTCCATATCCGGTGTAATTCCATAATTTCCAATCAAAGGATAAGTCATGACTACTGCCTGTCCGGCGTAAGATGGGTCTGTGAAAACCTCAAGATAACCTGTCATGGAGGTGTTGAAGACAATTTCGCTGATTACTTCCCTGGCAGAACCAATGCTTGTACCTTCAAATACGGTTCCATCTTCCAGTATTAGAAATGCTTTCATTTATTTACCGCCCTTTCTGTCTGATTTTTGGCAAAAAAAAAGAGTCAATTGCACCATTGCAGTCTTTTTTGTAATTTTGTCGTTATTCTGTTTTTTTGTGCAGGCTTTTGGCTTACTTACTATATTTATGCCTAAATTGATAAAATTTTACCACAACCTAATAGATTTTTCAAGGTTTTTGCGCAGAAAGCAAACGAGAAAATATCATAGGCGGAAATCAGGGAGCACATCTTGGAGGATGCATATACATTGATCATCCGGTAATCCTTCTTTTCCAGGTATCTCACCGCTTCGCTTCCCTCAAGCAGTGCCAGCAGCTTCAGCTGCTGGATTAAGGCAAATTTTAAATATTCCGGCCCGTGTTATTCCAATGTTAAAAGAAAGAGGCGTTACAGACGCCAAGCTTGATAAAATTTTTACCACCAACCCGGCAAAGGTTCTCGGATAAGAGAAACCTCCTAAATCCAGCGGTTAGAACCGCCATATGAGATTTTTACTTCTCATATGGCGGTTTTCTTTTTTATTAAAAAATTTTTCTTATTGACATATTTCCAATTGCGTGCTAATATTAATTCACCAAATTTCTGGCATTTTGTACATATGTTAAGGCCGTTTTTGTTCCTTCTTTGTGCTATTTGCATTAGCTTTTTACGGGGTTTTTGCGAAACAGTTGTGATTTTGCATATTTTATTAAATAGCATCCTTACCAAGGGCAGATTATCCTTCCTTAACAAGTACGATGCCTTCCATCACAAGGAGGAGGAAATATGAAAAAGAAAAATCTCAAAAAAGTTCTTGCGCTCTCTTTGAGCCTGGCAGCAGCAATCTCTCTCGCAGCATGCGGCAGCACCCCTGCTGAAACCAATACGAAGGATGATACTGATACTACCCAAGAGAGCGACAACACCGAAGAAGAAACAGAATCCACGGACAAAGAGGAAAGCAGCGGCGGCAAAACAGAAATCAGCGTGATCGCAGCTCAGTATGGCCAGAACACTGCTGATTGGTGGAAAACCTTTGAAGCTGACTTTGAAAAAGATAACGAAGGAATTGACCTGAATGTGGAAGTTATTTCATGGAACGACATTTCCACCACGGTTAACACGCGTGTTGCAAATAATCAGGCTCCTGACATCCTGAACATTGACGTGTTCGCTGACTATCAGGCTGACGATCTTCTTCTGCCTGCTAAGGACTATGTTTCAGAGGAAACCTACAACAAGATGTATGAAGCATTCTTGGAGCAGTCCAATGTTGACGGAACCATCTGGGCAATTCCAGACCTTGCTTCCGCACGCGCTATGTATTATAACAAAGATATCTTAGAAGGCGCAGGCGTAACAGCTCCTCCTACCACCTGGGATGAACTGACCGAAGCATGCAAGAAGATCAAAGAAAAATATCCAGATGTTTATCCATGGGGCATTGACATGACAACCGACGAAGGCCAGGCTGCATTCGCTTACTATATCTGGAACAACGGCGGCGACTTCACAGACGCAGACGGCAACTGGACCTTAAACAGCCCGGAAAATGTAGCTGCAATTGAATATGCCATCGGCCTTATCAACGATGGGTATACCAACACAGATCCTGCCAATGAAACACGTTATGACCTGCAGGATATGTTCGGAACCGGCAAGGTTGCTATGATGATCGCGCCAAACAGCCTTCCCACCTATATTAAGGATGGCGGCAACGAAGTAAATTACGGCATGGCTCCAATCCCCAACAACAACGGCACTTCCGTATCTGCCGGCGTTATGGATCGTTTCATGTGCTTTGACAACGAATATTCAGACGAAGAAATGGAAGCAATCAAGACCTTCTTCGATTATTTCTTTGAAGATGAACGCTACTCTGCATGGGTAGAGATGGAAGGTTTCCTGCCTGCAACCAAGACTGGCGGAGAAGCTCTTGCAGCAAAAGATGAGTCCATGGCTGAATGGATTGACATCGTAGGAAGCTGTAAATTCTATCCTACTGCAAAAACTGAATGGGCAGACGTAAAACAGGGCGTTATCAGTGCTGAGCAGAATGCTCTGTTAGGTGAAAGCGTTCAAGAACAGCTTGATAACTTACAGGCTGAGATTGCTCCGTAATCTTCTCTATGAAAGCGAAAGCTTCCATAACATGAATGGCTGCGCAGTAGATTGCGCATGATGGAAGTTTATAGAAAGCATAACGCAAATCACAAAATGAGCAATGACAATCAGCCTTATGTGTAAGCCCCGATTAAGGCGAGATATGAGACCGGGCTGTTTTAAGCCCGGTCTCTTTTAAATATTAATGAGGTGTGACCGTGAAAAAATTTATTCGAAAAATAGAACCTTATCTCTGGATTTTACCCAGCGTCCTGCTCATGCTTATATTTATCCTGGTTCCCATCGTATTTGTATTCCGGATGGCGTTAAGCAAGGTCAGCAGAGCGGGATTGATTAAAGGATTCACTGGATTAGCCAACTTTACAAAAATCCTTTCGACTCCTACATTTTCTATGGTTTTGAAAAACACGCTGGTGTGGACAGTTGCGGTTGTCGGCCTTTCCACACTGCTTGGATTTATTTTAGCGCTTATTTTAAACAATGCATTTAAGGGCCGCAAAATTGCCCGGGCCATTGTAGTGTTCCCTTGGGCAACCACATTGGTTGTACAGGCCAGTATCTGGAAATTTATCCTGGATACGGACTACGGGACATTAAATACCCTGCTGATGAAGCTTGGAATCATTGACCATGCCGTAAACTGGACCCCCAGCGCTGGCGCCTGGTTTGCCTGGGAGATTGCCTGCGGTATCTTTGTAACCATCCCATTCGTTACATTTACCGTCCTATCCGGCCTCCAGTCCATCGACGGCAGCTACTACGAAGCCGCAACTGTAGACGGCGCCAATTATTGGCAGAAATTATTCAAAATTACGGTTCCATTGGTTAGCTCTTCCTTAACAGTCAGTACAGTCTTAAATATCATTTATGTATTTAATTCATTCCCAATTATCTGGAATATGACAAAGGGAGATCCCGGCAACCGCACCGATACCCTTGTTACATACCTGTACAAGCTTGCGTTCTACAATGGCAAGCAGGGCGAGGCAGCGGCTGTATCCGTCATCGGATTTTTAATTCTGCTGGTTTGTGCAACCGCTTACATGGTAGCAACATTAAAGAAAGGGGATGAATAATCATGAACGAAACAGCTAAGAAGCCGCTAAACGGCAAAAAACTTACATTAAGGATTCTCCTGTATCTGGTTGTATTCATTGTATGCGTGCTGATACTTTATCCATATTTTGCTATGCTCTGTACCTCATTGAAAGGCCGCTCTGAAATATTTGCTGCCAAAGGTACAATCCTTCCCAAGGAAGCATTATGGTCTAACTTTGCAGACATCTGGCAGAGAGCCCCTATGGCGAAATATATGCTGAACTCCGTTCTCATTGCCGGCGGCTCCACAATCATCGCTTTGATCTGCGGCATTCCCGCAGCGTATGCATTGTCCCGCATGAAATTCAAAGGCGATATTGTTTTCCTGGGTTTTGTCATTGTTTCCCAGATGTTTGCACCTGTGGTTCTTTTGATTGGTATCTACAAGGTTATGATGACATTGAACTTAACCAACAGCATCCTTGGATTAATTTTTATCAATGCCGCATTTAACCAGGCCTTTACCATCTGGCTGCTGCGGGGCACATTCATGGGTATTTCCTCCGAGATGGAACAGGCTGCCAAAATCGACGGCTGCAACCGCTTTGAAGCTATGGTAAAGATTCTGCTTCCAGTCGCTGCACCTGGTATCGTTACCACTTTAATTTTTGTATTTATCAATGCCTGGAATGAATATACGGTTGCCTTGACACTGATTTCAGACGACTTGAACAAGCCATTGACCGTTGGCATCAATATCTTTAACGGCTATAACATGATTGAATGGCAGTATCTGTTTGCTGCTTCTCTGTTCGCAATTGCACCGGTAGTTATCCTGTTTGCAATTATCGAAAAGAATCTGGTCAGCGGGCTTGCATCCGGCGGTGTAAAAGGTTAGGGCGCACTGCCCTCGCAAGCTATAGCGGCAAGTCCAGCCTGCTGCAAAGCCACAGGCTGGACTTGCCGGAAATAAATTGTCCGGCCTCAATAATCCCTGTTCGTTACGTCAGGCATCTCATGCCTTTGCTCATTATTTCCGTCGTGCTTTCCATCATGCCATTCTTCCTCCATATGGTTTTTTACAGCTTTTCTGTCAAAATGCGGATATTCCTTACTCTTTGTCCCTCCACTGAATGCCCTTATAAAACATCACCGACATTACCATAGCGATCCCCCATCCGATAGGCCAGGACATCCAGATGCCTGCCGCTCCCAACGCCGTCTTTGATAAGGCAGTTGCAAGGACAACACGCAGCGTAAGATCTGTAAAGGTGGCTATCACAAATTTTTTCATAAACCCTGCTCCGCGCAGCACCCCATCGGCTACCAGCTTGACAGATATGACAAAATAAAAGGGTGACAAAATACGCAGGAACAAAATGCCTGTATTCATAGCCTGGATCCCTGAAGCGTCAAGGAAGATAGACACCAAATACTTGCTGGCGATAAAATACAACAGGACAATTGGCACGCAAATGGTCCATACCAGGCGGATGCCCGCCTGAAACCCCTCTTTGATACGGCTGTACTTCCCTGCCCCAAGATTCTGCGCCGTGTAATTGGAGATTCCGTTTGCAAGGGTTGTAAACGAGGTGATTACCATATTATTTAGTTTTACCGAAGCAGAATATCCCGCCATGACATCAATGCCGAAGCCGTTAATGACACCCTGGATAATAATATTTCCTACTGACACAAAGCTTTGCTGTAAGATACTTGGCACGGCAACGACAGAAATACGTCCCAACAGTTTCCAGGAAAAGACCGCTGCCCTGTCCTCAGCCTGAATTTCCCTGAACTTCCTAAACACAACCCCAATGGCTAAAATACAGCTGACTCCCTGGCATAAAAAGGTTGCAAAGGCCACTCCATCCACGCCCATGCCAAAACCTGCCACAAACAATATGTCCACAGCAATATTGGATACAGAGGAACATGCAAGGAAAATAAAGGGCGTCCTGGAGTCTCCCAACGCTGAAAAAATCCCGGTCGCTACATTATAATAAAACACAAAAGGCAGCCCCAGTATATAGATATCAAGATACAGCTTAGAATCTGCGAATATATCTGCCGGCGTATGTATCATATGCAGCAAGCTGCCACAGAATAAAATTCCGCACAGCATGAGGAAAGCGCATAAAACCCCGCTGGCAATCAGCGTAGTATATACGGCTGTTTTCATTTCACTGTACCTTTTTGCCCCAAACAGCTGTGAGACAATCACAGAACAGCCGATGTTGCATCCAAAGGCGAAGGCAATAAATATCAGCGTAATTTCATAACTGTTCCCCACTGCCGCAAGGGCATCGCTTCCTATAAAATTTCCCGCCACAAAGCTGTCGGCAATATTATAAAGCTGCTGAAAAATAATGCTGCCAAACAATGGAATGCAGAACTTCCACAAAACAGCCCTCGGTTCTCCCACTGTTAAATCTTTTGCAGCTTCTCTTCTATTCTTTTCTTTCATATGGCAATCTCTGCATACCGCCTTTGGACGGTAACTTCCTTTCCATGAAAACAGTGGATATCACTTTGCAAGATAAAATAGAAGCCTGTGAATCCTTGTTTTCTATAATTTCTTCCTTGATTCATCGCATTGCAATAATGAATCTTTTGCATCCTGCCTATTGTATACCTTTGCTTTGGATTTATCAAGATATTATTTCAGATTCCCTTCCAGCCATTGCCGGAAATCCCCTTCCGGGTTCCATTCAAAATATGCTCTTTGCATATTCTTGTAAATAATTTCCGTGCTTGGATGTTCTGTTCCAAGATTCGACAGAAAAATTCCATATGCTTTGATGTAATACCCCAAAGCAATCTTGTATTTTCCCTGTTTCTGGTGCATGAATGCAAGATTATTATAAATGGCTGCGATATCTGGATGCTCTTCCCCCAACACCCTTTTATTGATCCGCAGGCTTTTTTCATATAATTCTTCTGCCTGCCTGTATTTTCCCTGCTTCTTATACACTCCTGCCAGATTATTATAACCTGCGGCTGTGAGCGGATGCTTCTCCCCCAGCACTTTTTCGCTGATGCGCAGGCTCTTTTCGTATAGGTCTTCTGCCTCCCTGTGTTTCCCTTGTTTCCGGTACACAAACGCCAGATTATTATAACCTGCGGCGATATCTGGATGCTCCTTTCCCAGTATCTTTTTCCCAATCCGCAGGCTTTTTTTATACAGCTTCTCTGCTTTTTTGTCCTTTCCCTGCCGCTCATACACCATTGCCAGATTATTATAGCTGGCAGCGGTATGCAAATGCTCCTCTCCCAATACCCTCTCGCTGATCTGCAGGCTTTTTTCATACAACGCTTCTGCTTCCTGGTACTTTCCCTGCCGCTCATATACCATTGCCAGGTTATTATAACCCGTGGCCGTGGACGGATGCTCTTTCCCCAAGACCCGTTCTTTGATCCGCAGGCTTTCTCCATGCAGCTCTTCCGCCATCTTGTATTTTCCCTGCCCTTCGTACACCAACGCCAGGTTATTATATATAGCTGCGATATCTGGATGCTCCCTTCCCAGCACCTTTTCTTTGATACGCAGAATCTTTTGATACAGTTTCTCTGCTATCTCATACTTTCCCCATTCCTTATATGCTTCTGCTAACTCATACGCAATCTCCGCTGTTTCCAAATGTTCTGCCCCCAGTATTCTCCTTCTGATATCCCAGGCTTTCCGCAGTAATCTTACACTCTCCTGATAATGCGCCTTATCCTTCTCATCCTTGGCCTGCTCTGCCAAAACATATGTTTCTGCCAGTTTTGATTTTAATTCTTCTGGCTCCCACTGATTTTCTTCCATCGGTTCAGCCATCACAGAAGGCAGCTCTTCCTCTTTTTCCTCCGTATCGCTGTGGAATATCACCCGAAGCTTCACAAAAGAATAGAAATCACATGCCAAAACCGCCAGCCTGTCATCCCCATAGGGAGTGACAAGGAAAATGAAATTTTTTCCTAACCGCTCCAGCATATCCCTGCTGAAATTCAGGCGTTTCAGGCTCTCCTCCTCCTGCAGGGCAAGATGGAAATTCACCACCATAAAGGTCCGCGCGCCTGGCAAGCCCACAGCCCATTCCTGCAAATTGCAAAACGAATACTCCCCCGGATGCCGCTTATAATCATAGATTTCCACGGCTCCCTGCCTGTAAATCTCCGCAATTTCCTTCTGCACGGTTTCATCCGCGATTACCAGATACAAGCCCTGCTCCGATTCCTTGATAATCCAGCCTAGGGTCCAGTATTCCTCCTGATTACCCTTCGTCATTTCCAATCAACCCCTGCTCCTCAAAAAACTTTACCACCAAAGGATGCACATTATGCCACCGTTTTCCGTTGTATTCCAGCACCACGGATGCCTGCAGCATGTTCAGCAGCATAGCCTTATCCTCAATCCGCTCCTTATTTCCGTGATAAATATTCAATAAAAACGGATACTCCTTCTCCTCAATCCGCCTGGTCAGCGAGGTCCTTGCCTCCTCCAGCGCGCATCCTGCATCCTCCATGGAAATGCTTGCGCTATTCCGGCGCTCTGCCCTTTTTGCCGACGCATTGATGACATGAAATAAATCCCTTAAGGAGCCTCCGGTATAGTGAATCAATTTTTCTAAAACCTTTGGCTCAAACAGCGCCAGATTTGCACGTTTTTTCACAATTTCCCGGATAATGTCAATCCCATCCTGGAAGGGCTGTCCGTCAATTGTTTCAATTTTAATCATTGGAAGGGTTTTTGTTACAAAGTAGCCTTCCATAGCGGAAAACCTCACATCATAGGAAAGCCCGATTGGAAACGTATAAATCACAGGAAATGCCATTCCAGAAAGAACCGCTGCATAATTATAAAATACCTTCCAGGCATCTTCTGGATTCAGTTTATCTAAATCCTCAAAAATGATAACCGGGCGTTTTCCCTCCGCTTTCCGGGTGATTTTTTCCGACACACGCTTTAATATCCCAATCCATTCACTGGAGCGGACGCTTATTTTCCTGCGGTACTCTTTTCTTGTCTCTTCATTAAATTTCAAATCCGTTTTAATTTTTGCAAAAATATTCAAAATTCCTGCAAAAATCCCCCCAGGCTCTGCTGACATCCCCATTCCTGCCGAAACTGCCGTCTCTTCCTGGGATACCAGTGTTTCCGTGCCTTCCTCCCAGAAATTTTTTATATGCGCAAGGATTCCGTCTTCCATTTCGCATCCCGACTCTTTTGCAATTTCCAGCAAGGCCTCTCCCATCAGGATAAAAAGGTCGGAATAAACAATATTAAATAAATCCAAATCCGTACTGCAATGGACGGTTTTCACATAATATCCGTCCTTGGCCAGGTTTTCCATCATCTTGTTTAACTCTGTGCTCTTCCCACACCCTCTATGCCCCAGCAGCAGACATGCATTGCATTCCTCTGAATTCCTGCAGATATCCACAATATCCTCAATGGGAGAATTATATTTATCGCTTGTGCGGTATTCCATGGTTCCTGCGCAATAAAACTCTGCCATCTGCTCCACCTGCAAAGGCGCAGGGGAAAAAGCATTTATAATCTCGGAAATCCGATTTGCATATTTCATCAAAAATTCCTCCTGCCTTATGTTCAACTTCCATTTCATTATATATGATGCGCCGCCAATTGGCAAAGCATTTTAGAAGGGGAATATCCATCGTGTATATTTCTATGCAAAAGAAGATTTCCGGCATAATAAATGGATTTCTGGCACAATAAATGGATTTCCGGCACAATAAATGGATCTCCGGCACAATAAATGGATTTCCGGCACAATAAATGGATTTCCAGCACAATAAATGGATTTCCAGCACAATAAATGGATTTCCGGCACAATAAATGGATTTCCAGCACAAAAAAGCAGGCATTTCAAAATATCTTTTAAAAAGGCCTGCAAATATTTTCTTAAAATTTTCCGCCCTCCAATATGATCCAAATCAGGTAGAGGGCATTGTACCATACTGCGCCTATGATACCTGTCAAGGCAAACAGCCATTTCCTGTAAGCTTCTTAAGAGCCGCCTTGGCATCATTTTTATCCAGCTGAAAGGGAATCACATAATCCGGTTTCAGCATTCCCGAAAGCTGCCCCTTCATCACCACAGGATTTCCGCAGAAAGGACAGGACGCGGCCGCCGTATTTTCCTCACATGCAATTTCACCGCAGCAGGAATTGCAGACGCAGGAACCCAAGCCGCTTTTTTCATCCTCCTGCCACTCATTCCCGGCGGAAACGTCCCATCCTGCGTTCATTGCCATGCCCATAAATCCTGCCATAGCAATGGATGGGAACACGAGCAATCAAATGCCGGACGGTTCACATATTACGGATGGGAACACGAACAACCAAACGCCCGGTCTATATTTTTCCGCTTTTCCTCTTTTTTTGGCGTGAATAGCAGCTTTACGGCGTAAATGATTTCTTGTTCTCACAGTTTTATCTCTTCCACCGCAAATCCTCCTTGCTCCAACAATTCTTTTGCCTTTTTTGCATTCTGGTATCCAAAGACTTCCATATGTCCTCCTTTTGTGTGGACGGCCTTCCCGAAAATTTCCTCCATCTGCTTTTTGTCCATGAAAATTTTATCTTTTGGCTCCTCCAGAATGCCGCAGATTTTCCCATTTCTTTCATTGCCTGCTTCATCTTCAAGCTTTAAGTCCAAATTGGGGTAATCCTGTTTCCACCTCTTGGCCTGGCTCTTTCCCGAACCATATCCATTTCTATCTGTGAACCGCTGGAAGCTGTCTGTTCCCCAAAACAGCACAGGCGTATTCCCCAGAGAAAAGGATTCCAAGCCTTCCTTCCATTTCCCCGGAAATTCCTGCAAATCCACCCCGAAAACCTCCGTCTCCATGGTATATTCCCCTAATTTTATGGTAACTATTACCGCTTCCTCTGGCTCAAACCTGCAGATGCCAGAAATTTTCTGCAATTCATCTACGGTTTCCTGCGTCAAATCACTGGAAGATTGGATGGAAAACCCATAAGTTTTCTGTTCCCTCCGGTAGGATTGCAGCTGGCCATACAGAAAAAAAATTATCCATCCAATTACGATACAGATTACAATGTCTTTATAAATATTCCGTTCTCTCATATCCCTGTCCCTGCCCACATTGCCGCTTTCTCATTTCCCTGTCCCCTCCCACATTGCCGCTTTCTCATTTCCCTGTCCCCTCCCACATTGGCGTTCTCTTATATCCCTGTCCCTGTCCCTGCCCACATTGCCGCTTTCTCATTTCCCTGTCCCTGCCCATATTGCCGCTTTCCCATTTCCCTGTCCCTGCCCATATTGGCGCTTTCCCATTTCCCTGTCCCTTACACATAGTGTCTGGCTCCAAAGGCTGTCCAAAACTATTTTCTGTCTGCCTTCTTCTTATAATAGTTCATTCTCAGATACAGCCAGCCAATGATAAGCATCAGCACAAGAAAGATGAAAATAAGAATCGTTATCCACCACTGATTGGATTTGGGCTCCTCCTTTTCCACCTTCAGCTCTACCATCTGCGGTTTCTTAATGGAAGTATACAATTCCTGGCTCTGTTCTGTCCGCTCCCCCTGCTCATTCTCATAGGAAAAAACAACAGTCCCCAACGTCTCCCCGTATTTTTTGCCGTCCTCCTCTATCACATTGCCCTCATTGTCCATATTCAAGTTCCCTGCAAACACTTTTATTTCCCCATCTGCAAAAGTCCCTGCTTCCACAGTCCCAAAAAACAGCTCCTTCTCTGGAAACAGCCCCTTTCCTTCCAGCCGCACCCCGGCATTGTAAAGGACTGCAAGGCCTGTATTCTGAATCTGGAAGGTCAAAAAATCCGTATCGGATTCATAGATGCTTTCTGGAAAGGACACATTGACAAGCTCTGCCTGGGGAATCTGGCTCACGGACAAATTCACCGTTTCCGAGGAGGTATAGGCATTTCCTTTTTTATCCTCATATTCAAATTGAAACTGGAGTGATACCGGCTCTGCCGGGGCTTTTTTTCCAATGGAAAGATTCTGGGACAGCTCCACGGCAGCGCCCGTCCCTATCCTTGCAAAATACCAGGAATTTTTCTCCAGCAGAATATCCTTATTTTCTGACACAAGGGTAATCTTCACGTTTTCCATGGACTGGCTGCTGCTGCAGTTTTTCACAGAAACCGTCCAGGGCATGCTGCTCCCTGCGGGCACAGCCGATCCCTGCAGGCTGTTTGAGAGAATCATAACCCTGGGCTGGTGGCTGATCTCCTCTTTTGCCCCGGCGCCTGGCTCCACAGGGATAGCCTCTTCGCCTGGCTCCGGCAAAACAGCATCCGTTGGGCTCTCATTTTCATCCGAAAATCCCTGATCTTCCCTTTCCTCTCCAGGAGGGATTCTTCCATCCGTGATTTCCACATAAATGGTAAAATCCTGACGGATTACTTTCTCTTCCGTCTGCGCCTGAACTGACAAATGAAGAGGATACTGGCCATTTACCCTGTCCTCCTTCAATTTAATCTGGCACTGATACAAAAAGACGCCGTTTTCTGATTTTTTTACCTTTTTCTGATAATTTTTATAATAAAATGGGCTGTTTTCCTCCCGCTCAAAAGAAATCCCTACAATTATCCTGTCCGCCTCTGTTTGAAGCTTCGTTACAAAAGGCACCACGAGAAACATGGTATTTTTTCGGATGGAAGGTTCATAGCCTTTGGAAAAGGAATGCTTCATCCCTTCATATTTCCTGCTGGTTTCAATGGAAATTGCATGTTCAGATTTACTGCTGCCTTCAGAAGAACCGACATTTTCCGCATGCACTGTGACAGAGAAAATGAAGGATATCTGCCAAAGGAAGCCTATCAAAAAGAAAATTATTCCAAAAAACCCTCTCTTTTTCCTTAACTTCCCACTCCTGCTGCCTTGAAAAAAATTTTTTTCTTTCCCAATCGATATACTTCTTTTCATTGTTTTGCGCAACCTCCCACGGTCAATAACCTATTTTTTCTGTCTATTCCCCTGTAAAAGAATTGAAATTATATTTTTTGAGGGTATGAAAAGAGAGAGCCGCCAAAAATGCCAGAACCGCCAGGAAAATCATGCAGGACTGCTCAATGGAGGGAAGCACGTCATACCCAAAATCATGCATCCCATAGGTGGCGTGGTTCAAAGGGCTTATCCAGCCGCTCAGCCGCCGGACCAGAAACATCTCATATTCCTCTTTATGTAGAATCTTTGCTAGAATTTCTGGATTCAGCAGAAAGCCAAACAAACTGTAGAAAAGCCCTGCGCCGATTGCAGCCTTTTTTCCTGCCTTCATCTGGACATACAGCATAAGAAAACTTAAGGTTAAGGAATAGCACATGAGAAGCGCCATAATCTGCATACTGCAGGAGAAGGGTGTGGTACTTTCCATGACTTTGACGGTGGAGGGAATGGACAAATCCTTTCCCATCTTGGAATAAGCCAGAAGAGCCGCCGTTTTGCTCCAGATATTTCCCGGATAAGTCTTCTGCATGCAAAGAAGGCTGGTAACCAGAATCACATAGGCCATATACAAAGCTGTCACCAGAAAAATATAAAAAAACTGTGCCAGAAGCCATCGGTTCTTTTTCATCCGAAGCAGCATGTAAGGCGTAACCTGGCTTAATTTGGGTAAATCCAGAAACAAAAGAATCAAAAGCAGGGAACACAGAAGAATGGCTGTGGCGTCCCCAAAGGTCCAGATAAATGGTTCCAATGCCTGCATCGGCGACTCATAATAATCCGCCACCATCATTGCCCGGTCACTTAAGAAAAAACAGAGGATGAAGGAAAACAAAAAGGTGATAATCACCCTGGGATTTTTAAAAAACCCCAGGAAATTCCACCTGACTGCCGCCGTTACCTGCTTTAGAGCTCCCATCGCTTTTTCTCCTTCCCTTCCATTTTTTTCAGTGAAGTTAATGCCGGTTTTCAGCGGGCTTCACCTTAAAAAGCTTATGCACGGTTAATAGCCCAGCTCCCTGTTGATAATGGTTCCATCTACGGCATTGATGGTAAGGAAGCTTTGGTTCGAATGCTCTCCGCTGTCCTTGCTTATATACTCCACAGACTCTGAATCATACCCTCCAAAAAAATCCCACACCGGCACAAGAATCCCGGATTTGCTGTTTACCGTGGGATCATAAATCCTGCTGTAGCCTAGCTTGATTTTTTTCGTATGGTAAACTACCTTATTGTAATAATCCATCATATCTGCATTGGTTATTTCCATCATCTGCTCATAAATCTTTATAATGCTGTCAAAATCCATCAGTTTTACATTTTCCGTCTGAACCTCTTCCACATTGTAGGGGCTGTAAATTTCCACCTTTTCAATTCCGCTGCTTCCTACAACCACCTCGCACCTTTCATAGCTCCAGGGTATCAGGGTGCTGTCATGATCCTCCAGGCTTCCGCCGTAGGATTCGGTAAAGGTAATGGGCGCGCCGTCCAGCATCCTGGTAAAATAAAAGACATATCCCACATCCTGTATATCCTCTTTCTTCATATTATAAGTACTGCTGTAAAGGGCATAATCCCAAGCGTTCACTTCCCAATCCCAGCCCAATTTCTGAATTTTCTCCTTTGCAGCCTGCTCTGCATCTTCATAAGAAATTTCTACCAGCTCTTTCACCTCATCTTCCGAAATAGGATGGGAATCCGTCTCTTCATCGGCGAACTTACTCTCTGTGTCCATGGCAAACCTTCCCTCTTTCCAGCCTGTGGTGTTAAAATCCCGGAAGCTCTGGGGGCCTTCCTCCTGGGTTTGAATCAGTATCTTGATATCCGACGTATGGGGGTCATTGCCATTGATAGTGTAACCATAGACTCCATGGTCTGTCTCTGCAACGCCGTAAAACCTGTTTTCATCCACCTTCGTCACAGGCTCTCCCCAAGAACTGTCCACATATTCCAGGCCAAAGGAGGGAACAACTTCCTTCAGCTCTATCGAATCCGGCGCATCCTGCATGCTCATCTCATCCCCTTCAATGGCGGCGTCGATATCAAATGCCAGATTGCCCTCGTCGTCTGTACCCCAATTGTAAGGATCCAGATTGCCTTCCGCCTTCCATTTTTTCAGCATGGTGAGATCCCTCTGGTAATCCTCCTTGGTCCATTCATTGTAGTCGTATCCATGATAGAACTTTGCCCTCTCAAAGAAAATTTTTGTAACCTGGTCAATCAGCTCCTGGTCTGCCTCCCGGGCGGATACCTTGTAAGTGTTCATGGCATCCACATTGGGAAGTATGATTTCTGCATCCGTGTCAACCACAATCTTGCCGCCCTCGTACTCCACCTGGTTCTTGTAGGTTTTAGGCGCTTTAAGCATTTCATTGATTTTCCCTTCTTTTTCCTCCGGGGCTTCCGACTCTTCTGCAGTCCCGCCTGGCTTATTATCCTGGGATTCTTCAGTGTTTTGGGTTTCCTTTCCATTTTCCAGCTCTTGCGTGCCTTTCTCATCTTCGTTGCTTTCGTATTCCTTGATTTTGTCCGCGCCCTTTTGCTTTACAATGGATTCCTTGGGCGTCTCCTGGCATCCTGCCAGCGCCATGAAAAGAACTGCTGCAAGAAGCATCCTGCATTTCTTTCTAACTGCTGCTGTGTTTTTTCTTTTTTTCTCCATAATGTTCCCTCTTCCTTCCTGCTGCATTCAGCATATCCTTTTAAATATACGGACGCTGCCGGCAGCCTCCGCACCTTCTAATTTAGAACGTGCCTGAAAAATGCTCTGGCAGCTTTTGCATCTCCTGCTTTGAGTGTGCTTGAAAGCTGCTTTCTCCAAAATGTACGCCACAGTTTGTGGAATGGGTTTTCAAACGCTCCCTAATACCCAAGTTCCCGGTCAATCACCGTCCCATCAATGGCGTTTATAGTCATAAAGCTCTGCTTTGAGTGCTCTCCGTTATTTTTCTCAAGATGCCCATCTATTTCCACGTCGAATCCTCCGAAAAAGTCCCACACCGGCACCAGAATCCCCGACTGGTTATCCACGGCGGGCTCATACACTCTGCTGTAACCCAATGTTATCTTCGTAATATGGAAAGTCCGCTGTTTCTCAAACTCTGCAATATCTGCATTGGACACCTCCATCATCTGTTCATATATTTTCGCAATGCTGTCAAAATCCATTAATTTCGCATTTTCCGTCTGGACTCCATCGATTTGATAGGGATTGTAGATTTCCACCTTCTGGATTCCGTCATCCCCCACAATCACTTCACATCTCTCATAACTCCAGGGAACCAGGGTACTGTCCATATCCTCCAGGCCTCCTCCATAAGAGTCCGTACAGGAAATGGGAACTCCATCCACTACCCGGGTAAAGTAAAACAGATACCCTCCATCCAATATCCTGTCTCTTGTTGTATTTCCTTCTCCATGGGTGAAAACAGCATAATCCCAATCCTGGATTTCCCAGTCCCAGCCCAGCTTTTCTATTTTCTCCCTGGCAATTTTTTCCGCGTCTTCATAGGAAATATCCACAAATTCTTTCAGCTCCTCCTCCGTCATGCCCTTGTAATCCTCCCTCTCATAGTCCATCAGATACCTTCCCTCCGTCCAGCTGGTAAACTCCTGGGGATCCGGCACGTCATCCCTGATTTTGTCAATGGCAAATTTAATATCTGCGGAAACTTCTCCCGATGAAAGAATCCTATAATCGTAATTCCCTTGCTCTGTCTCAGCCACCCCGTAAAATCCGTCTTCATCCACCTCCTTCTGGCTTTCTTCTCCCTTCCCACTGACCCATTCCAAGCCAAAGGAAGGCTTTACCTCCTCTTTTACCACTTCCTCAGGCGCATCTGCCATCTCTTCTTCATCCCTGGCAATTACCTCATCAATGTTATAATACAGTTCTCCATTTTCATCTCTTCCATGCTCGTACGGGTCAAGATTCCCTTCTGCTTTGTACTGCTTGAGCCTGGTAATTTCCTCCTGGTACTGCTCCTTGGTCATCTCATGATAGCTGTAGGAATGATAGAATTCTGCATCCTCGAAAAATGCATTGGTGACCTTGTCTATCAGCTCCTGGTTTACTTCCTGTGCAGACACTTTGTAGGTATTTATGGAGTCCACTTCTGGCAGGACTACTTTTGCATTACTGTCTATGATAAGGACCCCGTTCTCGTATTCCGCCTGGTTTTGGTAAGCTTTTGGCGCATTTACCATGTCTTTGATTTTTCCTTCGGCGCTTTCGTATCCGCTGGCGCTGTCTGCGCCCTTTTGTTTTACAATGGCATTCTTTGGCGTTTCCTGGCAGCCTGCCAATATGCTGATGCAAAGGGCTGCTGCAAGGATTGCTGTGTATTTTTTCTTCATAAGATCCTCCTGTTCTTTCATAATAAACTTTCACCATGCACAGCCAGCCGTTTGGCGGGCCGCATTTTGGCAGACTATCTGCTAACTCCGGCTAAGGAAGCCAGGAAAGCCTTCCTAAGTCTACGTAAGCAGTGGATTTCGCCTTCACCAAGGACGCCCATGAATCGTCTGCTTAGCCAAAGAGCCATCCTGCCTTTCCTGGGTATCGAAATATAGATTGTTCGCTGTAGGGCTACAGATCAACATGGCGTTGGGAACAGCTTTTATATTATCATGATAACAGGTTCTTTTTTGGAAATATTCACTCAGTTGTAAAGGATTGGTAAAGGATTTTTTTGATAGTGATAAGCTTTCATTTTTTCTGTATTTTTCTGCATTTTCATAAAAAACGAAAAAATGGTTGATAAACAGATAAATTTTGATATTATAAAAGAAATTCTGTGAAATGTTCAAATGTTCTTAAATAAGACAATAGAGTCTGCCCTTGCCAATGCAATAGATGCAAAAAAAACATGGTTCAAAGCCGCCCTTGAGGAAAATATTAAAATACACCAACCGGACTGTTTCGAGGATTATTCCGGCCAGCTGAATTTGAGAATCCAACAAAGCCTACAGCGTCCACTGGCAGAACATTGAAATCTTCGTCCCCTCCCCCGCCTTGCTTTCTATTTTCATCGTTCCATGATGCACTGCCGCAATCTGTTCGCACAGCGCAAGCCCAAGGCCCATGTTCCCGCTCTTTCTGGAACGGGACTTATCCACCCGGTAAAAGGCTTTCCGTACCTTATCCACTTCCTCCGGGGGAATTCCGCATCCCTCATCCCGCACCCAAAGAGACCTCTCATCTGCTCCCAGATAAATCCGGCTGCCAGGTTTTGAGGCCATAATACTGTTATTAATCAGATTAATGAGAAAACTTGTCATCAAATCCTCGTCCATCTGTCTTGTCCCTGCCAGGCAGTTTCCCTCCCGCACCAGGGAAATTCCTGTCTCCTGCAGCCTATGAGCCACATTGTGCTCCACCGCTTCAAAAAGGCTCTCCAGTGACACCTCCCGCAATGCAGCCTTGCATTCCGGCTCATACAGCCTGGTCAATTCCATCATTTTTTCGGTGAGCCGGGACAGCCTGCCGCTTTCCTGATGGATATAGCGCAGGGACTTTTCCTCCTGCTCTGGTGATAATTTTACATTTAAAAGCGTTTCCGAATACCCTTTGATGGCCGTCAAAGGAGTCTTTAACTCATGGGACATACTTCCGATCAGCTGCCTTTGGGCTTCGTTCACAGCCTGCAGGGGCTTTGTAATTTTCTTAATCAGACATACCAGCAGCAATGCCATCCCCAAAGACGCCAGGCAGGAAACCAACAGCTCCTGGATAACCAGACTCCGGGTTTTTTCAAAAATATAAGTCACATCCACGGCATAAAATAACGTGTAATCGGCAGATGCCCTTTGGTAATACCGGATTGCATCCCTTTGGAAAAACACCAGGATGTATCTGTCATCGCTTATTTCCAATACGCAATCCCCAGAATCTTCGATTTCACTTAAATTGATATTTTCCACATTAAATTCATAGGGGCTGCTGTTGTACAACTCCTCCCCTTCCTTATACAACGCTGAATTTTCCCGCATATTTTCCCGGAAGCAGTAAATGATCACATGGTCGGACAATTCAGATTTTAACCCTGCATTAGACAATTTCCGGTTAAAATCCCCTAGGGCATTTTCGTATATTTTACGTTCCTTTTCTTTGAGCAAATCAATTTTTTCCTGCCGGCTGGTAAAAATCACATAAAAAGAAAAAACCTGCGCCAACACAAAAAGCATGGTTGCCGCAGTAAGTGCAATTTTTTTGATCATATCCATGGTTAACGATACCTCCATTCGGCATTCAGCCTTGGCTTGATTGCAATCCTCCTAGATCTTCCTGATATCCGTTAAGGCGCTTCCATCCAGTATTCAGCCCAGACTTGATTGCAATCTTCTTGGATTTTCCTGATATCCGTTAAGGCACTTCCATCCGGTATCCCACTCTGGGCACTGTAATAATCACATCAGAGAAATCCAGCTTCTTGCGGATATTCCCCACATGCACATCAACGGTGCGGCTTTCTCCCTGGAAATCCACGCCCCAGAGGATATTCAAAATCTGATCTCTGGTAATCACCCGGTTCCTGTATTTCCAAAACACCAGCAGACAGTCAAACTCCATGGGCTGCATAGGGATTTCCCTGCCGTTTTTCTGGACAGTCCTCTTGTTCTCATTGATGACCACGTCACGGATACGGATTTCCTCTGTCTCCTCTTTGCCGCAGCGTTTCAGTATATTGTCCATGCGGACCAGAAGCTCCAGCATTTCAAAAGGCTTTACGATATAATCCTCCGCCCCGCTTCTTAAGCCCTTTACTTTGCTGGGCAAATCCCCTTTGGCTGTGAGGTAAATGACAGGGATATTGTGTTCCTTCAATTCTTCTAACAATTCAAAACCGTCTTTTCCTGGAAGCATAATATCCAAAAGGGCAAGGGAATAATCATCCCGTTCCCTTAGATGGCGGCTGAACTCATTGCCGTCAAAAAAGGGAACAGGCTGATATCCCGCAATCTCCAGATTCATGCAGATTAAATCATTGATGGAGATTTCGTCTTCGATTACTAATATTTTTTTCATGCTTATTTCTCTGAGAACTGATCCTTGCCTACAAAGCACAACGGACACTCAAAATCGGCTGGTACATCCTCCCATTTTGTGCCTGGGGCAATGCCGCCCTCTGGATATCCCTGCGCTTCATCATATTCCCATCCGCAAACGTCACATACATATTTCATGCTTTCCACCATTCCTTTCCTGTCTTACTGCCAATAGATTATGTTTCTCTCTTTTTACGTGCATTATATTATCACAAAAGCATGTATAATTCAATATGCGCTGCCAAATATTTCCATGGACAGCAGATGCAAAACTCAAAGAATCTATCCTTCAATATTTCCCAGGCTGATAGGTGCATTGTTACAAAACCAGGACGATCACCAGCACGATGGGAATCACGGTCTGGAATAAATTGTCCACATCTTTTAAAACTTCCTCCCGGGGAACATAGGCGACAGCAGCCCAGACACCATTTTGCTGATCCAGGCTTCCGTTTCCTGAATCACCCGTTCCGAGGTGGTATATTTCATCAATTTTTAAAAACTTTTTTCTTTTTCTGCTGGCGGGCAGCAATCCTGATATATAATTCCTCAGGCAGGAACCGTCCGAAGGTTATTGCCAGCTTTACGGAAAGGGTTGGGATAATCACCGTTTTTTTCCGTTTCATTTTCTTCCATGCATAGCGGGCGCAATAGGACGGGCGGATGCCCTTTAGGGCGAAATCCACATCCGCCACCTGGTTGAATTCCGTGTCTACCGGTCCTGGGCAAAGACAGCCAATATAGACAGGGCTTCCTTCGCTCCGAAGCTCCTCTGCAATGGCCCTGGTCAAACTTGCCACATAAGATTTGGTAGCATAATAGGTTGCCATATAAGGCCCCGCCGGCATTAATCCAGCGCAGGAGGCCACATTCAAAATAGAGCCGAATTTTTGCCGGCTCATTTTCCGAAGCGCCAATTTTGTCAAAAGATGCACTGCTTTCACATTGACGGAAACCATATCCATTTCTTTTTCTATATCGCCCTTTTTAAATTTGCAGCAGTCCCCAAAGCCTGCATTATTAATCCAGACAGCTATGGGCTTATCCTCCACTGCATGGTACAGACGGTAGCATTCTATCTCTTTTGTCAGGTCAGCCGTTATAATCTCACATTCTGTCTTGACTGTCTTCTTTATTCTCTCCAGACGATCCTCTCTGCGCGCCGTTAAGATTAACCCATACCCTTCCTTTGCCAGGATTTTTGCAAACTCCATCCCAATCCCCGAGCTTGCCCCGGTAACTACCGCATATTTTTTCATATATTTCTCCATTTCCTTTCCTGTTTTCAATACCGACCCTTTGCAGAATTGCTTCCAAAACAGATTTCGTGCATGGAACCATAATTTTTCCTCAGTTCTTTACACTTTTTTATTAAATACAGATAATTCCTCCCTGTCTTCTATGCCAAAAAACCGTTCTCTGTCGTTGTGGGGAAACAACAGCTCCATATAAAGATTTCCCAATAACTCCTTCACTTCATCCACATTAACCTCTTCCACTGGCAGCTCCTTTAACTCCATGGCTCTAAGATTCGAAAGCGCCGCCTCAATCCGCTGCTTATCGGTAGGAGCTTTTTCAAAAATCGGCACCGGCTCCGCAGGCTGGCTGGGTTCTTCTGCCTGGGGCTCTAAAATCTCCTTTGCCTCTGGTATTTTATAAACAATATTCTTACATGTTTTCTCAAAGCACTCTGGATCATATTTGGATAAATACCTTAAATCCTCCATCGTCAGCGTGTGTTTATTATGTATCTTAATGTAGATATTTACAAGACGCGTATCTTTTCCCATATGACTCCCTCCCGGATTCCCCCTGTCCGCCATTGATTACAGTATAATTCTCTTACAGGCGTATTGTCAACTTTTTGTCTCAAAAACAAGGGTATTATTACCAAAAAAGAAACATCGAGGCTCTTTTTCCTGCGGGAAGGGTAAAAATATACCGGAAGGCAGATGGGCAAATCTGTGGTGAACTTCTTTTCTCCGTCCTTTAGAGACAGCTCCCTGTGATTTTGGCGGAACAATTCTGCAGTAACAACCCCGCAGATTCTATCCACCGGATAACTGCATCTTCGGTAAATGGGATCACTGTAACAGGCAGCCGAAGATTCAAACAGAAAATATGTTTTATCTCCATCACAGACCAATTCCTCTGCCATAGGAGGAAATTTGCAGGAGTCATAATAATGATAAACACTTCTTCCAGTCAATGGGTCTTTCCCTGCCTCATAAAAATGAACCTTCGAGTCGAAATAACGTCCTTGGGATGTGGTAACCGCCAGGTACGTTCTCTCCCCTCTTTCCATAAAAGCAGCCCCGTTGGCAAATTCAGGAATCACGATTTCCTCCTGCTTTTCCAATGTAAGGATTTCTCCTTCCTCTTTCCGCTGTTTTCCTACTTTATAGCTTCTAAGCATTCCTCTGCCATTCATCCGGTTGGAATAGGTTCCCACCCATAACCGGCCATCATGCCAGGTCACAAAGGAAGCTACCGCGCCGCAATAGACATCCTGCCCGTATTCGGAAAGCTTATAGCTGCTCTTTCCGGAGTTTACCGCCTCTTTCAAGGTCTCATAAGAAATAACGCTGCAGGCTCTGTCCGTGCTCTTTGCAATCCATATATTTTTTCCATCAAAAGCTACGCCTCCCACATGGTTCCTATCCGGCAAAACAATCGTCGTTAAAAGCTCCCGGCTCCCAGGATTTTGGTTGGAAAGCACATACAGCACAGATGGATTAATCTTATGTGCGCCCTGCTTGGGATTCTTGTAAAAATCTCCGCTGTCATAAGCGGTCACCAGCATGTAATCCCCTGCAATGCAAATTCCCTGCGGCACCATATATCCGCAGCTCTCTCCTAAAATATCCGTGGATTCCAGCCCCGGCACCGGGTCAGCGTCCTCTGGCTGATACAAATTTTCAAAAAAACGGTAATGACTTAAGGTTTTTTGAAATCTTTTATCATAACGGAAATCCGTGCCAGCCGTATCCGCTGCTGTTTCCATCTTTTCCCAAAAAGAAAGGGCCGCATGGAATTCTTCTCCTGTTTTTCGGAGACATCCTGCAGCCATTATCATAAAAAGCAACACGCTATATTTGAAAACCATACTGTTTTTATTCTTCTCGCCCATATCTGTTCCGTCCTTCATATATGTTCAAAATTCTATTCTTATATTTAGTATAACCTGCAAATTTACAGACATAATTAACAAAAAATGTATATTTTGTAAACTTTTTTGTCTATTTTGTGCAAATTCTGGAAATTCATGTCAACCAAATGGAATTCTTGAATCTGCGGCAAAAAAATGATATGATAAGTGTAAAAAAACCTAAATTATAAGAACTGTATGATTGCAAGCCAAACCCACAAAATATTTTAAGGACAAAAGGATGTGAAAACATGCCATTACCCGGACAACAGATTTACACATCAAAAGATTACTAGAGCTTTCCAGACAGCCAGCGTGCGGTATTAATTGACGGCCAGCTCTACGCCATGGCGCCGCCAGGCTTTATCCACCAAAAGCTGGTCCAGCCATTAGGACGCGCCATCGGCAATTATCTCTCTGTCCTCTGTGATAAAAGCAAAATATCGGACCGGGGATGCATGATAGCACGAACCTCCGCAAAATGGATAATTATTTTTCCCTTTGATTGCAGCAGGCGGCTGCGGTATGTTATAATAAAAAAAAATAATTAAGGAGAGATTCTTATGGGCGTAACAGATATAAGCAAATTAAATGACATGCAATTAAGCGTATTAACTGAAATTGGAAATATTGGTTCCGGCAATGCCGCAACTGCTTTGGCAACTTTATTAAACACCTTCGTGGATATTGAGATTCCTAACATCCATCTGCTTAACTTCGAGGACGTTTCCCAATATCTGGGCGGCCCGGACAACTATGCCCTGGGTCTGACCATCAGCCTGGACGGGGACATCCAGGGAATGATGCTTCAGATTATCCAGAAAGAATTTGCAGAAAAATTAATCAATACATTTTATGAAAAAGAGATTACTTCCCTGCACGATATTACGGAAATGGATTTATCTGTGGTTCGGGAAATGGGCAACATCACCACTGCGGCATATATCAATTCCATCGCCCAGATGACAAATACATTTATCAACATTACGCCGCCGGAGGATCACATTGACACGATTGGAAATATTTTGGAAATACCTTCCCGCAGCTTTGATTCGCTGGGCAGGAAGGTATTGTACATTGACGAGAGCTTTTTTATTTCCGGCACACAGATTAAGGGAAGCATGATTTTAATCCTGGAATATTCTTCCATGAATACACTGTTCCAGAAACTGGGGCTGCCGGTTTAGGGAGAAAGAGATATCGCAAAGATGGGCAGAAAAACAGACTGCCGGCTAACTTCAGGCATGCTAAAATCTTCCGTAGGCGCAGCCGTGTTACAAGGTGGTTTACCTCCCTCACTCGAAAGGGAAGGGAGGTAAACCACTTTGTGGGCGGCTGCTCCTTTTCTATAATATTATAACGTAACATTTCTGAATCTGAAAATCAACTGCAATTTTTAGAATCCGGCGGAATCTGTACATTCTATTTTGCGGCAGTTCCTTACTTCCATCTTCCTTATGGATTCTTTCACATGATGCCTTATCTTTGTAATCCCGCTTTTATTTCATCTAAAATCTTATGGGAAGCCTCATCTTTTCCCATAAGCTCCAAATGGATGGTTTTATCTTTGGTGATCAGCGTAAGCACGTTGGTATCTGTGCCAAAGCCAGCTCCTTCTATTTTCAGGTTATTGGCGGCAACCATATCCAGATGCTTCCGCTCCAGCTTCGCCCGGGAATTCTCTTCTAGGTTCTGGGTTTCCATGGAGAATCCGCACAGAAAGCTGTGGATTTTCCCTTCTGATTTTTGTTTTCCTAACTCTGCCAGGATATCTTTTGTCCGTTCCAGCTGAATCAGGCCGGAACCTTCTGATTTTTTTATTTTATCTTCTGCGGCATGCAGCGGACGGTAATCTGCAACTGCGGCCGCCTTGATAATCACATCCATCTGGGATGCCCGGCCAACGACTTCCCTGTACATTTCTTCTGCGGAAACCACGTGTACCACCTGGGTAAACATGGGAGGCTCTAAGGCTGAGGCGCCTGTAACCAGCGTAACCTCCGCCCCTCGCTGCATGGCGGCTTTTGCCAGGGCATATCCCATTTTCCCTGTGGAATGGTTGGTGATGCAGCGCACCGGGTCTATGGCTTCCTGGGTGGCTCCGGCTGTGACCAGGATGTTCTTTCCTGCCAAATCCTTGGGGAAGGCAAGCTCCCGCAGCACGTATTCCAGCAATGTTTCCTCAGAAGGCAGCTTCCCTTCGCCGATATCGCCGTTTGCCAGCATTCCCGTATCTGGAGGGATGATTCCATAGCCGAACTTTTTCAGCTTTTCCAGATTGTCCTGTACAATAGGATTCCGGTACATGTTGTGGTTCATTGCCGGAGCAATCAGTGTTTTGCAGGTGCATGCCATAATCGTTGTGGTCAGCATATCATCTGCAAGGCCATTTGCAATTTTGCCGATGACGTTTGCAGTAGCCGGGGCAATCAGCGCAAAATCCGCCTGTTTTGCCAGAGCCACATGCTCCACGGAAAATTCAAAGTTCCGGTCGAAGGTGTCAATCAAACATTTATTTCCGGTCAGGGTCTCAAAGGTGGTGGCGGTAATAAAATTCGTGGCATGCTCCGTCATCAGTACGTGCACGTTGCAGTGGAGTTTTTTCAGCATTCTTGCCACATTCGGCATTTTGTACGCGGCAATTCCGCCGGTCACTCCCAGAAGTACCGTTTTTCCTTTTAACATATTTCAGATTTTCCTCCCTCACTCAAATATTATTATAAAAGCATTCCCGTGAAATTCCTTATGGACAGGAAATCTGCCCATGTTTTTCATAGGTGGTGATTCTGGAAATTTTATTTGCCTCGTCCACAAATACCACCTGAGGCCGGAATTCCTTTGCTTCCTCCGGGGTCATCTGGGCGTAAGCCATGATAATGATGTGATCCCCGGTCTGTACCTGCCTGGCTGCGGCTCCATTCAGGCAGATCATGCCGCTGCCTGGCTCCCCCGCTATGGTGTAGGTTTCAAAACGGTTTCCATTTTCAATATCCACAATCTGGACATTTTCATATTCCAAAATCCCCGCTGCCTCCATAAGCTCTGGGTCAACAGTGATGCTCCCCACATAGTGAAGCTCTGCCTGCTTTACCACTGCCCGGTGGATTTTTCCTTTTAACATTTTTAAATACATGGTTTTTCCCATTCCTTTCGTTTCCTCCAACCTTCAAACAAGTGGCGGAAATTTTTCTGCTTTTTCATCCAAGCTTCAAACAAATGGCGGAAATTTTATCAATTTTTCATTCTCGTTTTTCCTGCCCGGGATTAAAACTAAAGTTATCAATCAGCCTTGTTTTTCCAATGTAAACGGCAACAGCTGCCAGGATAGGGCCTGTAATGGTTTTCACTAGCTCTAAGCTGTCTGCATCCACCAGCTCCACATAATCAATCCGGGCAAGACGCTCTGTTTTCATATGCTCCACAATAGCATTCTTTACCTTGCCTGCATCCCTCTCGCCTGCCTGCAGCATCTCTTCTCCCAGCATCAGGGACTTGTGAAGAATCAATGCGGCTTTTCGCTCTGCCGGGCTCAGATAAGTGTTGCGGGAACTCATGGCAAGCCCGTCCTCCTCCCGGACAATGGGGCAGCCTGCAATTGTAATGTTAAAATTCATATCCCGCACCATCCGGCGGATGACTGCAAGCTGCTGGGCATCCTTTTCCCCAAAATATGCCCGGTCTGGCGTAACAATATTGAAAAGCTTCGATACCACCGTGCACACGCCTTTAAAATGGGTGGGCCGTGTCTTTCCGCAAAGCCCCTTGGTCAGGTGATCCATATCCACAAAGGTGCAGCTGTCTGGGAAATACATCTCCTCCGGTTCTGGATGGAATACCACATCCGCCCCCGCTTCCTCACAGAGAGCCGCATCCCTGTCGATATCCCTGGGATAGGTGGACAAATCCTCATTTACCCCAAACTGGGTGGGATTTACAAAATCACTAACCACTACCCTGTCGTTTTCGCTGACCGCTTTTACAATCAGGCTTTTGTGGCCCTCGTGAAGGTAGCCCATGGTTGGCACAAGGCCTACCGAATGGCCTTCTCCACGCCACCATTTTACAATTGACCGCAATTCTTCTATCGTTTTTACAACCTGCATGATTTCCTCCATTCTCTGCATCTTCCGCTGGATGCTGCAGCCTTCCGGCGGTGTTTCTGCTTCCCTAGCCTGCCAGATAGGGACAGGCTAGGGAAAGCATGCTAGTACAATTTTTCTATTACTTCATCATCTATTTTAAAAGTATGTTCCGGCGCTGGGAATGTCCCTGCCTTCACTTCCTCGCTGTATTTCTGGAAGGCCTCTTTCATCACTGCGCCTACCTCGCCAAAACGTTTCACAAACTTTGGCTTAAAGTCGCCGAACATGGACAGCATATCCTGATATACCAATACCTGGCCATCGCATCCCGCCCCTGCCCCAATGCCAATCGTAGGGATGTGCAGTTTTTTTGTCACCAGCTCTGCCAGCTTTGCCGGCACGCACTCCAGCACCACTGCTGCCGCCCCGGCCTCCTCAATCATCTGGGCGTCTTCTAATAATTTCTTTGCTGCCGCTTCTGATCTGCCCTGCACTTTAAATCCGCCAAAGGCATTCAGGGACTGAGGCGTCAAGCCAAGATGAGCAACAACCGGAATGGAAGCATTGGTGATGGCACGGATATGCTCTGCCACCTCCCTGCCGCCTTCTAATTTCACGGCCTGAGCCCGGCCCTCTTTCATCAGGCGCCCGGCATTGCATACGGCGTCATAGACAGAGGCTTGATAAGACATAAAGGGCATGTCCGCCACAACCAGCGCGTTCTTTGCTCCTCTGGCTACCGCCCTGGTATGGTGTATCATATCTTCCATGGTCACGGAAAGGGTATCCTCATATCCCAGCATCACCATTCCCAGTGAATCTCCCACCAGAATCATATTAATGCCTGCTTCATCAATCAACTTTGCCATGGAATAATCATAGGCAGTAAGCATGGTGACTTTTTCCTTGTTTTCCTTGGCTTCCCTTATGGTTACAACTGTGTTTTTCATGGTAAACCTCACTTGCTTTCTAATATTTGTTTCATGGTTCCATAACTGCGCTCCGGGTGTTTTTTCTCTGCCAGCTTTGTTACCACCGCTCCCACTGCCCGGTAAGACATTTCCCATTCCGGCCTGTCCATGTGTTCCAAGTGCTTCTGGACTGTCTCTAAATCATTCCGCTCAATGGGGCCTGTCAGCGCCTGTGCGCACCCACGGTATTTATCCTTCTCTCCGGTACGGCTCCCACCATTTTCCTGCTGCACCTTTTCAAAAATGGAAGCTACATTGTTCTCTACCAATGGCTTCAAAAGCCCGTAAGCAGAGTTTTCTGGAATTCCCACTTCCTCCATAAGCTCCACGGCCATAGAGATAAGGCCTACCACCTGATTGCTGGCAATGCTTGCAGCAGCATGGTATTTTACCTTTTCCTGCGTGGAAATCTCTACTACCTGGTTGGGCAGCAGCGAAAAAAGCTCCTGCATTTTTTCCAATGCCGTCCGATGGCCTTCTACCGTAAAGGCTGCACTTGTTAAATTTTGATAAGCTGTGAATTTGCTGCTGAACGCGTAAATCGGATGGATGGAACAGACGTATGCGCCTGTTTCTTCCCAATTTGAAAATATATCACTTGATAAAGAACCACTAAAGTGGCAGATGACTTTTCCTTTCACATTTTTTCCTGCAATGCAATCCCATACCTTGCCAATCTCATCGTCTGTGGTGGTAATAAAAAGGGTATCGCTTGCTTCCATCAATGAGTCCAATGTTTCAAAATATCCGGTGCCTGTAAATTCTGCGGATTCCCGGCCGCTGCTTTCGGTCCTGCTGTAAAAGCCTGTGACGGATGCCCCCCGGTCTTTTACATATTTTCCCAGGGTAGTTCCTACCTTCCCGGCGCCTATGATTCCTATCTGCATGTTTTCCTCCATAATTTATAATGGCTGTTATCCAAGTGATACAGTTTCTTTCGAATACCGTTCGTCAATAAATTAACACAAAAAAGACATTTTTACAATAGGAAACGGCTGATTTGACATGTATAAAATAAAGTGCATGAACCGGATTTTCCAGTTCATGCACTTTACCACCCTTAATGCCCGACGGCAGTCATTGTAACCGGCGCATCTCCGTGGAGCCTTCCGCTTTTGTGTATGTCATGGAAGGTCTGGCCGATTCTAAGCCCCACCATATCGAACTGCCAAAGGTCGTTATGCTTTCCGTCGTAATAGTAATTCTCCATCACAACCTGATCCTTGCCGTCTTCGCTTACCATTACAACTCCTGCCCAGTGATGGGGCCACATCCGGCCGTTCTCTCCCGATATATCATTTCCACCGGAAGAAATTACATAAGCTCCTCCTACGCCAGGAACTGTATACTGATTGACATACAGATATTCTGCAAGGGTTCTGCTTTCCGAAATCAGGCGCTCCAATTGCTCCTGGCTCATACTTTTTACTGCATCTTTGAACAACTCCAGGGGTATCTGTTTTTGTTCCTCTTGGGAAGCAAGGCAGCCCCATCCCCATTTTTTTATGAACCCAAGCAAGGTAATGCTCTGCGTACAAACCCGCCTGAGCATGTCTGCGGAAAAGGCTTTTAGCTTAGCCATAACCTGCGGCTTTTTTATTTCCATAAGGAAGCAGATCACGCTCTTCATTTCCCACAGCTTCTCTTTATAGTTTGCCCGATCGATTCCCAGAATCTCGCTTTTATACATTCTATAGCGTGAATTTGTACGGAGCACTCCGTCTTTGTCTTGGCACTCTTCCAAAACATATTCCCTGATTGGTTCCTCATCCATTATTTCAAAAAACAACAGCTTGCTTTCTGCGACAATTTGGGAGATATTACTCATGACCCTCTCTTGAAACCCTGGCACACTCCAAATCCTCTCTGGATCCAATTCTGGTGCAATAAATAAATTTACAAAACTTCTGCTCTCCCGGTATATTTCACAGCAAAGCGGGAACGTCATAGCATCTATGGCTCCTGCAAGGGCTTTTATGATTTCTTTCTTGTAAACGTCGGGATCAAGATTCCGTTCCGTTGCTTTGGCGTCTTTGTCCAAAAAAAATGCCGCATAAGGATCTCCTCTTCCTAAAATTAACTTTGTAAACTCTCCGCAGTCAGAAGGTGCAATCATCTCGTCTGCACACTTTCCCCCGTATTCTGCGGTAATTAAATCAAACTTCTCTTCTTCCCGTTCTTTGTAAAATTTAATCTGGCTCTTCTGCAGCCTGCCAATCTGCTTATCAAACAGGCCTTTTTTGGCCCAAAACCGATGTGTCTTCCCTGCCCTTTCAGAAAGCTGCAAGGACTTGTCATTTGAAACTTTGGTTCCGCCAATCACTTTATAACGCTGAACCACATGGTTTCTCGGGGATTTTTCAATTTTCTGCTTCTCTTTCATCAAAATTGGATTACCATCCTTTCACTGCCTGGTATATCGTGGTATTTTTATTATA
This sequence comes from uncultured Lachnospiraceae bacterium, assembly GCA_947384285.1. Classification (GTDB taxonomy): domain Bacteria; phylum Bacillota; class Clostridia; order Lachnospirales; family Lachnospiraceae; genus Petralouisia. The sequence continues at coordinate 70,400 of CANDGI010000006.1, forward strand.
AAGAACAATATCCTGGGTGTAAATCAAATCTGCTTTTCTTTAGAAAATTTTAGGAACTATGCAGAAATTCCACAAATCCTTTGACTATCTCTGCCGCACATGCTATTCTATTTCTATCATATGATAGAATCATTAGGAAAGGAAACACCGCCATGCCAGCATCTGCCTAGAAAAAACTCCACACCACTGACGAAATCTACGCTCTGCCAGAAAAACGCGCAGAATTAATTGATGGACAGCTAGATAGGATGGCTTTGCCTAGCCGGTGTTCGGGAATACTGGATTGCCGATCCAGAAAAAGCGTATCCTTTTTTACAATTTTGAGTCAGAGGATACCGGAGATTATACCTTTGCTGATTCTGTGAACGCTGGAATCTTGAAAGATTTGTATGTCAACTTTTCTAAAATAACAGAAAGGACAAAAAATTATGGGAATGATTGGTTACTTTTTCAAAACAAATGACGAAACCCTTGAAAAAATCCGGGGCGGCTCCACGGCTGAAATTGTTTTCCAAGAGGACGTGGAAGACAGCCTTCTGGACATTGACAAAACCTGGCACGCCATTCATTTTGTTTTGACAGGCCGCAAATACGATGGGGAAGAGGGCAACATCCTAAGCCAGCTGATTTTCGGGGAAACCCCTGTCAATGACGATGACTTAGGCTATGGTCCCGCCATGCTGACCCCGAAAGAGACGGTGGCTCAGATTGCCGATGCATTAAATGGCTGGGACAAAGAAACCTTCCGGGCAAAATTCCATATCCAGGACATGATAGAAAATCAAATCTACCCGGTGATGGAGGATGAGGAGGAAGAAGAATTTTTCACTTATGTGTGGGAATACTTTGTTCTCCTGAAAGAATTTTATCAACAGGCTGCCGAGGAAGGGCTGCATGTTTTGGCGTTTATTTGTTAGAGCGAGCTTTTCAAATTTATGGATACGGACGAAAAGACAGGATGGCTCTTTGCCCAGTTTGCATGGCAAAGAGCCATCCTGTCTTTTCTGTGTATCGATATGCTCTAGAGTTCTTGGGATATATTCTGCAGGCTGTTCATTGCAGTAATCATAGATAAACAGGTAGAAAGCATATTCTAAAGTTCTGGGAGCATATTCTGCAGGCCGCCCATTACAGACCAGAAGTCTGCAAACTGCTGAATATCCTTGTCGTCTGCCAGGGAATCCGGAAAGATGATTTTCTCAGTTTCCTGGAAGATGAAGGTTCCTGTATAGGATGCTGGTGCCTGATTTCCTGCCCTGTTAGATGCTGCGATATCTATCGCCGGGTATTGCCCTTCCCTTTTGATTTCTAATAAAACATGGTACTCTCCCAGCTCTGCTTCAAACTGTCTCCCACCGTCTGCTCCTTTCCTGCTTTTCATGCCTATGAGCATACGCAGGCTCTGCCAGAAAGAGTGGGTATGGTTCTCCGTTAATTCTTCTGTGTGGAACAATTCTGAAAAATCTATCTGAAAAATTTTTTCTATCTGAGCCGAAGATAGGAATTCTCCATACTCCCACTCTGGCAGCCCGGCTCCCAGGAGAGGATGCTGGGCAGTCAGATTCTGCTGGATGGAATCATAAAGCATTTTTACATTGAGCAGCCCTTCCCCCTGCTGGAAGTACAATTCTGTCACAGGTTCCTCCTGCCCTTCAAAAAATACCTGTCCATAAGCCTTTCCCTCCGATACCCTCCCGGCAATCCGAAAGGACATGCTGGAGCTTTCCCCATTTCCTAATACCCAGACCAGGCTGCCGGTTAATTGCTTCTGGCTCTCTGTTAAATTTTCCTCTTGCGGCTCTATGGATATCTCGTACCGAAATCCCTGGTGCTTTGATATATCACCCAGCAGAACTGCCGCGTGAATCAAAGGAAAGAGCCGGACCGCCGCTCCCAGTAAAATAAGAACGAGAACCGTTCCAATGATTGCTGCAAAATATTTTTTTCTCATCATTTCTCCGGTGGGATAATTTTATCCTGGCCGCCCATATAGGGACGCAGCGCTTCTGGAATCCGCACGCTTCCATCCTCACACAAATTATTTTCCAAAAATGCAATCAGCATACGGGGCGGAGCCACAACGGTATTGTTCAGGGTATGGGCAAAGTATTTTCCATCTTTTCCATTGACACGGATTTTCAGCCTGCGCGCCTGGGCATCTCCCAGGTTGGAGCAGCTTCCCACCTCAAAATATTTCTGCTGTCTGGGGGACCATGCTTCCACATCAACAGATTTTACCTTTAAATCTGCCAGGTCGCCGGAGCAGCATTCCAGCGTGCGCACAGGAACATCCAGGGAACGGAATAAATCTACGGTATTCTGCCATAATTTTTCAAACCACATCGGAGATTCCTCTGGCCCACAGACTACAATCATCTCCTGCTTTTCAAACTGATGGATGCGGTATACGCCCCGCTCCTCAATGCCATGGGCGCCCTTTTCCTTGCGGAAACAGGGAGAATAGCTGGTCAACGTCTGGGGAAGCTGTTCCTCGTTTAAAATTGTATCAATGAATTTGCCGATCATGGAATGCTCGCTGGTTCCGATCAAATACAAATCTTCCCCTTCAATCTTATACATCATGGCATCCATTTCCGCAAAGCTCATCACGCCTGTCACTACGTTGCTGCGAATCATAAAAGGCGGCACGCAATAGGTAAAGCCCCTCTGAATCATAAAATCCCTTGCATAAGAAATGACTGCGGAGTGAAGCCTTGCAATATCCCCCATCAGATAATAAAAACCATTTCCCGCCACCTTCCTGGCACTGTCAAGATCCAGCCCCTGGAAACGCTCCATAATTTCTGCATGGTAAGGAATTTCAAAGTCCGGCGTTACCGGTTCTCCAAATTTCTCCACCTCCACATTTTCACTGTCATCTTTTCCGATTGGAACGGAAGGGTCAATGATATTGGGAATAACCATCATAATTTTCGTAACCTTCTCCTGCAGCTCCCCTTCCATTTTCTCCAGCTCTGCAAGACGTTTGGCTCCCGCATTTACCTGGGCTTTGACAGCTTCGGCTTCTTCCTTCCTGCCTTGTCCCATCAGCGCGCCTATCTGCTTGGAAAGCTTCTTGCGCTCTGCCCGAAGGGCGTCTGCCTCCTGCTGGGTCTTCCGTGCCTGTACATCAAGCTCTATCACTTCATCTACAAGGGGCAGCTTACTGTCCTGGAATTTGTTGCGGATATTTTGTTTTACTGTTTCTGGATTTTCCCTTAAAAATTTTAAATCAATCATAATTTCCTCCTGACAAAAGAGTAATCAAACTATCATATCTTCCGCTATTATATCTTGATTGCCCTTTCTGTGCAAGTGTTTTGGAAAAATACGCAATTTATGGATGAAACTGCTCTGTCAATTCTGCTCCCAAACGCCTACAAAGACAAATCTCTTCTCTGAAACTGCCATGCGCCCAGCAAAAACAACGCCGCGGCTATCAGCAGCAATACCCCGTTCTGTATAGGAAAAAACACATCCTCTTCCAAAATTTCCTCAGCTGCCAGCAGGGAATAAATCGTAACATATTTTAATTTTTCCAGCTTCTCCCCCATATTGGAAACCATCTGTATCAGGAAGAATAGTACAGGCAAGCCGCCTCCAGCCAGGTAATAAGATTTGCTGCTGCTGGCACAGCAGGATACAAAAAACACAATCCCTGTTACTGCTGCCTGCAAGAGCCATGTACTGAAATTCAGCGCTAGGTATCTGCCCACCTCCAGCTCTCCCGGAAACATGATTTCACAGCTTGCAATTCCAACTGCCGTCAGCATGCCAAACAAAAGAGCTGTTAAAAAAATCATGGAAACCATCTGGGTACAGATAATTTTTCTTCTGGAATTGGGCGTGGACAGAAGATTTGCCAGTGTGCCCGATTCAATCTGCCCCATCAGAAGCTTCTGTACCATGACCAGAATAAAAATCAAGGGGAACAGCAGCAGGATAAATCCATACAGATAAATCTGCATCCACTCTAAAAGGTTTGAGGCAATCCCCGTCATGCCCACTGCTGCCATCATTTCCGGCAGAGCCTGCTGGTAGCCGCTTAACATTTCTGAAAGTTCTGGATTATACATATAAATGATTACTGTAATATACATGCAAAGTACTGCAAAAATTACCAATAGGGGCATCATGCAGGCTTTTATGTTTCTTTTGAATAAGGGAACTGATATCAATTTTCTTACTTCCTTTCCTGCTATAGTAAAATTTTTTATTTTGGGATACGGACGAAAATACAGGATGCCTCTCTGCCACGCAAACCGGGAAACATTCCGGCCAACTAACTGCTAACTCCGGCTAGGTAAATCGGTTTCGTAATATTGCAGGAAGAGTTCTTCCAGGCTTTGGGTTCTTATTTCCAAATCTTGTACCTTGTAATCTGCAAATTTTTTGAGGATATCTGGCAAGCGGCCGGATATTGTCAGGTCTGCCTGGTTTGGGGGGAGTTCTTCTTTGGAGTCCTTATGATGCCAGGTTTGGATTTCTGGTTCTGCCTGGAGCTGTTTTAGGGCTTCTTTATTTTCCAAGGTTACACGGTATATTTTTTTCCGCTTTCCTGCCAGGGATTTCATGTCCTCCACTGCGGCAATCTGGCCGGAACGGATAATGGCTGTCCGGTCGCAGGTTTTTTCTATTTCCTCAAAGATATGGGAGGACATCAATATGGTGGTTCCTTTTTTCTTTTCCTCCAAAATCAGCTCCACGAAAACATTCTGCATCAAAGGATCCAAACCGCTGGTGGGCTCATCTAAAATCACGATCTTGGGCTGGTGCATAAATGCGTTTACAATCCCCACCTTCTGCTTCATCCCTTTAGACATTTTTTTCATTTTCCCCCGGGGATCCAGTTCAAAACGCTCCATCAAATCCTTCATTCTCCTTTGATCCTTCATCCCCTTCAAATCTGCCATAAATTTTAAAAATGCAAGCCCCGTCATATCCTCTGGGAATGCCAGCTCTCCGGCAAGGTATCCCGTTTTTTCCTGGATTTCCTGGGCCTGCACAAAACAGTCTTTTCCCATCATGCGGCAGGTTCCTTTCTCTGGCCGGATAAATCCCATCAGCTGCCGGATGGTTGTGGTTTTCCCGGCGCCGTTTGGTCCAAGATACCCAAATGCTTCTCCTTTTGATACCGTAAAAGAAAGGTCAAACACCCCTTTTCCATTTCCATAATCTTTGGTGGCATGCTGTAATTCTATGACAGGATTTTTGTCTATGCTCATTGCTCCTTGCGCTCCTCTCTCCGCTGTTTTAACAGCTGGTTGATCTCCTCCGTCTCTTCCTGGTAAACATGTTTCAAAAACAGCCATAACAAAATAAAATAGGCAAACAGGATGCCATAAAAACCAATAGATACCTGCCATTCCGTCTTGGGAAACCATTTGCCCAGGCTCCCTGCCGCCACAGCCAGGCATCCCGGCAGCATGCACCAGAGGAATTCACGGACTCGGTATTCCCGTTTGGTATAAGGCTTCTCCTTGAGAAACAATGATTTCTGCACCCAGGACATCACATACCCCAAGACCATCTGCTCCAGAAGGACGGGAAAGGAAACGGAACCCCTGTACATCAGCCATTGCAGGAGCCCATAAAGAAATACCATAGCTGTAATGTGGGCGCAGGCAAATATTTCCACTTCTACTTCCACCCTGATATATTTCCTGATTCTATCCACAATCTTTTCCCCCTTTCAGCAGATTTCGGAATTCCTTCACATATCTTCTTGAAATAATAACGTGTTCCTGATTATCCAGCAAAGCGTCGATCCGGTTTCCCAGCTGGCTTTTTACCGACACAATCCGGTCGATATTTACCACAAAGGATTTGTTGCACCGGAAAAACCCATATCCTTTCAGCTTTTCCTCCGCTTCTTTCAACGGGAAGGAGACCTGATACTCCTCCTCTTTTGTACAGGCAAATATTTTGTCATCCACCCGCTCAAAATAATAAATCTCCTTCAAGAGAAGCCTGCACTGCCCATGTTCATTTTTCCCTGTAATGATTGGAGCGTCTTTCCTAAGAAATTTCAACAGCCTCTCCAGTTCCGGGGTCAGCTGGTGATACCGTATCACCACTTCCTCCTCCCCAGCCCCCGCCTGCTCCATGGTTACTTTCATAACTGCCTCCTTATTGCGCCACATGAATACCCAAACCAGCCTTATCCGCTATCAAGTTATTTTCATAACTGCCTCCTTATCGCATCTTTGCACTACAAACCTAACATAATTATATGCCAGACGGCCCGCCAGACAGCTGGCTGTGCATGATGAGGGTTTACTATGAAAGCCTCCGGCTTCCATAGTAAAGATGGCCATGCGGCCCGCCAGACGGCTGGCTGTGCATGATGAGGGTTTACTATGAAAGCCTCCGGCTTCCATTATAAAAATGGCCATGCAGCCTGCCACGCAATATGCTAAGCATAAGGATGAGTTTACTATAGCCGCTTATTACATTTTCTGCAACAAAATTCCCGGAAGATGCCTTTATTTCCCTGCAAGCTGCACATTCGCTCACACCCTTACTACTCCATCCCTCTAAAACCTACGCTCGTATCCTGCCCTGGCCTCCGTATCCACAATATGAAACCTTCAGACTAAGCCCCACAAAAATGCAGGACACGGAATACCCATTTGCAAAGCATTCCATATCCTGCATCTTTCAATCTACCTTATTCATGCCGCAAAGCATCAATCGGATTCAAATTCGCTGCCTTGTAAGAAGGAAGCAGCCCGAAAATAATCCCAATAGCCATGGAGAACACCACCGCCAGAATGGACGCCGGAACACTGATGGCCACCAATGTGCTGGTCACCCGGGAAATCACTTCTGCCAAGGCGATTCCCACCATCACGCCGATTAAGCCTCCCAGGCTGGTGAGTACTGCCGCTTCCGTCAAAAACTGCCCCAGAATCTTGCCCTTTCTGGCTCCAATTGCCTTTTTCAGCCCGATCTCCTGTGTACGCTCTGTGACCGACACCAGCATAATATTCATAACGCCGATACCGCCTACCAAAAGTGAAATCCCAGCAATCCAGATTAACATTGTATTGGTGGACTGGCTCAGCTTCTGGATATCCTCTGCCTGCTTTAACAGGTCATCCGCCTTATACTTTAAAGTCTCATCCGAAACGTTCAAACCCAAATTCAGGATATTGGACGCTTCCCTCCCTGCCACCGTCATGTTGTCCACACTGTCTAACTTCGCAACCACTGACTGGGGCTCGTCATATCCGTACAGCACAGGCCAGATGGCGTCTGGAACATAGACTGCGCCGCTGCTGGACTCGGCATACGTATAATATTCCTCAATATTGTTAATGACCGGCTCAAACCTGGAAGATTTGGTAATCACTCCAATCACGATAAAAGGCTCCCGCTGGATTTCCACGGTTTTTCCGATCGGGTCAAGCCCCTGGAACAAGGTTTCCGCAGAATTTTCATCCAGGATTGCTACCTTTCGGAATTTCTTATAATCTGTCTCACAGAATCCCCGGCCCTTTTTTAATATATAATTACAGGTATCCAGGTAATTTCTATCAATCCCGCATACCTTCCCCCCCGACATAGGCGTATTTTGATAATACACTGCATTGTATGTCTCCCTGGAAACATACAGGGAAACATTTTCCACATGGTCAAGCTCAAGAATCTGCTTTCTTGTGTCTTCGGAAATCACCTGCACTCCATCTGGAACTCCGTAATAGTCTATCTCATAGGCATTATCGCCCTGATAGAGCCGTACATTTACAGTATTATCCCCGGAACCAATAAGATTCTCCTTAATCTGCTCGTTTGTCCCCTTAATCGTTGAAACAATGGCTATAATCGCTGCAATACCTATGATAATGCCCAGCATGGTAAGAAAGGAACGCATTTTATGCGACCAAAGCCCCTGAAAGGACAATCTGATATTTTCTAACATCTGCTTTTCTCCTTCATTCTCTGCCCCCTGATTACTCAGAGTCTTTTACTTTTATGCCTTCCTTTGCCGTCTTGCCATATGGAAACGCAATCCTGTCATCCTGGGACAGGCCGGATACAATCTCAACTGCCTGGCCCCAAACTGTTTTCCCAGTCTGAACATATTGTTTTACCAGCCGGTTGTTTTCATCTGCCTTCAGCACATATTTCTTGCCGTCTTCCTCCCGGACATAGGCTTTTTCCAGGTAAATACCGCCCTCTTCCTGCTTTTTCGCCATGGTAAGATCCACATATTCCCCATTGCGCAGCCCTTCCGTATCTTCAATATAGGCGGTGTAAGGATAATATGATACATTGGGGTTTCCCTCTCCCCATGCATTGCTGTTCTCCTGAGGATAGCTGGAGATTTCTGTAATCTTGGCTTCAAAATTCTTTCCGCTTTCCCAGGAATTGGCGTATACCACCTGGCCTACTTCAATATCTCCCAGCTGCAGCTCGCTCAGGGAACCGCTGACATACAGCCCCTCGGAACCTGCCACGGTAAGGAACGGTTCCTCGGCAGACAGGTTCTCCTTGTCCCCAACGCTCTTTACCACCCCGTTTACCGTTGCCTTTACCACTCCATCGCCGGAAACCTTTTTCATCTGCTCCAGCTCCAGCTCTTCTTTCCGCCTGTTCAAATCCAGGTCGCGGATTTCATCTTCCTTCTCCCGGATTCTTTCTGCTAATTCTTCTGCCGTATACCCTGTCGGCTCCTCTGGAACCTCATAATCCTCCGGCTCCTCTGGCTCCTCATAATCCTCCGGTTCTTCCGGCTCCTCTGGCTCCTCCGGCTCCTCGAAAACATCCTCAATAATTTCTGACCTGGTTCTCACCAGCCATTTGGATTCATCCGGCAGCGTTGGAAAACCGCTCTTGCCGCTGATTTCCCAGGAACGGATGAGTTCTCCCGACAGCTTATTGTCCTTATGTATCTCTAGGCTTACATAAACCGGGTTGTCTTCATCCTGGGAAAGGCTGTTGATAAATTCCCCTAATACATAACACTCCTGCGTACAGAGATAAATGTAAGGGCTCTTTTCCGTGCCCTTTCCTTTATTGGCCTCAAATCCTTTTGCAATATAATTGTAGGCATTCCCTGTTTTCACAGGGGGAAGGGGATCGTCCTCCAGCTTCATCTGGGGAATCGGATCTGGCTCTGGTTCCGGTTCCGGATCTGGAATATCCGGCTCTTCCGGCCTTGGAGCCACAGGCTTGGTTTTTTTCAATTTCTCCAGCTGCTGCTTCGCCGCTTCCAGCCTGCTGTTTATGGTGGAAACATCCAATTCCTTCATTTCCAGCTCCAGGTTGGCCATGGTCATATCATAGGAAAGCAGCGGATCCCCTGCGGCGACAGTCTGTCCTTCCTCTACAAACACCTCCACGATTGTTTTATCGGAAAGGGCATACACATCCTGGGACATGTCATTTGTCACCATGCCGGAACTGCTCATCTCATTTTCATAGTAAAAATTATTCAGGTCTGAAACAAACTGTACCTCTGCCTCCTGATTGTTTTTCTGGTAATTCTGATATGCTTTTATTCCGCCGAAAACCGCAGCACACGCAGCGCCAAGAGATATTACTGTAATAATAATTGCTTTCCTACTCATCCTCTTCCTCCTTGCTGCCTTCTTCCGTTATCATTCCATCAATAATATGGACAATCCGTTTGGCGCAGGAGGCAATATTCCGGTCATGGGTAATCATTACAATGGTTACCCCTTCCTCGTTCAGCTTCTGGAACAGCTCCATAATCTGCTCTCCTGATTTGGAATCCAAGGCTCCTGTAGGCTCATCCGCCAAAAGAATCTTAGGATTGTTCACCATAGCCCTTGCAATTGCCACGCGCTGTTTCTGGCCGCCGGATAACTGGGTGGGCTTGAAGGTTACCCGGTCTCCCAGCCCAACCCTATTAAGCGCCTGGGCTGCCCGTTCCCTCCGCTCTTTCTTCTTGATTCCGGCATAGCTTAAAGGCAATGCCACATTTTCCAAAGCCGACTGCCTGGATAGGAGCTGGAAGCTCTGGAACACAAATCCAATGCTGCGCAGCCGCAGGTCAGACATTTCTTTATCCTTACACTTTAATACATCCTCCCCTGCAAGCTGGTAAGTTCCAGAAGTAGGCCGGTCCAAACATCCGATTATGTTCATCAGAGTTGTCTTTCCAGAACCGGAGGGCCCCATAATTGCCACATATTCCCCTTCTTCCACTTGGAGGGAAACATCCTTTAATACTGGAACCACCAGCTTTTCCTGCTGATAATCTTTATAAATATTCCGTAAATCTAATATCATACCTGCCTGTCCTCCGGTTTCTATTCTTCATCCTGGGATTCCTCATCACCAGCGCCGTCCTCGCCCTCTTCTGGCAAACTATCAATAAGCTCGCTTTCCTCTGAGCTCCCATCACTGGCCTCGCGCATAGATTTTTCACCGTCAAGGTTTTCAATGCCTTCCTCCGGCAGCATCTCGCCGTCACCCGCAGACTCTCCGCCTTCCTGGTTATACAGCGGAGAAGAATAGTCAATCTCTGAGGCATCAGTCACTGTAGTTACACCTTCATACAGCCCTTCCATAGGAAATGCAATCGCGTCTTTCTCTGTGAGCCCTGATGTAATTTCATAAGCCCCCAGCTCTTCATCATATTCTCCTAATTCCACTCCCCGTTTTTCCAAACGGTTCTTATCGTTTGCAGCCCATACATATGCGGATTCTTCCTCCTGCACAATATAGGCCTCGAACAGCCAGATTCCTTCCTTCTGCTCTGTCTGCCCTTCATCCATCTCAATGAAAATGTGCTGGCCCATCATCAGCCCTTCTGTTGATTCCAAGGTGACATAGAAGGGATACCGCGTGGCCTTCTCTGCACTGCTGCTTGAGTCATAGTACATATCATTCTCACTTTTTTCTTCATTCTGGGTATCAATCTTGCTGATTGTCCCAGCCCAGGTCTGTTCCTCATCAATCCTGGAACGGAGAATCACCTGCTGTCCCTCGGACAGGAACTGTACATTCGTTTCTGTGACCGTTCCCTTTACCCGGTAATCCCCTACGGCAAGAACCGTCATATAAGCAGCGGACTCTCCCGTCATGTCCATGCCAGATTCATTGATGGCCTTCACCACTCCTGCAATTTTGCTGGTCACCACTGCCTTCTCCATGGACTCCTGCTTTTTCTGTATTTCAGCTTTCTTGCTCTCAATGTTGTACTCGCTTTGTTTGATGCTGTTTTGCTTTTCCTGGATATCTGCGGTATACTCAAACTTATCCTCTGCGGGTGCCTGGTTTCTCTCCTTGGTCAGCTGGCTAATCTGGCTCTGCAGGCTGGTTATCTCATTCTGCATGCCTTCCAGCTCCAGCTGCGCCTGCTGTATCTCCGCTGCCACTTCATCCATGTCATACTCAAACAGCGGAGCACCTTCTTCTACCATGTCTCCCTTTTTTACAAAAACTTCTTTTACTTCCCGGTCAGCGTCCTTATTCACATCCCAGGTTTCCTGGGCTTCCACAACTCCAGAAAAACGGCTTTGGCTTCCTGAATTAGCAGAAGTCAGCGACTCTACCGTTTCCACATATACTTTATCTGCACTGTTTCCTGTACCGCCATTCCCTTTCAGGAAATACCATGCTCCTCCCCCTGCCGCTGCAATAACTACTGCAACTGCTGCGACAATAATACCCATCTTCTTTTTGTTCATGATCTTCCTCCTGGCATTTATGTATCCTAAAAATTAAAGCTGGTTACCTATCGTTACATATCTTATCACAAAACAGTGACAAATCCTAATAAATTTTATTAATATTTTCTTAAATAGCCATAAACCCAGCTCTTTGAAAGAAGCAGACAGAAACGTTTATCTAAATATGGCATCAAAAACTGCAGAAAGATAAATCCAGCTCCTTGAAAGAAGCAGACAGAAACACGCTCCTTCCATTAATCTGTAATTTTAACTTATGGGTTGCAATTTAGCGCAGATTTCTGTAAACTGGATATATATCCTTTTCACTTTTGAGAAATAGGCTTTTTATCATTTTTCAGGTGAAGGAACAACGATTGTACACTCATCAGGAGGAATAGTAATGAAAAAAACCATGAACCAGTCCACATTATCTTTTATTTTAAACGGAATCTCAATTCTTGCCCTTTTATTTCTGCTGTTTTCCCTGTTGTCCTACAGCCGCATCAGCAGCAGCCTTGCCAAAGCCAATAAAGACCGGTTTGACCTTACATATAACGCCAACCGCTTTATGAATGGCTCTGCTTACTTAACCAACGAGGTGCGCGCATTCTCCTCTACAGGCCAGCAGGAGCATTATGACAATTACTGGAACGAGGTGGATAACCTGAAAAACCGCGACAAGGGCGTTGCAGTTATGCAGGAAATCGGCATCACCCCGGAAGAACAGAAAATGATCGACGATATGTCAAACCTGTCCAACACGCTGGTTCCTTTGGAGGATGAAGCCATGAAAAATGTCCAGGCTGGAAAAATGCAGGAAGCGCTGGACTATGTATACGGCCAGGAGTACAATACATCCATCGCCCAGATTAATGCTTTAAAGGAGCAGTTTCTTTCGGATTTAGATGCAAGAACCCAGGCACAGGTAGAAACGTTAAACCGGAAATCTGATTTAATCCAAAACACTATGATTGCCGCTTTGGCCATTGTGGCAGTCATGCAGCTTCTTAGCATGGTTATTACCAAACGCAGGGTTCTGCGGCCTGTCATTGCTGTCCGGGATCAGATGCACGAAATATCACAGGGAAATCTCTCCGCCGCATTTTCCCTGCAGTCCAGCACTTCTGAAATCGGAATGCTGGTAGAATCTATCCATGAAACAAAGCGGGAATTAAAAAAATACATCCATGACATTGATTCTAAATTATCCGAGATGGCACAGGGAAATATGGATCTTATGATTGGAGACGATTACCGCGGGGAATTCCTGCCCATCCGGGATGCAATGCGCCAGATTTTGGATTCCTTGAACAATGCATTATCCCGCATCAACCTGACTGCAGAACAGGTTTCCGAGGAAGCCAAGCGGATGGCGTCTGACGCCCAGGTCCTTTCCAGCGGCGCCGTAGCCCAGGCCTCTGCCGTCCAGGAGCTTTCTGCCAGCATCCAGGAGCTTTCCACCCAGGTAGACCGGACCTCCACCGATGCAGACAACGCCCAGAAATGCTCTACCGATGCCGCCACGCTTCTTCTTGCCAGCAATGATAAAATGGGCGAATTGATGGCTGCTATGGAAGATATCTCCAATGCTTCCCAGGAAATCGGCGGAATCATCAAAACCATTGAGGATATTTCCTTCCAGACAAACATCCTGGCGCTGAATGCCGCAGTGGAAGCTGCACGGGCAGGGGAAGCCGGAAAAGGATTTGCAGTTGTAGCCGAAGAGGTGCAGGTTCTTGCTAACAAGAGCTCTGCTTCTGCAAAGGATATTACGGAGCTGATTGAAAATTCCATCCGAATGATCCAGCAGGGCACCTCATTGACGGCGGAAACCACCAGTGCCCTTGGCGATGTGGTGGTAGGCGCAAAACAAGCAACCGACTTAATTGAACATATCGCCGGCTCTGCAATGCAGCAATCCCAGGCATTGCACCAGCTGACTGCAGGCATGGAGCAGATTGCCGGAGTAGTGCAGACCAATGCCAACACCGCAGAAAAATCTGCCTTTTCCGCCAAAGAGCTGCAAACTCAGTCCGAAGCATTAAAGGTCTCTGTCCAGAGATTCCGGCTTCGCAGGCGCAGATAACAAAAATAAAAACAAGGGACTGGCCGACAATTCTTCTATATGAAATGAAATGCAATGCTTATTATTCTAATAAAAACATAAAATCCCACAAAGTTACAGGCTTTGTGGGATTGTTGCAGAATAATATTTCTGTTAGGATAAGGCTTATTATCTGGGTTTTAGAATAATAAGCCTGCCTTGGCCTCCATATTCCAATCATGAAACGTTCGTTGTAATGCCAAACCTTATCTGATATAGAACTTAGGAAAGAGGATATTTATCGGTAAGCTCTTTCACCATCCCCCGCACTTCCTCAGAAGCCGCCTCTCCTTCTTTAATCATCTTAGCGATGCACTCTGCCACCTTATCCATATCTTCCTCGGTAAACCCTCTGGAAGTGATGGCTGGAGTTCCCAAACGGATGCCGCTGGTCACAAATGGAGATTTGGGGTCATTGGGAATGGTATTCTTGTTGCTGGTGATGTTCACAGAATCCAGCAATTTTTCCACTGCTTTCCCGGTCAAATCAAAAGGCGTCAAATCCACCAGCATCAGGTGGTTGTCCGTTCCTCCGGAAACCAGCTTGATTCCTCTGTCCATCAGGCCTTTTGCCAAAGCCTGGGCATTTTTCACAATATTCTGCTGGTATTCCTTAAAGCTGTCCTCCAAAGCTTCTTGGAAGCACACTGCCTTTGCGGCAATCACATGCATCAGCGGCCCGCCCTGGGTTCCTGGGAAAATAGCCTTGTTGAAATTGAACTTCTCCGCCATTTCCTGGTTTGCCAGAATCATGCCTCCTCTGGGCCCCCGCAATGTTTTATGGGTTGTGGTGGTTACCACATGGGCATAGGGGATGGGGCTTGGATGAAGCCCCGCTGCCACAAGGCCTGCAATATGCGCCATATCCACCATTAAATATGCGCCTGCCTCATCTGCAATTTCACGGAAACGCTTAAAATCAATGGTTCTTGCATAAGCGCTTGCCCCTGCAATGATTAATTTCGGCTTGCATTCCAGCGCAATTTCCTGGACTTTATCATAATCAATGAACCCTTCATCATTGACGCCATAGGGCACAATGTTAAAATATGTGCCGGAAAAATTCACAGGGCTGCCATGGGTCAGATGTCCGCCATGGTCTAAATTCATTCCCATCACGGTATCTCCTGGCTCTAACATGGCAAACTGTACTGCCATATTGGCCTGTGCGCCGGAATGGGGCTGTACATTGGCATAATCACAGCCAAATAACTCCTTCGCCCGTTGGATGGCAAGATTTTCTACCACGTCCACGCATTCACAGCCTCCATAGTACCGTTTTCCCGGATATCCTTCCGCATATTTGTTGGTCATAGGGCTTCCCATAGCTGCCATAACTGCCTTGCTCACCCAGTTTTCTGAGGCAATCAATTCAATATGGCTGTTCTGCCTCTCCATCTCGTCTGTAATCGCCTGGGCAACCTGCGGGTCTGCTTTTTTCACTTCATCAAATGAGTACATAGGTTCTTTTCCTTTCTCTTGTGATATGTATGCTGTTTCATAATATTCTTTTACTTTTGAAATGTCAATAGCCAAAGGGCTGCAGCCTGAACCATCAGAATCAACGGTATCCCTGCCGCAAAATACCAATGCCTGGTTTTATGGCGGAACGTATACATGCCTGCCCAGACTCCCAGGCTTCCTCCGAACACAGCAGCCGCAAAGAGGGTTTTTTCCGGAATCCGCCATTTTTTATGCTTTGCTTTCCATTTATCCAGCCCCATCAGGAAAAATCCCGCCAGGTTTGCCGCTGCCAGATAAAGAAACATTCCATATTCTGCTTGTATCACCATCTATCACCTGCTCTTATTCCTCTCCCGGCTTTCGGGCAATCATTTTCTTCTACCGCCCCAGCAGAGAACTGTTTATCTGCTTACTCCTCACCCAGCTTTAAGGCGATCACTACCCCTGCCGCTAGTGAAACAATTCCAGTCAAAACGGTCACCAGGTTGATGGCTCCAAAGCTGTTCATCAGCAAAATAGCAATGGGAGAAGCCACAATCAAGCCGATAATCGCCCAATAAGCGTGCTCTGGGAATTTTTCAAATATAATTTCTATTACCTTCGCAATGGCAAATATGCCAATCACCACGCCGATTCCAAAGGGCACAAGCACCAGGCATCCATCTAAAATCCCCTCAATGTTGAAATCCAGCAGGTGATCAATAAAGCCGTTAATCTGGCTTAAAATGGGATTGTAATACCCAATCAGCATCAGCATCATGGAGCCGCTGACGCCGGGAATTACCATGGTAGCGGAAGCCAGCACTCCAACCCCGAACAGCTTTACCACATTCAGAAGGCCAAAGCTTAAATCCGCAGCCTTCCCTTCCTGCTCTCCCAAAACTGCCATTCCTGCCACCAGGGCAAAAAACAACAGAAAGGCCAGAATATGCCCAAGCCGTATGCTTTTGCCTTTTACTTTCCGGGTAATTGCCGGAAGACCGCCTACAATCAGGCCGATAAACAAAAGATTTGTCTGAAATGGAATTTTTTCAAACATCATTTCAATAATCCGCGCCAAGGCAACAATGCCCAGGGCTGCCCCAATCACAATGGGAATCAATACTTGCATGCTTTTCTTAAATTCCGAAAAAAGATGAGTAGCCGCATGAATCATCTTATCGTAAATACCCATGGAAACTGCCATGGTGCCGCCGCTGACGCCGGGGATAATGTTGGCTACCCCGATGACAACGCCCTTCAAAATCATTCGAATCATAAACTCTCTCCTAAATAGTGTTCCAGAAAACGTATCAGCTCATCCATCTGAGCATCTGTGCCAATGGAAATCCGAAGATAATTATCAATTCTCGGCTTATGGAAATAGCGCACATAAATATCCGCTTGTTTCAACGCCTCAAACAGCTTTCCTGCCGGACACTTGGGATGGGTGGCAAAAATAAAATTGCTTTTTGAATCCGGGAAAGAAAATCCCAGCCTATGCAATTCCTTTTTGGTTCGCTCTCTGGTATTGATTATTTTCTGCAAGGTCTCCTTAAAATATGTATCATCCCCAACGGCCGCTGTTCCCGCTGCCAAAGCCGCGGCACTCATGGTATAAGAATTGAACGAATATTTGGCATCATTTAAATATTTTATCAATTTCTCATTTCCAATGGCATAGCCAATCCGCATGCCTGCCAGGCTCCTGGATTTGGAAAAGGTCTGGACCACCAAAAGATTTTCATACTTCGGGAGTAATAATAACGCAGAATCCCCTCCAAAGTCAATATATGCTTCATCAATTATTACAATTACTTCTGGATTTGCTGCAATGATTTTTTCCAGCTCCTCCAGGCTTTTCTCCAAACCTGTGGGGGCATTGGGGTTGGGAAGGACAATGCCCCCGCATTCCCTGAGATAGTCCCCTGTCCGAATCTGAAATTCCTCATCCAGCGGCGGGCATTCGTAGGGAATCCGAAACAGATCCGCCCACACATCGTAAAAGGAATAGGTAATGTCCGGGAACAGAATGGGCTTTTTGCTGTTAAAAAAGGCCAGAAAGCTCATTGCAAGCACATCATCGGAGCCTACGCCTGCAAATACCTGCTGGCTGGATACTTTGTAATAGTCTGCCAGGGCTTGGACCAATGCTTCTGCCCCAGGGTCCGGGTATCTGCGCAGGCTGTCAGGGGTTAGCTCCTGCAAGGCTTTTGTGACTGCAGGGGAGGGGGGATAGGGGTTTTCGTTGGTGTTTAGCTTTATCATATTGGGGCGGCTGGGCTGCTCCCCTGGGGTGTAGGGGATTACCTTACGTATATTTTTTTCCCATGCTGGCATGTGGTTACCTCCTGTATAATTTTTCCGGGATATCCGGGTTTTTTGCTAGAACGTTTTTTGCCTTTGGATGCGGACGGAAATACCTGGCTGCCCTTTCGCACACAAACTGGGCAACGTTCCAGCGGACTAACTGCTG
Source organism: uncultured Lachnospiraceae bacterium (assembly GCA_947384285.1). Lineage (GTDB taxonomy): Bacteria > Bacillota > Clostridia > Lachnospirales > Lachnospiraceae > Petralouisia. Next base: position 88,068 of record CANDGI010000006.1, read on the forward strand.
ACTCCGGCTAAGGAAGCCAGGAAAGCCTTCCTTCTTAAGTCTACGTAAGCAGTGGATTTCGCCTTCACTAAGGACGCCCACGAACTATCTGCTTAGCGAAAGGGCAATCTGGTATTTCCTGTGTGTCAAAGTCATAAATGGTTCCTATACTCTTCTGCTAATTTTTCAAAGGCGGGCAGGGAGCGCTTAAGCATTTCATACGAAACGCAATAGGCAAGCCGCACGTAGCCTGGGCAGGAAAAGGAACTTCCTCCTACCAGAAGGATGTGGTGTTTTTTTGCTGCCATTACAAAGTTCTTTTCATCTGGTTCTGGGGACTTTAGAAACAGGTAGAAGGCTCCCTGAGGTTTTACGCAGGTGAAGCCTAATTCTGTTAATCTGCCGTAAATCAGCTGGCGGTTCCGGTCATAGTATGCTACGTCTGTCCTGGCGTCCATGGATGAAATCAAGGCTTTCTGCATCAGGGAGGGGGCATTGACGAACCCCAGAATCCGGTTTGCTACCGAAAGCCCCTGGATGGCCTGGCCGCAGTCTGCCATCCGGGGGCAGGCTGCAATATAGCCGATGCGCTCTCCTGGGATGGACAGGGATTTGCTGAAAGAATAGGTTACAAAGGTATTGGCATAGTATTTTGTCAGGAAAGGGACTTGATTTTTGTCATAGACAAGTTCCCGGTAGGGCTCATCGGACACCATATAGATTTCATGCTGATATTCCTGCTGCTTTTTTTCCAAAATAGCTGCAATTTTCTGGATTGTCTCTTCCGTATAAATGACCCCGGTGGGGTTTACCGGATTATTGATAATCAAGGCCTTTGTTTTTTCTGTAATTTTATTTTCCAAGTCGGACAAATCCGGTTGGAAGGAGGGGATATCCGGCTTTACTTCCCGCAAAATGCCTTGGTGGTTTGCCACGTAGCCCCGGTATTCCCCGAAATAGGGCGCAAAAGCTAATACCTCGTCTCCTGGATCTAAAATGGTCTTAAACACCACGTTCAAAGCCCCGGCTGCGCCTACGGTCATCACAATATGAGTATATGCAAAATCCGTCCCGAACCGCTGGTTTAAATTGTCCGCCACCGCCTGCCTGGTTTCGGGATACCCTGCATTATCCATATATCCGTGGAGCTCTAAGGAGTTTTCCTTCTGCACTGCTTCTATAATTGCCTGGTTATAGCTTGCTGGAACCGGAGTCATGGGATTTCCAAGGCTGAAATCATAGACATTCTCTGCGCCTGCCTGTTTTGCCATCTCTTTTCCTTCCAGAAACATGGCGCGGATGGCAGAGCTTCCCGCTATTTCCTGCTGCATTTGTTTTGAAATCATAACATTGTCCTCCTGTATACGTTCTGCATTATATCAGAAAAGCCGGATGTGTTCAAATCTTTTTGAACCATCCAGCTTTCTATTTTACATCTTTTTTATCACATCCAGTGCCGGCAGGGGCCTTCCCTCATAATCAAACAGCGCCTGATTGGCCCACTTATTGCCGCAAGGGCCTGCATCTTTCATATATTTCAGGGAAGCCTCCGCAGCCCATCCGCTTCCCGGCGTGGGAATCCATGCTGGCTCCCAGTAGAAGAAGCCTTTTCCCAAGCCTTTTGGCACGCGGCGGATGCGCTCGATAAAGTCCTTCATAAAATCCGCCTGTCCCTGCTTCGTCACAGGATAATCCATCTTTTTCATGTTTTTTTGCCGGACCGCCATTCCGATACGCTTAGAAGGCTCCAGCTTCTCATAGGAAGCATAATCCTCCGTCGTGTATCCCATAGACGCCTCGGCCACCAGCAATTCTTTGCCGTAACGCAGCGCAATATCATTCATATTATATTCCAAATCCTCCAAAGAACCGTGCAGGAAGGGATCATAGGACAGTCCCATCACTTCAAAATCGTCTCCGTCGCTGGCAAAATAATTGTCGAACCACTCCTGGTACAGCCTGGCATTCCCACCGTTCCCCAAGTGGATCATAACCGGAATATCCGGCAGGGTATCCCGCACCCCATGTATCCCAGCGTTGACAAGCTGTGCAATACTCTCAAAATCCGGCCGCTTTCCATCCGGCCACAAAAGCCCGTTGGAGAGCCCGTTGCCCACCTGCACCATATCTGGAAATATTCCTTCCCTCTGGAACTCCCGAAGCACCGCCACGGTAAAATCATACACGGCAGATTCCAGACGCTTTCCCGTATAATCATACCACGCCTTGGGTTTCATCTGTCTGCCTGGATCTGCCCAGAAATCGCTGTAATGCAGGTTCAAAAGCACATCCAGCCCCCGCTCTTTTGCCCGCTTTGCCAGCTCCAAGGTTGTCTCCAGATCATTTGTCCCTGCCCCATAAGGCTCCCCATCCTTGGAATAAGGATGGTTCCAGAGACGAAGCCGCAGGGCATTGACGCCATACTCCTGCAGGATTGCCAGCAGATTCCTTTCATCTCCATCCTCATCGTAAAATTTTGCTCCTAGTCCCTCCAGCTCCAGCAAAGAGGATACATCCATCCCTTTGATAAACTTCTTTTCTGAAATAGCTCCCATAAAATTTTTCCTCTTATTTTATAATACTCGTTGTAACCTGCATCCAGCCGCTTACAACTGTGAATCCAGACTTGCGGCCCTATCATTCCTTCATTCTTTTTCTTCCTCCTGTTCTTTCTTTTCCAGATCCTCCAGCTTCCGTTCTGCTTCCTCCAATAGGTTGTAATTGGTTACTTTCGCCCGTGCTGCATCTGGAAGGCTGTTGTACTGATTCCTGATATTTTTAATATTTCCTTTCATATCTAAAGTAATTTCCTGCCCGGCAAGCTGATTGATTGCGTCAATCACCGGCTGCGCTTGTGCCTGTGCCTGCTGGTCTGCAGCCGCTTCCGCTTCCAGCTGCCCGATTCTTGCTTCTGCGGCCTCCAATTGCCCGTAATTGCTGACGTATCCTTTTGCAGCGCCATCCAGGGCATTGTACATATTTCTTGCATTCACCACCGCATCCTTGCTCTCCAATACCACCCCTCCAAGGGAAGCGATAGCCTGTATCACTGGTTCTGCAGCCTCCTGAGCCTTTGCCTTGGCGCTTTCTGTGCCGGAAAGCTGGTATACCAATACGGCACAGCCTGCCTCTATATTATCATACAAGGTTTTTGCCGCATTGTAAGGCATATTGACGCAGCCGTGGGAGCCGTTTCTCTTATAATAATTTCCGCCGAAATCCCTGCGCCAGTTGGCATCATGGAATCCTACGCCGCCGTTAAAGGGCATCCAGAAGGACACCGGCGTTGCATAGCCTTCTCCCCTCAGTGTTTTATCCGTCTGCTTATAGTACAGGCCGTAGGCGCCAACAGGCGTGCTCCAGCCTTTTGCATCGTTTCCTGACACGAAATCAGTTTCCACGATTAAGGAACCATTTTTGTAATAATATAAATGCTGGGCTGTCAAATTCACCTCCACATAGGTATCCCCATAATCGTTGCCCGCCCTGCTTCCTGCTGTCTGGGAATATGCAGGCTCCTTGGACACGGTCTCCCCTTTCTCGATATGCTCCTTTAGCGCCGCCGCTTCCTGTTCCTGATCTATTTTCCATCCATAGTCTCCGCCGCTTACCGTAACTGTGGTTCCATAGGAAGACTTCAACGATTTCGACCTTCCCGCGGTGTTATATGTATCTGCCAGATTTGCCACATACTCTTCTATTTTTTCCTGGGAGAGCTTTGCTTTATGTTTCTTTTCATTAACCGAAACCCATTTATGGATGGTTTTTCCATCTAATACCTGCTGGCTGTCCCCAAAATCATAAGTAATGGAAGCGCTGACATACTGATTCATTGTTTCTGCAAGCTTAACCATCTCTTCGGAATCCTTCGTATACTCCGGCCGCACATAGCATTCCTCGTCCACCATGGAAAAGCTGTCCTTCAGGTTCAAAACCGCATTTTCCAAAACCTGGAAAAACTTCTCTTCTTCCACCACGGTTCCTTCTTCCTCTGGAATAATGGTATAGCCGTCTTTTTTGGAATATTTTGAAATCATCGCATCTTCGGCCTTCTGCATCTGGGACTCATCCATAAGCTCCAGCTTCCTTGCATGTTCCTCTAGCTTTTCTTTGTCATAATCCACCATGGTTTCCACTTCGATTACAGTATCCCGAAACAGTGCAGCGGGCCATGCAAAATGGTTCTGCTCCCTAAGCTTCACTTCCAGCATTCCGTCAAACACAGGCTTTAACCGGATATCTGTCCCTTCAATGGTCTCCGCTTCTCCGTTTCTTGGTTCTATTTTAATCTGGTATTCATCAATCTCTTCCGCAATCAGCCGCTCCACGGATTTTACGCTCTTTGCGGAAGCCTGGACACCATTTATCGTGGTCCGAAATAAAAAGTGGCTGTTGAAATATACTGCCACTCCCAGATATGTTGTCAAAAGCGCCAGAAAAATCACCCCTGCAATTACAAATACCTGCTGCTTTTTCGTTAATTTCTTCGTGTTCATATCTTCTGCCTCTCTTATCTATGGTTTCTGCACATTTTAACTTATGTGAAAAGTTCCTGAAAAATACAGGACTTCCTGCTAAATATCATTATAGTTGTATTTTCTGTAAAGTCAAACAATTTTAATAATCAATATTTTACAGTTGATTTTTACTTTTTCCTGTGTTATAATAGCAAAGTATTCGGGGTATGGCTCAGCTTGGCTAGAGCGCACGGCTGGGGGCCGTGAGGTCGCAGGTTCGAATCCTGTTACCCCGACGGAATAAGGGACGTGGTTTCGGGGCAGAGAAATACGTCTCTTTTTGATTTGCAAATCAATTTAACATACCAAATTAACATACCAAAAATACCTAAGAATATATTGTATTTCAAAAAGGGGAATGATACAATGGCGCCAAGAAGCGAACAGGGGTTATTTCTTATGGAAGCTGTACGTAAATATGTCAATTGAAGCTGTATGTAAATATGTCAATGCCGGCACCCTAATGACGATTAAGAAATTACCAGAGAATTTTAAAATCAACAATTAGAATGATACGATAAAACCCATTTGGGAGTGGATTTTTCAAGAGCAATCTTTTTTCGCCACACAATTACATTGGTAATTGTGTGGCTTTTTTTGATAAGATGAGCGGAATAAGAAAAACTCCCATATAAGAATCTATAACCCAAGTTTTTATTTTGAAAGGAGAACTTTATGGATCAGACATTTATGAAAGAAAAGAAAATACTGCCGCTGGTGCTGTCTATGTCCCTTCCCATGATTATTTCCATGGCAGTCAATTCCCTCTATAATATTGTAGACAGCTACTTTGTGGCAAAACTAAGCGAGGACGCCATGACTGCGCTGGCTCTTGTCTACCCGGTACAGAACCTGATTAATGCCATTGCCATCGGCTTTGCCATCGGCATCAACGCATGCGTGGCTTTTTATCTAGGGGCTGGCAGTCAAAAGCAGGCAGATGAAGCTGCCACACAGGGAACCTTGCTTAATTTTCTGCATGGGGTAATCCTGACCATTGTATCTATCGCTGTCATGCCTGCATTTTTAAATATGTTTTCTTCCGATGAAACAGTGACGAATCTTGCGCTCACCTATGCCAACCGGGCGTTCCTCTTTGCTGTCTTTATCACGCTGGGCCTTTGTTTTGAAAAGATTTTTCAATCTGTTGGAAGAATGCAGGTATCCATGTTCTGCATGATGTGCGGATTTATTGCCAATATTGTTTTAGACCCGCTGATGATTTTCGGCATCGGCCCTTTTCCTGCCATGGGAATTGCTGGCGCCGCCTATGCTACAGGCATCGGCCAATGTTTTTCCCTGCTGGTATACCTGCTGTTTTACTTCTTCCGGCCTATCCCGGTAAAGCTTCGGCGGGAGGCAGCAAAGCCTGACAAAGAAGTAATCATAAGAATGTATTCCATCGGAATTTCCGCAACACTGACCATGGCACTGCCCTCTCTGCTGATTTCGGTGCTGAATGGAATCCTTTCTGCTTTTTCAGGAACCTACGTGCTTGTGCTGGGGGTCTATTACAAACTGCAGACTTTTATTTATCTGACTGCCAACGGGATTATCCAGGGCATCCGGCCTTTGATGGGATATAATTACGGTGCCGGCGAGCAGGAGCGCGTCAAGGAAATCTACCTTACCTCCCTGAAATTAATTGCTGGCGTGATGCTGGTTGGAACCTTGCTCTCATGGGTTATCCCAGAACAATTGATTGGGCTTTTTACTTCCAATCCTCAAACCATCCAGATTGGCGTTACGGCTTTACATATCATCAGCCTTGGATTTATCGTATCCGCCGTGTCTGTGACCAGCTCCGGGGCGTTGGAAGGGCTGGGGAAAGGCACGCCGGCGTTGTGCATTTCACTGCTGCGGTATGTGGTAATTATCATACCTGCCGCATTCCTGTTGTGCAGGCTTGCCGGGGCAGACGGGGTCTGGTATGGGTTCTGCTTTTCAGAATTTGCCACAGCGGGGTGTTCGCTGCTGATTTACCGGAAAGCGACGGGGGTATAAATACCCCCGGGCGGCAAACAGCAGCTGCTATAGTTTTGCGCATAGGCCATGGTTTAACAGGTGTAAATACCTGCGGGCGGCAAGCTAACAGTTACAAAAGCTCCTTCAAAAGCTGGTTCACCATACCCGGATCTGCCTTTCCTTTCATGGCTTTCATGGTCTGGCCCACCAGAAATCCGATGGCTTTTTCTTTTCCATTCCGGTAATCCTCCACAGACTTGGGATTGTCCTGAATCACCTGTTTAACCACGCCCCTCAGCTCTCCTTCGTCATTGACGGTTTTCAGCCCCTGCTCCTTCACATAGGATTCCGGGTCAATATCTTCGTCAAATATTTTTTCAAAAACCTCCTTTGCCACTGTGCTGTTTACGCTGCCTTCCTCGGTAAGTGCAATAAGCTTTGCCAGATTGGCTGGGGAAAACCGGATTTCCTCTGGCTCCATCTCCCGTTCCTTTAACAGGCGCATGGTCTCTCCCATCAGCCAGTTGCTTACTTTTTTGGGCTTTTGGCAGAGTTTTGCGGCTGCTTCAAAGAAATCTGCCAGGAATTTGGATTCTGTAATGATTTCAGCATCATAATCCGGCAGTCCATATTCCTGCTTGTACCGGGCCATTTTTTCTGTGGCAAACTCCGGCTGGCGTTCTTTTATTTCAGAAATCCAGGCATCGCTGATCACCAGAGGAACCAAATCCGGCTCTGGAAAATACCGGTAATCCTGGGCGTCCTCCTTGCTGCGCATGGTGTAAGAATACTCTTTGGCATCATCCCACCTTCTGGTTTCCTGGATGACTTTTTTCCCTTCCTCCAGCAAATCTATCTGCCGGTTTTTCTCATTTTCAATGGCTCTTGCAATGGCTTTAAAGGAGTTCAGGTTCTTCATTTCCGTGCGGGTGCCAAGCTGCTCTGTACCCATCTCCCGTACCGACAGATTCACGTCCGCCCGCATAGAGCCCTCGTTTAATTTGCAGTCAGAAGCCCCAAGATACTGGATCATCATCCGCAGCTTTTCCAGATAGTCAATCACCTCCTGGGCAGAACGCATATCCGGCTCGGATACAATCTCAATCAAGGGCACGCCGGAGCGGTTGTAGTCCACCAGGGAGCAGTCCTCCCATTCATCATGAACCAGCTTTCCGGCATCCTCCTCCATATGGATTTCGTGGATTCCGATAGTCTTTTTCCCGGCAGAAGTTTCGATTTCCACACCGCCGTCCCTGCAAATGGGCAGGTACAATTGGGAAATCTGGTAATTTTGGGGGTTATCCGGGTAAAAATAATTTTTCCGGTCAAACTTCCCGTACCTGGTAATGGAGCAGTTCGTGGCAAGCCCTACCGCCATAGCGTATTCCACCACCTGTTTATTCAGTACCGGAAGGGAACCTGGCATCCCGGTACATACCGGGCAGGTATGGGTGTTGGGCGCTCCGCCGAAAGCTGTGGAGCAGCCGCAGAAAATCTTTGTTTTCGTTGCAAGCTCTACGTGAACCTCCAACCCAATGACTGTTTCATATTCCTTGCTCATGCTCTCTCCTCCTGTTCCTTCCCGCCTTCCGCTGTCTGGCTTTTCTCCCATCCTGCTATGACAGATGCTCCGTCTTCCGCAATGGGGCTTACTTCCATTTTCCTGGCCTGCTCGAAGGCATAGGCTGCCTGGATGATTTTTTTCTCCTGGAAGCAATCTCCAATCAGCTGCAGGCCGATGGGAAGCCCCTTTTTATCCAGCCCGCAGGGCACGGTGATGCCAGGCAGCCCTGCCAGATTTACAGAAACGGTGTAAATATCCCCCAGATACATTTTCAGCGGATCACTTAAGCTCTTTCCAATTTCCGGCGCAGTGGAGGGAGCGGCAGGCCCTAAAATCACATCATATTCCGCAAAGGCCTGGTCAAAGGCCTGTTTGATTAAAGCCTTGGTGCGCAGGGCTTTCAGGTAGTAGGCGTCGTAATAGCCGGAGCTTAACACAAAGGATCCTAACATAATCCTCCGCTTTACTTCTGGTCCGAACCCTTCCGAACGGGATTTTTTATACATATGGTGAAGCCCTTCATACTCTTTGCTCCGGTATCCATATTTCACCCCGTCAAACCGTGCCAGGTTGGAACTTGCCTCCGCACAGGCAATCACATAATAGGCAGGAATCGCATATTCCACCAGGCTTAAATCAAATTCCTCTACCATAGCCCCCTGTCCTTCCAGGGTCTTCGCTGCCAAAAGCACCGCTGACCGCACGTCCTCCTCCAGCCCTTCCCCTAAATAGTCCCTGGGGATTCCGATTTTCATGCCTTTTACGTCTTTTCCCAGGGCAGAGGTGAAATCGGTATCCTGCCGCTTTAGGGAGGTGGAATCTTTTTTATCATAAGAAGCAGCCGCCTCCAAAACAGCCGCACAGTCTGTAACATCTTTTGCCACCGGCCCAATCTGATCCAGGGAGGATCCGTAGGCAATGAGCCCATAGCGGGATACTGTCCCATAGGTGGGCTTTAAGCCTGTCACGCCGCAGAAGGCACTGGGCTGGCGGATGGAGCCGCCGGTGTCAGAGCCAAGGGCGTAAAAGCATTCTTGAGCCGCCACCGCCGCGCAGCTTCCCCCGGAAGAGCCGCCGGGCACATGCGATAAATTCCATGGATTTCTGGTAATTCCAAAAGCCGAAGTCTCTGTGGTGCTTCCCATGGCAAACTCATCCATATTTGTCTTGCCAAGAATCACCGCGCCTGCCTTTTGCAAATTCAATACGGCTTCTGCTGTGTAGGTGGGCACAAAATTTCCAAGAATTCTGGAACTGCACGTGGTCAGCAATCCTTCGGTGCACATATTATCCTTGATGGCTGCGGGAACCCCGGCCAGGGGGCCGGACAGTTCGCCGCTGTCTATCTTTTTCTGAACCTCTTCCGCCTGCCGCATGGCTCCTTCTTCCTCTATTGTCACATAACTGTGGATGGCTGTTTCCACCTCATTGATTTGTTCCAGCGCTGCCTGGACGGCTTCTTTCACGCTGATTTCTCTCTGTTTTATTCTTTCCGCAAGCTGTACCGCGGTAAATCTCCTGATTTCTTTCATGGACATGGATATTTCCTTCCTTTCAATATCGGGCTTTCTTTCTCCTGCATTGGCATCTAGCAATCAACCGTTTTGGGAACCCGGCAGCTTCCCTCCTTCGCTTCCGGCACACGCATCTAGCAATCAACCGTTTTGGAAATCCGGCAGCTTCCCTCCTTCGCTTCTGGCACATGCATCTATCAATCAACCGTTTTGGAAATCCGGCAGCTTCCCTCCTTCGCTTCTGGCACATGCATCTATCAATCAACCGTTTTAGGAACCCGGTAGCTTCTCTCCTTCACCTCCGGCGCATTTTTCAACATATTTTCACAGTCATCCCCATTGGTTACCACATCCTCCCGGAACACATTATTGACAGGAAACACATGTGACATAGGCTCCACCTCTTTCGTGTCCAGCTCATTGAGCTTGTCAATATAATCCAGCATCTCCCCCATATCCTTTTTCGCACGCTCTTTTTCCTCCGGGGACAATTCCAATTTCGCCAAAATCCCCACATATTCAATCGTCTCATCCGTAATCCGATTACCGCCGCACACCTGCCCCCTCTCAGAAAAACCACAACTTTTGCAATTCTCTTGACGTCTTCGATCCAAATCTTCCATATCTATCCCTCCTGCCTTGACCTCCGTACCCAATATATAAAATGTCCACTGCAGCATTAGTCTCTAATTTTAATATGCACTTCCCGAAGCTGCTGCTCTGTCACCCGCCCTGGGGCGCCGCACATAAGATCCTGTGCATTCCCATTCATAGGAAAGGCAATTACCTCCCGGATATTTTCTTCCCCCCGCAGCAGCATAATCATCCGGTCTACCCCTGGCGCCATGCCTGCATGGGGCGGCGCGCCGAACTGAAAGGCCTGGTACAAGGCACCGAATTTTTCTTTCAGGGTTTCCTCATCATATCCCGCAATCTCAAATGCTTTTACCATAATCCGCAAATCATGGCTGCGGACAGCTCCCGAAGACAGCTCCACGCCGTTGCAGACAATATCATACTGATAAGCTAAGATATCCAAAGGCTCCATAGTCTCTAATGCCTGAAGCCCGCCCTGGGGCATGGAAAATGGATTGTGGGTAAAGCTAATCTGTTTTGTCTTGGAATCCCTCTCAAACATGGGAAAATCATTGACATAACAGAAACGGAAGGCATTTTTTTCCAGCAAATCCAATTTTTCTCCCAGCTCTGTGCGGATCATTCCTGCGTAATATGCCGCCCGTTCTTCTTTGTCTGCCATAAAGAAGATTGTATCTCCTGCTTCCAATCCTGCAAGCTTTGCGAATTCTGCTTTCAGCTCTTGGGGAATGAATTTGTCGATGGGGCCTTTGTAACTGCCATCCTCCATCACTTCCAAATATCCCAGTCCGCCCATACCGATTCCGGTGGCAAACTTTAATAATTTTGCATGAAATCCTTTTGACATCTCTGCATGAACCCGGATGGCTCTTACCGTCCTCCCGATAAATGGCTGGAAGGTGCATTTCTGGAAAAATTCTGTCAAATCCATAATCCTAAGGGGATTGCGCAAATCCGGCTTATCTGTGCCGAATTCCAGCATTGCCTGTTTGCAGCTGATAACCGGATAAGGAGCCTTCGTAACCTTGCTTCCTTCTGGCGCAAATTTTTCAAATACCCCGGTCATCACCTCCTCGCCTACCCGGAACACATCTTCCTGATCTGCAAAGCTCATCTCAAAGTCAAGCTGGTAAAACTCTCCCGGGGACCGATCTGCCCTGGCATCCTCATCCCTAAAGCATGGGGCAATCTGAAAATATTTATCAAAACCGGATACCATCAAAAGCTGTTTGTACTGCTGGGGCGCCTGGGGCAGCGCATAAAATTTCCCTTTATATTTTCTGGAAGGAACGATATAATCTCTGGCTCCTTCTGGTGAAGATGCGCTTAGGATCGGCGTCTGGATTTCCAGAAATCCCAGCTCTTCCATTTTCTCCCGCAGATAGGAAATCACTTTCGAGCGGAATACAATATTATCTTTTACCTTCTGGTTCCGCAGATCCAGATAGCGGTATTTCAGCCGCACATCCTCCCTTACCTCCTTGCTGGTCATAACCTCGAAAGGAAGAGTTGTGTACACATCTCCTAATATTTCTATTTCTTTTGCTTCCAGTTCAATGGTTCCTGTAGGAATCTTAGGATTGTAGGTGTCCTCATCCCGTTTTTCAATGATTCCCTGGATAGACACCGCCTGTTCCTTGCGGATTCTTTCTAAAAGCTTTCCATCCCGGATAACAATCTGCATGACTGCATACATATCCCGCAAATCCACAAAGGATACTCCGCCATGATCCCGGATATTTTCTACCCATCCAGCTGCCCGGATTGCTTTTCCGATATCCGTTTCACTTACCTGGTTTAATGTAACGTCTCTGTAAATACTGCTCATATTTCCCACTCCTTTTCTGTACCATTTCCCTGTTCCCCAATCCCTGTGGACAGGCATGCTTTCAAGGTAAAAGGCCTATGCCAGACCCCTGTGCTTCCTGTTTCCTGCAATCCTTGGGACAGGTATGCTTTCAAGGTAAAAGGCCTGCGCCAGACCCCTGTGCTTCCTGTTTCCTGCAATCCCGGGGACAGGTATGCTTTCAAGATAAAAAGCCCCGGAATACTTTCGTATTCCGGGGCGAATCTTCAAATGAAATCCGCGGTACCACCCGCATTGAGAAACCAGTTTCCTGTTCTTGCAGGAAATCCTGTTTGTTCTCCTCTTTCAGGAATTGTGCAAAAAATTATTCTTACACATCTCCGAATGCTTAACGCGCACAACGTACTGGCCTACTTGCCTGGCACTGATATTCTTCTGCACAGAAACTGTTCAACCAGTCTGCTCCAGAGTGTTCCCTTCATCTTCTCTTCCAAACGGCGCTCTCAGTCGGTGACGCCATATTCCTGTCGGCCTCTGAAAATAAGAGTCTCCTTCAACGCTTTACTTTATTGATGTTTTTTAGTTATGGGTTATCTTAGCACAGATTATTCCATTTGGCAAGAATTTTTTGCAAATTTTTTGCAACGGTAAAACTGGGAAGCGTTAACCAGTGTGGGTTATATTCGTCCTGCTTTTCTGCATATCTTTTTACAAGCGTTCCAAGCAGCGTTACTGTCCAGCCTTTCCCTTCATCGCAGCAGACAGCCCTTCTGGCTTTTTCAAGCGTTCCAAGCAGCGTTACTGTCCAGTCTTTCCTTCATCGCAGCAGACAGCCCTTCCGCTGTGGATGAAAAAAATATGCCGCATTGATTAATTTTCTTCTGGCACATGGTAAGATTCCTTGGATTTTTGCAAAATGCTTCCTCATTCCTCTGTAATCTGCCCGTATCCAGCCCTATGCTTGCAAAGACCTCACACATTGTTGTATACGTATCATTTTCGTTGGGGGAACCGAAGTTGTACACTCCCCCAGGTATTTGAAAGGTCTTTTCCAGGTTCGCTATCACTTCATTCACATTGGTGATTCCTCTTTTGTCATAAACAGGGAACTGCATCACCTCTTTCTTTCCCATCTGTGCATGTAAGGTTCGAAAAAAGTCCCCATGCTCCCCATCATTTTTCGTTTCTGTATCATACATCCAGGATAACCTTAGCAGCACACAGCCGGGATCTATTTTCAGGCATTCCTGCTCTGCCTTTAATTTTTCCTGTCCATACAGATTAGACGGCTTGAGCTGTTCTTCCTCCCGGTGCGCCCCGCTTAAGCTGCTTCCAAAATATACCTGGTCGGAGCTGCATAGGATGCATTTTGCCTGCACCTCCTTTGCCGCCTTGGCAATATGGATGCTTCCATTTACATTGATGTTCCATGAGCTTTCCGGCTCTTTTTCACATCGTCCCACATCTGAGATGGCGGCGCAGTGGATGACTATGTCAGGCTTATATTTGTGTAAAATCTGGGCTGTATTTCCTTCATCTGTGAGATCCAGTTCGCCGTGGGCTGGTGTATATACCTGGTATTTTCCAGTATAAAAATCAGCAATCCTTTTTCCCAGGAAACCGGATGCTCCGGTAATCAGGAGTTTTTTCTTCTCTTTTGTTCCACATACATTTCTTTCCATTTTAACCATTCCCTATCTGTTGTTATTTCCTCAAAATCCTCTATCCCGATTGGAAGTCTCTTTTTACTTGCTTCCACGCACGCCGCGCTCCTTCCCCAATGCAATCCAGTATCTTCGCGTCAGCCGCTCCTCCCCTTCCACCACATGCTCAATTTTGTCCCAAAGAATGCCGCCATTTCGCTCTATCACATGAACGGAACCATAATTACCGTCATTGCAGGTCAGCAATACTTTCTCAAGCTGCAGTACATCTCTGGCGTAAGGCAGCGCCTTTTTTAACATTTCTGTCCCTATGCCCTGATTCCATTTGGAGCAGCGCACGCCATACCCTATATGCCCGCCGAATTCCAGCAAAGCTTCTGTCAATGCATGCCGGATACAAATTTCACCCAGAAATTCTTCCCCATCCACCATCCAGAAATACGTAGCAGGAACCCAGCCTGCCGGAAGCTGGATGCCCGCTTCAAAATTCCTCATTGTTTCAAAGATATCCATAGATTCCGTGTCCAGGAACGGAAAAACCTGTACTTTGTGCATGCGGTATTCCTCTACGGCCTCCACATAGCTCTGATAATATTTTCTATCTGGTTTCACCAACTGCATAATTCCTTCTCCTTTCCTAACTTTTTCTATTTATTCAAAGACGCACTACCGTATATTCGTGGTGAACTGCTGGCAGAAACTTATGCAGCAAATCATCCATCTTCAGGCGGATACTGGAAGTATTGATACAAGGATGACACCCGAAATATTCTGACTGGATGACATCATGATCTACCAAAAGAGCCACCTGGTTATCTATGTCATTCATCAATCCCATCACACTGACAGATCCTGGTGAAATTTTAAGATACTTTTCCATAAATTCCCCTGGCGCAAAGGAAAGCCGGGAACTGTTAATCTGATGGGAGATATCTTTCGTCTTAAACTTTTTGTCTCCTAAAATCATCAGCATATAAAATTTCGTCTTCTGCGCATTGCAGAGAAAAAGGTTTTTACAAATGGCAGCCGGCTCCAATACCTGATCTACTGCCTTGCAGGCTTCCATGGTAAACGCGGCTTCGTGATCCACTCTATCATAATCAATCTGCAGAGCATCCAGCAAATCATATACTGCCATTTCCTCTTTTATCCTGTCCTTGCCGCTGCCAGGACGACCATGCCTTAACTTCAATTCTGCCTTCATGTTTATTTTCCTCTCGTTAACTTTTTCTTACATAAAATGGGAAGTTACGAATACATTATCAAAATCCTTTTATAAGACCGATATACCAAATAAATCCCAGCCGAGCAGGCAAGCACTAATAAAACAATTCCGGCAGCAGGGAAAACTAGAAATAAAATCCCAATCAATAAGAAAAATAACGCGCACTTTTTGTATAAACCAGCCATCCTGGCGTTATAGCCTTTTACATCTTTCACCTTATCCCTCAGGGAGGTATCCCCCTTTTCAATGAAACGCCCCCACTTCGCTTCGGTCGCAAGCCGTCGGAAGGCATTTCGAATCATGCTTCGCATTAACTTCCCTCCTAGTAAATCATTTGCTTTCTCTAGAAATTCTTTTTTCATTGTAACATATATTGGTCTTCTCTGGAAACATTTCATGGATTTTATTTGATTCGTTAAAAAATCCACCATTGCCTGGGGGCCGCTGGTTTTTATTTTCATCTGTCCCAGGAAGGCAGGCATCCTTGTCCCATGAACAAAATAGCTGCAGCTGTGGAGCTGATACTGGACAATCCTGCTGTATTCTAAAAGCTGCTCCAATACTTCCTCACTCTCCACCGCCGCATCCTCAGACGCCGCGCCATATTTCTTCATCAAGCTCTGCACATCAGCGGCAAGGTTGGGATGCAGGCATATTCCCCGCTCACCTGCTCCATCAAAATGCTTTGCAGCAATCTTTTCCAATGTTTGCTGCTTCCTTACAGATATACTTCTTTTTCGCTCCATTGCCGCCTTAAAGTGCATTTATTCCTGCAAAATAAAAAAGCGCATGAAAAAAGTGTGTCATTAGGCATCCTGAATGCTAACAAACACACTTTCCATGATATCTTCTATTCCTTTTTCATCCTAATCAAACAGATGCCTGTCCTACTCCACAAACAAGGGCGTAGAATAATACCTGTCTCCGCTGTCCGGCAGCAATGCCACAATGGTTTTCCCTTGGTTTTCCGGCCGCTTCGCCAATTCCAGAGCCGCAGATAAAGCCGCCCCAGAAGAAATCCCCACCAGGACGCCCTCTGCTTTTGCAAGCTCCTTGGCTGCTGCAAAAGCCGCCGCATCCTCTACTGGAAAAATTTCATCATATACATCTGTATTCAAAGTATCCGGTACAAATCCGGCTCCGATTCCCTGAATCTTATGGGAACCGCTTTTCCCCTCCGACAGCACGGGAGAGGAGGAAGGCTCTACCGCCACCACTTTTACCTGGGGATTCTGGGATTTCAGATATTCTCCCACGCCAGTGATTGTGCCGCCGGTTCCTACGCCTGCCACGAAAATATCCACGCATCCCTCTGTATCCTCCCAGATTTCCGGCCCTGTGGTCTTTCTGTGGATTTCAGGGTTGGCTGGATTCTCAAACTGCCCCGGGATAAAACTGTTTGGAATCTCCATTGCCAATTCCTCCGCTTTGGCAATGGCGCCTTTCATGCCCTTTGCCCCCTCGGTCAGCACCAGCTCTGCCCCGTAAGCCTTCAAAATATTCCTGCGCTCTGCGCTCATGGTCTCTGGCATGGTAAGAATCACCCGGTATCCCTTGGAAGCTGCAATGGCTGCAAGGCCGATTCCAGTATTTCCAGAAGTAGGCTCAATGATAACGGAATCTTTTCCCAGCTTTCCTTTCGCTTCCGCATCTTCAATCATGGCCTTGGCAATCCGGTCTTTTGCACTTCCCGCCGGATTAAAATACTCTAATTTTACCAAAATCTTTGCTGTCAATCCATGCGCTTTCTCAATATTTGCAACCTCCACCAAGGGGGTATTTCCAATCAAATCTAAGGTTCCCTGATAAATTTTCGACATTTTAACTCCTCCTAAAATAATGTATCGCCCCTCATCTCCGGCTCGGCGGAAGGCATTTTAAGAAATGCTGCGCATTTGCCCTCCTTCTAACTGCTTACGCTTCAACAGCAGCAAAGCTGCCGGATAATCTCTCTTACCTTGTAGATGCAGCCTCCTGCTAACCGCTTACGCTTCAACAGCGGCAAAGGCTTCTTCCAAATCTTCAATAATATCGTCTATGTGCTCTGTGCCAATGGACAAGCGGATGGTATTTTTATAAATCCCCTGCTCATTCAGCTCTTCCTCATTCAATTGGGAATGGGTCGTGGATGCTGGATGGATGGCAAGGGACTTTACATCCGCCACATTTGCCAGCAATGAAAATATTTCCAGGTTATCGATAAAATCCTTGGCTGTGCGGTCGTCTCCTTTTATTTCAAAAGTAAAAATGGAACCGCCGCCCTTTGGAAAATATTTCTGGTACAATTCCCGTTGTCTGGGATCGGTGGAAATGGAGGGATGATGCACCTTTTCCACCTGGGGATGATTGTTCAGATATTCCACCACCTTCCATGCATTTTCCGCATGGCGCTCCACCCTTAAGGACAAGGTTTCCAATCCTTGCAGGAACAGAAATGCATGAAAAGGAGAAAGGGCTGCTCCCATATCCCGCAGGAGAATGGCACGGATTTTCGTAACAAATGCGGCAGGCCCTGCTGCTTTCGTAAAGCTTACCCCATGATAGCTGGAATTCGGTTCTGTAAGGGAAGGAAATTTCCCAGATGCTTCCCAGTCAAATTTTCCGCTGTCTACAATCACGCCTCCAATCGCTGTGCCATGGCCGCCGATAAACTTTGTGGCGGAATGTATCACAATATCCGCCCCGTATTCCATGGGCCTTACCAAAAACGGGGTTGCAAAAGTGCTGTCCACCACCAATGGAATTTTGTGCTCATGGGCAAGCTTTGCAATGGCTTCGATATCGCTCACTTCAGAGTGGGGATTTCCCAGGGTTTCTATGTAAAGGGCTTTGGTATTCTCCTGGATTGCCTGTGCAAAATTATTGATGTCCGACGGCTCCACAAAGGTTGTGGTAATTCCATATTCCGGCAAGGTGTGCGCCAACAGGTTATAGGTTCCCCCATAAATGTTGTTTGCCGCCACAATATGTTCCCCATTTTGGGCCAGATTCTGTATGGTATAGGTGACTGCTGCCGCACCGGAAGCCACCGCCAGGGCAGCCGCACCGCCCTCCAATGCCGCAATCCGCTGTTCAAAAATATCCTGGGTTGGATTGGTAAGCCGCCCGTAGATATTTCCTGCATCCTGCAAGCCGAACCTTGCAGCCGCATGGTCTGAATTGTGGAATACATAGGAAGAAGTTGCGTAAATCGGCACCGCTCTCGCATCGGTTGCCGGGTCTGCCTGCTCCTGCCCCACGTGCAGCTGTAATGTTTCAAATTTTAACGCCCTGTCTTTGTATGGTTTTTTGCTCATAACACGTTTTCTCTCCTTTTCCCTTATTTCATATCTGTTTAGTAGGTTATCTGTTTTCCTATACCATACCCTTTACTTCCCAGTAAGTCAATAGGGAATTTTATTTTTTAGGAAGATATACGCTCCATCCGGCCAAAATCATTGGCAGTTTCTGGGTGTAAACACTCTGCTGAATGACCAGGCCGCTTATCACCTATGGCAAAATGCACTGAAAACATGGAACCTTATGAAAACACCTTTGCAGATGAATCAGGCTAATACAGCTAAAAAACGGAATGGAAATTGCGGGAAATGAAACCCGCGAAGGAATAAAAATCATCCGCCCTGCCCATCATAATTTTCCAGAAAATGATGCTTCACCCCCTGCTCTTTATAGGCAATCACAGTGCTTAAGTTCACATTTTCCACGCTGCGGAAAATATTTGCCTCCACAAAGGGGTTGGTTTTCTTTAGTTTTTCAATCAATTGTTTCACTTCCTTGCGCTTGGAAGTGGTTTCATTGTTTGGACTGTTGATGGCGCAGGCTTCCGTAAACCGGCAGGCGCATTGCAGGAACTGCAGCCCATTATAATCCCGCCAGCGCTTAATATCCCCTTCCCTGATATAGTACATAGGGCGGATCAGCTCCATGCCTGGGAAATTCGTGCTGTGCAGCTTAGGCATCATGGTCTGTATCTGCCCTCCATAGAGCATTCCCATCAGGATTGTCTCAATCACATCGTCATAATGATGCCCCAGCGCAATTTTATTGCAGCCAAGCTCCCTGGCCTGATGGTAGAGATGCCCCCGGCGCATCCGCGCGCAGAGATAGCAAGGGGATTTTTCTATCTCATAAACTGCGTCAAATATATCCGATGCAAAGACTGTAATGGGAATCTCCATCTTTGCTGCATTGTCCTCAATCATTCTCCGGTTTTCCTTTAAATAACCTGGATCCATCACCAAAAATTCCAGCCCAAAAGATACCTTCCTGTGCTTCTGCAATTCTTGAAACAGCTTTGCCATCAGCATGGAATCCTTTCCGCCGGAAATGCAGACTGCGATGTTGTCTCCCTCCTGCACCAGCTCATAATCCCGGACTGCCTTTGCAAAGCGGGAAAATAACTCTTTGTGGAATTTTTTCTGGATGCTTTTTTCCACTTGTTCTGCCTGATTCACTGCTCTTTCCATCTGAAATGTCCCCCGCCATACCAAAATTTCGTTTCTCTAACGTTCGTATTATATTCTTTTCTTGATATAATGGCAACAGCCTCTTTGCAAAAATACAAAGAGACTGCTGTAAAAATTATCAATCCTTCTGGTATTGGTACACCTTTAAGGTTATCGTTCCGTCCTCTTCCCGTGTAAAGGTTTCTATATACACTTTCTTTCCGCCTCCGCCGACGATATATTTACTCTCTGACATTCCAACCTGGTCCTCTTTGAAAATACTTTCCGCCAGAATTGTACCGCTGGAAGACCTTGTTCCATCCGCTTCCATTTGATAAGAATAGCTGAAATACCCTTCTTCATCCACTGTCAATGTCTGTGTCAAATCATCCAGCAATTCTGCTTTCTGCTCCAGGTCTTTCTGGGTCCAGCCTTCGATCTCCTTTGCAAGCAGGCCATACTTACCTAAATTCTGTTCCGTGCCGTTTTCATCTCCAGACTTATCTTCCAGGCTGTTCCCGTCTGCAAATCCATCTCCTACGCCATCCCCGTCTGCAGGCTCATCTTCCGCGCCTGCCAACTCCTTTTCCAGCCGGCGGATATAGGCGTCCGCTTTTTCCCTGTCTGCCTTCTTTTCATCCAAAGGCAATTGGAACAGCGCATTTACCCCTTCAAAAGCTTCATTTCTGGCAATCTCCCCTGTGGCCTCCTCAAACAGGTACGCATCACTATCATAAAAAGTACCGCTGTTCACAGCAAGATACAATCCCCGGTCTGCAAAAACCTCTATATTATCTGTTTCTGTAATCCGGTATTGTATCCCATCCTGCACAAATTCCGAATACCCGCCGCTCATAGTCAAGGCATTGTAAAGACTGGGGTTCTGCCCTTTAATCAGGGGAGACACAAAAAATGGATCTTTTCCGTAATCATCATCTCTCGTGCCAGGCCTTGGAGAGCCGTCGGCATTTTCAATGGCTGTTACCACATAAGTCCTGTCATCCCGGATGTCCCCTGCCGCATCATCCGAATTTACATACTGGCTCAAATTTTTTCCAGACACAACACCCAAAAGGGTGATTTTGTAATTTCCATATTCCTGGGATTCCTGGATGGAAACGGCGTCCTGGCTTTGAAATGCTGCCGCAAGCCCCTGGTCTTTTACCTCCTCTGCCACCTGATCCGGGGTTAAATACTTCCATGCTGCAACAGCAGTCAGGGAACTGATGGAAAGGACGACAGCTGCCGAAATTGCTATTGCTGGCATTTTCTTTCTGTATTGTTTATTCATCATTTCTCTCTCCTTTGCTTTCCTCAAAATTTTTTGGTTCAGCCAGTAATCTGGTTCTTCTTCTGGAGAAAGGGCCTGCTGTAACAACTGTTCCAGATTTTTGTCATTTTTCATCTAAAACAACCTCCAATTCTTTTCTTAACAGCTTTCTTGCTTTGTGCAGCCTGCTTTTTACCGTGCCCTGGGGAAGCTTCAGGATGCCTCCAATCTGTTCTGTGGAAAACTGCTGGGAATAATAGAGATACACCGGGATACGGTACTTATCATCTAATTTCGCCACCGCTTCCCGTACCTGCCTTTGCAGCTCCCGCTGGAAAAAAATTTCCTCTGTGGATGCTTCCTGGCGGGCGGCTTCCATGCCTGCCGCTTCCTCTATATATTCCTCCATGCCCGCAATCCGTTTCCTCCAGGCATATTTTCGTTTTTTATTTTTCCAGATGCGCAGGGCGATGGAAATCAGATAGCTTCCTGGATTTTTCTCCCAGTCCATTTTCCCTTTCAGCTCTACCGCTTTTAAAAACGTATCCTGATAAAGCTCTTCTGCCTCCTGTTTGTTCTGGGTAAGCTGTCTGCAGAACGCATAAACACTTTTTCCATGTTCATTGATGCATTGCAATAACTGCATGTCATTCATTTTACTCAACCTTTCAGACGTCTTTCTAAGGCCAAAGCGAACAATTTATATTTTCGGTACACAAGAAAAATAGAATCCAAATATGAAACGTCCGCTGTAATAACTTGCCCTTTCACTGATACATTGTAATAACTTTTCTTTTGGTTCATGGAATTTACTTTTTTGGGGATATATTATATACTGATACCGAAACGTACAGAAAGGATGATAAGAAATGCATACCATAAAAACTCCCCATCTGGGAAAAAATGTTTATACCGCCCCTGGCGCAGTTGTCCGGGGAGACGTTGCCATCGGAGACAACTCCAGCGTCTGGTTTCACGCCGTGGTGCGGGCGGAAGCCGGCTCGGCCGTGATTGGAGAGAAAACCAACATTCAAGATAACTGCGTGCTCCACGTAGACCAGGGGGCAGATATCCAAATCGGCAGCCAGGTTACCATCGGCCATGGCGCCATCATCCATGGATGCACCATAAGAGACAATACTTTAATCGGCATGGGCGCCATTATCATGAACCATGCTGTTATCGGGGAAAACTGCATCATCGGCGCCGGAACACTCATTACCCAGAATACGGTAATCCCCGACAACTCCTTAGTGCTGGGCAATCCTGGAAAAATAATACGCACCGTGACGGAAGCAGAAAAAGAAAATATCAGGCGGAATGCTGATTATTATATGGAAGAAGCCAAGGCTTATGCCGGACAGCCTTAATCCGGCATAATGCCCTCTTCCATTTCTGAAAAGTTCTTCCATATGGCAACTTGTAGAACCTCTATTCTTTTCATGGGTTCCATACGCCTTGCAGCCTTTGAAGGAGACGAGATGTCTGGCTGTAGAGCCCTATTCTTTTCATGGATTCCATGCCCGCTGCTTGCTGCTGGAAAGCTCATTGCAGATTTTCCTGGGTTATCTTTGCAAGCAGCCCCCTGCAGCCTGCTGTCACATCTTCGTAGGTTTTTTCGAAATCTCCGGTATACCAGGGATCTGCCACATCTCTGGGTTGATCGGTGTAATCCAACAGCAGGCTGACCTTATGTTCTTTGTCTTTTCCCACAATCCGAAGTATATTTCTGTAATTCCAATTGTCCATTCCTATGATGTAATCATATTTCTGGTAATCGCCAGGTTCCATACGGACGGCATATTTTCCTGCTGTGGAAATGCCCTCCTGCGCCAGCCTGTTTCTGGTTCCATGATGGACAGGATTGCCGATTTCCTCCATGCTGGTGGCGGCGCTGGCGATGTAGAACTCATGGGCAATGCCTTGTTTTTCTACCATATCCTTCATGATGAATTCTGCCATTGGGGAACGGCAGATGTTGCCGTGGCAGACGAAAAGTATTTTTATCATATCTCAAAAACTCCTTGTATTTAC
>CANDGI010000007.1 GCA_947384285.1 uncultured Lachnospiraceae bacterium
ATGGTATGGTCACCGATGCGCACTTCGGCGCGTATAATATCTGCCGATATTATACCATAATCACTCCGTGATATGGTATGGTCACCGATGCGCACTTCGGCGCGTATAATATCTGCCGATATTATACTATATCAAAAGTTGCAACACAACATCTGATATGGTATACTATAGAAAATTGTAACAGAATTGTAAAATAAATGAGATATTCTGTAAAATATGCGGAATAAACTTTTAGATTCAAGGATACAAAAGGATTTAAGGAGAAACTTTCATGAAAAAGAGAAAAAAATGGATAGGAATATTACTGGGAGCAGTATGTTTGTTTCAGTTCAATGCTGTTCCTGTCCAGGCAGAGGAGTACTGGCCGGAAGGCCCCCAGATTGCAGGGGAATCGGCAGTTGTTATGGAGGCATCCACAGGGACGGTTTTATATGAAAAAAACTCCCATGAGCAATCATATCCTGCAAGTATTACGAAAATTATGACAAGCCTTTTAGCAGTGGAAAACAGCAGCCTGGACGAGAAGGTCACATTTTCAAAAAATGCAATTTACAGAACAGAGGGTTCCGGCATTTCCAGGGATGTGGATGAAGTAATGACCATGGAGGAGTGCTTGTATGGTTTGATGCTGGAGTCTGCCAATGAATGCGGCTATGCAATCGCAGAGCATGTGGGGAAGGATTATGAAGACTTTATAAGGATGATGAATGACAAGGCAAAGGAATTGGGGTGTACGGACACCCATTTCAATAATCCCCATGGACTGCCGGACGAGGAGCATTGGACAAGCCCTTATGATATTGCCTTGATATCCAGGGAAGCCTTGAAAAATGATATTTTCCGCATGATTGTCAATACGAAGCGTTATACGATTCCTCCTACTAATAAGCACGAGGAAGAGACATATCTGGTGAACCATCATAAAATGCTGACCAATTACCAGGGAGATACCAGGTATCTTTATGATAACTGCATTGGCGGGAAAACCGGATATACCAGTGTGGCGGGGAGTACATTGGCGACCTTTGCAGAGAAGGATGGAATGACTTTAATCTGTGTGGTTACCAGGGAGCAGGCGCCCAATCATTATCTGGATACCAGAATACTGTTTGATTACTGCTTTGAGAATTTCCAATTATGGAATGTGGCGGAAAATGAAAAGAATTATACACAGAATATCAAAGAAAATAAAATATTTGAAAATGAGGAATCTTTTGTGGGGCTGAATGAGGAAGGAAGCATTGTGCTCCCAAAGGCGGCGGCATTTACCGATGCAGTGCCTGAAATAGTGGAAATTAAGGACTCCAAGGATGTGATTGGAAATATCCAGTATGTCTATGCAGGACGCCAGGTAGGAGGAACGGAGATCGAGGTAACCGGCGCAAAGGTGTCTGAATTTAAGTTCCATAAAGCAAAGGAGGACAATAAGGAGAAAGGGGAAAAGAAGGAAAATAAAGAAGAAAAGGTATTTAAAATCAATATTAAATACATTGTTTTAGGGGCGCTGGCGGTTATCCTTTTGATAGGAGTTGGGTTTGGAATCTATTATCTTGCAGATAATTTCTATCTGATTAAATATAAAATAGAATGCAGGAGGCAGCATAAGATAAGCTTTAAAGAGATAAAATTTAAGAAGGGCAGACGCCGGAAATAAATGACGGATATTGCTCAGCCAAGCTGATGTAACAGTATTTCAATCGGGTGGGCATGCAGAAAGAAGATGCAGATACTGCCCTGCAGCTGCCCCAGCTTTATTCCAATTAGGCGGCATGCTGGAAAATTAGAGATAGAAAAAGAAAATACAACCATACAGAAAAGAGGCAATATAAGAAAATAAATATATTGTCTTTTTTCTGTTTTATTCATAATTGACAGGGAAAGTGGATAAGAATATAATAAAAATGCATGTTTAGTTTGAGGGGGAATCAGATTGAGCGTCTGGTTTAAGGATGATAAGGGATACGATTGCAGAAAAATTTTGAGTGAAGATATATTTGAAAAGGGACGAAATGGATAAAGAACATGAATTGCAGCAGATTTTAGAAATAAAGCTTGCTGCGGGGAATGGTGCGGAAAAAATAATACAGAAAATTGCTGTGTCTTCTTTGAGGGAAAAACTGCTTCTTAGAGATGATAAATTCATAGACGAAAAATGGTATCGGGAGCATTTTGTAAATTATCTGGAGTTTTTTTCTCCAAAAGAAGGACTTGCTGATACGATAGAGGTTTTGGAAGATTTATTTCCCTTAGAATCCTTAGAAGATGGTTTGACAGAAGAGATATCCCAGGAATCTGGGCAGGAAGAAAAGGAATGCGAGATTTTTTTATATCAAAAGCAGGAGGAAAAATGGGACGAGGGAGGGGGCAATCCCAGAATCCAGTTAAAGATTGTGATGTGGCCTTTTCAGATTCCCTTTGCACTGGAGCTGGTTCCCTATGATGTAGAATGTCTTCTGCCAGAGGAAAGATTGCTGGAGAGTGCCTTGCCGGAAAAGGTATCTTATTGCATGTTTACGGCAGAGGAGTATCTGTCCAGGAGCTTTTACCATATCATAGATGATTTGGAGCTGGTTTACAGCATGTCCTGGTACAGTGGCTGCTATGATATCCTGACAGAAAAAGTTGTGGAAGGAAGAAAGGTGTGCCATAGCTTGGAACAGCTTTTGCTGGAGTATCCGATTCCATTGCTGGAAGAACGTTTGGAGATGATAGCCAGCTTTGAAGATTATGAGTATATGGAAAAAAGATGGGAAAATTACAGGAAGGGAAAATCATTTCCAGAATGGAAGCAGGTGTTAGAGCTTTTGATGAGATTTTTTACACCGATTTTGGAAGTGATTCTTAAGGATGAAGTGTTTATCGGGGACTGGATGCCTCAGATTGGCAGGTATCTGGACTGATTTTAGAAAAAGAAAGGGGAAAAATTTATGGATTTTAATACATTTTTGAAGACGGCAGATGATTTGGTGTGGGGGATTCCGCTGATTGTGCTGATTCTGGCAGTTGGCTTTTTGCTGACCATCCGTTTGCGGGGGCTTCAGATCCGGCGGCTCCCATTGGCAATCCGCAATTTGATTTCGGATGAGTCGGCGGGAGAGGAAGGCGAGGTATCGGGATTTGGCGCTTTGTGTACCGCATTGTCTGCTACCATAGGAACCGGAAATATTGTAGGAGTTGCCACCGCAATCGTGGCGGGCGGCCCAGGCGCCTTGTTTTGGATGGTGATGGCAGCGGTTTTAGGTACGGTTACAAAATATACGGAATGCCTATTGGCCATTAAATACCGTATTGTGGCGGAGGATGGGCATATTGTAGGCGGGCCTTTTTACTATATTGAACGAGGAATGGGGAAAAACTGGGCCTGGCTTGGCAAAATTTTTGCGTTCTTTGGGGCAGGGGCTGGATTGCTTGGAATCGGCACCTTTACCCAGATTAATGGGATTACCAGTGCGGTGAACAGCTTTTTTGACCCAGGCAGTCAATGGAGCGTGGAGCTTTTGGGAAAGGAATATTCCTGGACTGTCGTAATCGCAGGGATCATTTTAACAGCTTGTGTTGCATTGGTATTGATTGGAGGGCTTCAGAGAATTTCCGGGGTAGCGCAGGTGCTTGTGCCGTTTATGGCAGCTACATATATTACAGCAGCTTTATTGATTCTGGTTTTCCACTACAAAGAAATACCAGGAGCCTTTGTAACAATTGTAGAGAGTGCATTTGGATTACGGGCAGCTGCCGGAGGCGCTTTGGGAGCCATGCTGGCTGCTATGCAGAAAGGCGTTGCCAGAGGAATTTTTTCCAACGAGGCGGGGCTGGGAAGCGCCCCAATTGCAGCGGCGGCAGTCCAGACAGACGAGCCGGCAGCCCAGGGCCTTGTTTCTATGCTGGGCACGGTGATAGATACTGTGATTATTTGTACCATGACAGGGCTTACCATCGTGATTACAGATTCCTGGAACGTTGGCCTGGATGGGGTGGATGTAACCACAAGAGCCTTCCAGATAGGTCTTCCCTTTGCGCCGGCGGTTTCTTCTTTTATCCTTATGGTTTGCCTTGTGTGTTTTGCATTTACCACAATCCTTGGATGGGATTATTACAGTGAGCGGTGCCTGGAGTATCTGACAGGGGGAAGCCAGAAGGCGGTAAAAGCATATCGCTGGATCTATATTCTGGCTGTGCTTATCGGTCCTTTTATGACAGTTTCCGCTGTATGGACCATTGCTGATATTTTCAACGGATTGATGGCGGTTCCGAACCTGATTGCAATCATTGCCTTAAGCGGCGTGGCTGTGGCAGAGACAAAGCAGTATCTGAAAAAAATTGATGGCAAGGCGTAAACTATGCGTGGGGTTTATACCGCTGTACAGGAGTAATAGACGCAGGTTTTACATAATCTGCGCAAGGATTACGCTTGCGATTGTCCCGATCAGGGTGGTAAAGAGCGCGCCTGCCAGCGTGTAGCGGGTTTTCTGTACCTTCGCAGTCATAAAGTAAATGCTCATGGTGTAGAAAATCGTTTCAGTGCAGCTCATCATAATAGAAGTTATGGTTCCGTAGTAGGAATCCGGCCCGAATTCCTTGAAAATGTCAAGCACCAGCCCTGTGGCGGCAGAGGAGGAAAACATTTTCACAATAGAGACGGGAACAAGCTCTGCTGGAAAACGCAGAGGTTCCGTAATCATTCCAAGGGCAGAGGAAAGCAAATCCAGGAATCCAGAAGCACGCAAAATGCCTACACCCACCATCAGGCCGATTAAGGTAGGCATAATGCCAATGACTGTCTGGAATCCATCTTTTGCGCCTTTGATAAAGTCGTCATATACATTGTGATGGTTTAAAAGCCCATATCCCACAATGGAAAAAATCAAAAGGGGAATCATGGCGTCTGATAAGAAAAGGAGGATTTTCAATGGAAGATACCTCCTTTTTTCTTTTTAGGTAATTCCCTTTGGGGCATATGGGGAAGGCTGTCTGCATCAGGGGATTTCTCTGGCAGGGCGTACATGAATTTGGCGAATATAATCCCAGCTAATGTGGAAAAAAAGGTGGCAATCATGGCTGGCCCTAAAATGGATGCGGGATTGGCAGAGCCGTACTGGCTGCGGTAGGCAATCATGTTGACGGGAATCAGCTGGAAGGAGGAAACATTTAAAATCAGGAAAGTACACATGTCCTTGCTGGCGGTTTTGCTGTGATGGTTCAGATCCCCCATTTCTTCCATGGCTTTTAAGCCGGCAGGGGTGGCGGCCCAGCCAAGGCCGAAGACATTGGCAATAATATTTGTAGATATGTACTCGTTTGCTTTGTGCCCTTTTGGGATTGTGGGAAACATAAAGCGGAGGAATGGATGAAGCGTACGGGCTGCGCCGGAGATGATGCCGCAGTTTTCTGCAATGCGCATCAGCCCCACCCACAGGGACATGACGCCCAGCATGGTGATGCACAGAGCCACAGCCTCTTTGGAGGAGTCCAGGGCTGCGTTGGTGACAGCCGGGAGGTTTCCGGTAAATGCGGCATAGACGATGCCGATGACAATCATAAAACCCCATAAATAATTTAGCATACTATCAGTTCTCCAAAAAATACAGTTGTTTATATCTTATGCAGCAGGGGGAAAATTGTGCAGATTTCAAATTATTTTGATATTTGTTTTATTGGGAAAATGAAAGGATGCAGACACAAATTTGAGCAATTTATATCTGCATCCAAATATCCTAGAAAGAAAATTATTGATACTGGCACAAAAATTCTGCAATCAATTCAATGCACCCTTCCACATCCTTCTTATCGGCAACCTCTGCCGGTGTGTGCATGTACCGGAGGGGAATGGATACCAATACCATGGGAACGCCCTGGTTGGAAAAATGGATACGGTCTCCATCCGTATAGGTAAGCCCGCTGGCTGCCTCTATCTGGACAGGAATCTTAAGGTTCGCTGCACATTGCTGCATTTTTTTATTGAGTGCTTTTGCCACGGTGGGGCTGTTGCAAAGAACCGGGCCTCTGCCAAGCTCAACGGTGCCGGCTTCCGTGGTGTCCTTATCGCCGTAGTCGCTGCAATAGGTAACATCCACCACAACTGCAAGGTCTGGCTTGATTCTGGAGCTGCACCAGTAAGCGCCGTTTTTGGTGGTCTCCTCCCCTGCCGTGGATGCCGCATACACGCCTGTGGTACAGCCTTTTTCCTTTGCCCTGCGAAGGGACTCCATAATGATAAATACGCCCAGCCTGTCATCCAGCGCCCGGGCGGTGAACCTTTCGTTCATCATCTGCCGGATATGGGTATCCAACGCTATCACATCTCCCAAAGATACCTGTGACAGCGCTTCCTCCTTTGTGCTGGCGCCGATATCTATCAGGAAATCCTTTGCGCTTAATTCCTTATTTTCAAAGGATTCCCGCCTTGCTTCCACAACGCCGTAGATAATGCCGTGCCTTGTGCAGACCATAACCTGCTGTCCCGGATAGGTGAAAGGGATGATGCCGCCCCGGTTTACCACCTGGAGCCGCCCCTTATCTGTTACATTGGAAACCACTGCCCCGATTTCGTCCGCATGGGCTGACAGCATAATCCTTGTATCACTTTCGGGATTCAGTACGCAGACCACATCCCCGATTTCATCTTCATGTATTTCATTGGCATAGTCTTTCATGTATGCCTTCACAACCTCCTGTACTGGTTCTTCACTTCCAGATACAGAGATTTCACTTAATATCTGTTCTAAAAATTCTTCCTTCATATTCTGTAATCCTGCCTGTCTGTTATTTTGCTGCCTGCCCTGCCTGTACTTTTTTATATTCTCACAGATTTCATGTCTTGCTGCCTGGAGCGGGGTGGTTCATTTGGAATAGAAATATGTACTGGTTCAATCTATCTTCCTTACGCTTTTCCGGATGACAAGTTCTGTGGAGACAGAGACATGCATGTTTACTTCCCGTTCTAACTGGACACGCTCTGCCAGCATTTTGACAGCCTGGCGTCCCAAAAAATTCATGTGTACATGTACGGTTGTCAACGGCGGTGCAAGATATTTTGCCATAGATATGTCATTAAAGCCAATGACGCTGATATCCTCTGGAATTTGAAGGCCGGTTTCCTGGATGGCCCGGTAACAGCCTACGGCTAAGGAGTCATTGGCGGCAAATATGGCGGTGGGGCGTTTTTCTTCTTCCAGAAGCTCTTTCATCAATCGGTAGCCATGCTTTGAGGTATATCCGCCAATCTTAATAAAGGATTCGCATAATGTGCCTCTCTCTTTGAGAAAATGCCGATAGGCGGGAAGCCTTGCATCCAGGATTTCTTTTCCATCGGAATACAGTTCGCGCCCTCCAATAAAGCCGATCTGGCGGTGTCCCTGGGACCATAGATATTCCATAAGATGCTGTACAGAATTTCCAAGATCTGTGATGATGGAATCTCCCGTATTACGGTTTCCTACCGCATCCACATAGATGTGGGGCTTTAGCATGCTGTCAATTTTCCTGACAGTTGTCCTGCTGAATGTTCCCAGGCAGATGATTCCATCCACAGCGGAAAATTGCGCCATCCCATCCTCAAGATAGAGGGGAATCCTTTTGAAGCCGTTATCCTCTATTTCTTTTTCTATCGCAATCCGTACTGCCAGATAAAAGGGATCCTCTAACTCCTCTTCTGGGGAATAGGAGCAGATAAGGCCCAGCTTTAATTTGCGTTTGCGTTTCTTTTTTTTCTTCATTTGGTATTCAAGCTGTTCTGCCGCCTCAAATACCTTTTTCTTTGTCTCCTCTTGTACCGTTAATGTTTCATCGCAATTTAGCACCCTGGATACCGTTGCAACAGAAACCCCCGCTAGTTCAGCAATATCTTTAATCGTTGACATCCCACTTTACACTCCATGTATAGTTAAAGTTATTTCTATAAGCCAAATGATTTGCTCATATACTTTATTATTTCAAAAGGAAAGCAAATCATTCGGCTAAGTATGTTCTTGCGTATAAAACTATTTTTTCAGGATAATTCTAACATATTTGCCCTGGCTTTACAAGTATGGCAGGCAGTACATGTCCGGTAAATCACAATTTTAATGGGATTTTTATCATTTAATTTGTAATGTTTTTTAAGTCGGAAAATGTAGTTAAATTCCATGTTGCAAGGCCGCAGGAAACAGCGTCTCCGATTGCGGCGCATTCCATGCCCCCGGCAATTGCAGCTTCCAGTCCGGCTTTTGCATCCTCTACCACAAGGCAGTCTCTGGGCGCTTCCTCCACAAATTGCGCTGCCTTTACAAATACCTCCGGGTCTGGCTTGGAATGTGTAATGTTATTTCCATCGGAAACTGCATCGAAGAAACCGCCAAGCCCCAGCTGGTTCAGGATAAAACCTGCATTTTTGCTGGAAGAGCCGATTGCCAGCTTCAGTCCCTTTTCCCTTAATGCTAAAAGAGTTTCTTTTACCTCGTCTGTAAGGTCTGCGGGGCTCATATTTTTCAATAATTCCTTGTATACCTCATTTTTCTTTGTGGTGTAGGCTGCCTTATCTTCTTCCTTCATTGTTCCGTCGTAACGCTCTAAAATAATCTCAAAGCTTTCCATGCGGCTGACGCCCCGAAGGCGGTTATTGATTGTTTCATCGAAGTAAATTCCAAGTTCATCTGCTATTTGTTTCCATGCCATGTAATGGTACTTGTCTGTGTGGCAGATAACGCCATCTAAATCAAAAATAATTGCTTTGTACTTCATAATTTTTACGGTTCCTTTCAAAATACAGGTTCATGTTTCGCTGTCTGCATCAGCGCAGAAAAATTCTAAGGCGGAGTCCTCTGTGGCAGGACGGTTTATTCTGCTTCCGGTTCTGCCTGGGTGTCTGCCAGGTTTGATATAATGACAGCAGCAAGGATTATCACGCATCCGCAGATCATCCGGAACGTCACCTGTTCATGGAGGATGAGAATCGAAAACATAGTTCCGAATACGGATTCCATGGACAGGATAATGGCTGCCTTTGTCTCATCTACATATTTCTGGCTTGCTGTCTGTAAAAGATAGCACAAGGTGGTGCTGATAACTCCCAGGTAAAGTACGCTGAGCCATCCTTTTGCGGAAACCTGGAATTTGGTTTCCCCAAACAGGAAAAGGCTGATAAAGGACAGAAGGAAGGCGGTCAGCATCTGCACAAAGTTAAGGACTACCGCCCGGTATTTTTTAACGAATTCACTGGTAAAAAATATCTGGAACGCAAAGCCCACGGCGCAGACCAGCGTCAATGCATCTCCCGCGCCAAGGGACAGGTTCTTGTCTAAGGACAAAAGCCCTACCCCCGCAATTGCCATGGCTGCTCCTGCAATGCTGGTTATGCTGATTTTTTTCTTTAAAATTACAAAAGCGATAAATGGCACCATTACCACGTTGAGGGCTGTCAAAAATGCATTTTTGGATGGGGTGGTATATTGGAGCCCTACAATCTGGAACGCAAAGCCTACGAAAAGGGCAGCTCCCATCAGGGCGCCAGCCCGGACCTCCTTAAGTTCTATGCCTTTCAGCCCCCGGATGCTTGCGGCGCCCATAAGGACAGAGGCTAACAAGAACCGGATTGTCATAATCTGAAAAGGACGCAGGCTTTCCAGAGCCATATCACTGGCTACAAATCCGCCGCCCCAAATCACTGTAACAGTAATCAGGCCTGCAATTGCAAGATACTTTTTCATAATACAAACCATTCCTTTCAAAAATTCCATTGTGTCCCGTCCGGTGTCTGCGAGGCTCATAAGTCCACACATCCGCTTCCAGCCCCGAACGCTTTTTGTTCTTTTCGCCTGGCACCTGTGAGCCGCATAAGCCCACACATGCTGCAGCAAACGTTTCATGTCTGGATACGGATGGAAAGACAATCATTTCCTCCGGGCTTTCCTTAAAACCCCATTGACCAGGACATCCATATCGTTCCCTTCCAGGACAGTCACCGTTGCCTCCTGCCTGCCGTCAATGTCAATTTGAAGCCAGCTTTCCGGGCAGTGGATGCAAAAGGACAGGTTCTTCCACTCTTTGGGAAGCTTGGGATCAATATGGAGCATTCCGGCATCATCTGTGGATAACCCCGCAAATCCAAATACAACGGTCTGCCATACGCCGCCTGCATTTGCTGCATGGATTCCTTCTCTTGTATTTCCCTGGAGATCCACAAGGTCTAAGAATGCTGCTCTTCTTAAATAGCGGTAAGCTCTGGAAGCATCGCCAACCTTAAGTCCCATTATAGCATAGATACTGGGGCTAAGGGAAGAGCCATGCATGGTACGTTTTTCATAATAGCTGTAATTTTGCTTCATGGTTTCTTCATCGAACTCTTCTCCCAGAAGGTGAAGCAGCATGACCACATCTGCCTGTTTGATAATCTGCGTCTCGCTTGTCTTTGTGGTTTTTAAGGCTTCCGGCCTGATTGGCCAGTCATTTTTATCATATTGTTCAATCAGGACTTCCTTCAAGTCGAAATAACCTTCGAACTGTTCCAAAAGCTGGGTGCCTTCTTTTTTGGGCAGGTAAATTTTTCCCTGCACTTCTTCCCAGGAAGCGATTTCCTCTTTGGTAAGATGAATTTTCTCTGCCAGGCGGACGTAGGCGTCCTTGTGCTCCTGTTGGAGCATCTCTGCCAGTGCAATCACATAGCGCAGGTTCCATCTTGCCAGATAGTTGGTGTATACGTTGTTATCCACCGGCTCATGCCATTCGTCCGGCCCTGTGACCTTATGGATTTCGTAACGGTCATTTTCTTCCATATACTGGCAGCGGCTCATCCAGAATCTTGCCGTTTCCATCAGGATTTCCGCTCCCATGTCCAGAAGGAAATCCGTGTCCCTGGTAATCCGCACATAATTTGCAATGCCGAATGCCACCGCTGCCGTGACATGGTGCTCATACACGGCAACATAGCACCGGTAGCAGGTGCCGTCCGGCTCAATGGTCCAGTCCGGGCACTGCTCAGTTCCGTCATCTGCAGATTCCCAGGGATATTGTGCGCCCTGGTAGCCGTTTTCTGCGGCATTCTGCCGGGCGGCGTCCAAAAGATGGTAGCGGTAGCTTTCCAGGTTGTGGGCTTTTTTCGGGAAGGTATATGCAAAAAACGGCATCATGAAAAGCTCGGTGTCCCAGAAGGCATGGCCGCCGTATTCTTCCCCGTGGAGAAGCTTTGCGCCGATATTTATGTGGGAATCAAATTCGCTGGCTGTGCTCATCAGGTGGAAGATGTTGAAGCGGATTGCCTGGTTTAAGCTATCATCCCCCTCAATTCGGATGTCCGCTTCCTTCCAGAGGGTTTCGTAGGTTTTCTTATGAAGGCTGAATTCTTCCTCAAAGCCTGTCTGGACGAATGCTTCCATCTCTTTTTGGATGGTTTCTTTTAATGCTTCCTTTTTTACTTCACGTTCGGTATAGATTACGGTATATTTGGTTAATTCCGTAGTTTCTCCCTGGCATACGTCAAAATCCAGAAATTCTACCGCCTGCTCCCCGAAATCATGGAATACATTTGTTTTGATAACATCTTTTCCCTCCTGGACAGCCTGGATGAAAGTGCCGCAGCCTTCATGGAGGTGGCTGTCCCGGGTTGCCACTTCTAAGTAAGCGCCGCAGCTTTCCGGCTGGCGGATGTCCCCGGGGGCTGTTTCCAGGCAAGCGCTGCAGCCCTCATCCAGATGGGTATCTTCGGCTGTCTTTTCCCACAGGGGTTCATTTGCAGCCAGATAAGTATGCTTTACCTTAAATCTGGGCGCATCGCAGAAGTTAATGACAGTGCCGTCAATGATATTTTCTACTTCAATGATTCCGCTGTAGTTTAATGGGGTAACGTACATCTTTACTGCCATACGGTGCACATGCTCCCGGCTGATAAAGCGCATGCTCTCAATCTGGGTTTCCCGGCCTTTCCGGTCCCGCAGGCGGACGCTCTTTACAAGGCAGGCGCGCTGCATATCCAGCGCCCGGGCAAAAGAAAGGATCTCACAGTTGTCGATTCCAATCAATTCCTTTTCCACATAAAGCCGCAGCGTCAGCCAGTTGGGCATGTTGGCCAGCTCCCGCATAAAAGTTTCTGATTTGTCAAACACGCCGTTGATGTATGTGCAGGGGATGCTCCTTACAGACCCTTCCTCATGGCTTCCCCTTGTGCCAAGATAGCCGTTGGTTAAGCAGAAAAGGCTTTCATATTTTAAATTTTCTTCCGGGTTGTAGGCTGTTTGCACAATCAGCCATTGGCTGCTGCTTAAATATCCCTGAAGTTTTTCTGAAAATTGGTTCTTTATTTTATGGCTCAATTTATTCTAATCTCCTTAATGCAGGTATTTGGTAGATGCCTCTTTGCGCTCACAGCCGTTTTCTACAATCTGGAGACGGAAGGCTATCACAAAATCTTCCCGTTTTACTTTATATGCTTCCAGCTGCTCTTCGCCGCAGCTATTGCTTCCAAGGCCGGACTGTTTGTAATCCAGGTGGATGATTACGTCTTGGGCAGGCGTCAGTTCAAATGGATGGGCGGCTTTTTCTATGGTTTCGTCTGTATAGTTGGAAATGTTTAATCCTAAAGGATGCTCCATGGTGCACAAGAGGGTTTTCCTGCTGTCCCCGATTCCAAACCAGCGGACATCTTCTCTGTGCCCGTTTTCCTGGGGATACACATAATTTACGCCCATATCGTCTACCGTGCTTTGGTAAATGCCCATTTGGCAGGCCTGCTTGCTGTCTGGGTAGTTTTCCCCTGGCCCCATGCCTTCCCAGATGGTTTGCTGGAGCTTTTTGTTTCCATGCATGAGTATGCCAAGGCGGGGCAGGAATTCTGGTTCCAGTTTTCCCCTTTGCACTTCCTTTGCGTCCAGATGGATTTCCAGGTGGCCGCAGGGGTAGACGCTGTATTCGTAGGTGCATTCATAGCCCCAGGACTGGTTCAGGCAGCCAAAATATTTGTGGATGGTTACCACTGCCCTGTCTTCCTTCAATTCATAGGAAAATCCTGCGTTCTGCTCACTGGATTTCTGGATGAAGTATTTGTTCAGCCAGTCCTCTTTTTTGTACATATCATTGTCTATGGATGCCCGGTAAACTGTCATTTCGGGGCCTTTTGTCAAATACGCTGTTCCCTGGGAGGATACAGATAAAAGGGTTCCGAATACCGTATGGAATTTCACAGAGAGATTTTCATTTTCTATGGTAAGGATGCCCTCTGTCTCTGTAATTTCCAAGGGTGCTCCTGCAGGGCGGCTGCCAAAAGAAATCTGTTTTTCTTCCAGCTCAAACTGCACATGGGACAGCACGTGGCCCGCATCTGCATAGGGCGTCGCTTCTTTTTCCCGGACAGAAATATTCAGGTAATAGCAGGTATTTGCCATCGGTTCAAATTCCGTATATGGGATGGCAGCCCTCTGATCTTCTCCAGGGGCGGCATGTAAGTCGTCAATCCTGCCAGCCTGTATCACCTGGCCGCCGCCTTCTATCTGCCAATCCAGATAGAGCATTTCCATGGAGCGGAAATTATAATAATTTTTCAGGTTTATTTCTCTGTTTTTTCCTTTTACCCGTGTCACCTCTATAGGAGAAATTACCTGTTTGTATTCTAAGAGAGCCGGGGACGGGGTGCGGTCTGGCAATAAAATGCCGTCGATGCAGAAGTTCCCGTTGGTTGGGAAATCTCCAAAATTTCCGCCGTAGCGGTAATATTCCCTTCCATCCTCTTTGGCATAAATTCCATGGTCGTACCATTCCCACAGAAATCCCCCTTGCAGCCGTTTATATTTCCGATACAGCTTTTGGTACTCGAAAAGGCCGCCAGGGCCGTTTCCCATGGCGTGGCCGTATTCGCACATGACATGGGGCTTGTTTCCATTCATGTCTGTTGTGGCGATTTCTTCCAAAGGCTTCAGCCTGGTATACATGGTGGAATATACGTCGGTTACCTCTGCTTCAAAATCTCCTTCGTAGTGGATCAGCCTGGTGGGATCAAGCTCCCGGATGGCTTTCGCCGCGCTGCGGAAGTTACAGCCGAAGGAGGATTCATTTCCCATGGACCACATGATAATGCTTGGATGGTTCCTGTCTTGTTTTACCATCCGTACGCTGCGGCCTACATATGCCTGTTCCCAGGATGGATCATCGGTAATCCAGGTGTAATTTTCCACCCACTCAAAGCCGTGGCATTCCAAATCTGCTTCGTCAATGACGTAAAGGCCATAGACATCGCACAGGTCATAGAAATAATCATTTGCCGGGTAGTGGGAGCACCTTACAGCATTGATGTTGTGCCGCTTCATCAGGATGATATCTTCTTTCATCTGCCCATAGGTGACAGAACGCCCTTCCTTTGGGTTGTAATCATGGTGGTTGACGCCGTTTAATAAAAGCGGCTTGCCGTTGACACAGAAATTGTGGTCAATGATTTCCACTTTGCGGAATCCCACGCGTACACATATTTCCTGGTCTTCTGTGGAGAGAAGCAGTTCATAAAGCTCAGGAGTTTCTGCGGTCCATTTTGCTATGTCTGGAATTTCCTGCTCTATATGGGCTTTTTTGTCTCTTGTTTTGAATGTGCCTTCTACGACTTTTTCTGCTTTGACAAGCTTCCAGGTTCCCTGGCAGTCCTCCTTGGTGCGGATATCTGCTTTCAAAATTCCGTTGCGGTAATCTAAGTCCAAATCCCCGTTTACCTGGACATCCAGGATTGCTTTTTTTGGTTCATTGATTAATTCCACATCACGGAAAATCCCGGACATCCACCACATGTCCTGATCCTCCAGGTATGTTCCGTCGGACCATTTGTATACCCGGACTGTAATGTCATTCTCTCCTTCGCAGACAAGGCCTGTAATATCGAATTCTCCAATAAGGCGGCTTACCTTCCCGAAGCCGGCATGCGTTCCGTTCACCCATACATCATAAGCGCTGTCTACTCCGTGGAATTTAAGAATGGTATCATTCCTAAGCCATTCTTTGGTAAGTGCAAAGGTTCTTTTGTAGATTCCCGTTGGATTTTCTGTCGGCACGTAGGGGGG
Source organism: uncultured Lachnospiraceae bacterium (assembly GCA_947384285.1). Taxonomy (GTDB): domain Bacteria; phylum Bacillota; class Clostridia; order Lachnospirales; family Lachnospiraceae; genus Petralouisia. The sequence continues at coordinate 15,003 of CANDGI010000007.1, forward strand.
ATTTATAGGAAACAGATACCAGACGTCGGTGTAATGCATCCGGTCATACCCCCTTAACTGCCAGACGGATGGGACATCGATTGTGTCCCATCCGTCTAAGGTTTCTTGCTTATTCATAAATCCTTCAGGAGAAAGTTCGGGAGCTTCCCTATATAAAAATTTCCATTCGCCGTTTAATGTAAGTTTTGGGGAAGAATCCCGGTAAAACGAAGTACGAGCTTCTCTTCTGCCTATGTGTTCTAGTAAGTGATCTTCCCATCTTTTTTTCACTCGCGCTGACATAATACTTCTCCTTTGATAAATTTATTTGATGGAGCCGCTGGTACCCTCCACAATGTATTTCTGGGCAATAATGAAGATGATAATCGGCGGTATAATCATGATAATCGTAATGCACAGCATAGGGATAATCTGTGTCTCGTGGACGCCCTTAAATGCTGCCAGCCCCAGGGCAAGCGTATATTTGCTTCTGTCCTGTAAGAAAATCAATGGCCCAAGGTAATCGTTCCATACGCTGATCATATTCAGTACGCCTACCAGAATCAGGGAAGGCTTCAGAATCGGCATAAATATTTTCCAATATATCTGGAATGCGTTGGCGCCGTCAATGCGTGCTGCCTCCTCAAAATCCCTGGGTACGCCCATCAAAAACTGGCGCATCAGGAAAATGTAATATGCAGACCCGAACCATGCGGGGATAATCAGGGGCTTTAACGTATTAATCCATCCAAACATCTTAAATTCCATATACTGGGGAATCATGGTTACATCCCATGGGATCATCATGGTGGATAACAACACCATAAACAAAACGTTTTTGCCTTTGAAGTTAAAACGGGCAAATCCATATGCAACCAGGGAGCAGGAAATGACCTGGCCCACTGTGGTTCCTACCGTTACCAGCAGGGAGTTCCACAGGAAGGTGCCAAAGGGCTGCGAATTCCATGCGTCCGTAAAGTTCTGCCAGAGCCATTTTGCCGGAAAAAGCTTGGGCGGGTAAGCAACCGCTTCTGCCTCTGTCTTAAATGCCGTAAACAGCATGTAGACAAAGGGTGATAAAAAGTACAGCGCCATTATCCCAAGCAGGATGTAAATGACAATCTTTGATAGTTTAGACATCTTCATGCGCGCTTACCTCCTTTTTTTGCTTTTTTCCCTTTTTTGGCTACGCCGCCGGCTTCTGTCTCATAGAAGACCCATGCAGAAGAAGACTTAAATACCAATGCAGTCAAAACCAGTATGATGATAAACATTACCCATGCATTGGCGCTTGCATATCCAAGCTTGTGGTGCTTAAATGCGTTGTTGTATGTGTACAGGCCGTAGAAATATGTGGATTTCAAAGGCCCTCCTCCAGTCAGAAGCATAACCAGCGTTACCTGCTGGAAGGAACTGATAATAGAGGTAATCAGGTTAAACAAAATGGTTGGCGTGATAATCGGGAGCGTAATGCTGAAAAACTGCCTGGCCGGGCTTGCGCCGTCAATGGTGGCTGCCTCATACACGTCTATGGGGATATTTTTGATATCCGTGTAAAAGATAAGCATCATGCTTCCTACCCCGAATGCGCTGGCTATGATAACCGCAAGGATTGCCCAGGCCGGGTCTACCAGCCATTTTGGCCCTTCAATTCCAAGCAAGGACAAAAGGTAGTTCAGTACGCCGTAATCCCCGTTCAGTATCCAGCCCCAAAGGATAGATACTGCTACGCCAGAGATAACGGTGGGAATGTAGAAAATTGTCCGGAATACCTTTACGCCTTTTACCGGCTGGGTAATCAGCATTGCAAGGAACAATGCGATAATCATATTAAGGGGTACAAATATTGCTGCATATTTTAAACTAATGACCAGTGATTTGGAAAACTGCTTATCACTTGTAAACATTTCAATGTAGTTGCCGAACCCTACAAATTCCGGGTCCGCAGCCAGGGGCCAGTCGAAGAAACTCATAATCAGGGAGAATATCAACGGGCCTATGGTAAATACAAGAAAGCCGATAATCCATGGTAAGATAAAGAGATATGGAATTGCTTTCTTTGACAATTTTTTCTGTGTCATCCCTCAATCCCTCCTATCAGGGGAAGCTTACTGCTGTGCCGCCTCATCTAATACGTCAGATACATTTTCCATCGCGCTTGGGTTGAATACCCGTTCAAAAGAAAGAGACAGGCTTTCAGATAATTCGGACCATCCGTCATAAATAAAGCTTGCCGGCGTATAGTCGGAGCTCTGCTCTAACATGGTATAGAATGGCGCATATTCCGGCTGTTCCATGATGCCTTCGGATTCTACCACAGAGTAAAGCACTGGAAGCTCCATGCCGATTCTCTCCTTGTTCATCTCTTCACTTGTCCAGAATTTAATGAACTCCCATGCAGCTTCCTTGTTCTTGCTGTTCTTTGACATTGAGATTCCAGAAGAGCTTAAGATACTGATAGAATCCTGGCCTCCAAAGGATGGGATATTTACCACGCCGAAGTTTACGCCGTCTTCTTTTAAGGTATTGATGGACCAGGAGCCATATACGTACATGCCGGTGCTGCCGGCACGGAATTCATCGGTGCCGCTCTTTTCTGTTGCAGCAGCATACCCATCTTTTTCCATATCCTGGAACATCTGGAAGACTTCTTTTGCTTTGTCGGAATTCAGGTTGCCGTCTAAGCCGCCGTCTGCATCTACATAAGCTGTCCCGTTGCTCCATAAATACATTTCATAATCGTAGGGGTCTGGCTTCATCTGGAAGGAAAATCCCTTCTTGCCCTCGCATTTCTCTGTGATTGTCTTGGAAGCTTCGATTACGTCGTCCCAGGTCCAGTCATTGTCAGGCTCGTCAATTCCGGCTTCTGCAAAAATGTCCTTGTTGTAGAACAATGCGTGTGTGGTAAATCCAATTGGGATGCCGTAGGTGCTTCCGTCGTAGGAATTGTAGTTCCACAATGTGTCATAGAAATTGCTCTTGTAGTCTTCGCCTTCTTTTTCAATGTAGGAATCCAATGGCTCCAAGCCTTGTGCATATGCTGGGTAATTCCACATGTACATAACGTCAGGCATATCGTTGGAACCCATGCCTGCGGCGATTTTTGTGTCGAATTCTCCGCCGTATGCTTCCAGGGTTACCTCAATATCATCATGGGCTTCGTTGAATTTATCAACGGCTGCCTGCTGTGCGTCCACATCCTCTGCCTCGTCCCAGGATGCGAAACGGATCTTTGCCTTTCCGTCGCTGGTTTTGCCGCCGCCGTCAGAACCGCATGCGCTTAGGAACATGGTTCCTGTCATTGCTAAGACCAACATTGCTACTAATTTTTTCTTCATAATAGAATCCTCCTCCGTGTTTACTTGGTAAAAACATTGTATTATTAATTGGTAAAAAAATCAATATTTAACTAGTTAAAGATAACAAGTTTTACCTTTTTCATAATTTAGCAAAAGATTTTTTGTGCAGTTTGCATAAAAAAGTTGGTATGGACGCCAAAAACAGCAACAGTTCATTAAGAAGAAGGGCAGATAAAAGTTTTTATTTTCACTCTGGAATCTCACAGGGTGATTTGGTATAATGATATCAAGTATAGATGATACGAGGAGGTATCCCTGTGGACAATTACAATACAATCAATGAAGTTTTGGTAAAGCTTTTTAATGAAATTATGGATATAGAAGCGAAGGCGATTATTACAGAAGAATTCAGGGATATTTCCAATAATGATATGCACATTATTGAAGCAATTGGGAAAGAGGGAGCCAGGAATATGTCTGCGGTGGCGAAATCCTTGTCGGTTACAGTCGGCACTTTGACCATTGCCATCAACAATCTGGTAAAAAAGGGTTATGTGGATCGGATGCGCAGCGAGGAGGATCGGCGGGTGGTGTTGATTTCCCTCTCCGGCAAGGGGGAAAAGGCATTTAACCATCATAAAAGCTTCCATGAGGAGATGGTAAAGGCGACCTTGGAGGGGCTGGATGAAAAGCAGACGGAGGTCTTGGTGCTGGCATTGCAGAACTTAAGCCGGTTTTTCCGAGGGTATGGGAAATAGGGATTTTCAACAAGATGCGAAAGTTTACAAAAGCCTTATATCAAAAATCAGAAAAGGAGATTTTATCATGTCAACAATTAATAGAACAGCAGCGTGAAAGGATCTTTGCAATCTGGCAGAGAATGTAAACCTTTACAGTGAATCTGCATTGATTGCTGGGAAAAAGGAAATGCAGTTCTGCTGTCAGAGGACGATTGGAATGCAATACAGGAAACGCTATATCTGAATTCCATGGAAGGCATGGGAGAATCCATTATCAATGGGGCAGAAACACCTGTGGAAGATTGTGTTCCTGAAGACATAGTGGAATGGTAAATGTATCGGATTGTTTTTGAATAGCCGAAAGCCTTTGTTTTCTTGAAAACGAAAGGCTTTCGGCTATTTTTTTCCGGTGCATAGATGTGCAATGGCCAAAGCTGTTTAAAAATTTAAAGCTTAAGCAGGCGGAATACCTGCTCTGCTGTATCTATTAAATTATTTTTGGCATGTTCCGGCTCCATTGCTTCTTTTAATGTGGTGATTTCACGGAGAATCGGAAAAAATGCATCAATGCCCTTCTGGTTACATTCCTTTGCATCTTTTGCGACGCTTCCAGCAAAGGCAATCACCGGAAGGTTATATTTTTTGGCAAGCTCTGCCACTCCCCCAGGCGCTTTTCCCATGGCAGTCTGCCCATCCAGGCGCCCCTCGCCTGTAATTACCATATCTGCCTTGGAAATATACCTTTCAAGCTGTGTCTCTTCCAGGACAATTTGAATGCCTGACATTAGCGCTGCGTTGGTAAAGGTTAAAAATGCAAAGCCAAGGCCTCCGGCTGCTCCTGTCCCTGGATAATTCTCATCTGCTTTTTGAAATTTTTCTTTGGCTAACCTGGCATAGCGAAGAAGCCAGGCGTCCATATCCTGTATCATCTTTGGCGTGGCACCTTTTTGAGGGCCGTATACTGCGCTTGCGCCTTTTTCCCCGCATAGGGGATTCTCCACATCACAGGCAATTTGAAATTCACATTCCGAAAGCTCTTTTTGAATATGTTCCGTTGTGATAGATGCAAGGTTTTTCAGGCCGATGGCGCCATAAGGAATCTGATTGCCCTCTTTGTCCAGGAAACCAAACCCAAGAGCCTGCAGCATTCCTGCGCCCCCGTCATTGGTGGCGCTTCCGCCAATGCCTATGAGAAAACGCCGGCAGCCCTTTTGGATGGCGTCTTTTATTGCTTCGCCTACCCCATAGGTGGTGGTGTACAAAGGGTTTCTTTTTTCATCCGGCACCAGAGTGATTCCTGCTGCCCCGGACATCTCCAGCACAGCCGTTTTCGTCTCTTCTATTATCCCATAGGTACAGTCCACCGGCTCCCCAAGAGGGCCGGTGACAGATATTGTCTGCAGTACGCCGCCCATTCCATGTACCAGGGCTTCCACTGTGCCTTCTCCACCATCTGCCAGCGGCCTTACCACTGTTTTGGCCTGGGGATTGGCACGTTTTATCCCTTCTGCGGCTGCTTTTCCTGCTTCCAGGGAGCTTAGGCTGCCTTTCAGTGAATCAATTGCAATGACGATTTCCATAACTTTTCCCTTCTTTCTTTTGGAATTTTCTGGCTGTATCCTATCTCAATCTAAAGATAACATGTTCCTTCAAATAAAAAAAGATTATGTTTTGCCGGAAACGGAAATATACCTTCACTTTAGATAGCTGCAATGAAGGACTCCCGGCCCGAGGGTGCCTGCCCGGTAAGGATTCTCCTTATCCTGGCAGGTGGACAGTTCTTTTTCCGTTGATTGCCGGTTTTATGATAGCAGGTGGACAGTTCTTTTCCGTTGATTGCCGGTTTTATTATAGCAGGTGGACAGTTCTTTTCTGTTGATTGCCGGTTTTATTATATCATCCTTCTATCTCCAGCACTTTTTCCAGGGTATAGCTGCGTCCCTTTGCTTCCACCTGGATTGGCGTACTTGTCTCTGGTTCACAGGCCAGAGTTATCTTTTTCTTTTCTATCAGAACATGCACCTGCACGCCCTTGATTATTATACGAAAATCCATAGATTTCCAGCGGTTTGGAAGATGGGGATTCAGGTATAATACACCGTTTTCGTAGCGGACGCCTGCAAATCCAAAAATCAAGCAGTTCCAAATACCGCCCAGAGATGCAGAGTGGACGCCGTCTGTACTGTCATGGGGATTTTCGTCCAAATCCACCACCAGGCATTTCTGAAAAAATTCCCAGGACAAATCCATTGCCCCGATGGCTGCACATGCCTGGGCATGGGCGCAATAGCTTAAGGAGGAGTCATGAATGGTTTTTCCTTCATAGAAAAGTACATTTTTCTTCACAATATCTTCCGCAAACAGATGTGGGAACAGGTTTAAAAGCATGACCACGTCTGCCTGCTTTAGAACCTGCATATTGACAATTTCTTCCCTGGAGTAATCAAGAAGCACCGCCTGCTTAATCTGGGATGTTTTGTATTTGGCAATATTTTTCATGCAGGGCTTGGATAAAAATGTATCGTCCTGGGGAATAATGCCGTCGGCTCCCGGCGTGGCAAGATACATCTTTTCCACAAATTCTTCCCATATGCCCAATTCTTTTTCTATGCCAAGCTTCCAGTCCAGGACGGAAAAAATATTCGGCTGTTTCTGCTTCAAGGTTTTTGCATAGTTAAGAGCTGTTTTTACGCAATAAACTGCCATATAGTTGGTATAGGCGTTGTTATCCACATGTTCTGTGTATTCATCTGGGCCGATGACATCAAAAATTCCATACTGATGGCGCGTTTCATCCCATTTTGCGCAGGAAACCCAGAACCTTGCCGCTTCAAAAACAATTTCATAGCCGCATTTTTCCATAAAGTCCCAGTCATTGGCTGCTTGGCGGTATTGTTCCACTGCGTAGGCAATGTCTGCTGTTACATGGTACTCCTTAATGCCGGACCAGACCTTGTTTGCTTTTCCAGTATGTATATTTAAGGCGGCATAGAGAGGAGTTTCCTCATCGCCGGTTTTGGCTGCTTCCCATGGGAACATTGCCCCTTGGAAGCCATAATCTTTCGCCTTTTTTCTTGCCCCATCCAATCCTAGGTAGCGGAATTCCAAAATACGTCTTGCTTCCTTGGGATAGAGGTATAACAACATTGGAAACAGGAATATTTCTGTGTCCCAGAACACATGGCCCTTGTATCCCTCGCCAGTCAAGCCCTTTGCCGCAATGCTGCATTCATTGGTGTGCCATGGCGTCATGCCTATCATATGGTATTGGGCAAAACAGATTGCCGCTTCCTCCTCCTGGCTCATGCCTTCTACCCGGATGCGGGCGGTATCCCAAAAGCTTTCCATCCTTTTCTGGTGTTTTTCAAACAGGACTTCATATCCAGTTGCACATGCGGCATGTAATGCTTCTTTTCTTTTGTCTGCTGTTATGCCATTTTCCCCTTGGTTTACAAAGGTAATTTTTTCTAAAGCTGCCAGGCCATTGTCTGGCTTTAGGACGTATGTCCCATATATGCTTCGCCTTTTCAGGCTGAATTCCTTTTCCAAAAGAAGGCCCGCTGCTAATTTGCATTTCACAGCTTCTATGACTGTGCCTTCTTCCAATTCACTTCGGATTTCCATTACCTCTTTTTCATACACTCTTGCAACGGATTTGTGGAAATGTGATACGCCGCTGTTGGTAACCTGTCCATTGATGCCTGTCTTAATTTTCAGTTCTCTTATATTGCCGGCAAGGATATGTATCTTCAACGCCTGGACAAAAAGGTTTTTCTGCTCCATAGAGGCAAATCTTCTGTTTTCAACGGCGATTTTTCTGTTCCCGGAAAGTTCAAATACGTATCGGATCACCAGTTCTCCGCTGAAAAGATCAAGCTTCCGTTCAAAGGATGTAAGGCTTGCCCGTTCGGGGAGGATTTTTTCACCGTCTGCTTCCAGCTGGAACCAGGTGATATCCGGGCAGTTGACAAGCTCCGTTACCTCATCCTCATATGCCTTATGGAATGCACCGCAAAGAAACATTCCTCTTTGTTCTTCAATCAAGGAAAATGGATGTGCCGCCCGCACGCCCAGATATCCATTGCACTGGGCAAACACAGATTCTGTCTTCTGTTCGTACTCTGGCAGAAATTCTTTTTCACAAAGCCATAGCTTTCCGGTTTCTTTTTCTGTCTGATAATGAATCATACCTCTACCCCCGCCTTTAAAAAATCACAGGTTTTCCTGTTTCTGCAGATTCATACAGCCCGCAGATTATCTTTTGGACATAGGCTCCCTGCCTGGCAGTTACCAGCAGCTCCTCTTTGCCAAGGCATGCATGTACAAAGTTTGTATCCAAATCCATATGCCAGTCCCTCATTTCAAAAAATGGAAATTCGAGGTTTACAAGCTGTCCCTCTTCTTCCCCGTAAATCTTCAGTGGAAAAAGGCTGGCGCCCTCTTTGCTTCCAAAGAGCTTGACGCTTCGTATATCCTTTTCCTCCTGGTTGATGGCAAAGGATGATTGAAGGCTTAAGCTGGTGCTGTCTGAAAACTGGATATATCCAAAAATCCCATCCTCCACGGTAAAACGCTCTGGATTCCATTCTCCCATTAATCCTGCTTTTGAGGTTTTCCCGATTCTGCTGCTGCTGGATGCGCATACATAAGAAATCTCGGGATAATCCAGCAGGTATAAAGCGCAATCCAGCATATGGGCGCCAATATCAATCAAAGGCCCGCCGCCCTGAATCTCTTTGCTGGTAAAACACCCCCATCCCGGGATGCCCCTTCTTCTGTGCCATTTTACTTCTGTATGATAGATTTCCCCCATCTTACCTTTTGCAATTCTGTCTTTTAAAAATCCAGTATGCCCGCTGGCCCGGAAATGAAAACCGTAGGATAAAAGTTTTCCTGTTTCTTCTGCTTTTGCAGCCATTTGCTCTGCTTCCTCCACAGTAATTGCCGGAGGTTTTTCACAAAATACGTGGCATCCTGCCTCCAGGGCATCCAGCGTAATCTGGCAATGGAATTTGTTGGGCACGCAGATAATCACTGCATCTGGCTGCAGATCCTCCAGCATTTTTTTATGTGAGTCGTAATAATGTTCTATTTCAAACTTTTTTGCCGCCGTCCTGGCAGTATCGAGACTTGTATCACAGACGCCCAGAATCTCTGCATCCTCCATCACCTGGTAATTTGGAATGTGGGTCACCTGTGCAATCTGCCCGCAACCGATGATTGCTGCTTTTAATTTCTTCATCCTGCTTCTCCCTTACCTTGAGGAACCTATAGAAATTGTTTCATGAAATCTACAGACTCCTGATATGCCCTAAAGGGATCCTTTCCCCGGATTCTCCCTTCATTTACAACCGGCCCGTTGTACCCAATCTCTTTCAGCGTACCCATATGCCGTTTCCAGTCGATGGATCCTGTTCCCGGCTGATAACGGTGGTTTTCAGCAATGTGGATATGGCCTATATAATCCTTGTATTTTTTCAAGGTTTCTGAAATATCATCCTCTTCAATTGCCATATGGTAAAAATCACAAGTCAGCTTTACTCTCTGAAATCCTCCCTGGCGGATAATCGCCACAGCATCCTCCTGGGTGTTGAGGATATGGTCCTGATAGCGGTTTAAGGACTCCAGATAAAGGTATGTGCCTGTTTCCTCTGCTGTCTGTTCAAGCTCTGCCAGAGAATCCATAATCGCTTTCACATCCCCTTCATGGCTTCTGGGGGAAACCATTGGAGGAAGCCGGAAGGTAAACATTCCCCAGGCAGCAGGAACCACAACCCCTGTTCCGCCTGCTTCCTTTATGGCATGCAGGATTGCCTTTAAATCCTCTATGCCGTTTAAACGCTTTTCCTCAATAAAATCTCCAATCCATCCCCGGTATCCGCCGCAGGCGGTGCAGACGGGAAGGCCTGTCTTGTCAATTGCCTGTTTTACCTTTTCTAAGTTTTCCACCAGTTCTTTTCCGTCAATTTCAAAACATGTAAAGCCCATGTCCTTGATGAACTGGAATTTTTCTGTCATATCCTTTGGAAAAAAATCTTTATCCTGTGTTCCTAATAACATAGCTGCTGCCTCCTGGGAAAATCCGCACCCACTTTGGTGCTCTTTTCCAAATACTGATTGATATATGTCCAAATATTGACTTCATATATGTTCTAAGAAAAATCTACGCCCATTTTGATGCTTTCTTCCGGGTGCTGGTCTACATATCTGCAGAAGCCTTCGGCACACTCTGCGAAGGGAACCACCGGGTCAATCAAGTCCTCGCAGTCTAGGTATCCGTTCATCAAAAGCTCCCAGCATACATCTTCAATCCGCTTTCTGTTCCAGCGGGGATATTCCGGGTTCGGTTCGCTGCATGCCCTGGAAAAAATAATTTTCCCATAATTAAAATGTGCTTCCTGTCCAAGCCAGAGCCCCTCGGGAAATGGTTTTGCAAATGCCACATAGGCAATGGTTCCATTGTATGCAAGGCCTTTCAGTGCGGATTGGAGTGCATGTACGTTGCCGCTTGTCTCGATAATCACGTCTGCGCCCTGCTTATCTGTTAGGCGTTTTATCTCAAGCCCCGCGTCACAGGACAGGGAATCTAAGGCATAGTGCGCGCCGGTTTTCATGGCAATTTCACGTCTCTTTGCAATGGGGTCAATGCCAATCACGGCAGATGCGCCGATTTTTGCCGCTATCTGCAGGGCAATCAATCCGATAGCTCCAAGGCCGATGATGACTACACGGTCTCCAGGCCTTACATTGGCATCGCGGATTCCGCTCAATGCAAATTGGGCCGGGTCATAGCACACTGCATTTTTTGCAGAGGCAGCTTTGCTCATCTTGCGAAGCTTATAGTTGTCTACGGCATTGACAATCTGCGTTTCCTTGATGGGTCCGTAGGAGCAGACCCTGTCTCCGATTTCGTATTCCGTAACATCCGCTCCCTTTTCTGTAATTGTTCCTACAAACATATTGCCCAGAGGAAGGTCACCGAATTCGATTCCTCTTGGCTCATCTTCATCCCGCTTTGCAAAGATACGCCATTCCTCGTCAAATTTTCCATCAATAAAAGGCGTCGTACCCCTGAAATCGGCCAGCTCGGTTCCATGCTTGGGCGCTGCGAATTCCACTTTTATTTTTACCTCGCTGCTGGTAATCTCCCTGTCCTCATATTCCTTCAGTTCCGCAGTCCTGGGAGCTGTTGCTACTAATTTTTTCATAAAATGAATCCTTCCTTTTCTTATTGTCTTAATCTTTTACGCTGCCTGCAGGCGCATGGCGCGGCTGGACATGCGGCCTTAGCCTTTTACGCCTCCCGCGGTGCTTCCACTCTTAATTAAACGCTGGCTGAATCCATACATAATTACAATGGGAAGTGATGTAATTAAGGAAGCTGCCATCATACGCCCCCAAATATAGTCCGGGGTATTAAACAGTGAGTTTAATCCAATTGGAATCGTCATAAGATCCGGTGAATCGATGAAAATAGATGCAAACAGCACATCATTCCATGCAATCATGAATCCATAGACGAACACAGATATGATGCCCGACATGGAAAGGGGAACTACGATGCGGAAGATAATTCCCATCCTGCTTAAGCCGTCCACTCTCCCTGCTTCTTCCAGTTCTGCCGGAATCGTGTCAAAATAGCTTCTTGTCATGTAAATAGCTGTGGGCAGCGTCTGGACAATCATACAGATAATCACGGCTTCCCGGCTGTTGCTCAGCCCGATGGCAGACAGCATTTTGAACAATGGGACAATCAACAGGATTCCTGAAAACATATACACCAGGAAAAATATTTCGCTGATAATGCTTTTTCCTTTAAATTTCAGCCGGGATAAAGCGTAACCGCCCAAAATCCCTAAAAGCACCACAATCACGGAGGTGGCAAGGGCGATATACAAGCTGTTTCTCATGTATTTGGTAAATGGAAAAATATTTGAATTAAAAATATCAAAAAAGTGCTGAATCTCCCAGTTCCTGGGGATAATCGTGGGAGGGTAGCCGATGGTCTCTGCTGTTTCCTTCAGAGAAATGCTGAGCATGATGATAAATGGGAACAACAGCACCAATACCACAAGGATCACACGGGCATAGAACCAGGTTTCTTTCAGCATTTTTTTATGGTTAGTCTTCTTCAACTTTCAGCACCTTCTTTCTGATTAGCATAATTAAGGCAAAAATAAACACAAATAAAACAATGGAGATTGCCGCTGCTTTGCCAAAATCATGGGTTGCAAATGCCATATCGTAAAGATATACGCCCAACACGTTCACCTGTTTTGTCAGCAGATACACCTCGGTATAAATATAGAATACCCATATGGTTCTAAGGCTTACGACAGTAACAAGAGTGGGCTTGATTGCCGGATAAGTAATCACTTTAAATTTTTCCCAGGAGGTTGCCCCGTCAATATCTGCCGCCTCATACAGGCTGTTGTCCATGGACTGGAGGATGGCGGTAAAGGAAAGATATGCATAAGGGAAAAACTTCCAGATTGCAAATATGGATACTAAAATAAATGCAATAGCAGGCTGGTCGAACCAAAGGGGCGCTTTGTCCGTGATTCCCAGCACATCTATCACAAAGTAATTCATAATTCCGTAAATATTATTAAACATGTACCGCCAGGTGAAAATCAGGCAGACAGCAGGAACCACATAGGAAAGAATGATAATGGAATTCACCAGCTTCTTTCCGAAAAACGGCCGGTTTAAAAATATAGATAAAATCAGGCCGAGCAGGGTGCTGATGCCTGTCACTACTACGGTAAAGGATAAGGTTACCAGTACAGATTTATAAAATTCCGGGTCTTTAAACACCTCAATATAATTCTTAAGCCCGATAAACTCTGAGGGCAGGTTTGGATTCAGGGGAACATCCTGGCAGCTGATTACGATATTATAAATAAGCGGATAGCCAATCAGCAGTGCCAGCAAAAGGATGCTTGGCGATAGAAGCAGCATCGCAAATTTTGTATCGCTTCCGCCCAGCTTTTTTTTCTTTTTACTCATTTTCATCCTTCCTTTTAAAAATTGGGAGAGAAAAGATACCCTTGCAGATGATTAGCCGGCAGGTTTTTATCCTTTAAAAACTGCAGGCAATCCGGCATATGCGTATGCTTCCAGGTACATTCCCTCCCATATGGTTGATTATTTCATCAGTTTCTCAACTGCTGCCTGTGCTGCCGTAAGCTCTGCGGCAGCGTCGGCATTCTGTACCACTACGTTGTTTATCATTTTGCTGATAACGCCGGTATTGGTAACATCACCCATTTCCGTGAAATTCTTGCCGTCAACTGCGCCGAACAGCTGGAGGTTTGCCACAGCATTTGCAATTTCTTCCGTCATATGGACGTATGCCTTTCTCTCCTCTAAATCTGTATATTCCGGCATTTCATCCACAGATTTGATTACTGGCTGGATTCCGCCCGGCGCCATATTCAGCCAGTCTACGTTATTCTCATCTTCCAGCATGAAGCTTACAAATTTTTTTGCAGCTTCTGTCTTTGCCTCATCCATGCCTGCCGCAATGCCAAGTACGATGATGCATCCATATGCAGCTTCTGTCTTTCTGTTTGGAAGGACTAAGGTTAGGTCATCTGCAAATCCTGCTTTTTTTACATTGCCAAGGATGTACGTAGAATACATCGCCATGGGAGCATGTTTTCCAACAAATGCATCATTCACGTCTGCAACTTCTGTTGAGCCAGGCATGGAAAATGCAGCCAGGCTCTTATAATATTCTAAGGCTTCTTTCATTTCCGGCGTATCAATGGTAACGCCTTTGCTGCCGTCAAACACGTTGGCTCCGTTGGAAAGGGCAAATTGTGAAAATACCTGTTCGGTAAATGCGCTGTCCGATGTGGGGAGGGCAATGCCGTACATCTGGTTTCCTGGATCATGGAAGGCTTCTGCCACTGCCAGCACCTCTTCCCAGGTTGTAGGAACGGATAAGTTTTTCTCTTTTAACATTCCTTCATTTACCCAGATTCCCTGTATCCAGCTGCTGATCGGGACGCCTACATAGCTTGCCCCGTCCTCTGTCTTGGTTACTTTCAATGCGCCTTCATAGAATGCGTCTTCGCCTTTGGCGTCTATCACTTCTTTTACTGCGTCCACATCCGTAAACTGGTTTGCTACGCTTGTCTTTGCTTGATCCTGGCTGTATTCCACCACAGCTGCAAGCTCCCCGTTTCCTCCCTGGGTTGCAATTTTGGAATCATAGTCGTCCTCATTGACCGGGACAGATTCCACAATAATATCCGGGTTTGCTTTCTGGAATTTGTCAATGAGCGCCTGGACAGCGTCCTGTCTCTCCTGCTCTACCTGCATGTGCATGAACTGGATTTTCACCTGCTCTCCCTCGGAACCCTTTGATTCATTGGATTCTTTTCCGCATCCTGCAGCCATTGCTGCTGTCATTGCTGTAATAAGCAATGCACTGATTAATCTTTTTTTCATATCCTTCTCTCCTTTTCTATTGTTAACAGAGCCTCTCTTGTCTGTTACAATCAATGTTTGATGTGTTATCTACAGCCTCAGCCTTCTTTTATCCAGGCGCATTCCCATGCTTTTAAGGTGATTGCTCCCTCTGCCATGCTGCTGGTGAAAAGATTTTTCCCTTTTAATGTGTCATAAGCGATGTTCTGTTCTTCCCCGGACACATTAATCAGCACATGGATGGTCTCATTTGTCCGGCTGTTCTGCCTGATAAAGTTGATTACCTTTTCATTTTCTTTTCTTACCCGTTGGCTTGCCTGGGGAGAAAATGCGCTTTCTCTTCTTCGGATTTTCAGTCTCTTAATGATTGTGTCAAAAATCAGCTTCCGGTTTGTATCCTTTTCCAGCTGTTCTTTCAATGTTTCGTAATCCAGCTGTTCCCGGTTGATTCTCCTTGGTATGCCGGAAATTTCTTTTCCGTAATAATCATTTCTCGACCCTAACAGGCTGTGGATGTAAATTCCCGGAACTCCCTGCAATGATAAAAGCAATGTTTCCGCTGCCAGGAATCTTCCGATTCTTTCCTGGTCGGAGCATTCCGGCCCTGCCAATGCGTCCTGGTAATTGATGTTCAATTCATAAGGGCTTCTGGTTCCATCCCCATTATTTTTATAAGACACCACGCCGCCGTTCCTTAATGTGGCGTTTATCAGTTCCTGCTGCTGTTCTTTTGTAAGAATCCCTTCCGCAGGACGGATGCCTATGCCGTCATGTGAGCTTAGAAAATTAAAATATGTAACCTCTTCCCCAGGCAGCTCTAACGTTTCCATCCAGTCAGACAAAGCCTTTGCATTTTCGGAAAGGAAAGTGTGCATGGTAAGGGGAGGAAGTGGAAATTGATAGACTAAATCTGCTTCATCTCCATTTTCTCCAAAATAGCTGATATTATCCTTATGAGGTACATTGGTTTCTGTGATGATTCTTGTACCTGGCGCATATTCCCTTAACACATCTTTCATCAGCTTGATTAACTCATGGGTCTGTGGAAGGTGCATACAGGTGGTGCCAAGCTCCTTCCACAGAAAGCCTATGGCGTCCAGCCGGATAAATTCAGCGCCTCTTCGGCCATACATCACCAGAATATCCAAAATCTCTGCCAGCAAAGCCGGGCAATTGAAATTCAAGTCAATTTGATCCTCACTGAAGGTAGTCCAGAGATATTTGCCGCCGTCCTTCGTGTGGAACTTTGTAAGAAGGGGCAGGGCTCTTGGCCTGGTAACGCTGCTGTAATCGGCATCTTTGCTGCAGGTAATGAAGTAATCGGTGTAGGGTTCTTCACCTTTTAAATAGCCTTCAAACCATCTGCTGCTTTTGGAAATGTGATTGATGACAGCGTCAAACATCAGCCCGTAATTTTCTGATAATTTATTGATATGTTCCCAATTTCCCAGCTCCTGGCTGATTGCCCTATAATCCACCACTGAAAATCCATCATCAGAGGTGTAAGGGTACATAGGCAGCAAATGTACGGTTTCAATGGCTTCCTGCACATATTCTTTTAGGAAATCATGGAGAACCTCAAGTCCTGGGCTTTTTTCCTTTACAATAGTATTGCCATAGGTAATAAGGATACTGTCTTTTTCTGATAATTTTTTTTCTGCTTTTTCTGGTTTTTCATAGGCATCCAGATAGTTTCCTATGAGCCGGATGGCTTCTTTTATCTTATCTGGGTCAGTATATACACGCTGTAATCTTGTTTCTAGTTTTTGGATCAATGCTTTTTCCATAATAATTATCCAGTCCTTTTATTGCGCTTTTATATTTTTAAGTGACAACGTTGTCTTACTCTGAGATTTTTAAGTGACAACGTTGTCAAAAGTTGCCACTTAATTCGCTCTCCGGCAACAGAGAGCGGATGCTGTTCGATTCGTAACAATAGAAAATTCTTGCGCAGCAGGGCGGCTGTGAAGCCCTTCCTGCAGCAGTTTTTTTTCAGGTAGATCCTCTTTCCATCAGCTTGCAAGGAAACCGGAATGCTTTGTGAGATGTTTCCCCTTCCTGGCCGATTTTACTGATGACATAATCAATACAACCCTTTGCAAGCATTTCAAAATCCTGTTCGATGGTAGAAATCGGCGGATAATAATATTCACCCAATGCGATGTTGTCGATGCCAAGTACGGCCATATCTTTTGGGATTGACAGGCCCTTTTCATAAATCGCACGGTACACGCCCAATGCCCTTTCATCCCCGGATACAAAAAATGCCTTGATATCATAAATTTCTAAAATTTCCTTTGCCTTAAGATAAGCTTTTTCCACGGTATCGATTCCTGTAAATATGTAATTTACAGTCTGGGTTTCTTCCATAGCGGCTGTAAAGCCTTTCACACGGTTCTGGGTAGATAGGTATTTTTTCTCCCCAACCAGCATGGCAATCTTGTTAAGCCCTTTCCCTGCCAGATACAAGCCGCCTTTATACCCTACGTCGAAATTGTCCAGGCTGACAGAGGGTACATCCGGATTTTCCGGTTCTCCAAATACCACATACGGAATATTGCGGCTTTCAAAATAATCCACCCGGGGGTCTTTGCGGATATTTTCTAATAAAATTGCACCGTCTGCAATGCCGCTTGCAATCAGATAGAATCCATCGGTCTCGTCCCCTTCAAAACGCTCGCTGCTTGAAGGAGAAAGGACAATTTTCATGGAACGCTTCTTTGCATAAGTAAACAGATATTTCAGCATGATTGTATGCCAGATGCTTAGGTGTTCTTCATGGTGGCGTTCTGCAAATACCACAATAATATTTGTGCGGCTCCCCTTTAGGCCCCGGGCAAGCATGTTTACCTGATAGCCTTGCTCTTTTATGGTGCTCATGACCTTTTCTCTCATAGCCTCGCTAACATTCGGGCTGTTATTCAGCACTCTGGATACGGATTTAATTGACACACCGCAGGCTTTTGCAATATCGACGATTGTGACATTCCCCACTTACTCTCACTTCCCTTTGTCTTACGTTGTCATTATAGCCTGGCTGGGTATCTCTTTGCAAGTGTTTTTGTCTTTTTCAGCGTTTCTATCAAATCTTGGAAAGGGATTTTGTGCATTTATGACAAAAGTCTTGTCTGGATATCTCTTCATCTGCTCCGGTATTCAGTGGATGGGGTTTTCTTGGCCGGGTATTGCAAATTGGTTTTTCTTGGCGCCCATGATAAATAGTAAAATTATAAAGTAAGTGTAGATATTCAAATAAAGGCGATATATAATGTAAAGGAAACAAAGTTCACATTTTAGGAGAAAATAGTTTTCTATGATAGAGAGGAACAAAACAACGCCCTCAACAATAAAATTTATTGATTTATTTTGCGGCATAGGCGGTTTCCGTTATGCTTCCCAGCAGGCATTCCAGCAGCTGGGAAGCAAAGGGCAATGTCTCTTTAGCAGCGATATAGATAAGTTTGCCGCAGAGAGCTATCAGGCAAATTTCGGGGAAAAGCCGGCAGGGGATATTACCAAGGTGGATGAAAAAGACATTCCTGATTTTGACTTGCTGTTTGCAGGATTTCCATGCCAGGCATTTTCGATATGCGGCTTGCAGAAGGGATTTGCAGACAGCACGAAGGGAACCCTTTTTTTCGACATTGCCCGCATACTAAAAGCGAAACAGCCCAATGCTTTCGTATTGGAAAATGTAAAAAATCTCATCAGCCACGATGGAGGGAGGACTTTTCAAACAATTATTCATGTTTTAAGGGAAGAATTGGGATATTTTGTGGATTATAAAATTTTAAATGCCCTTGATTTCGGCCTGCCCCAGAAACGTGAGAGAATTATTATTGCCGGCGCAAAGAAGCCCTTTGATATGGACTGGAGGTTTGATATTCAGTATGTAAAGACGTTAAAAGATATACTGGAGGATAAAGTGGATAAGAAGCATTACGCATCAGAGGAAATCGTAAAAAAACGTAAGGAGATGCACAGGGCAGAGACAACGCCTGCTATTTGGCATGAGAATAAATCAGGAAACATATCATCTTATCCATACAGCTGTGCATTGCGGGCGGGAGCCAGCTATAACTACCTGCTTGTGGATGGGGAACGGAGGCTGACGCCTAGGGAAATGCTGCGGCTGCAGGGATTTCCAGATGAATTTAAAATTGTTGTGTCGGATGCGCAGATTAGAAAGCAGGCAGGAAATGCCGTTCCGGTCAATATGGCGGCTAAAGTGATTGAAACGTTTATACCATTGGTTTTTTAAACAGGTATTTTTAAAAAGGGGTTATCGGGAAATGATATTCTATTACCCGGCAACCCCTTTCATTGATCTTCCCACTGCCTACACAGCGATATGCAGCACAATGGTAGCGATTTTAAAATAAATCAGGATGGAGCAGATATCCACAATCGTGGAAATCAGCGGGGCTGCCATCAACGCCGGATCCAGATGGATGTGCTCTGCAATCAGCGGCAGGGAGCAGCCAATGAATTTCGACAAAATTACAATTGCTATCAGCGCAATGGCAATGACAACGGCCATTTCCAAGTCCTGGTACTGGATGTAAATCCGCAGCCCGTTTACCACGGCAAGGACAGTGCTGACAAGGATTGCAATGCGGAATTCTTTAAATATTACCCTGAAAATATCCTTAAATTTAATCTCGTCCAGCGCAAGTCCCCGAATCATCAGGGTAGAGCTTTGGGAACCGCAGTTTCCCCCGGTTCCGGTCAGCATGGGGATAAAGGAAACCAGCAGAGGATAAAGCTTGAAGGATTCCTGGTAATGGGTGATGATGGAGCCGCTTACAGCAGCGGAAAGCATCAGCACCAAAAGCCAGGCGATACGGCTTCTGGCATGGGAGAAAGCGGAGGTATTGAAATAGCTGTCCTCCGTGGGGGTCATAGCAGCCATTTTGGTAATATCCTCCGTGTTTTCCTCCTGCATAACATCCATAGCATCATCGAAGGTGACGATCCCAACCAGCCGTTCCTCCCGGTCTACCACAGGAATGGCAAGAAAGTCATATTTATTAAAGACTTTGGCCACCTCTTCTTTGTCCTCATGGGTATCCACATGGATGACGTTGGTTTCCATGATATCTTCGATCTGCATGGAATCTTCTGCCATCAGCAGATCCTTCACAGAGACCATGCCGATAAGCTTCCGGTTCTCTGTGACGTAACAGGTGTAAATGGTCTCTTTGTTGACCGCAGTGTGGCGGATACGGCTGATGGCTGCCCCCACGGTCATCTCTTTTTTGATATTTACATATTCAATGGTCATCAGGCTTCCGGCGCTGTCCTTGGGGTAGTTGAGCACCTGATTAATCATTTTGCGGGTTTCTTCATCTGTATTCCGCAGGATTCTTGCCACCACGTTTGCCGGCATTTCCTCAATCATGTCTACAGTGTCATCCAGGAAAATGTCGTCCATCACGGCGCGAAGCTCCCGGTCCGTCAAAGTGTTAATCAAGGTTTTCTGCATATCGCGGCTCATGTAGGAAAAACTATCCGCAGCCTCCTCCTTGGGAAGCAGACGGTAGAGCAGAGGAATTTCCTTTTTGTCTATTTCATCAAAAAGGAGAGCGATATCGGCAGAATTCAGGTTGCTCAGCATCTGCCTTAACCGGGAATATTTTCGTTCTTCCAGCAGCTGTTCCGCTAAATGCTGGATTTCCTCAATTTCCATATCTGTAAAATCCATGTCTTCCATGTTCCTGTTGTCTGTCATTCCCATAGCAATCCCTCCTTTTTCCAATGAAATGCCCCCTTCCCTTCTTCCAGCGGCAAATCGCCGGAAGGCATTCCGAATCATGCTTAGCCTTCCCTCCTTGGGCATTTTGATACCAGGCAGATGGAAAATAAAATCGCTGCGCGGTGGCCTGAAAGGCTGTGGAGCAGCGATTTTGTTCCATTGGTATTTCCTTGTGGACTACATCATATCACAAGCGCAGGCAAAAATCAATTCGGGATTTCTGGGATGGAAACTCCTGCATAATCCAAAAAGGGCAGGCATAAGATAAAAAGAATATACAGCGGGAAGTATTCTTAATTATGAAGAAAAATTTTTTCGGAAAGAAGCCCAGGTTACGGAAGGAAGGTTTTTTCGGAAAGAAGCCCAGGTTACAGGAGGAAGATTTTTTCGGGAACAAGCCAAGCTTACAGGAGGATTTTTTCGGGAACAAGCCCAGGTTACAGGAAGAAGATTTTTTCGGAAAGAAGCCCAGGTTACGGAAGGATAATCTGAAAAGCAGGATGCTGCTGGCCTTACTGGGGGCGTTGTTGTGCCTGCAGATAGGATGCGGCGCTAAGGGTGGAAGCCAGCAGGAATTTTCCAGTTACCTGAACCGGATTTTTCAGTCTGAGATTACGGCAAGCACTTTGAATATGCACTACAGCCTGGCTCATCCGGAAAATTATGGAATTTCAAATTATAAGGTTACATATGGAAATGTTTCTGTGGACCGGGGAGCCGAGACAGCGGCCGTTCTGGAAAACTGGAAACAGAGCCTGAAAAAATTTAAGAAAAAAAATCTGTCGGTTTCCCAGCAGATGGCCTATGATATCATGATGGATTACATTGACAGGGAAATTCCGGCGGGAAAATTCCGTTTGCACCAGGAAATTTTAAGGCCTTCCACAGGCTTCCAGTCCCAGCTTCCGGTATTGCTGGCAGAATATACGTTTTATGATGAAAAAGACGTGGAGGATTATCTAAAGCTTTTGTCCTGTACGCCGGATGTCTTTGGGCAGATTATGGAATTGGAGCAAAAAAAAGCTGGGAAAGGCTTGTTTATGGCGGATTTTGCAGTCGATGACATCCTTGCCCAATGCAGTAATTTTACCCAGAACCCGGAAAGCAATTATCTCTTGTCTACCTTTGATGCCAGGGTGGACGAGGCAGGTTTCCTCACGCCAGAACAGGCAGAGCAGTATAAAGCCAGCAACCGCCAGATTGTGACGGGCCAGGTGATACCAGCCTATCAAAAACTGGCTCAGGATTTGTCGGCTTTAAAAGGCTCCGGGAAAAATTCCGGCGGCCTGTGCGGATTGCCAGGAGGCAGGGAATACTATGAGTATCTGGTAAAGGATACCACAGGATCCGGTTTGTCCGTGGAAGAAATGCAGGATCAGACAGAGGCTCAGAGAAAACAGGATTTAGAGGATCTGGCCAAAATAGTAAAAAGCCAGCCGGATATTGGGTCAAAATCCATAAACTACCAGCTTCCTACCGAGGAACCGGAGCTGATTTTAAAGGATTTGCAGGTGAAAATGCAGCAGGATTTCCCGGCACCGCCACAGGTATCGTTTACGGTGAAGGAGGTGCATCCTTCCCTGGAGGAATACACGGCGCCTGCCTTTTACCTGACTCCTCCCATAGATGACATCTCCCAAAATTCCATTTATATCAACAAGTCAAAGGGTGATGAAAAAATGCAGCTTTACACTACCCTTGCCCATGAAGGCTTTCCAGGGCATTTGTATCAGAATGTGATGGAGAGAAGCTGCGGCCTTGCGCCCATCCGCAGCCTATTTGGCAGCAGCGGCTATGCAGAAGGGTGGGCAACCTATGTGGAGATGCAGTCTTACTATTATGCAGACGTAGACCAGGATGTATGCGCTTTTCTGCAAAAAAACCAGTCTGCGCTTTTGAGCCTTTATGCCAGCGCAGATATGGGAATTCATTATGATGGATGGACCTTGCGGGATACGGTGGATTTCTTTGCAGCATATCAGATTACCAATAAGCAGGTCATCCAGGATATCTATCAGTTGATTGTGGAGGAGCCGGCCCACTATTTGAAATATTATATTGGTTATCTGGAGTTCTTGAATTTAAAGGAATATGCCATAGATAAGTTTCAGGGGGAGTATAGTGATTATAAATTCCACAGCGCATTGATGAAGATGGGGAATGCGCCATTTTACATATTGAAAAAGTATTTGGCAGAGTATTGGGGATAGAATGGAATAGGAGTGTACCGGTGTCTTGCTGTTATTATCGGAAGATACCGGTATGCTCCTTTCCATCATTTAAAAGGAACCTTCCAACAATTTCCCATACACATCCCGCTTGGAAATGCCCCGGTCTTTTGCCACCTGTTTCATGGCTTCTTTCCGGGTCATTCCCTGATTTTCATAATGCTGCATATGCTCTTCCAGGGAAAGGGTTTCCCAGCTCTCCTGCTGTTCCTTTATAAGCTGTTTCTGATCTTTTCCCTGAATCACCAACACAAATTCTCCCCGGGGTTCCTGCTTTTCATAATAAGCAATTGCACCTGAAATGGTGGTGGGAAAGGCAGTTTCATACTTTTTGGTAAGTTCCCGGCAAAGAGTGATTTTCCGGTCGCCCAGAGCCTTCCACAATTCTTCCAGGGTTTTCTTCAAGTGATGTGGAGCTTCATAGAGGACGATTGTACGTGTTTCCTGTTCCAGGGAGGCAAGAATTCTGGCTCGTTCCTTTTTATCTTTGGGAAGGAAGGCTTCAAAAGCAAAACGCCTGGTGGGAAGCCCGGACATGGTAAGGGCTGTGATGCATGCGGCAGGGCCTGGCAGCGAGGTGACGGAAATGCCGGATTCCTGGCAGATGCGCACCAGCTCCTCCCCAGGGTCAGAAATGCCGGGAGTTCCTGCATCGGTAATCAATGCAATATTCTGCCCTTGCTGCATTTTTTCTGCCAGCTGGTATGCTTTTTCAATTTTATTATATTCATGGTAGCTTGTCATGGGGGTCTTAATGTTAAAATGATTGAGGAGCTTTATGGAATTGCGGGTGTCCTCCGCCGCGATTAAGTCCACTTCTTTAAGAACGCGGAGAACCCTCAAAGTGATATCCTCCAGATTTCCAATAGGCGTGGCGCATAAATATAATCTGCCCTGCATAGTGCAGTCCTCATGTGTGTCTGCTGAATATTTCATAAGTTAGCCCTCAAATAAATCAGCAAGTTCTGTATCCTGTTGTGAATTGTCACTATACCACTTCCTTTTTCATTATTTTGATATGATTCTAGCATATATATTATTTTCCATCAATAGCGGAGACAGGAAAAAGCCGTTGCAGGAAATTCACCACAACGCTAATACCCATAAATATCATAAATTTCATCGGTATAGACGCCTGGTTCCTTGTATACAATCAACGGTTTTTCCACGGTAACCCGCGGTTTTCCACCGCGCAGCCCTTCCAGTAAAACCATGTTTGGCTCCTTATCTACGAAAGGATACACCATCTGCATCCGCTTTGGTTCCAGGCCGTACTGGTGCATCAGCACCATAATTTCTGCCAGCCGGAAAGGGCGGTGTACCATATAGAAGCGTCCCTGTGGTTTTAGGACCTTGGCGCTTTCCCGTATGACGTCCTCCAGGGTGCAGAGGATTTCATGGCGGGCAATGGCTTTGGCTTCGTTTGGGTTTGTTAAGCCATGGCGGTCTGTCATGTAGGGCGGGTTGGTGGTTACCACATGAAAAGAAGATGCTCCAAATTGTTTCGAAGCATCTTTGATATTGCCGGTTTCTATGTTGATTTTCTCCTCCAAATGGTTGTAAGCGACGCTCCGCCTTGCCATATCCGCGCTTTCCGGCTGGATTTCCAGCCCGGTAAAGTGTTCTCCCTCTGTTTTTGCTTCCAAAAGGATGGGGATGATTCCTGTTCCGGTTCCCAAATCCAGAACCGTCTCTCCCGGTTTTACCCGGGCAAAACCGGAGAGGAGAACAGCGTCCATGCCAAAACAGAATTTCCGGGGGTTTTGGATAATGTAATATCCGTTCCGGTGAAGCTCGTCCAGCCGTTCCTGATCCAGTAGTTGTACTGACATATAGATACTCCTGTTATTTATATAGATTTCTGGCACTCCATTTCGTTAGAAATCAGGCATGTTACCCACATGAAGCAAAATGTCATCGCTAATGGGTGTCGTCTATCTTGGATTTCCCTTTGTCTTCTAAAGCAGCTAATTCTTTCAATTCCTCGGCGGAAAGCTTTAAATGTTCTTTTTTGCGTTTGGGCTTGAATCTTAGCTGGTTCACCTTATATTCCCGGATTTCCTTTTCATCATCTACCTCCACCAAGACTTTTACCGTCTGGCGCAGTACGCTGACGCTTTGGACTTCACCCCTTAGCTTATCGTCTGTAGTGACATAATCGCCGGTATTGGGAAGGCGGCTGTTGAGATATTCGTAAGTCTCCTCCTCATTTTTCAGGCAGCACATGAGCCTGCCGCAGACACCGGAAATTTTGGATGGGTTCAGGGAAAGGTTTTGTTCCTTTGCCATCTTAATGGATACCGGGGCAAATTCAGAGAGAAAGGTGTTGCAGCAAAGGGGTCTGCCGCAGATGCCTACGCCCCCCAAAATCTTTGTTTCATCGCGAACGCCAATCTGGCGGAGCTCAATACGGGTACGGAAAACCGAAGCCAGGTCTTTGACCAGTTCCCGGAAATCAATGCGTCCGTCCGCAGTAAAATAGAACAATAACTTGTTGTTGTCAAAAGTGTATTCAGCATCTACCAGCTTCATTTCCATTTTGTGCTTCTGAATCTTTTCCAGGCAGATTTTGAATGCCTCTTTTTCTTTCTGGTGGTTTTTCGCTTCTATTTTTTCATCTTCTGGAGTGGCAACCCGGATGACAGGCTTTAATGGCTGAATCACTTTTTCCGGTTCCACTTCCTTTGGAGCAATCATCACTGTGCCGAATTCCACCCCCCGGGCTGTTTCCACAATCACGTGGTCGCCCAGGCTGATGGTGTATTTTTGTGGGTCAAAATAATATATTTTTCCAGCAGTGCGGAATCTGACTCCAACTATTTTTATCATAATTTAATTCTCCTTTATGGTCAGCAGCAGCAGTTCCATGGTCAAATCAAAATTTACATTGGCATTCAGACGGCGTTTTGCCTTTTCCAATGCTTCGATAATCGTCCCGATTCCTTCGTAGGAGCTTTTGCTTGCCTGCTTTTTTATATCATAAACCTCATCCTTAAAGATAAGGCGGTTCACATCTGAGGTGGCCTTGTAGAAAATAACGTCCCGATACCAAATCATCATAAGATCAAAATAATCGTTAATTTCCAGTTTGTATTGGCTGATTTGTTTTACGGCCTCCATCAGTTCGTATAATTCAATATCCCGAATCCGCTTCAAAAGCTGCAGGGCAGAATTTTTGATTTCATTAAAATCCTGGGAATCCGCCAGCTGAATGGCTTTTCCCACGTTTCCCTGGGCAAAGGCTGTGCAGATATCGGCTTTATAGTCTGGTATTTTATATTCCTTCATCAAAAAAGAGCGGATTTTATCATCTGCAACCACTTTCAGGTTCAGGGTAATGCACCGGGATAAAATGGTTGGAAGAAATATATCTGTATTGGTAGTTAAAAGTAAAATGACGGCATAGGCTGGCGGTTCCTCAATGGTTTTTAAGAGGGCATTCTGCGCCTGCTGGTTCATTTTTTCCGCTTCATCAATAATGTATATTTTGTAAGGAAAAGCAAAAGGCTTCGTGGCAACGCTGTTGTTAATCTGTGTTCGGATATCATCTACGGAAATGGTGTTCGGCTTCTCATGCTGCAGGTAGATAATGTCAGGATGCCTGCCAGCCAGAGCCTGTTTGCAGGAGCGGCATTCCATGCATCCTTCCGGCACATGCTCCTGGCATTGCAGAGCCATAGCAAAGCTTTTGGCCAGAGCCATTTTGCCGGATTTATCCGGCCCATGAAAAATATAAGCGTGGGATATTTTATTCATGGAGATTGCATTCTGTAAATGTTCTTTGATTTGTTCGTGTCCGATAATGCTTGAAAAGCCTGCCATAAGAATTCCTCATTTCTGTTTAAGTTAAAATTTTCTTCTAAAATGCAAAGCTGCCGGAGATGAAATGTTTCCTATTTTTCCAAGCACGCTCTGGCATATCATGGTATGAACAATGATGCTTTAGGTCGAAATATCCAGAAGCAGCCCGCGGATTTCCCCTACTTTGCTCAAAATGGAGAGATGGTCTTTCTCATCCTTCACCAGCTCGCTGGCCAGATCATCCAGATTCTTATCCACCAGTTTTACAATGCCGTACACCCGATGGCGTCCTCTTCGGTCTAAGAAATTCTCCCTGGAAAATTTGTGGGAACGGTTCACCACTTCGTTCATAAAATCTTTTACCAATTCCCGGTATTTTTTCATATCCCGGATATCCATGTGCTCCGCCAGCTTCTCTCCCTGGGCGGTAATGTCATTCATAAGCCCGTTCAGTTTTTCCTGAAGTTCTGCTTCCTCCACCTGGCTGGCCAGGGTAAATTTGAAGCTTCCGTCTCCTTTTTCTGTCTGCTGGGGGGCTGCTGCCGGCTGGGGGGCGTTGATGGAATCTATTTTAAGCGCCATGAAATCACCTGCCTTTCTATTATTGCAAATCTCAATGTTTTTATCTTCATTTCTATATAATATTATCGGTTTTTTCCCTTGGATTGTAAAGTGAAAAAACCCAATTGGGCAATCCTGAACATCTGCTTATATTAAATAGAAAGAACTCGCTGCAGCGGCCAGCGCGCATTGGAAAAATTTTGTCCACGTCTGCTTGTATCAAAATAGAAAGAACTCGTTGCAGCGGCCAGTGCGCATTGGAAAAATTTTGTCCACGTCTGCTTGTATCAAAATAGAAAGAACTCGCTGCAGCGGCTGGCACGCATTGGAAAAATTTTGTCCAAATCTGCTACAGATTGGCACGAATGTAGGAAATAATTTTCCGGGTGCAGAAATCCAGATTGTCATTGGAAAAGGTTTCGGTAATTTCCGCCCGTTTCAAATTTTCTTCGGAAAAATCTAAATCGTCCGCAAGGAACCTGCGGCAGATTTCCAGATATTTCGGCTGGGATTGTATGCGTTCCCGGTTTAGCGCCCGCTGCAGGCGTTCCCCGTCGTCTACTTCCACATAGATGGGAACCAGGAAGTCTTTGCCGAAATATTCCTGCAGCTTTACGTAGGATTCCAGTGTGCCTATAATCAGGTAATGGTTTTTTTCCAAATCAAGCTGATGGTCGTTGACGGTAAAATATTTCCAGATGCCATGAAGCGTGTGGTAGGCGCGCAGTTCAATGATTTTCCCTTTGCGTTCTAACTCCTGTTCCTCTTCCTCTGTCAAAAAATAATATTCCACGCCGTCTCTCTCTTCCTTCCGGGGAGGGCGGGTGGTGTAAGGGATTAATGTTTTCAGGGAAAGAGATGGGTCTAAGAGTATCCGTTTGTATAAGGTATCTTTCCCGCATGAGCTTTTTCCCATTAAGCAGAATATTTTTCCCATGGCGTTCCTTTTCATTGTTTTATTCTTATATTTGAAGTGGTGTCAGATAGTCCTTTTATAGTATATTATAGGTGATAGAAAATTGCAAAAGAAATTATCAAGAATCGCAAAAGAATTGTGGGAATAGTGATATAGGAAAGTGTTCACAAACTTCTATGAAATTAATAGCCTATATCTAAAGAACTGTTAAGGAATAACTTTTCATATTTGTAGCAATCGCCAGCCGATGGCTGGCGATATAGGCTAACCTACCCAAGCAGCGTGAGGATGGGATAACAACTTCACATCTTTACCACCTTAATCTTTTTATTTTCCATATCCTCCAGCCCTTCCACAGACAGCCCCTGCTCCTGGCACAGTGATATGGTATGCAGAAGCTTTCCGGTCATAATTTCCCCAGGGGCAACCAGGGGGATTCCAGGGGGGTAGAGGTAGATGTACTCCTGGCTGACGTGCCCGGTGGAGGCTTTCAGGGACAATAGTTCTGTGTGCTGTTCCATCGCCATGGAAATGGACATGCCGGGTTTTGGAATCTGGTAAATCATTTCCGTGGTCAGAAGCTGGTCTGGATTGTCCAAATCAGAAAAGCGGTTTTTGTGGTCAATATCATCCAAAGCAGCAAAAAGACGCTTGAGCCCGTTTTCCCGGTCCATCAGGGAGGACAGGGCGGTAACATAATGCCCGGAGGACATTTCCATTTGCAGATGGTAGGTCTGCAGCAGGGAGTCGTATAATTCTTTTCCAGTCAGCCCGGTCGTTCCCACAGAAATTAAAATTTTAGAAAAATCATGGTCAAAACAATTCTCTGGTGTGCAGGAAGCTTTGTCAAAAATTTTCAAACGCCGCAGGCTTTCTGTTTTCTTATAGAGGTGGCTGAGCATTTGGGTAAATTCGGCCATCTGCCCTAGGCCTTCTTCCTGCATGAACCGAAGGCATTTTTCCATGGAAGCCATCAGCAGGTAGGAAGGGGAGCTGGTCTGGTAAATATCAAGGAAGCGTTTCACCAGGCTTTCCTCCACCCGTTTGGAATTTACATGGAGCAGCGCAGTCTGGGTCAGGCAGGGGAGGGTCTTGTGCAGGCTTTGTATCACAATATCCGCCCCGCACCGGAGCGCAGGGGCGGGGAATTTTTCGGAAAACATAAAATGTGCGCCGTGGGCTTCATCCACAATCAGAGGGATGCCATGGGCATGGGTGATGTTTGCAATGGCCTGGATATCAGAGACAACGCCGTCGTAGGTGGGGGAGGTGATAAACACGCAGCCTGTCTGGGGAAATTCTTCCAGGGCTTGGGCTACATGGGCGGGAGGGATTGAGCCGGAGATGCCGAATTCCGTAACGGAGGGCAGCAGGTAGATGGTTTCCAATTCCCTCAAATATGCGGCGTGATAAGCGGCTTTGTGGCTGTTTCTGGACATCAAAAGAGTGCCGCCTCTGGGAAGGGCTGCGCTGATGGCGCTTAGGATGCCGCAGGTGCTTCCATTGACCAGATAAAAGGTTGAGTTTGCGTTGAAAATATCTGCCGCCCGCATTTGGGCTTCTTTCAGGATGCCTTCCGGGTGATGCAGGTTGTCAAATCCATCAATTTCTGTAATATCAATGGAATAGGGGCTGGGAAGCATCAGCTTGTCGGTTCGCTTGTGGCCCGGCATATGGAAAGGATAGTAATCCGTGTCTGCATAAGCCTGTAGTTTCTGGTCCAGATAAGAGGATTTCTGGAGGGTATAAAATATATTATTGGGCATGGGAAGGCCTCCTTATTTTTAATATTATGAATACAGAGATCAAGGCAGGATGGCTCTTTGGCACGCAGACTGGGCGGTGCTGCGGTGAACTAAGGACGCCCATGAATCGTTTGCTTAGCCAAAGGGCTATCCTGCCTCTCCTGTGTGTTGAAATATTGATTGTTCGCTCTAGCAGTTGTGCAAAGGCATATTTTTATTTTAACATAGATATGCTGGTTTGGGTAAAAATTTTGGTTTTGTTTTACCAGCTTTTCCAAACACCGGCATCTATATCCTCATTTGTCCATTTGCATTCGCAAACAGGGCAGAATCTTTATCCTGTTCCCCCATACTATCAATCTTAAAGCGGGGCCTTATAAGCCAGCACAGTTTGTCAACTATGATTTTTTAAAGTACAATTTACGAATGCCTTGATGGCAATGCTGCAGCTCCATATTGAATTTGAAGCCATACCGTAGTAAAATAGCAACTAGTGAGTATTCGTATATACGATAGAAAAACATCAGGAGGAATAAAAGGTGAAGGGAAAAAGAAGCATTAGTGGAAGGATATTGTTAAATACACTGATTATGATGAGTTGTATCGCAGCGGCATTTGTTGTGCTGATGACCCGTTCCATGAAATCTTTGACAGACAGCGTGTTGGCGAATGTGCTTCCTTCTATGACAAAAACAGCATCTCAGAATCTGGAAGGAAATATACATATGCTGGCAGACCGGATTTTCATGATTGGGGACAATGCGGCAATCATGGATCCAGGCAGCAGCCAGGAAGAAAAAGAGACAGTGCTTAAGAATGCTCAGGCCGGGATTGAATTTGTATGGCTTGGCCTGTATGATGCAGAGGGAAATTTGTTTTTGGACGGTGGCGGCTGTCCGGAGACTTTGCAGGATAGAAGAATATTTTCTGTTATGCAGGAGACTCAGAATCTGGTGATAGACGATATTTTTGAACATGATGAAGTGCTGGAGCTTGCGTTAGGGCGTCCTATTTTGAATGCAGAGGGTGAACTGAATTATTATCTGGTGGGAAGCTATAATTACGATATGCTGAGTGATGTGTTAAGCAGCATTAATATCAGCGGCAATGGGGAAGCTTTTATTGTCAATGCCGATGGGCAGGTGATGGGGCACAGAAATACAGAGCTGGTGCGGGAAAGCATAGACATGGCAGGGTATCTGGGAGCAGAAGAGATAGAAAATAAGGTAGTGTCTGGAGAAACAGGGGTCATGGCTTATGAGGATGGGACAGACATAAAATGGGTCAGCTATGTTCCCATCAATGGCACAAACTGGTATTTGGCGATTATTGTTCCAAGAAATGATTTTATGGGGCCGGCCAATGACAGCATTCGGCTGGGAATTTATATTACGATTGTCCTTTTGTTTGTGGCAGGATTTTTTACGATAAGATATGCAGCAAAAATTAAACGTTCTCTGCAAGGGGTGACAAACAGGATAGAGCTTCTGGCGGACGGCGACTTGAAATCACCTACGGAAGTCAGCAGGACAAAAGATGAAACACAGGCGCTTTCCACGTCTTTGAATCATACGGTAAACAGTATTAATGGATATATCTCTGAGCTTTCCAAGATTTTGTCCAGTATTTCAGAGGGCGATTTCCATGTATCTGTGGAAGGCGATTTCCAGGGGGATTTTGTTGTTATGAAAGAATCCTTGAACAATATTATTGTTTCCCTGAATAAAATGCTGGCTTCGGTACAGGATTCCTCCAAAGAGGTGCTTAAAACGGCGGGAATTGTATCAGAAGGCGCAGAACAGGTGCATACCGGTTCCAGTGAACAGTCCAGCTCTCTGCAGGTCCTGTCAGAGGAGACCAGGGCAATCGAAGAAAATATTTTGGAGGTGGATGAGAATACAAGGCTTGCCAGTGAATTGATGGAAAAAACCAGGCTTAGCATGGATATCGGGGATGAAAACATGAAAAACCTGTTAAGAGCCATGGAGGATATCAACCAAAATTCATTGGAAATTACCAAGATAAATAAGATATTGGAGGATATTGCTTCCCAGACCAATATGCTGGCGTTAAATGCTTCTGTGGAAGCCAGCAGGGCGGGAGAATTTGGAAAAGGATTTGCTGTGGTGGCATCAGAGGTGAGAAGCCTTGCAGCCCAAAGTACAGAATCAGCCAAACAGGCGTCAGAGGTGATAAGCAGTTCTTTAAAGGCCATTCAAAACGGCGTGGTTTATGCAAAGCAGGCGGCAGAATCCTTTGGAGATATCAGTGATGTGTCAAACAGGATGTCGGATATTACAAGAAGGCTGGAACAATCGGTAAATGTCCAGAAGGAGTCTTTGGAAAATATGGCAGAGCAGATTTCCCAGATCAGCCATGTGGCACAGCAGAACCTGGATGCCAGCTATGAAAGTGCCACTGCCAGCCAGAAGCTTCACAAACAGGCAGAAGGCTTGCAGTATATTTCCGGGCAGTTCCGGTTAAGGAGGGACAGGTAATATGAAAGAGAAAAGAAATTTTTTTATAGTCATCTGCCTGCTGGCATGTATTTTGGTTTCTGGCTGTGGAAGCAAGAAGGCAAAGGATCAGTGGCAGGATGGGTATTATACTGCAATGATGGAGGAATATAGTTTTGGCTGGAGAGAATATGTCACAATCTGCGTGATGGATAGTAAGATTGCCAGCGTGGAGTACAATGCAAAAAATGCCAGCGGTTTTGTAAAGTCCTGGGACAATGTTTATATGGGAAATATGAATTCTGTTAATGGGACGTATCCAAATCGGTATACCAGGTTCTATGCGGCGCAGCTCTTGGAGGAACAGAGTGCAGATAATATTGATATGTTAGCGGGAGCAAGTTCCTCTGGCGGTAATTTCCGCAGGCTGGCGGCAGCAGTGCTGGAATGTGCCGAGAGAGGGGATACAGAGATTGCACTGGTTCCGGTGGAGAAGGATGCAGGGGAATAGAGGAAACTGCGCTGGTTCCGGTGGAGAAGGATGCAGGGGAATAGAGGAAACTGCGCTGGTTCCGGTGGAGAAGGATGCGGGGGGATAGAGGAAAGTGCGGGGGATATAAAAAAGGGGTTGTTACAGAATAAGAAATGTTTATGATGTTAAGCTTACTGCATAAAAGGAACAAGGAAGGCCAAGGTCTGCATAAGCTTTTATAATAGTTTTCTGCGTTTGTTTTCTCTTTTGCAAACTGCATAATGGCATAGCCGCGTTTTGGAGCATAAAGGGAAAGCAAAATAAAAAATGTTGCTTCTGTGAGAGCACCGTTTTTTGATTATCTCTCAAATCGCTCATCTCCAATCAGCTTTCGCGCAATGGATGGATCATTCATTGCGCGAAAATTTTTTTGGCACATTCCGGGGGCTTGAAACGTTAAACATTTTGAAAGGGGGTTTTTGTGTGTCCTTAGATCTCAGTGAACAGTACGATAAAATATACCGCTACTGCTATTTTAAAGTGAACAGCCGTTGTCTGGCAGAAGATTTGACACAGGAAACCTTCCTGCGGTATTTTGCCCAGAATTCTTATGTGAACCATGGAAAGCAGTTGGCATATCTCTATACTATTGCCCGGAATCTGTGCATTGATTATTACCGGAAACCCCAGAGGACAGTGGCAGAAGAGGATTTTTCCCAGAGCGGACAGCAGAAAAATGTTGATAAATTGTCAGAAAACCCCATGGAACATGTGGAAACATCCTTGCATCTACAGATGGCTGTGGATAAGCTTCCCGTAGAAATGCAGGAATTAATTCTGCTTCGGTATGTGAATGAGCTTTCCGTCCGGGAAATCTGCAAAATAACCGGATTATCCAGAAGCAGCCAGTACCGGTTGGAAAAAGAGGCGTTGAGACGCCTGAAAAAACTGCTGATGTAAATGCAAAGCTTTTGAAAATCAGGAATGTGGAATTGCCGCTATGGATGCAAGGCTTTTTGAAAATCAGGAATGTGGAATTGCCGCTATGGATGCGAAGCTTTTGAAAGCCAGAAATGTGGATAAATTTCTCAGGAGGGAAGAAAATGTTTAAAATTACAGAATCACACATAAAAAGGGAAATGAAACAGTTATATCCAGCGCCGGATCCTAAGAGAAAAGAAAAGTTTTTGCGGGAATTGCCTTACCCAAAGGCCAGCTTTGCCGAGATGGCAGCGGTTCAGATTGGTTATATTCATAAATGGGTATGGGCATTGTCGCTGCTGCTTGCCACCGGAGCGCTGGCGATGGGGGAATATCTGGCGCCGGGCAGAAATTATGGCAGTCTTTGGTGCATGTCCGGGGCAATGCCCCTTTTAGCAGTGTTGGCAGTGACAGAGACATTTCGTTCCAGTGCTTACGGCATGGCGGAGCTGGAGATGGCCTCGAAGCACAGCCTGCCCCAAATCCTCCTGATACGGATGGGGGTTATAGGAAGCGTGGATTTTTTTCTGGCGGCGGCTGGGATACTGTTTATTGTCCGGCAGGGAACCATGGGGATGCTCCGGGCGGCGGTTTATTTGATGGTGCCTTGGCTGTGCACCTGTGTGCTGGCTTTTCAAATTGAAAAGCATGCCAAAGGCGGGGACACGGTATGGTATTGCACCGCCTGCGGATGCTTCCTGTGTATGGGATGTGTGATAAGCGGACAGAGCGGAGGAATAATTTATGATAGATCAAAATTTTATCTTTGGCTGGTTGTGTTTTTCGCGCTGTCAATTTGCTTTGCCAGGCAGATTTGGCATATCCGGCATGGGGCAGAGGAATGGAATTTGTATTTGACGTAGCAGGGGTATAGAATTGAAATCTGGCATAACTGGAGAATAGAATTTGTATTTGATATAGCAGGGGAATGGAGGAATGGAAATGGAATTGATTTTTGACCGGGTAACCAAACAATATAAAAATAAGATTGCAGTGGATCGGGTGTCATTTTCCTTGAAAAAAGGCGTTTACGGGCTTCTTGGGGCAAATGGGGCAGGGAAAACCACATTGATGCGGATGATGTGCGGGGTGTTAAAGCCGGACAGCGGAGAAATTTTTTATGATAATATTAAAGTGGAAGAGGAAGCATACCGGGATATTCTGGGGTATCTGCCCCAGGAATTTGGGTATTATCCTGATTTTACAGCTATGGATTTTTTGATGTATCTGGCGTCCCTGAAAGGGATTCCCAAAAAGCTGGCAAGGGAAAAGGCAGTAAAATTATTGGAGCTGGCAGAACTTTCCCATGTGGCAAAAAAGAAAATTAAGACTTTTTCCGGCGGAATGAAACAGCGGCTTGGCATTGCCCAGTCCCTTCTGAATGATCCGAAAGTCCTTGTGTTGGACGAGCCTACTGCCGGATTGGATCCGAAAGAGAGGGTAAAGTTCCGCAATTTGATTTCCAAGCTTGGAAATGACCGGATTGTGCTGCTTTCCACCCACATCGTATCGGATGTGGAGCATATTGCAGACGTAATCCTGGTTATGAAGGATGGCAGCATTATCCGCAAGGGAAGTTTGGGAGAGATTATAAAGGTCATTGATGGGAAAGTGTGGGAATGTACGGTGGATGGCCGGGCGGCAGAAAAGCTTATGGAAAAATACCTGCCTTTAAATATCCGGCAGGAACAAGACGGCACGTTTCTTCGCCTGGTATGTGAAGAAAAACCAGCAGAGCCGGCAGTAAACATGGACGCAACCCTGGAGGATTTATATCTCTACTATTTCAGCGGAGCAGAGCAGGAGGGAAGAGAGGTATGAGAAGCCGTATGGGGGCTTTGCATATTTTAGAATGCAGCATTGGGAGGAAAGAACGGTATGAGAGAAGTATTTACGTTGGCAGGATATGAGTATCAGAAAATTTTTAAAAGGCGTTCTACATGGATTGCATTGTTTCTTGTGCTTTTGTGGACGTTGTTTTCCGTTTTTGGCGTTGTTTTCGGGGATTTTTATATGGAAGGGGAGAAGGTGGCCAGCCATTACCAGATGGCACAGATGGAGAGGGAGGCCTTGGAGCATTTGGAAATCAAGGAATTAAACCAGAAGTTTTTCCAGAAGCAGAAGGAGGATTTGAAGGCATTTTCGAAGGAATACCGTGGACTGCTTTTCGGAGAAAAAGCACCAGGGCGCAGAGCCGAAGGGTGGAAGAAATATTATGAATACTATGCGCCTTATGATAATCTTGGCACGCTGCTGGCTATGATGGACAATCAGATTGGGGGCATCGAAATGGAAGAGGCGGGCGAAAAGGATTTCTATCAGTACAGAGATATTATGCTGGAAAAAGTTTTTGAGGGGGAAAAGCTTTCTGATGGGGAAATAGACTTTCACAGAAAGGAAAATGAGAAAATAAAAACGCCCTATGCCTATGGAAATATGATAGGATATGACAATGTTTTCCGCATGATAACGCCCAATTGTATATTTCTTGCTTTTGCTGCAGCTATTATTCTTGCACCTATGTTTGCAGGGGAATATACGTCCAATATGGATGCTTTGGTATTGTCTTCCCGGTTTGGAAAAAATAGGCTGATTATTGCAAAGCTTTTGACAGGAATTTCCTTTGGACTGTTTTCCTCCCTATGTTTTCTTGGCATTTTTTTGCTGGAGATTCAGACAATTTATGGGCTGAGCGGATGGAACCTGCCGGTGCAGGTGTGCGTTTCAGGGATTTATCTGACGCTTCCCATTACTTTGCTGGAGCTATTGGGAATTGCCGTTGGCTGCTGTACCATAGCAATTTGTATGACGGCTGTGGCTGTCATGTTTTGTTCTGCCAGAATGAAGTCGCCTTTTGGTGTGGTTATTGTAAGCTTTGCGTTTATTTCTGCTCCAATTTTTTTGGTTTCTATGGTGGCGGATTATCGCATTCTGTTTATGATTGTCAACAGCCTTCCTACATCCATGATGTATCCTGCTGGGGCAGCGTCACATCAGCTTGTATCCGTTGGGAACCATTATTTCTATTTTTTCCAATGGGTTCCAGTGGTATATTTATGCCTGATGACGGGGCTTTCCTGGTGGAGTTACCGCATATTTCGAAATCATCAGGCCAGGTGATTTCGCGGAGT
Source organism: uncultured Lachnospiraceae bacterium (assembly GCA_947384285.1). Lineage (GTDB taxonomy): Bacteria > Bacillota > Clostridia > Lachnospirales > Lachnospiraceae > Petralouisia. Next base: position 51,504 of record CANDGI010000007.1, read on the forward strand.
CAAATTGTAGTTTCAGCTTGGACTCTGGCATAAAGCCTTGTATACTTAAATAAGAAAGCGGATGTAAAATTTTTTCAAAGGAGCATGTGGGATGTATCGTTCAATTATTGAGATTAAAAAACTGTATCTGGTGAGACTTTAGCGAATCTACGTAAAACTGCAGAAAAAGCCTTTTCTAATCGGGCTGGCAGTGTCAAAAATTCCAGTGACAGTTCGTATAGGTTCATATTTAAAGGCGGCGAAGATAAATTTGGCTGTCTCGAAGCGGGCATGCTGGAGCTGGAGGATAAGCATGATTTTCCCAGAGAAGTCTATTCGCGGCATTGGGCTGACGATGAGGATCCTGGCGGAAATTGTGGCATTCAGGGTTCAGTGTGCGTTTCTGCCAAGCTCATGAGTTCAGCGGAAACGGCACGTATTCTTGGAAATCTTGTCAAGAAGAATCCGTGGCTGAATTTGTGCATGCGGGACTGCCGTGAATCCAACATCGGGAAAGAGTATAGTTTGTCTGAACCGCAGTTTTTACATCATATTGCCGCAAGGTTGCATTTTTTGAGACGTTGGAAAAAGTTGGGAAAAAAGTATCAGAAAAAAATTGACATTTCCTATATTATGGAATATAATAATAAATATCGACGCGGGGTGGAGCAGTCTGGAAGCTCGTCGGGCTCATAACCCGAAGGTCGCAGGTTCAAATCCTGCCCCCGCAATTTTCTTTACATAAAAGTGTGTCTGGGAAGCTGTTTTCTGTCTTTAGAAGCTGTTCCAATCAATTTTCAAGAATTTATTTTTCCACGCCCACAATAACCAATCTGCTGTCTGTGGCATGTCCGTTACAGGTAGAACGCATGACGAAGGATTCCCCTATGCAAGTTCACAGCCAGTATCATAAAGGCTGTTTTTCTCAATAAAGCCCGCATATTTTTGGAACTCCTGCTCATCATAATTGCAGAAATTATAGCAGCAGAAATTATAGCAGCAGAATTCCTGGTTCTCGGATATGTCCGTTATGAATACCGCGGCAGCCCGGTATGTGGATTTTTCATAGATGGTATCAAATTCAAAATAATGAAATGCCTCCCTCTTTGCTCCGGCGGCAAATCATCATAAGGCATTCCAAATAATGCTTCGCACCAGCCTTTCTCCTTAATGAAAGAGAATCCTGCTGTATTTCTTTCAAATCAAAGATTTTCAGGATGGAGATGGGGTTATAATAAAATGTAATATCATTCATCCAGCAGTCTCCCCACCAGGATATCCCGATGGTTGATAAACATTTCCATAACCTGGTAGCTTTCCGTATCTTCATAGCCGCAGCGTTTCATTTCTCCGCCATCAAAAGAAATAATATCAGCTTGCGGCATGCCCAGGAGGATTGGGGAGTGGGAAGCCAGGATGAACTGGGAGCCGGCTTCTGCCATTTTGCTTATCTGTAAAAATAAGCTGAGCTGCCGCTGTGGCGACAATGCCGCTTCCGGTTCATCCATCAGATACAGCCCGGCTTCCTCAAAGGACTGGAAATAAGCCAGAAAGCTTTCCCCATGGGATTGCTCATGGAGAGATTTTCCCCCGTACCGGGCATAATAGATTTCTTTTGGCGTAACGTCCCGGTAATCTTCTGCTTTGCTTGCCACATTAAAGAAGCTTTCTGCCCGGAAAAAGTAATTGGACGCTGCCCTCCGGTATCCTTTGATTAAGCGGATGCCCCGGTTCAATTCAGAGACATCATCAAAGGTGCTGAAACGGTAGTTCAAATTTCCGCCTTCGGGGTTGAATCCATAGGCGGTGGCAATAGCCTCCAGCAAAGTGGATTTACCCGTTCCATTTTCTCCTACAAAAATCGTAATATTTTTCTCAAATTCCAGGAAGTTTGTCTGCTGTAATGCAGGGATATCCCTTAGATAAGAGTCTTCGTCAATTTTGCTCCAGTCAATATGAAGGCTTTGGGTAAATTTATCATTCATAGGGGCGTCGGCCTTTCTTTGTCTTAGTTTTTGTAATCAGTGTAATGGAAATAATATTAAAAATCAATAGAATGATTGTTGTTTAGAATATCAATCATTTGTCTAGCTGTGATAATAAATGGTTTTTGAGGGAAGTGTTTTAAACTGCCAGTGATAAGATCCTTCAAAAGGAATCTTCCTTTTACGTACTACGGCCCGTGCAAACACATACATTTAGGTTCGAAAAGCCAATAAAAGGAACCTGATGTGTTAAAAATAAAAATACCGAAAATTGGAAGAATCATTGTTGTATTTCCCAAGAATACATATTATAATTTTAAAGGTATTTCCGTTTATCTCATGGAACATTTGCTGTCCCAGCAGCATATCTGCGGATATAGAAAGGATTTGAGAGGATGATTTATAAAAATATATTAGAAGCAATGGGCAACACGCCCTTAATCCGCCTGAACCGTATGCCGGAGCCGGAAAGCGCCCAGGTATTGGTAAAATTTGAAGGATTAAATGTGGGAGGCTCCATTAAGACAAGAACCGCTTACAATATGATTAAGGATGCAGAAGAAAAAGGCCTGATAAAGGAGGATACCATTATTGTGGAACCCACCAGCGGCAACCAGGGAATCGGCCTTGCGTTAGTAGGTGCTGTGAGGGGGTATCAGACGAAAATTATTATGCCGGATTCTGTCAGTGAGGAGCGGCGTAAGCTGGTGGAGCATTACGGTGCAGAGGTGGTTCTCATCCATGATGCCGGGAATATCGGCGCATGCATTGAGGAATGCCTGCAGACGGCTCTTTCAATGGCAAAAAATGATTCCCGTGTTTTCGTCCCCCAGCAGTTTGAGAATCCGGCAAATCCAGCCGTGCACCGTTCCCAGACCGGATTGGAGATTTTAGAGCAGGTGGACGGCCCGATTCATGGATTCTGTTCCGGTATCGGCACAGGTGGCACGATTACCGGAGTAGGGGAAACCATAAAGGAGAAAAACCCTGAAATGGAAATCTGGGCTGTAGAGCCGGAACATGCGGCGATTCTATCCGGCGGATCCATTGGAACCCATTTGCAGATGGGAATCGGGGATGGGCTGATTCCAGAAATTTTAAATCAGGAGATTTATGATGATGTTTGTATTATTACAGATGATGAAGCCCTTTCCACTTCCCAAAGGCTGGCAGCGGAGGAAGGCATCATGTGCGGAATTTCCAGCGGAACGAATGTGGCAGCTGCTTTAAAGCTGGCAAAAAAGCTTGGAAAAGGAAAAACGGTAGTCACCATCCTGCCGGACACCGCGGAGCGGTATTTTTCCACGCCGCTGTTTAAGCGCTAATTGCACGAATCCTGAAGTTTTTTAAACACACTCCCCACAGCATACAGACTGTCAGCCAGGTCTTTCCGGTAATCAGGATCCTGAGGGTTTAAGCTGTTTATGACGCACCCAAAGCTAGTGGGATTGCCGGTGGAGTGGATAAATTTCCCATTTCCTAAGTAAAGAGCAATGTGGCCTGGAAAATAAAGAAGATCTGCAGGCTGTACTTGGGAAAATGGTATTTCCCGGACAGGATACCCATCCACGATAGCCGCGTCCCGGTAAATCAGGAATCCGCACATATAATAACTCATAAAGGTAAGGCCGGAACAGTCAATGCCTGCATGGGTTTTTCCGCCCCAGCGGTATTGGACGCCTAAATAGGATTTGGCATAACCAATAATGGCAGAACGGAGCTGCCGCTGAGCCTGCAGTCCGTCTATAGCCTGAGAGGGATTCAGCAGGCATCGGCTGTTCCCCAAGGAAAGCCGCGTATTTATCATGCATTCCGATGGCAGCAGGGAAATTGAAGGGACATAACCGCAGATTTCCCCTGCTGTTCTTATTTTCTGCCATCCATGTTCAGGCTCTCCAATGGGAACCACTGTACTGCCCATAAAAAGCGTGGATAAGATTTCAGCCTGAACCTTCGGTTCTTTTAAAATATCCGTAATTCCTCTGCAAAGGATGGCAAGCCGGTTCTTGGTATGCTCCCAGGGATTCCAGCAGACATATTCCTCTGGCAGAATATCCCGCACATCCGAAGCATCCAGCCATCCATCATAGCCGTAATGCGTCGTAATCTGCAAAAATTCACCCTGTTGCTGCTGCACAACCACAGGCCACCCCGATAAAAGCTCATCAGAAATGCGTTTTTCTATGGGATTTTCATAAAGAAACGTATGAGAAGCAATAACAATGGCTGTATGCATAAACCTCCTCCTGCGATTAGAAATATTCCAAGAGCAGACAATCAATATTTCGATACCCAGGAAAGGCAGGATGGCTCTTTCCGTCCGTATTCGTAATATTAAAACTTCGCTGCAGCGCCGGAACATTTCTTATTTTTTTACAATAATTCCTTATAAAATGCCAATGCATTTTGATAAAAAATCTTATCAATCTCTCCTTCGTGGAATCCGCTTTTTTTCAATTCCTGTGCTAATAATTCCATATAGCCGCAGTTTTTCAATTCCAGATTGTTGTCCATTCCGTCAAAATCAGAACCAAGCCCAATACAGTCTATGCCGCCTACATTTGCAATATGCCGGATATGCAGCACAATATCGCTGACATTGCTGTAATAGCATCCCAGGACATTGGGTGTTGGGGAGAGGAAAGGCCCATAGTAGTTGGCGCCGATGACGCCGCCATGTTTTGCAATCCTGCGGATTAGCTCATCCGGCAGGTTGCGGCCCCGGTGGCAGAGGGAACGAGCATTGGAATGGCTTGCGCAGAACGGTTTCTTTGCAAGCCGGCATACATCCCGGATTCCAGCATCTGATAGGTGGGAGACATCGGGGATTATGCCTAAGTCCTCCATTTTTTCCAGAAATTCCATGCCCAGGGAGGTCAGTCCTTGTGATTGTGACAGATGGGCGGCCACAGGCTCGCCGGGAAATCCCAGGCTGTTAGGGTAATTCCAGGTGAAAGTCATCATCCGTATGCCAAGCTGATAGAATTCCTCTAATTTTTCCAGGCTGCCCTCACAGGCGTCCCCTTCCTCTAAGGTCATCAAAGCAGACATTTTTCCTAGCTTCTGGTTGTGGGAAATCTCAGAATAAGTGGTAACCATTGTTATCATATCCTGGTTTTTCTCCATTTCTTCCTGGAAAATCTGAATCTGCTGTTTACATTCTTCGTAAGGAGAGGAAGTTCCTTTCAAATCAAGAAACATGGCAAAATTCTGGAGCAGATAACCAGCGTTTTTCATTTTTTCCAAATCAACCTGAAAATGGTTGCTGCGCAGTTTCACAGGCTTTCCCTGTTTCCGTTCTTCATAAATGCGGGAGATGGTGTCGCAGTGCATATCTATAATATTCATAAATCATAGCCTCCTTTGGTTATAGTATACTATGAAAATAAATGGTTTCCTAGGAATTTTTTGAAGTATTTTCCAGATAAAGCTCGTTTTTTTCTTAGGATGGCAGTTTGCAAAAAGTAAGATATCTGTAAGATAAGGTTATATTTTTCTTAAGAAAAAGCTGTTAAACTGATAAAAAACAAAAATAACAAAGAAAGAAGGGCGCAGGTTGGAAACGTTAATCAAGGTTTTGGATATGTGTAAAATTTATAATCCCGGTGAAAATGAAGTGCGGGCACTGGATCATGTAAGCCTGGAAATCAACAGGGGTGAGTTTGTGGCTATCATCGGCCACTCCGGATCCGGCAAATCTACATTGATGAATATGCTTGGATGCTTAGATGTCCCTACCTCTGGTTCTTATTATTTGAACGGGAAAGATGTCTCTATGATGAAGGATAATCAGCTGTCAGAAATACGGAATCAGGAAATTGGGTTTATTTTTCAGGGGTTTAACCTGATTGCGAACCTGAATGCCATTGAAAATGTAGAATTGCCTTTGATTTACCGTGGAATTGGAAAAAGGGAGAGACACAGGCTGGCAGAGGAAGCATTAAAAAAAGTAGGGCTGGAAAAGCGGATGGGGCACAGGCCTTCCGAAATGTCGGGTGGGCAGCAGCAAAGAGCTGCCATTGCCAGAGCAATTGCGGCAGAGCCGCCGGTGATTTTAGCAGATGAACCCACCGGAAATTTGGATTCTGCTTCCACCCAGGAGATTATGGAAATTTTAAAAGGATTGCACCGCGCTGGGAGAAGCGTTATCCTGATTACTCATGATAATGAAATTGCAGCTCAGGCAAAGCGTGTGGTGCGGATTTTGGACGGAAGGATTGTGGAAGATTATTATAACAGTGAATGATTTGGCAGACATGCTTTAGTACTACAGCGAACTTTTTATGTATCGGGACGTGGACGGAAAGTCAGGAGGATTTGGTAATGAAGAAGAAAAAAGTATGGAAAATTATAGTTTCCGCGGTAATCGTGATTGCAGTGATCGGCGCAGCGGCGCTAAACAATGCAAGGTCTGCTGGGGAAGCGGCAGGGGAGGCTATGAAGGTGGAAGCATTTACCGTGGAGACGGGGGATGTGTCAGAAACCATAGAAACCAATGGAACCGTGGTCAGCGGAGAGCAGAAGACCTTTTTTTCTCCGGTGAATGCCAAGGTGGAGACGGCAGATTTCCAAACCGGGGATATGGTGAAGGAAGGGCAGAAGTTAATCACCTTTGATTTAAAAGATTTGGAGGAGCAGAACCAGAAGGCGGAGCTTACGGTAAAGGCGAACCAGTTAGGCTATCAGGATTCTGTCAACAAATCAAATGAAGCGGCGGTAAAGCAAGCCCAGGCACAGGCAGCCGCCTCTTCCCTCCAGAACCAGGTAGATGCAAAGAAGCAGGAAATTGCGGATTTGACAGCTGCCATTGCCGGGGAAGCCCAGGCACAGGCGGCTGCCCAGCAGCAGGAACAGGAGAAGATCAACGCCCAGGTTAGTGAACTGCAAAAGGAGTTAAAGAAGGCGGAAAAGGCGTTGGAAAAATCCAAGGCGGCATACGAGAAAGCAGCCGCCCAGCAGCAGGAATCACAGGTGAATTTTGATGCGGCGGCAGCTTCCGGGAATGAGGAAACATTGGAGGAAACACGGGAAGCCCTGAATGCCGCCAATGAAGCGCTGGCAGAAGCAAAAGGGGATTTCGAGGCAGAACAGGAAATCGTAAATGGCCTGAATGCCCAGATTACAGCATTGCAGCCAGGGGCGGCGGAGATTGCAGCCAGTGATGCAGGCGGCGGGGAATTACAGCAGAGATTAGAAGCAGCCCAGGCAGAGCTGGCAAATCTACAGGCAAACCTGGAAGCGCAGAAATCTATGGCGGAGGCTGACGCTGGAACCTTGAGCAGTGCGGCAAGGGCGCAGATGCAGACCAATAACAATCTTGCAGAGTTAGAGAGCAAATCCTTAGAGGAATTGATTTTGCAGGGCCAGCAGGGAATCTGTGCAGAGTTTAACGGGGTGATTTCTGATAATCAGGCACTGGAAGGGGCATCCGTATCCCAGGGAATGCAGCTTTTTACCTTGCAAAGCATTGATAATGTCAATGTGGAAGTGACTTTGTCGAAAAATGTATATGATAAAGTAAAAGAGGGGCAGAAGGCAGAAATTACTTTTGCAGGCCAGACGTATCAGGGAACGGTTACAAGAATCAGCAGGATTGCCACAGGCGGCATGGCGGGTACCAACCAGGCGGCTGTAGCGGCGGCAGGAATCCAGGCTTCGGTACATTTAGATAACCCGGATGACAACATCTTTCTGGGCGTAGATGCCAAAGTAAAAATTCTGGCAGCAGAGGCAAGAGATGTGGTGATTCTTCCCATAGAGGCAGTGAATATCGGAAAAGACGGAACCTTCTGCTGGGTATGTGAGGATGGAGTTTTGGCAAAGCGAAGCATCAAGACGGGCGTAACCTCGGATGAGTGTGCAGAAATTACAGAAGGGATTGGGGCAGGGGAGCAGGTGATTGCAGATCCGGGCAGCCATGAGGAGGGTGACAGCATTACCATCCGGGAAGCTGGCGGCATAGAAGATGAACCTGAAAAAAGCAGTGAAGAATAGGCGGCTGGGATAAGCCGAAGATATTCAGTTCCATGGTGTGGCAAGGCGGCTGAAAAAGCAGTGAAAATTAGGCAGCCCAGACAAGGGCGTATCAATCTGGATAGGGAAATCGCGAGGTGTATCTATGGGTAATATGATGGAATATATAAAAATGGCATTTAAAAATATTACTGCCAATAAGGGACGTTCTTTTCTGACCATGCTGGGCATTATTATTGGAATTGCTTCTGTTATCATGGTAATGTCGGTGGGAGACGGCACTGCCAACGCTATGAATTCGGAGGTGGCAGACCTTGGCACTGGGCAGATTAACGTATACTGCAGTGATGATTCAATCAACGCAGAGGCATGGATTACGCCGGAGGATTTGCAGGCAGTCCGGGAAAGAATCGAGGGGGTGGATGGGGCAACGCCCAATGACGGTTCTTCTGGAAGCACGGTGACCGGAAAAGGGGAATTTGCGGTGCAGTTAAGCGGCGGAACGGAGGATATACAAAAATCCATGAATTATAATATGAAACGTGGCGCTTATTTTACCGGGGCAGATGTGGAGGAGGGAAACCGTGTCTGCGTGATTACAGACAATGACGCCAAGCGTCTGTTTGGCTCAGATGATGTGGTGGGCATGGACATTGAAGTGACGATAAATAATATCACTGGCAGCTACCGCATTGTGGGCGTGAACCAGCAGAAAGAAAACAGCGGATTTGTCAGCTATACCTATGAGGGAATGCCGGTGGCGCTGGAGGTGCCTTATACTTCTTTTGAGAGTTTTGGCTGGGAAAGCGATTCCTTCTACTCTGCTGTGGTGTTTGCCAATGATAAGGCCAGCGGGGAGGAAGTGGCAAGAGATATCATCCACCTATTGGAAACCAGGCATCAGTGCGCAGGGGAAGATTATTATCAGATTCAGAGTTTCCAGGACATGGTGGCAGAATTAAACGGGATGCTGGCGATTGTAACAACATTTATTTCCTGTGTAGCTGCAATTTCTTTGATTGTAGGCGGTATCGGCGTGATGAACATTATGCTGGTGTCGGTAACGGAGCGCACCAGGGAAATTGGAATCCGCAAATCCTTGGGCGCCAAAACCTCTTCTATTTTAATGCAGTTTTTAGCGGAAGCGGCAATCCTTACCATTGTAGGAGGGATAATTGGGATTCTGCTGGGCTTGCTTGGAGCGGCAGGCGCCTGCAGCCTGATGAGCGCTTCCATGGGAAGCACGATACATCCAGGCATCAAGGCCAGCACAATTTTGGGAGCAACGCTGTTTTCCTGCGGAATCGGGGTGTTTTTCGGAATTTACCCAGCCAGGAAGGCTGCAAAGCTAAGCCCCATCGAAGCGCTGCGGAGAAATTAAAATAAGGCCGGGGAACAAAGCCCGCAGCGGCGATCAGTAACCCTGGCCAGGATGGGGCGGCTGGTAAATGGTTTTCTGCATATTTTCCTCAAAAGCTGTCTTAATAAGTGCGGAATAAATATTGATACGGAACCTCTCCCAACTGTCCTGACAGCTTTTCATCCAGCTCTTTCCATAAGCTTTCAATGGATACTTCGCCTTCCCTGATATCTTCTGGCAGGATTCCTCCATTCTCTGTCAACAGCGCTGCAGCTTCTTCGTAACGTCCAAGCTGATGCAGTGCCAATACATGATAGAGTTTTAACCGTTCCATCGTTTGTTCCTCTGTATCTAATTCCTGGTATGCTTGTTCCATAGCTGCATATGATTTGTTCATCAGCAGCAGCTTAAAACATTCCTTTAAATAAGAGATATCCTTTTTCCTCATGCCAAGCCCCTTAAGGATCCAACGGGCAGAGGCTTGGGACTGGCCTTTGCGCAGATACAGGCATCCCAGGCCATGGCATACCCAGGGATTTTCTGATAAACGGGCGGCTGCGGTAAGTGTCTGTTCTGCTTTTTCCAGGTCTCCATTTATGTAGTATTGGACGCCTAGATGATAATGTGCATACCAATTTTCTTTATTCTTATCGCCAATGGTTTTTTGAAGCATTTGAAAGACAGCATCATCCTGGAAAAATTCATCCGGTTTTTCCAGAGGACTCTGGCAATGCAGCAGGCCTGTTTCCCGGAACTGCATCCATTTTTTCAGTCCTTCCTCTTCCAAAACAAATTCCAGATGGTTTGACATTTTATCCTGTACTTCCATAGCACCGAAGCCGCTGCCTTTTTGTATCAGCCTGCCTCTTGTCCGGGCCATCTCTTTTGTATCCTTAAGCTTTTTTTCCAGCCGTTCAAACCGCTGCTCTGCTGCCAGCTGTTTTGTAAGCTGTTGGAAGGCCTCTTCATGAGAAGCTGCCATCTGCTCTGGAGCCAGCTGAACCGGCCCATACTGCTCCATCCATTCCCAAGCGGTAAGGGGTCCCATAGGAATGCATCCGTACTGGGTTTTTCCAAGTCCAGCCTGAATCTCTATATAATTTCCTGCATCCTGGGTCAAAAATTCCTGCCAGTGCCTGGAAGCAGGCGTATGCCCCCAGGAAAATAACTTGCGGCTCTTTAGCCTTTTTGTTGATATCTGTAAAAGACCATACCCTTTTTCATTTACATTGGCAATATATTTGGGTTCCGCCTCCTCTATATCAAAGAAATAGTCCACAGAGACTGGAATGTTATTATAATGGAGCATATCGGTTCCTTTTACATAGGGGATATCCACCTTGTATACCCTGTCGTTGTCAAAAGTAAAAGCCTTTCTGGCCGGAACAATGATTTTTCCCTTTTCAAATTCTGGAACTGCCATATTGCTCCACCAGTACATGGGCGTCACATTCTGGGTTTCGTTCATAATCCGCATTCTGCAGTTTAGGACAGGCTCCTTTGGCTCCATCCAAAAATCCATTTGGTAATAAACCTTACGGATACGTTCATATTCATACATCCGAAGGACTGGAACATCCCCATTTTCCACAACAGCTGCGTAGAGAGGCGCTGTTGTGTAGGGCGTATGCCCAATAATGCCGATATTCCATTCCACTCCTCCGCTGAACCATGCATTGCGCACTGCCAGATTGCGGAATTTTAATACATCGTTGGTATAAAGAAGGTTTTTGCCAGTCTTTTTGTCCGTCAGTGACCACAGCCTTCCTCCATATTCTAACAGAAAAACAGCTGTCAGGCATTCATTCTCCAGTACAGCCGTCTTGATTTCTTTCGTCTTAAGGTTTTTTGCATACTGATTAAACTGCCTGTAGGGATAGGCATTGTTAAGCCTGCCGTAGCCTCCGTAAATATCGTCGTCCTCCTCCAGGTCAAATTTTAATCGGTTTTGTAAGATTTTTTCCCCGATTAAATCCGGGATGCTTGCTTCTTCCCCCAAATCTGTAACCGGAATCTTTAAATCATTAAAGTACAAGGCAGCCTTTTTGTCCATATCTTCTGCTCTCTTCCTTTCTATGGATTGTGAATGTATTTTCATTGTCTTTATCTTGCATGGAGAACCTCTTTGTCCATAATCTCCAATGCCTGCTGTTCAAGGCTGCAGGCATCATATCTTTTGCATGGAAAACTACCAACAGTATAGAACATATGCTCTGTTTTTTCAATGTGTTTTTGCGCATTTTATGATTTTGCAGATTCCCTTCATAAAACTTTATTTTCAAAATGTACTGGAAGATTTTCAAAAGATGCGGTAGGATATAAATATAATGATAAGGAGGATTTCAAATGGGAAATCAGGAAAGAGAAGAAAAAATTAAAAAATTTCTGGACATGGTGGGACAATCGGATAACATTGTGTTTTTCGGGGGCGCAGGAGTATCCACGGAAAGCGGCATCCCGGATTTCCGCAGCGTGGACGGGCTTTATAACCAGCAGTACGACTATCCGCCGGAAACCATTTTAAGCCATACCTTTTACCGGAGAAACACAGAAGAATTCTATCGGTTTTACCGGAATAAAATGCTATGCCTGACGGCGCAGCCCAATATGGCGCACAGAAGGCTGGCAGAGCTGGAGGCGGCAGGTAAGGTAAAGGCAGTGATTACCCAGAATATTGACGGCCTGCACCAGCTGGCAGGAAGCAGGAAAGTGCTGGAGCTCCATGGCAGCGTCCACCGGAATTACTGTGAATCCTGCCATCATCTGTACGATGCGGAATATATGTTAAACAGCGAAGGCGTCCCCCATTGCCAGGAATGCGGCGGCGAAATCAAGCCGGATGTGGTGCTGTATGAGGAGGGCTTAAACAACCAGACCATACAGGAGGCGGTTTTTTATATCAGCCATGCGGATATGCTGATTATCGGCGGAACCTCCCTGGCAGTCTACCCGGCAGCAGGTTTGGTGGATTATTACCAGGGAAATAAGCTGGTGCTTGTAAATAAGACAGCTACGCCCCGGGATAGCCAAGCAGATTTGGTTTTGCAGGAAAGCATTGGAGAGCTGTTTGGGAGGATTATCCTATAAGGAAAGCCAAGGAGGAAGATGATGCCGATACCGTTTGAAGTAGGAGATATTGTCCGTCTGAAAAAAAAGCATCCCTGCGGCAGCCAGGAGTGGGAGGTGCTCCGGGTAGGAGCAGATTTCCGCCTGAAATGCCTGGGCTGCGGCCATCAGATGATGGTGGCAAGGAAAATGGTGGAAAAGAACACCAGGGGGATACGGAAAAGGGAGGAAAATGCATAGGGTTAAAGCGGACTTTTCATATGCGAATGCGGACGGAAAGACAGGATAGCCTAGTCTGCGTGGCAAAGAGCCAGCCTTCTTTTCTGTTTGTACCCAGAATACTAACCTAGAGAAACCATAATTTATGAAAATAAAATAATTAATGTGCATAGGACATTGCAATGAAAAAATTTCAAAAGAAGAGGAAAGTAATAAAAAAACAGCAAAGAATCGCCATAGCAGCAGGTATTACCATATCCCTGCTGTTGTTATTCTATATTTTACTGGTAAATTTCCTGGTAAGCGCCGCACTGGTTCCATCCTTTATGGAAAAGCTGGAAGCATTTGAACGGATTACCAAGGACAGCTATGCAGCCCAGGTGCAGACCTCAGATATCAAAGGCAACCGACAGGAGGCTCTGAATGAAACAAAGGAATGGCTTCAGGACGCCAGTCATCAGAAGATTTCAGCAAAGACAGAAGATGGATATACCTTGATTGCAGAGACGTTTCCAGCAGAAGGAATCCCAGATGCCAAGGAGAGCTTGGACACAGCGGAGATCTTCGGCGCAGAGAAGGCTGCGGAAGCAGAGAAAGCGCCTGGCACAAAGGAAGGTGTGGACATGGAAAGCGCTTCCCGCACAGGGGAAGAGAGCCATAAATGGGTGCTGCTGCTCCACGGATATACAGGCTGGAAGGAGGAGATGTATCCTTTCGCCTACTGGTATCATAAGCAGGGGTTTCATGTGGTTGTGCCGGATTTGCGGTGCCAGGGGGAAAGCGAAGGGGATTTTATAGGCATGGGCTGGACAGACCATTTTGACAGTATGCTGTGGATAGACTACATTCTTTCCCAGGATGAAAAGGCGCAGATTGTCCTTCACGGCCAGTCCATGGGTGCGGCAGCGGCGCTGATGATGACAGGAGAGGAGCTTCCAGACAACATACAGGCCGTAGTTTCCGACTGTGCTTATACCGATGCCTACCGTATGTTTGGAGAAAAAATCAAAGAATGGTTCGGGCTGCCCGCATTTCCGCTGGTGGATTCGGCATGTTTCATGCTGCGGCTGCGGGGAGGCTATGATTTAAAGGACGCATCTGCCTTGGAAGCAGTGAGAAAAAGCAGTACGCCCACGCTTTTTATCCATGGGGATTCGGATGCCATGATATCTGTCCAGATGTCCAGGGAACTGTATGAGGCGGCAGCCTGCGAGAAAGAGCTTTTGATTGTAGAAGGAGCGGGGCACGGGCAGGCGCAGGAAAAAGATCCAGATACATATTACCGTGCAATAGAAGAATTTTTAAATAAAATGCTTGAAAGCTGCAAATAATTATGGTAGAATACAAGTCTGTGATGTAATAATTTATCCTTGCTCTCAGCAAGGACTGAGGGCCAGAGACCAAAAGGAGGTACGATGAGCATGAACAAATATGAATTAGCGCTTGTTGTTAATGCAAAAATCGAGGATGAAGAGAGAGCCGCTGTAGTTGAGAAAGCAAAAGAGTATATTACCCGGTTCGGCGGAACAATAACCAACGTGGATGAATGGGGCAAGAAAAGATTAGCTTACGAGATCCAGAAGATGCGCGAAGGTTTCTATTACTTTATCCAGTTCGATGCGAGTGCAGATTGTCCAGCAGAAATTGAAAAACGCGTGCGTATTATGGATAATGTGCTTCGTTTCTTATGCGTTAGACAGGATGAGGCATAATAAGAGGAGATTAGATGAATAAAGTTATATTGATGGGTAGGTTAACCAGAGATCCAGAAGTACGTTATTCCCAGGGCGAGAACGCAACGGCAGTTGCAAGATATACATTGGCGGTAGACAGAAGGTTCCGGCGTGATAATGACCAGCAGACAGCAGATTTTATTAACTGCGTAGCCTTCGGAAGAGCCGGCGAGTTTGCGGAAAAATACTTCCACAAGGGAATCAAGATTGCTATCACCGGAAGAATCCAGACTGGAAGCTACACCAACCAGGAGGGACAGAAAGTCTATACCACGGATGTCGTTGTAGAGGAACAGGAATTTGCAGAAAGCAAAGCGGCGAGCGAAGGGCAGTCCGGCGGCTTTCAGCCAATGGGAAGGCCAGCGCCCAGCGCGGCAGTGGGAGACGGTTTTATGAATATTCCTGATGGGATTGATGAAGAATTACCCTTTAATTAGAACAGGAGGTAAAGAAAATGGCTTATAATAAAACTGAAAGAGGCGATTCTCCTATGAAGAGGAGAGGCGGAATGCGCAGAAGAAAAAAAGTCTGTGTATTTTGCGGCAAAGACAATGTGATTGATTATAAAGACACCAATAAGTTAAAGAGATACATTTCTGAGAGAGGTAAAATCCTTCCCAGAAGAATTACCGGAAACTGTGCAAAGCATCAGAGAGCCCTTACAGTTGCAATCAAGAGGGCTAGGCATATCTCTTTAATGCCCTATGTAACAGATTAAAGCATCAGAGAGCTCTTACAGTTGCAGGCAAGAGGGCAGCAGATTAAATGTAAGAAAAGATACAGAAGCAGGCCAATCATCTTCGGGTGGTTCGTCTGCTTTTTTCTCTTATCGGAAAAGCCGTGTTTCCTGGATGCGGGAAAATGGCAGGAAAATGCGGAACTTCGATTAAGATGGTTTCTTTTCATTGTGGTATAATTATAACTATGTTGTGGACATGCTTCAAAGGATGGGAAAATATGAGGCGAAAGGTTTTTGTTGGTCTTTTCTTGGCAGTTATTTTGTGTTTCATCGGGTTTGGAATATTTTGGAGCCAGCAGGGGATGGGAGAATTGTCTGTTTTTAACTGGGAGAAGGATGTGCTTACGGTTGAAAATCCAGACTTTTTTTTCGATGAGCTTTCCAAAAGCAATATTTGTGCTGTATATCAATGGATTCCTTCTAAAATTACCGCCGAGGATATGTCGTCTTACCTAGAGAGCGCTTGTGCCCATGGAATTGACGTCTATCTGCTTACAGGGGATCCCAGCTGGGGACTGGAGGAAGATGGGGAAAGCATGGCCAGCGAAATTGTGCGCGCCCAGGAGATGAATGAGATGGCGCCAAAAGACGCCCAGATTAAAGGTATCGTTATGGACGTGGAGCCTTATCTTACAGATTACTGGGACAATGCGCCCAAACAGGTGATGGAGCTGTTTGCGTCAGGGCTGGCAGATGCCCGCCAAAAAGCCCAGGCTTACGGGTTGGAGTTTATCGTATGCATCCCTTATTTTTATGACACGGAAGGATATAAGGATGAGCTGGAAACCATTATTGCAAAAGGATGTGACAGTGCAGCCGTAATGAATTACTACAAAGGGAAAGAGGAAGAACATATTGCAGATGAGGCAGCATTGTCAAGAAAATATGGAAAAAAGCTGATTAATATCTATGAGCTGCAGCCTCCAAAGGGAAACTCCATCGTTGAAGCAAATACCTATTACCATGACGGGCTGGGTGCGGTTATGAAGAATGCAGCCCGGCTGAAATCTGTGTACAAGGGTGATATAAGGTTTGCCATCCACGATTATGATGCATGGAAGGAAATGAAGGAAAATGAATGAAGTGCTGCGGCAGGAAAAAAAGTACCTGATTACAACGGAACAGATGTATCAGTACAGCCAGTATCTGCAGAAAGTCATGATGCCGGATTCCCACAATGGCGCGGAAGGCTATGAGATCCGCTCCCTCTATTTTGATACGCTGGATAACAAAGATTTTGTGGAAAAGGAGGAGGGAGTGGAGCTTAGAAGGAAGATTCGGTTAAGATGCTATCATCCCACAGATGATTTTGCCATGCTGGAAATGAAACAGAAGCAAGGCGCCATGCAGAAAAAGCGGTCCCTGCGCATGAAGAGGGAGGACGTAAAGCGGCTGGTAGACCGTGATTATGGGGTGCTGCTTGGATACCATGAGGAGTTTGCCGGGGAATGCTACGCACTGATGAATATGTATTGCTATATGCCAAAAGCAATTGTGGAGTATCAGCGGAAAGCATTTATTGCCAAGGAAAACAGGATACGCATCACGTTTGACCATCATATTAAGGCAACGGAAAGCAATATGGACATTTTTTCGCCCCAGCTGCTGCAAAATATGGTTTTAGAGCCGTGCCTTACCGTTTTTGAAGTCAAATACAATGGTTTTTTGTTAAGCTACATCAAAGATTTGCTCCAGGCCTGTGATAAAAGTGAGCTGTCTGTCAGCAAATACTGCCTGAGCCGCAGTGTCAGCACACATTACAGCTTTTAAACAGGCAAATAATAATGGAGGGATAAAAAGGTATGAAAGAATATTTACGGACAATTATGCTGGAAAGCGCAACGCTGGCTTTGGAGACAATCTTATTAAATATTGTGGCTGCGGCGGTTTTTGGCATGGCCATTTATCTGTCATACTGGTATACGCATGCAGGGACTGCTTATAGCAAGAAGTTTAATGTTTCCCTGATTACCCTTACAATTCTTACAGGCACGGTGATGACGGTCATCGGCAACAACATAGCGTTGTCCCTTGGCATGGTAGGCGCGCTTTCTATTGTACGTTTCCGTACTGCCATCAAAGATTCCAGAGATACCACTTATATATTTTGGGCAATCATCGTTGGCATTTGCTGCGGTGTAAGTGATTATTATGTGGCTGCGGTGGGAAGCGCCGTGGTATTTCTTGTATTGCTTTTGTTTGGACGGGTTCGGAATGAAAGCCGTATTCTGCTGATTATCCGGGGCTCAAAGGATAGAAGCATAGATATGGAGCAGCTTGTGTTCCACTTTTTTGATGGAAGGCCGCTCCTGAAGGTGAAAAACACTACAAATGAAAATGTAGAATTGATTTATGAAATGACCAGGGCTGTTTATCAGAATGCTTATAAAAAGGAGAATGATGTCATAGACCAGCTATATGCGCTTGGGGGCGTTGAATATGTAAACTTTGTGACCCAGAGTGATGAGATCACAGGCTGACCAGATTGTATGGAAGCCGTAGGAGATGGCGATGAAATCAAAATTAATATATATTGGAGCTGTTTTGATGGTTATCCTAACGGCGCTGGCAGGCAATCGGCTGAAAGATGCAGGCTTTGGGCAGAGATTTATGCAGCATCAGGAGGAACTGCCAGGGACAGAGCCGCCCCAGTCCGGGTTTGCCACCCACCTTCCGATTATTTCTATTGACACAGATAACAAAGCTATTCCAGGGGAAATTGTTCCAAAATATGGCATGCCCGAGACCTATGTATCCTGTAAGGCTGCCATCTACGACAGGGAGGGACAGTGGAATACCTTGCAGGACAAGGCGGACATACAGGAGGAAGGGCGGATTCGAATCCGTGGGAACACCAGCCGGAAATTCGATAAAAAATCATATCTGCTGAAATTCGGAACGGAGCAGGAAAACAAGGATGTTGCCGTGATGGGAATGAATAAGTCTGATAAGTGGGTGCTCCATGGCCCTTTCCTGGACCGTACGCTGCTGCGCAATTATATCTGTTACCATGTGGCAGGGCAGATGATGGAGTATGCGCCCCAGACAAGGTACTGCGAAATGTTTCTCAACGGGGAATACCAGGGGCTTTACCTTGCCGTTGAGCCGGTCAGTGTGGAAGAGGGCAGGCTGGAGCTGAGCGGGACAGCCAAGGACAATCCCATGACAAGCTGGCTGGTTCGCTGGGACAGGGATGACAGGAATAGTAACAGGGTGGACAATTTTACCTATTATACGTATCAGGGAGGAATATCTTCCCTGGAATTGCTTTATCCGGGGAAAAAAGCCTGTACACCTGAGAAGAAAGCCTATGTGGAATCAGAAATCAGCGCCATAGAAAGGTCTTTGTATATGCGTGGGTCCGGCAGCAGGCTGAAGGGCTATTCCAGGCATATCGATATCGGTGAATTCGCCCGGTATTTTATTATCAATGAATTTTTTGAAAATATTGACGCAGGAAAATATTCTACCTATTATTATAAGGATTTGCGTGGAAAAGTAAAACCAGTAGTCTGGGATTTTAATAACGGAAGCGATAATTATATCCATTTCTCAACGGATGGAGGCGGTTTTGTCATGATACAGTCCCCATGGCTTGGAGAAATGCTCAAAGATGAGGATTTTGTGGAGGAAGCCATCCGCCAGTATAAAGCATGGCGCAAAGATGTTCTGAGCAATGAGAACCTGGACCGCATGATTGATGAAACCGTGGCATATCTTGGGGATGCGGTGGAACGTAATTATGAGAAGTGGGGCTATGTATTTCTGCTGGAAAATGTTGACGCGGACAA
Organism: uncultured Lachnospiraceae bacterium; assembly: GCA_947384285.1. Taxonomy (GTDB): domain Bacteria; phylum Bacillota; class Clostridia; order Lachnospirales; family Lachnospiraceae; genus Petralouisia. The sequence continues at coordinate 70,349 of CANDGI010000007.1, forward strand.
TTACCTGTCTCCGGTGGAGCGGAATTATACCAGCTACGAGGAGTCGGTGCAGCAATTGAAGAGGCAGATTCATGCCCGGGGAAGGTGGATGGACCGCAATATTGAGATTTTGCTCCAGTATTGCCGGGAATCCAAGAATGCTTTGCATATAAATTATTAATGGGAGGCTTGGCAGTGAAGAAGTTTGTCGCTATCTGTACCGCGGTGGTTCTTGTTATGCTGGGAGTATGCTACGCGGTGTTTGTAAAAGGGTTTTACATTGATTTTAACGGCAGCAGCCAGGTCAGGGCTGATTTTACAACAGCTGGCCAGGAAATCCGAAAAGGGGATAGCAAGGAGGCTTTTCTCCTAAAAGGCGTGGATGTTTCTGCATCAGTGGCTGGGCATTATCTGGGGGATTTTGCAGCCGATGGGGATACCTATCTGCGGTGGCTTGGCAATATAAAGGATATGGGCGCCAATACGGTCCGGGTCTATACGATTATGGACGATGATTTTTATAACGCTTTCTATGAGTTCAACAGCAATGCAAAAAGCCCCCTTTACCTGATTCAGGGGATACGTGTCAGCGAGGCGGCAAACTATGGGATGGAGGACGCATCAGGGAAGGATTTTCTGGGACAGCTGAAGGAGGATGCCAAAAAGGCTGTGGATGTTGTGCATGGAAAATCTGTTGCATCGCTGAATGAGGGACAAGCAAATGGCGTGTATCTTAAGGATGTCTCAAAGTGGACGCTGGGATATCAGATTGGGGACGAGTGGTCCGGGGAGACAGTGGCTTACACGGATCACAATCCAAGGCTTGAGCATGTGTACCAGGGCAGGTACTTTACAACGGCACAGGATGCATCAAATTTTGAATGTATCCTGGCGCAGGTGATGGATCAGCTGGTCAGATATGAGACAGATAAGTACAAATGCCAGCGGCTTGTGACCTTTATCTGTGACCCTTCCATGGATTTTCTGGAATATGAGGAAGAATATGCGAAGATGTTATCCAAGTTCTGCCATATTGACCCAGAGCATATACAGCCTACGGACAAGCTGAAGTCAGGGTATTTTGCCACATACAAGCTATTCCGGTTCTGCGATGGCTTCCTTAAGTATTTAAGTGCAGGGCAGAAGCAGGAGCTTATGGATATCATGGATTCCGTCAGCCCCGCGTCCCGGTATGATGGGTATCTGGAGCTGTTAAAGCAGTACCATACCATGCCTATAGCGGCTGGTTTTCAATATTCAACGTCCAGAGGGAGGCTGAAGGCGGATGAACCTGCGTTAACGGAAGAGCAGCAGGGAAGGAATCTTGTAAAGATGTATGACGACCTTGTTTCGGCAGGGTGGTCTGGAGGGTTTATCTCCACATGGCAGGATGCGTGGGAGCAGAAGTCCTGGAATACGGCCTTTGCCTCGGTTCTTCCCCAGAACAGCTTGTGGCATGATCTGCAGACGGCGGGGCAGAACTATGGCATAATGGCCTTTGTGCCTGGGGAGGAGGACGCTGTGTGCCTGGTAGATGGAGATGCCTCTGAGTGGTCCAAAGAGGATGAGGTGCTGGAAAGCCCGGAAGGGTATCTGCTCTCTGCCAAGTACGATGCGGAAGGGATATATCTGTTAATCCAGGGCAGTGGAATTTCAGGCAGGAGCCTCTATGCGCCTATTGACACTCTGCAGGAGAGGGGCGCGGCAGTTTACTCTGATGAAGAAGGGAAAGAAGAGTCTTTTGACCGGGACGCTGATTTTGTGCTTTGCGTGGATGGGACAGAAAACAGCAGGCTTTTGGTCAATGGGTTTTCCGATGGGGCGCGCATTAACTTCATGGAAGAAGCAGATGGCAGGAATCCCTTTATCGATACGCCAGAGCATGACGCCAGCACATTTTATGTGAGCCGCATGGCGGTAGAAAAGCCCCTCAACCTGGAGGATAAGATAGAGCTGCAGCGTCAGGCTGCGGCAGGTTTTGTTCCCAGCAATATTATGGATATTTATCCGCTGGAATTTTATGATACAGGACGTCTCGTCCCTGGCAATGGAAATCCAGAATCACCGGAATATCATTCACTGGCGGACATCTGCTTTGGAAAGGATATGGTGGAGATACGCCTGCCATGGCTGATGTTGAATTTTTCCAATCCTTCTGCAAGGAAGATCCACGGGGATTATTACAGCTATTATGGCGTACAGTCCCAGGACATCGCCCGGCTTTGGATTGGGCTTGGGGAAAAGGGCAGCTCCCATAGGATTTCCATGGAGCCAGTACCGCTGGAGGGCTGGGGAGAAGGCGTTCCCTGCCATGAAAGGTTAAAGAAATCTTATTACATCATACAGGATAAGTGGAGAGAAGGGAAATGAGAAGATTCGGCATCAACTACATGATTTATTTTTATATGTTTATCTGTCTCACTCTTCTCTTTTTTAATATTGCATATATTTTTTACCAGAAAAGAAGACAGAACATACAGGAGATCCGAGCCATGCACTGGAAGAAAGAATTGGCGGGCCTTTGGAAGGAATCAGACTGCACGGGACAGGCGTTCAAGGAGCAGCATGAACCAGACTGCACGAGGCAGGCATTCAAGGAGCAGCATGAACCAGGCTGCGAGGGACAGGCGTTTAAGGTGCACAAGAGAAGGCTGCGCAGGAAACTGAAACGGATAGACCAGCTGATTGCCTACAACAGTGTGATGGAGGACTGCCTTGGAACCGGCGGTGTTTCGGATTATCTGGAGGAATGTTATGAGGATTTCCTGTTCCTGGCAGTAGAATACGGGAACCGGGAAGCCATGGAGAGGGCTTTTTTTGCATATGTGATTTCACTGTATTACCCTTATATGGGGACGCCCAGGAAGCAGATGGTGAATATTCTCCTCAAATATATGGACGATGCCACGGTTTACTGCCGTGAAAATGTGCTGCTTGCCCTGTATGCCATCGGTGACGCAGTGGCGGTGGAGCATGCTTTTATGTATTTGGACAGCAGGGGGCTTTATCACAGCCCAAAGCTGATATCGGATGGGCTGATGACATACAAGGGTGACAAGGAGGAGCTGGCGCGGCGGCTCTGGAGTAAGCGGAATGCATGGAATGAGTCTTTGGTTTTATCCGTCATCCAGTTTGTGACGCAGCTGGACGCAGATTTTTCAGAGGAATTTATCGGGGAATTGCAGAAAGATAATACATCCCTTGAGCATCGGTTTGCATATATCAGATATTTCCAGCGTCATGTGAAGCCTGGGCTGAAAGGATATCTGATAGACTGCCTAAAGCAGTATGATGCGTCAAATAACAGCCTTGCGATTGTCATAAGCCTTGCGCTTGGCAGCTATCCAGGAGAGGATACGGCTCTGGCGCTGGAGGGGGCGCTGCAAAGCAAGAGCTGGTACGTTAGGAAGAATGCTGCCGCATCGCTTCTGCGCATCGGATTACCAGAGGATGAGCTGAGACGGGTTTATGAAGCCAGTGATCGCTACGGAAAAGAAATATTGGAATATGTGTCGGAAAGGCGTTTTGACACGGTTTAAAAGAGGTGGGATAGATATGGAACAGTTTGTCACATGCTTTTTTACAGGGGTAGGGGTTTTCTTTTTGGCCTATCTTCTATTATATGCATCGTATCTTTTTGCATCTGTGGCAGTCGGGGCGTTCCAGCTGTATAAACTGGAAAAGATGTCGCAGATTAAAAATGAATTGAAGCATGAATTCTATTTTCCTGTATCAATTCTTGTGCCGGCATATAATGAGGAAGTTACAATCATAGAAAGCGTGGAGTCTCTTTTAAACCTGAAATACAAGCTGTATGAAATTATCGTGATAGACGACGGCTCCGCAGACCGCACCACAGAGCTTATGGTTGAGCATTTCCAGATGAAAAAGGTAAGCAGGCCGATTCGGCGTGTGGTAGAGTGTGAAATGCAGGAGGCTGTCTACGAGTGCAGGGCGGAGAATATCAAAATTACATTGATACGGAAGAAAAACGGCGGCAAGGGAGATGCGCTGAACATGGGGATTAATGCATCGGAGTATCCCTATTTTTTGTGTATGGATGCAGATTCCATGCTGCAGGATGATTCCATTGAACGGATTGTCCGGCCTGTGATGGAGGATGACAATGTGGTGGCGGTAGGAGGCTTAATCCGGGTTGCCCAATGCGTGGTGATGGAGAACGGGGAAATTGCAGGGTACCATCTGCCGTGGAATATCCTTTTGAGCATGCAGGCTATGGAGTATGACCGCTCCTTTCTGGCCTCCAGAATTTTATTGGACAGTTTTAACGGCAACCTGATTATCTCAGGCGCTTTTGGGCTGTTCAAGAAGGAAGTGGTGGTGGCGGTGGGCGGATATGACAGGCATACATTGGGGGAGGATATGGAACTGGTGGTAAAGCTCCATGCATTCTGCAGGAACAATCAGATGGGATATACCATCCGGTATGAGCCGAGTGCCATATGCTGGAGCCAGGTGCCGTCTTCCTTTAAGGATTTGAAGTCCCAGAGAAGGAGATGGCATCTGGGGCTTTTCCAGTGCATGTGGAAGTACAGGCACTTATGCCTGAACAGCCGGTATGGGTTGCTGGGGACGATTTCTTATATGTATTATCTGCTTTATGAGCTTTGTTCTCCTGCTATTGAGATTTTCGGCCTTTTTACGATTCTATTGGCGGTTCTGCTGGGAAGGCTGAACGTGGGGTTTATGCTGAAATTGTATCTGCTTTATACAGCTTACGGGGCGGTTTTGACGATGACGGCCTTTTTTCAGCGGATTTATTCCCAGAATGTGAAAATCAGCGTGGGAGATATTGTTAAGGCATGTGTCATGTGTGTGGCAGAGAATGTATTTTTCAGGCTGGTGCTTGATTTTATACGCAGTACGGCATTTTTCGGATACCGGAAGCGGAAATTGGTGTGGGGAAAAATTAAGAGGACGAAGCTTGAGGAGGGAGATGCAAATAAAGATTCGTCTGTATTGTAAGAATCGCAAGAAAGTGGTATAATATGACGATAGCAAAGAGCTGTGCCGAACCTGTCCATAAATGCAGCTGTGAATGGCTGCATGTGGCGCTGTAAACCAAGAACCTGAAAATCAGGCATGAACAACGAAGGTAGGAAGATAAATGAAAAGAAAAAATTACCCTGGAAACCAGTTTAAGAACTACATGTACTGGCCTCTGATGCTGACCGTTTTTATTATACTGATGAATGTGCCTTTGTATTTTTTTGACCAGAAGGCTGGCATCTGCGTCTCCGTATTTGCATCTGTATATTTTCTTGTGGTGCTGATTGTCTTTATCGCCAACAAATCAGTGCTGCGCAATGAGGTCATCAATTTTGCCACCCAGTATGGGACAATCCAGAAAAAGCTGCTGAATGAGTTTGAGATCCCATACGCATTGCTGGATTATAACAGCAAGATTTTGTGGATGAACGAAGCCTTTGCCGGGATTACAGAGAAGGGCAAATCATATCACAAATCCATTGCCACGATTTTTCCCTCCGTCACCAGGGAGCTTTTGGAGCGGGAAGAGCACAATGACAACATACATGTAAAATGGAAAGGAAAGGTTTACCGGGTAAGCGCTGGTAAGATTCATTTTGAGGAGGAACCAGGAAATAGCGGCAGCCCGGCAAAGGAGCCGAAGGCTGAGACGGAGGAGAACCCCTATCTCATTGCCCTGTACCTTTTTGATGAGACAAAGCTCCATGAGAGCATCCAGGAAATCCAGGATCAGCAGCTTGTGGCTATGCTGATTTATATTGACAATTATGAGGAAGCCATGGACAGCGTAGAGGAAGTAAAACGGTCTTTGCTGGTGGCTTTGGTGGACCGTAAGGTAAGCAAGTATTTTTCAGAGCGGGACAGCGTGATAAAGAAAATTGAAAAAGATAAGTATTTCGTTGTGTTCAAACAAAAATATTTAGAGGAGCTTATCGAGGATAAGTTCAGCATCCTGGAGGATGTAAAGACGATAAAGGTAGGAAATGAAATGGCGGTCACCTTAAGCATAGGCGTGGGCGTCAGTATGAACAGCTATAACCAGAAATACGAGTATGCCCGTATGGCCATTGACCTTGCACTGGGCAGGGGCGGCGATCAGGTAGTGGTTAAGGAAGGGGAAAAAATATCTTATTTCGGCGGAAAATCCAGGCAGGTGGAGAAGATGACCCGGGTGAAGGCGAGAGTGAAGGCTCATGCCCTCCGGGAGATTATTGAGAGCCGGGAAGAAGTGTTTATTATGGGACACAGCATCAGCGATATGGATGCTTTTGGAGCAGCCGTGGGGATTTTCTGCGCCACCCAGGTGCTGGGGAAAAAGGCGCATATTGTTTTGGACGAGGTGACCTCTTCCCTCAGGCCCATGAAGGAATGCTTTACCGAGGAAAAAGGGTATCCGGCGGATATGTTTTTAAGAAGCGAGCAGGCCTTGGAAATGGCGGATAACCGGAGCGTTGTTGTGGTGGTTGATACAAACAGGCCCAATTACACGGAATGCCCGGAATTGCTGAAAAAGACAAAGACCATTGTGGTATTTGACCACCACAGGCAGGGCAGCGAGGTCATTGAGAATGCGGTGCTCTCCTATATTGAATCTTACGCGTCCTCTACCTGTGAGATGGTAGCGGAGGTTCTGCAGTATTTCAATGAAAATATTCATCTGAAATCAAATGAGGCAGACAGCATTTACGCAGGAATTTTAATTGATACCAATAATTTCATGACGAAGACGGGCGTAAGGACTTTTGAGGCGGCGGCCTATCTGCGAAGATGCGGGGCAGAGGTAACAAGGGTCCGCAAGCTCCTTCGAGACGACATGGCAGCTTACAAGGCCAGGGCGGAAGCAGTGCGCCATGCAGAGGTTTACCGGGGTGCATTTGCCATCTCTATCTGCCCGGCAGACCGGGATGTGGAAAGCCCTACCATTGCAGGCGCCCAGGCGGCAAATGAGCTTTTGAATATTGTAGGGATTAAGGCTTCCTTTGTACTTACCGAATACAATGGGAAGATTTATATCAGTTCCCGCTCCATTGACGAAATCAACGTACAGTTGATTATGGAACGTCTTGGGGGCGGCGGGCATTTGAATGTGGCGGGCGCCCAGATGACAGACTGCAGCGTGGCAGAAGCCAAGAGACGCATTCAGGTGACCTTAGACAGGATGTTAAAGGAAGGAGACATAGAAGTATGAAAGTAATTTTGTTAGAGGATGTTAAGTCTTTAGGTAAAAAAGGAGAGGTGGTCAATGTCAGCGATGGGTATGCCAGGAACCTTCTTTTCCCGAAAAAGTTAGGAATAGAAGCCACAGCAAAGAATTTGAACGACCTGAAACTGAAAAATAAGCATGCCGAAAAGGTAGCCCAGGAAAACCTGGAGGCAGCCAAGGCTTTGGCAGAGGAAATCGGCACGAAAGAGGTAACCGTGGCAATCAAGACCGGGGAGGGCGGCAAGACCTTTGGATCTGTTTCCTCCAAAGAGATTGCAGCAGCAGCAAAAGAACAGATTGGCATGGAGCTGGATAAGAAGAAGCTGCAGCTTCCGGAAGGAGGGCTGAAATCACTGGGAATATATGAGGTAGGCATTAAGCTTCATCCCCAGGTAACAGGCACTTTGAAGGTGAAGGTGGCAGAAGCTTAAGTTATGGTAAGAATGGCTCATGCGGCTCATTGGCAGGCCGGGCATTTGGGAGGCTTATTGCGGCAGGCCGGGCATTCGGAAGGTTCGTTGTGGCAGGTAGGACAGCTGTTAGGAGGCAGAGATGGAAGAGGCTCTTTTAAAACGGAATATGCCAAACAGTAAGGAAGCGGAGCAGTCGGTGATTGGCTCTATGATTATGGATCGGGAGGCTGTCATTATGGCTTCTGAGATTCTGGTACGGGAGGATTTTTACTACCAGGATTGTGGAGTTTTGTTTGAATCCATGCTGGAGCTTTACAATGAGGATCAGCCCATTGACGTGGTTACCTTGCAGAACCGCCTTCGGGAAAAAGATGTGCCGGAACAATTAAAGGACATCGGTTTTGTGGGGGAGATGGTGACATCCGTGCCAACCTCCGCCAATATCAAGCATTATGCCAATATTGTAAAAGAAAAATCCATGCTCCGCAGGCTGATTAAGGTCAATGAGGAGATTGCCAGCCAGTGTTATTTAGGCAGGGACAGCTTAGAAGATATAATGGCGGATACAGAAAAAAAGATTTTTGATCTGCTCCAGAACAGGAACAGCAGCGATTTTGTCCCGATTAAGCAGATTGTCATCAATGCGTTGGAAAAAATTGAGCAGGCCTCTAAGACAATCGGGAATGTAACGGGAATCGCTACTGGTTTTGTGGACTTGGATTACCGGACCTCGGGGCTGCAGCCTTCGGATTTAGTGCTTGTGGCTGCAAGGCCTTCCATGGGGAAGACGGCGTTTGTACTGAACATTGCCCAGTATGTGGCCTTTCACAGCAATATGAGCACAGCCATTTTCAGTTTGGAAATGTCAAAGGAGCAGCTGGTGAACCGCCTGTTTTCTCTGGAATCCAGGGTGGATGCCCAGCTTCTGCGCTCCGGCAGCCTTACGGATTCAGACTGGGAGAAGCTCATTGAAGGCGCTGGCACCATCGGCCGTTCCAACCTGATTATCGATGATACGCCGGGGATTTCCATTTCAGAGCTTCGCTCCAAATGCAGGAAATACAAGCTGGAGCATGATTTGAAGCTGATTATTATTGATTATCTCCAATTGATGTCTGGTTCAGGCAGGTCGGATTCCAGGCAGCAGGAAATCTCGGATATCTCCCGTTCCTTAAAAGGGCTTGCCCGGGAATTGAATGTGCCGGTGGTGGCGCTGTCCCAGCTCAGCCGCCAGGTAGAGCAGAGGCCAGACCACAGGCCCATGCTTTCGGACTTGAGGGAGTCGGGAGCCATTGAGCAGGATGCGGACGTTGTGATGTTTATCTACCGGGACGACTATTATAACAAAGATACGCCGGATAAAAATATTGCAGAAATCATTATCGCCAAGCAGAGAAACGGCCCCATTGGGACGATAAACCTTGTCTGGCTGCCCCAGTATACCAAATTTGCCAATATGGAAAAACGGTAAGAAATGTTTTTTTATGTAAAATAAAGCAGATATTTTCCCAAAAAGGAAGGTATCTGTTTTTTGCTGTCATTATTTCACGATGAAAAAAGATTGTAACCAGGAATAGAAATCGGTAAAATAGAATAAAAAGGGACAAGCTGATTACCTATGCAGCAGAGCAGTCCGGCTTGCCGGAAGGCCAATCCCAAAAAGGAGGTTAAGATGTGGAAAATGTACGCTATATGATTTCGGACGCGGCAAATATAGTCAATGTTGAGTCCCACGTACTGCGTTATTGGGAAGAAGAGCTGGAATTAGCTATTCCCCGCAACGAGATGGGACACCGCTATTATACAGAAGAAAATATAGCGCAATTCCAAAAGATAAAAGAGTGGAAAGAACAAGGATACCAGTTAAAGGCAATTCGGATGATGATACATAGTAATCCGCAGCCATGCGAGGCAGCGCCTGGCGGAAATAATGTGATTCAAATGAACCGGGAATATATGGATGAAATTCCCCAAACGGCGCTGGAGCGGCAGATGCCGGAACGGCAGCTGGCAGAACGGCGCAGCAGTCCTGTCTCCAACACAGTAAAGCTGGAACAGTTTCAGTCTATGATGCTTACGATTGTAAGGCAGGCGGTAGAGGAGAACAACCAGTCCTTAGGGAAGGAGGTAGGCGTGCAGGTAGGCGACCGCGTGCTAAAAGAAATGAATTATCTGATGCGGGAGCAGGACGAGGCGGAGGAAGAGCGTTTCCGTAAATTGGATGCGGCAATCCGAAGCACCAGGAAGGCCAAAAGATTCCACAGGGAGAAAAAGGAAAAGAAGGAAAAAGATTCAGGAAAGCTGATTGGAAAGGAGAAGAAATTAAACCCCAACCTGACGGTTTAACTGAGCAGCCAGCTTTGGCCTGCCGGGTGCGGCTGCCCCGGGAGTGTGGGCATCCCGAAAGCTTTTCGGAGAGTAGGCCCTCGTGAACATAATAAAAAAGAATCCTGCTCTGGCAGGATTCTTTTTTATTATGTAGGGAATTAACCCTGCTCGATAGCACCTGTAGGGCAAACGCCTGCGCATGTCCCGCAGTCAATGCAGGTATCTGCAGCGATTTCATATTTTCCATCACCAGCGGAGATTGCGCCAACTGGACATTCACCTTCGCATGTTCCACAGCTTACACAAGAATCGTTAATTACGTATGCCATAATCGTTTCCTCCTTATAAAATGAATATTCATCTCAGCTCCCTTTGTGGTAGCTCTGAACCCTATTTTAATACAAATGGACGATGATTACAAGGGAAAATTGCTAAAGTTTCTGTGTTTTTTAACCGAAATAATTATTGTTAAAATTCGGTAGATAAAAATAATGGGGCATGGATATGAATATTAGAGTAGATAATACCAATCTGGCAGAGGTTACCAGAACAACTAGTAAAACGGAAATTAAGGGAAATGTTACAGTTGCCACGCAGGAGACTGAAGTACAGCAGATGGAGAAGGACACTGGAAAAGTAACGTCTGTGCAGCAGACTGTGGTGGAGGCTCCTCGCCGTACCAAAGAATCTCAGATTGAGAAAATCCAGCAGGACGCAGAAAATGCAGAGAGCCAGCTGATCAAGCAGAAGATGGAAATTGTATCGAATACCATGTCAGAAAAAGACTGCCAGAAAATGGACGGGGACGGATTTTCTGTAAATGGAACAGAAGTTGAGACGATTGTGACGGAGATGGATAAAATCAAGGCGGAGCTGGCAAAGGCCGGCGTGGATATCAGCATTTTCGGAGATGATTTAAGCAAGGAGCAGCTGGAGGCAATGGCTGGAAGCGTTGGCCTTGCAAATCAATTGGAATCTGCCATCAGCCAGGCAGACCTGCCGCCTACGGAGGAAAATATTTCCGGCTGCCAGGAAACCTTGGAGCAGGCAGCAGACCTTACCGATTGCAGGGAGGAAACCATAAAGTACATGCTAAAGCAGGAGCTTCCCCCGACGGTGGAAAATCTTTACAAGGCGCAGCATAGTACAGGTTCGGCATCGGCAGGTTCCAAAGGCGCGGGCTTTGTTATGGATGACAGCCTGAAGGCACAGGTGGAACAGATTATTAGACGGGCTGGCCTTCCAGTCAATGAAGATACATTAGGCGTAAGCCAGTGGATGTTAGAGGAACAGGTTCCATTGACAGAAGAAAATTTAAGATATGCGTTTGATTTGAAAAATCTTAAGCTTCCGCCAGAGCCGGAACAGCTTGTGGGAGCAATGATGGATGCCCTTGCGGAAGGGAAACGTCCCATGGAGGCAATGGTTTTGGAAGGCTATAGCAATATTGACAGAGCCAATCAGGCGGCACGAACCATCAGCCAGGCAACAGATGCAGATGTCTTAAGCATTGTGAGGAAAGGGCTGCCAATTACCATTGAAAATCTTGCAGCAGAGCAGAATGCAGCGAGCCGTCAAGGAAACCAGACGCCTTCCCAAGGCCAGGCAGCACCTCTTTATAATGATGAAGATATGGAGTTTCTCACAGCAAAGCGGCAGTTAGAGGAAACCAGGCTGATTATGACAGCCCAGGCCAATTATGCGCTGCTAAAGCAGGGAATCGCCATTGAGACGAAGCCTTTGGAGGAATTGGTAGATCAGTTAAAATCCTTAGAGGAATCCTATTATAAAAACCTGTTATCCCAAAGCGGCGTGGAGGGGGCAGCGGAACATGCAGCGGTTTTTGCAGAGACCATGGGCAAGGCTGGGGAGCTGGCAGAGGTTCCGGCTTATCTGCTGGGCAGTATCCGGACCAGCACAGACAATATCAATACCATGCATGAAGCAGGAATTTCGAAGAAGGCAGAGCTGGAGCGGGCAGGGGAGGCTTATGAAGCCTTGCGGACAGCCCCCCGGGCAGATATGGGTGATTCTATCCGCAAAGCATTTCAGAATGTAGACGATATTTTAAGGGATTTGCAGCTTGAGGAAACGGAGCCCAACCGCAGGGCGGTGCGTATCCTGGCATATAACCAGATGGAGATTAATCCCGAGTCGATTGCCAGTATCAAAGGGGCAGACCAGAAGGTTCAGAATATGTTCCAGAACCTGACGCCTTCGGTGGTAATGGAAATGATCCGGGAGGGCGTCAATCCCCTGGATCTTAGCGTGGAGCAGTTGAACAGCAAAGCACAGGAAATCAAAGGACGCATGGAGGATGCAGGAGAAGAGAAATTCAGCAAGTATTTGTGGAAATTAGAGCAGAACCATGAAATCAATCCCCAGGAGCGTGACAGCTATATAGGGATTTACCGTCTGCTGAACCAGATTGATAAGACAGACGGAGCGGTCATCGGGGCTCTGGTTCATCAGGGCGCGGAGCTTTCCATGAAGAATCTCTTGTCCGCAGTGCGGACCAACCGGAATTCTGGCATAAATGTATCGGTAGATGATAATTTTGGAGGAGTGGACGCTGCCTTTAACCAGGAGTTAAGCATTTCCCAGCAGATAGAGGCGGCATACCAGACAGACTGCGCCAAAGAGGCTTTTGCAATGGTTACGCCGGAGGGCTTGCAGCAGGCCATGGGAAATGGGGCAGCAGGCGGCTCTGGGAATCAGGCTGGCGCGCCGGATGGAGCAGGCAAGACCTTTGGGGAAATGACGCCGGAGGAATTGCTGTGGCAGATGAAGCAGGCATCGGAGGATGTGCAGAGCGAGGAAGCATATTACCGGGAGCAGTTACAGGAGTTTGCCGGGGCAAAGGAAGCCGAAGCCCAGGTAATTCAATTGCTGAATGGATATGACATGCCTGTGACCGCCTACAATATCATGGCGGCAAACCAGATGATCAATAACAGGAACGGTTTATTTAAGTCCTTATTCGACCATAAGAATTTGGAAAAAGAAATAGATTTTGAGGAAGTGAAGGAAGGAATCCTTGAGGATTTCGCTGAGGCGGTTAAGACCCCGGAAGAGATGGCCGAGGCTCAGAAGAAGCTGGCGGAAGTGGCGGAAAATGTCATGAAGACCATGATTGAGTCAGAGCCGGTAGGAAGCGCGGATATCCGTGGGATGCGTATCGTGAAGCAGCAGATTGAGCTGGGAACCCGCATGGCAAAAGAGGAGAATTATGCAATTCCCGTACTGGTAGCGGATGAGCTTACCAATGTGCAGCTTAAGATTGTCCGGGGAAAAGAGGAAAAGGGACGGGTGGATATTATGTTTGAATCCCCTGCCTTGGGAAAGGTTGCAGCCAGCTTCCAGGTACAGCCTGAGGCGGTAAAAGGCTACGTGATTTCTGATTCCCCCCAGACCATAGCAGAGCTGAAGGAGCATGAGGATGAGATCCGGGGGCAGGTAAGCCCGGACTTAGAATCTGCATGGAATATGGATATGATATGCAGCGATAACCTGGAGCTTTCCCGGATTTCCTTTGGAGAGAAGGAAGCAGCACAGCCAGGACAAACGGAAGAATCACGTAAGATACAGACAAAGACGTTATACGGTGTTGCCAGGGCTTTTTTGGAAGAGGTCAAGCAGGCAGGGCAGAATATGCAGAAAGCAGAAGAGGTGTAGAAAATGAAAATTAATCACAATATGTCAGCGATGATTGCAAACAAAAGATTATTGGATTCCGATAAAAGCTTGTCAAACTCTATTGAGCGGCTATCTACCGGGCTTCGCATTAACCGGGCTTCGGATGATGCGGCAGGGATGGCAATTGCAACGAAAATGAAAGCCCAGATTAAAGGATTGTCCCAGGCATCCAGGAATGCTTCTGATGGAGTTTCCGTGCTGGATACGGCAGACGGCGCATTGACTGAGGTCCATGCCATGCTGCAAAGGATGCGGGAGCTTTCGGTGCAGGCAGCCAATGAAACCAATATGCCAGACGACTTAGAGGCAATCCAGGCAGAGATTTCTTCTCTCCGGGATGAGATTGACCGTATCTCCAAGGATACGGAATTTAACACAAAGCATTTGCTGGATGGAACCTTGGATCAGAGGGTGTACCCGGATACCCGGGGGGTTACCAGAATTGATATTTCGGATTCTGTGACTGCCAATATGTATACCATAACAGTAAATGAAGATGCTTCCCTTGCAAAATATGAGGGAGGAGCGCGGCATACAGGTACGGATACAGTGCCTGCAGGCGTCAGTGGAACCGTCGCCATCAATGGAGTAGAAATTGAAATTTCAGAGGGAGAAACCTTTGAGGAAGTGTATAATAAACTGCGGGAAGGAGCAGAACGAGGCGAAGTGAACCTGATGGTGGTAGATGATTTAAGCGATCAGAGCGGTACGCCGCAAAATGGCGGCTATGTTCCTGTCGATTTGGCCACTGGCGGAAATCTTGTATTTGTATCGGATGAATATGGAACCTCTACGGAGATGAATATTACCTGTGATGATCCGGATCTGGCAGCTTTTCTGGGCATTGATGCAGAGGTGAAAGAGATTGGGAAAGATGTGGACGTTGCAATTCCTACCTCAACGGCAGCCTTTGATTCTGGTTTCGGTACGCAGGCAACGGTATTGGCAGATGGAAATTATGTGACGATTTCGGACCGGAATGGATTTGAAATGAAATTTGAAGTAATTCCGGACATGATAGCGGCAGGAGCCGATGTGAAGATGGAGGTTACGGATATTGGGACTATGACCCTTCAGATTGGGGCAAATGAAAACCAGACGGTTGATGTTCGGATTCCGGAAGTTTCTTCCCGGACACTGTATATAGATAAAGTGGATGTGTGCACCGTAAAAGGCGCAGACCGGGCGATTACCAGCTTTGACGGGGCAATTGCCAAGGTAAGCGAGGTCCGCTCCAGCATTGGCGCATACCAGAACCGATTGGATTATGCAGTCAGCAGTCTGGATGGGACAGAACTGAATATGACCCAGGCGCTGTCCCGGATTGAGGATGTGGATATGGCGGAGGAAATGACGGAGTACACCAAATTTAATGTGCTGACCCAGGCTGCCACCTCTGTGCTGGCCCAGGCCAACGACCTTCCGCAGCAGGTACTGCAGTTATTACAGTAGGGGGATAAGCTATGACCCAGGAAAAAAAGCAGGAATTTACCCGCCGGTTAAGCTGCTGTAACCGGGGGGAAATGATTGTGATTCTGTATGACATTCTTTTTTCCTATCTGGACGAGGCGCTAAAAGCCCAGGAGGAAAGCAGCTATGAAGAGTTCCGCACCGCCGTAGGGAAGGCGGGGCAGGTGGTGCAAAGGCTTGGGGAGGATTTGGATTTCACCTATCCCATCGCAAATGAACTTTATCCCGTATATCAGTTTGTCAATAAGCATTTGGCCTTAGCCGTATGTAAAAATACAGCAGAAAATATCAAGGATGCAAAGAAAGTCCTGAAGAATCTCTACGATGGCTTTGTGGAAGCGGCAAAGCAGGATTCTTCAGAACCTTTGATGCAGCATGCCCAGCAGGTGGTTGCGGGAATGACTTATCAAAAAGGAAATCTGACAGAAACCCTTCAGGGTTCTGAAAGTTCAAGGGGATTCTTAGCGTAAGAATCCTCGCTGAACTGTTTCGCTTTAGTGAGCAAGAATTTATAACGCATTTGAAGCGCGTTCACCTGATAGATACAGCAGTCGATTAAGTCTGGCTCCATGGCATTCTCAAAGTCATCGTAGGCAAGAGCCAGGTCATATTTCGCTTTTTCAAGGTCATCTAAAAGTAAAGAGTAAGCAGTTCTGTGGGTTAATTGTTTTTTTGTAATTTGAAACATATGCATCCCTTTCCTTTTCCCAACGGTTTCCGGTGGGGCTATTCCTTACTTAAAGTATAAGCAGAAAATTCCAGCTCTATACGAAAAAGTCATAAATTTTTCCAAAAAAGTATATATTTATAAAAAAAGCATTGGCTGTTCTGGTAAGCTTGTGTTTGCTGCAGATGTAATTACCGCAGTTTAGAAGTTTTGCAGCGATCAGAGCCGCTTTGAAAAAAGTTTTGCAATTAGCAGAGCAGTTTGAAAAGGAGAAATTTATGGAAAAATATTATGGAGTGGCAGCGATTGCAGTTATCTGTGTGTTAATTTTATTTATGGGGGCCATGAAGCAGAAGGCAGAAGCGCTGACGACTTTTGTGCTTCGCAGTTTTGCAGGGGCAGTGGGGATTTGTTTTGTCAATGAAATTCTCAAAAATCAGGGGATTTCTTCGGTGCCCGGCGTCAACCCGGTGACTGTTTTGACAATCGGAAGCCTTGGTATCAGCGGCTTTGCGTTGATTTATGCAATTTTATTCTATCGGTTATTGTAAAATAGTTACAAAAATGAAAAAAATGCTTCCGCCTACTTTACAGGGCAGGGAACTTGCTTTATAATCTTAAGAAATTACTTGCTTTGGCAGGTAGAGAGAGGTGATGAATTGGGGAAGGAAAGATAGTATTCAGCCTGCTGTTGTTAAGCTTGGCAGTGGGGATGGATGTCCGAAGGGGTAAAATCAGTAACCGGCTGATTTTAACTGGATTAACAGCAGGATTTTTCTTTCAGGCTGTAGAATTCGGCTGGAAAGGCACTGGCGTTTTTCTTATAAACGTTTCTATACCGGTAATCTTATGTTATCTGTTATTTCTTATGCGTGCCCTTGGGGCAGGCGATATCAAGTTATTTTCCATAATCGGCGGTATTTGGGATTTACATGTACTTACCACAACAATCATGATATCTTTTTTGATTGCAGCAGGAATGTCTTTGGGAAAATTGCTGTATCATCATAATCTGATTTCACGTCTATGTATTTTTGGGAAATATATCCATCAGGTAATAACAACAGTTCAACTGCCTGAGTATCCAAAGGGTGCTCAGGAAGAACAGCACGTCATTCATTTTTCAATTGCAATATTAATTGGATTTCTAATCACTTTGGAGGTGGCTCATTGAGAAAAATTTCAATTGCTGTCTGTGATGCCGACAAGGCGTACAGCAGGAAACTAGGGGAGTGGATTACCCTGGAACAGGGAGAAAGTATCTTAGGGTACAGTTTTTTTACACCGGAAAGCTTTCTGGAATTCCAGAGAAGCAAAAGGGTGGACGTTGTTCTTTTGGGAAGCGGGTTTTGGGAGGACGCAGGGATTGCAGAGCAAGTTCTGGCAGCCGTTCCTGGGGATGGGAATGTTACTGAAAGCCCTGTAGAAACAGTATGGATATGCCTTTATGATCCTGCAGAAGGAGAGTGTTTTAAATGGGCAGATTCCATTCCAATGATTCAAAAGTATCAGCCGGCTTCTGGAATTATGCGCGAGGTGTTTGCACTCTGCCAGAAGTACAGAAAAGAAGAACAGGAAGTGTTCGCGGCAGGCCGGGAGGTAATCGGCATTTATTCTCCGGGACATAGTATCTGGCAGACCCCCTTTGCCTTAACCCTGGCACAGGCATTAAGCCAGAAAGAACGGGTGCTTTATGTGAATTTGAAGGAATGCGCCGGGTTTTCGGGCTGGCTGAAGGAAAGCTATCAGAGGGATCTGCTGGATGTTATGTATTTGTGCCTGACGGGAAAAGGAAATATTTCAGATTGCATCAACAGCGCCGTGCATCGTCTGGAAGGGTTTGATTATATTCCTCCTGCCAGGGACTGCGTCTGTCTGGGGCAGATAGCAGGGGAAGACTATATCCGGTTTCTTAGGCTGGTAATAGAAAAAAGCGGCTATGATATTATAATCCTTGATTTTGGAATGATGGTTCCAGGATTTATGGAGATGCTGGGGCTGTGCGGCAGGGGATACGTGCTAAGCGGTGGGATGGGGCTGCAGGAATACGCTTTGGAGCATTTGAAAGAGATGGTGGCAAAGCAGGGGAGCCTGGAACTGGAAGAGAAATTATCTTACTTGTCCTTGCCCCGTATGGCATCAGAAGCCTGCAAGGGGGAATTCGAAATGCAGCAGTGGGTATGGGGAGAACTGGGAGATTACGTCAGGGCATTGGTGGGGGTGCAAGTTGGAACAGATTAAGAAACGAGTAATAGAGCAGCTTGATATGGGAAGGCAGCATGAGGATGAGGAAATCTTAGCGGTCATTGACGAGGAGATATGCCGGGAGGCCAGGGAACGGACAATTCCCCTGAGCTGGCGGAGAGAACTGCGGATGCAGGTGTTCCATTCTTTGCGGAGGCTGGATGTGCTGCAGGAGCTTTTAGATGAAGATGAGATAACAGAAATTATGGTGAATGGCGCAGGGCATATTTTTTATGAGAAGGCAGGGGAGATAGCAGCATGGGAAAAGTGCTTTTCATCCAGGGAAAGGCTGGAGGATATTATTCAGCAGATGGTTGGAAACCACAACCGGAGGATTAATGAAGCGGAGCCGATTGCAGATACCAGGCTGGAGGACGGCTCCAGGGTGAATGTGGTTCTGCCGCCTGTGGCTTTGGATGGGCCTGTGGTATCTATCCGCAAGTTTCCCAAGCATCCGATTCTCATGGAGCAATTGATTGGATATGGTTCTATCAGCCTGGAATGCGTAAAGTTTCTAGGACAGCTGGTGAAGGCTGGCTATAACATATTTATTTCCGGGGGAACCGGGTCTGGGAAAACAACATTTCTGAACGCCCTTTCTGAATTTATTCCCAAAACAGAGCGCGTGATAACAATTGAGGATTCTGCGGAACTGCAGATTCAGGGAATTGCAAACCTGGTTCGTTTGGAAACCAGGAATGCAGGTGCGGAAGGAACCCTTGCCATTACCATAAGAGATTTGATCCGCACAGCTTTGCGTATGCGCCCAGACCGGATTGTTGTAGGGGAAATCCGAGGGGCGGAATGCCTGGACATGCTGCAGGCAATGAATACCGGGCATGACGGCTCTCTTGGCACAGGACATGCCAATAGCTGCCAGGACATGATAAGCAGAATGGAAACCATGGTGTTAATGGGGATGGAGCTGCCCCTAGCAGCAATCCGCGCCCAGATTGCTGCAGGGGTGGATATCTTGGTGCATTTGGGAAAATTGCGGGACAAAAGCAGGCGTATGCTGTCTATCGTGGAATTGGATGGGCTTGCACAGGGAGAAATCCAGCTAAATCCCCTTTATGAGTTTGTGGAGCTGGGAGAGGAACATGGAAAAATTATGGGAAGCTGGGTGAAAAAGGGAAACCTGATTCATCAGGGAAAGCTCTACCGTGCAGGAATCGGAATGGAGGGAGGATTTGCAGAATTATAAGAAGTATAGAATGAACTGGAAGGAAAGGTTATTATGCATGGCAGTTACAGCAGGGCTTGCAGGGACAATTGCCTGGCTGTTTTACCGGAACAGATACGTAATAGCAGCAGCGGTATTTCTCTATTTTCCAGTAAAGAAAGCAGCTGGGAATTATTTTTTCAGAAAGCAAAGGAACGAGATATTGATTCAGTTTAAGGAAATGCTTCAGATGGCATCCACGGCTCTGCGAGCAGGATATGCCATGGAAAATGCTTTTGTGTGCGCCAGGGAGGAATTTGTAAGGCTGTACGGGGAGAATGCGCTTTTGGCCAAAGAGTTTGCATATATTAATCATCAGGCAGAATTGAGCGTAACCTTGGAATCCTTGCTGGCAGATTTTGCAGAGCGCAGCGGAATAGAGGAAATCAGCAGTTTTTCCCAGGTTTTTGGCTTTGCCAAACGAAGCGGAGGGGATTATGTAAGGATCTTTCAAAATACTGTGGATAAGATAGGGCAGAAAATAGAGGTAAAGCGTGAAATTCAGGTGGTGGTGGCAGCAAAGAGAATGGAAATGAATATTATGAATCTGGTGCCTGTCGGGATTTTATTCTACGTGGGAATTGCCTCGCCGGAATTCCTAAAGCCGCTGTACGGAAACTGGTTTGGCACTGGAATTATGACAGTTTGCCTTTCCGTCTATGGATGTGCGATGAAAATTGCAGAAAAAATTGTAGATATTCAGGTATAGGGGGCAAGGAGATGTATGGATATTTTTTGTGCACATTGCTTTGCGGCCTGATTGGGCGGCATTTGAGAAAAAGAGGATTTCAAAAAAGCATATCCCAGGGGGTTTTGGCGCTGGGGGCAGGTTGTTTTATGGCTGGGGTTCTCTGGCAGGCAGATACAAACAGCAAGACCCAGGATCGGATTGTAAGGAATCCCCCGGGCCAGGGTCAGGAGGAAAAGGATTATCTGGTCAATGCAGAAGGCATCTTAGAGCAGTATCCAATGAAAATCCAGGTGGAGGAGAGAAAGCTGACCAAAAAACAGAGGCAGGAGTGTCTGGAAAAAGCCAAGCAGGAGCTGGATGAAGTGGCGGCAGGTGGGAATGTTTCTCTGGAACAGGTGCAGCAGTCCTTATATCTGCCGGAAACATTGCAGGAGGGAGCCGTTGAAGCGGAGTACGGGTTTTCAGATTATGAGGTATTTGATAGCGAAGGAAATCTTTTGGGGGAACTTATGAAGCCTGTTCTGGTGGAGGTGACAGCAGAATTGGCCTGTCAGGAGGAAAGATGTCTGTATTCCTTTTTTGTCCGGGCAGTACCCCGGGAAAAGTCCCAGCAAGAAGTATTTGCGGATAAGCTGGAAGGGCTTTTAAGGCAGGAAAACGGCAAAACTGATGCGGAATATCTGCTCCTTCCAGGGGAATTGGAGGGAAAGAGCCTCAGCTGGGAGGAACAGAAAGAGAATAGGAGTTTCATCGGAGTGTTTCTTGGACTTGCAGGCGGGGCAGGAATTGTTCTGGCAGAAAAGGAGAAGAAAAAGAAAAAAGACATGGAACGCAGCCGGCAGATGATGCTGGATTATCCTGAGATTGTCAGTACCTTGTCTTTGCTGTTAGGCGCTGGAATGAATCTTACCTATGCCTGGGAAAAGATAGCGGCTGATTATCAGATGAAAAGGAAGAGCCAGGAGATAGAAAGCCGTGAAGCCTATGATGAGATGGTAACAACGGTTCATGAAATCCAGGAGGGGGCAGGGGAACTGCAGGCATTTGAAAATTTTGGGAAACGGTGCGGCATCAGCGCATATCGGAAATTATCATCTTTAATTGTCCAGAATATCCGCCGGGGCGCCAAAGGAATGCAGCGGCTGCTTGAAGAGGAGGAGAGGGAGGCTTTTGAACAGAGGAAGGCAATAGCCAGAAAGGCTGGGGAAGAAGCCAGTACAAAGCTTTTACTTCCCATGGGGATGATGCTTGTGATTGTTCTTGTCATTCTGCTGGTTCCGGCAGGGCTGGCAATTCAAGTGTAGATATTTTGTTTTGTCCAGGTAAGCTTTATGTGCCATGGGAAGCAATATATCTGCCTTGGCATATCCCGGTTATAAGCTATCAGGTAAGTTTTATATGCCATGAGAATATGGCAGAAGGTAAATTTATTAAAATTTTTAAGGAGGAAATCGTATGAAAGAATTAAAAAGATTTTTACAGGAAGAGGATGGAATGGGTGTGGTGGAAGTGATTTTAATTGTGGTTGTTTTAATCAGTCTGGTGGCATTGTTTAAGACACAGATTACAGCGCTGGTTACAGAAATATTGAAAAAGGTTTCAAAGAATGCAAAGAAAATCTAAGCTTACAGAAGGAAAGCAGTCCGGGAGCATTACCTTATTTCTTGCGTTAGTTTTAACCCTTATCTTTGCCTTGCTTTTCTCTTTCCTGGAGGCAGCCAGGGTACAGGGGCTTGCAATGCTTGCCCAGCGCGGCCTAAAGCTTAGCCTGGAATCAATGTTTGGCTTGTATCATGCATCTCTCTGGGAGGATTATCATTTGCTGTTCCTGGACGCAAGCAATAAGGATGGCGGGTTTGATACAGTCCTGTTGGAAGGAAGCATGATGAAGGAGGATGCGTTGGAGCAAGGTGGAACGAGTTTTTATCAGATGGCATTAGATGGGATAGAAGTCAGCAAATATCTGTTGGCAACCGATGAAAAGGGGGCTGCCTTTCGGACCCAGGCCTGCCAAACAGCAAAAGAACAGCTTGCAGCAGGTGTGGCAGAGTCGGTCAAAGAACAGGCCAAAGAGGGAAAAGAATTGGCAGACGACAGGGAAAAAGTGCAGGAAAAATGGAATCAGGCAAAGAATGCAGAAACAACAGCAGAGACAATAAAGGCACAGGAGAAAACGCCAGAGGTTTCGAATGAAGGTGAGAAAAAGGACGCAGGCCCAGGGGAGGCTTCACAGCCGGAAAGCAAATTACCGGGAAATCCCATCCAGCTTGTAACTATGTGGAAAAACTCTCCCGTTCTAGCAATGGTTGTGGGGAAATTTTTTCCGGTTTCAAGTAAGGCGGTTTCTATGGAAGACAATGTAGAACGCCGGAAGAAGGAGATAGGAAATCTGCAGGGAACAAACAAAGAAATGTTAGAGAAATTGTGGCTTGTACAATATTTGGATTACTATTTTTCCTGCCAGAATGGGGCAGGAAAAGGCGGAAGCAAGGATCATGCCCTGGATTATGAACTGGAATACTGTATTGGCGGAAAATCAAGCGACCAGGAGAACTTAGAGCGGACAGTAAAGGAATTGCTGCTGCTTCGGGAAGCAGGAAATTTTGCAACGATTATGCAGGATAGCAAAAAGCAGGCTCTGGCATTGGAAATGGCGGCAGCAGCAGTGGGCTTTACCGGGCTTGCCCCCTTGGTACAGGCAGTGCAGACAGGGATTCTCCTGGCATGGAGCTATATGGAGAGCGTTTTAGATGTGCGTTGTCTCTTGGCTGGCGGGAAGGTTCCGCTGATCAAAGAGGTATCAGAGTGGAAAAGCGATATATCTTCTGGAAGCAAAGCATTGGAAGAGAAGCAGGAAGTGCACAAGGACAGCAGAGGGTTGGATTATCG
Organism: uncultured Lachnospiraceae bacterium; assembly: GCA_947384285.1. Lineage (GTDB taxonomy): Bacteria > Bacillota > Clostridia > Lachnospirales > Lachnospiraceae > Petralouisia. The sequence continues at coordinate 93,161 of CANDGI010000007.1, forward strand.
GGAATATCTGCAGATTCTTCTGCTTACGGTAAAAGAAGACAGGCTGGTATACCGTGCCATGGATATCATCGAAAAAAATATGAGAATGATTCCAGAAGAGGAACATTTTCGTATGGATCATTTGATACAGGGCATAGAAGCAGAAGCTGTTTACGGGGCAGATACTCTGTTTTTGGGACTTGTACCTGGTGCAGAAGGAAAAGATGGAAGGTATGAATTTAGGAGCCAGGAGCAGTTTTTTTATTAATGGCAATGGAAGCTTCCCCAGCGTGCGTTCTGTTGTTTCAGCAGGCAATGCTCCCGGCCTGTATGGCAGAAGAGTTTTGGAAGAAGGAGCGGGAAGCGGATTTTTTAATTCTAGCAGGCAATAGTCCTGGACTGTATAGCGGATGAGCTTTGGAAGGAGGGTATGGAAAAGTGCCTTGGATAATCACAAGAAAGGAAAGCAAAGAATTCTCTCTCAGACATCAAAATTGCAAAGAAAAAAGTTATGGGATATATTTCCCGCCAAAGGCACTTTTCCATGCCTTCCTCCCAGGAAGCCTGACGGTAGAGGCGGCTTTGGCTCTTCCGGTTTTTCTCTTTGCGGCAATTATGATTTTATTTTTGTTCCGGATCATGCAGGTTCAGTATATTGTGGGAAATTCGCTGGATCAGGCCGTTGCGGAAATTTCCCTGATGGGCAGGATAACGGAAAAACAGGCGGAAAATCTGGTAAAGGCATCATTTTACAAGGAACTGCTGGCGCAGGATTGTCCCGTATCTGAGATAGCGTATGGGATAGCTGGGTTTTCCTGGAAGGGAACCAGCGTGGATGCGGATGATATTGATACGTTGGTGACATATCGCATTCAATTTCCATTACGGTTTTTTGGAACAAAAAGCATAAAGCTGTCGGACGGATGCAGGATGCATCGATGGAGGGGAGACCGGAGTGGCCTTGCTGGGTGTGAAAACGGAGAGTGGGTTTACATTACACCTGCACAAAGCGTGTACCACCTAAGCCGGGAATGTACCCATTTGCGGCTTTCTATCACAGCGGTATCTGTGGAGCGGGCAAAGGAGAGTTACAATCCTTGCGGACATTGCGTAAAGAGGAAGAAGCCTGGGGCAATTGTCTATATTACCAGTACAGGAATTTCCTATCATATGAAAGTAAATTGCAGCGGCTTAAAAAGAACGGTGTATATGGTATTAAAAGAAAAGGTGGGGAACAAAAGGCCTTGTTCCAGATGTGGAGGAAAGTAACGTGCAGAAATATATATTATTAGGATTATTAGGGTTGTGCAGCTGGGAGGATATCAGGAAAAAGAAGCTGACGGTTATCTATATTTTACTGTTTGGCATTGGCGGGGGTTGGCTGCATCTGTTTTATCCCACATGTTCCATTTACAGTATATTATGCGGAATGGCATTAGGCATTGCAATGATGTTTGCAAGCTGGGCTACCCGTGGCAGGATAGGAATAGGAGATGGCATCCTCATAGTAGTGACAGGCGTGTATTTAGGTGGAACTGGAAATCTGAAGCTGCTTTTTACAGGGCTTTTGCTGGCAGCCTGCTGGTCCTTGGGAATGCTTGTATTGGGGAAGAAAAAGGGAAAAGAAGAAATTGCTTTCGTTCCATTTCTATTGGCAGCTTATCTTACAATGCTGGCTGGGTGGCAGATATGAGGAAGTGGAAGGTGAAAGGAAGCTTGACGGTGGAGGCTGCGCTTGTTGTGCCATTAGTTTTGTTTTGTATCCTTTTGATTCTGAACCAGGGAATAGAGTTATATGAGGAAGTGGCAGAGACAGTGGGAAAGCAGGAAATGTGGGAGGAATTTAATCCTGCAGGCAGATTTCGCAAATTTGAGTTATTAGACAAGGTGGCAGGCTGAGGAAGGAAGGAGAGGGTATTCTATACTGCAGAATACAGAAATGTCTCTGATATCCTGTTTCGGCCTGGGAAAGGAATGGCACAGAATATGGAAGCAACATACCGAAGGAACCTGCATAAAAGTTATATGTGCATCCAGGAGCAGGGGGAGCCAGTGGAAGAATATGAGCTGAGGATGTTGGAAAAAGCGGAGGTGCCGCATTTGCTGAAAATGGAAATCATTGCAGCAGAAGGGAAAAAGCAATACCTTTATGATATCAGCGGCAAGCAGCAGTTAGAGGATTATCTTTCTGGAAAAAAGATAGGATATGAAATGTTGTGGAGAGTATTGTATTCTATTCGGGAATTGTGTTTTGCATTGCCGGATTACCTGCTGCGGGAAAGTGGAATCTGTCTTGAGCCAGAATATATTTATGTAAATCTGGAGGGTAAAGGGGTATATTTTACCTATCTTCCCTGCTGGAACAAAGATCTGCCGGAAGCCTTTGAACATTATATGGAGCAAATACTTAGAAAGATTGACCATCAGGATGTGGCGGCAGCGGAACTGGGGTATCAGGCTTATCAAAGATGCATGGTGAAAAATGCCGATATACAGGGGATTTTAGAACATATTGCCAGAAAGGAGAATCTGGATAGGCCAGAGATAGAGGCAATGCAAAAGCCGGACACAGAGCCAAAAAAATTTTATCGTGAAAATATACCAGAAAAAAGCCGGCAGGAACCATTTCAGAAAAGTGAGAATGGGCAAAAGAACAATGCTAGCTTCCATCAATTCTGGGCGGAGAATGCTCCATGTCTTTTCCAATTTTTACCCAGACAGAAGGAAAAAAATATAAAAGAAAAGCCTCTGAAAGAGAAGGATTTAAAAGAGAAAGCTTTGGGAGAAAAAAATATCAAAGGAAAAATTCTGGAAGGAAAAATTCTGGAAGGAAAAATTTTGGAAGAAAGGTCTCTGGGGAAAAGAAAATTACTTTTCTTGTTCGGGAAAAAATTGACAGGGAAGGAAAAGCTTTTAAAGGGGCAGGAAGGGAAAAGGAAAATCTGGGCAGACAAAAGGCAATGGGGAGAAGAGGACAGGAAAGAGGAGGACAGGAAAAGAATAGTTACAAGGGAGAAGGACAGGAAAGGGGAGGGCAGGAAAAGAGAAGATACAAAGGAGAAGGACAGGAAAGGAATAAATTTCTCTGGATGGGAGGAAAAGGATTTTGCATTGGAAAAGGAACCTGCCCATCCTACGGAAATTCTTGGCATGTGCAGTCAGGAGCCAAAAGGAAAGCTGGTGTACCAGGGGATTCATAACTGCGAAGATATTTGGGTGGAGGGAGAAGAGTTCCTGCTGGGAAAAAACAGGCGGCAGGCGATGGGGATTATTGAGGCAGAGGGAGTCAGCAGGCTTCATGCCAAAATCAGCCGGGAGGAAGGGATATACTATCTGGAGGATTTGAATTCAACCAACGGAACTTACCTGAACGGGGAACCTGTGGAATATCATCAAAAAAGAAAATTGTGCCAGGGGGATTGCATTAAATTTGGTGCGGAGGAATTTCAATTTATCTGAGAAAAGAAGCTCACATATACGCTCTAGGCAGAATATAAAAGTCCATACAATCCCTGGTCTTATACCGATGCTCTGGTTTTAGGCCAGAGAGTGCATGGGAAGGCTAAAACTCTTTGGTGTATCCACTGTCAGATTTTGGCATAGCGCCAGGACTAGAATGTACAAGGATACACTGGGTAATTTCATTTTTTAAATGTAACCTTTTTGCTGCAGCCCTTTTTTCGTAGTAAATTGCGGTAGTCGGCAAGTTTGGCTGGGGGAACCTTAATGGATGCAGATGCATGGATTCCTCCAAATGCTTTCTTCCCTACGGTTTTCGAAGTAAGCCGTTTTGTTTGAATGGTTATTTGTTTTAACCTTTTACAGCCATAAAAGGTCTCTTTTCCAATTCGCTTTACCTTTGTGGGAATTACTATTTTCGAAAGGCTGCTGCATTTGTAGAATGCCTGCTCACCTGCTTCTTCGACATTTTTCCCCATTGTAACTGTTTTTAAGTTTTTGCATCCTCGGAAAGCCCTGGAGCCTATTTTGGTTATATTTTTTCCAATGACCACCTTGCTCAGTTTGGTGTTGTTCCAAAAAGCTTTGGGAGCTATTTCGGTAACTTTGTATGTAACTGTCCCAAAAGATACAGAAGAGGGTATCTTTACTGTTTTTGCTTTTTTCGTAATAGGTTTTTCGTATCTTACGGCGTTATTTTTTCCAATCGAAATAATTTTGTATTTTGCTCCAGATTTTTTATCTGTAAAAATAAAGCCGGTTTTTTGTCCAGCTGCCATAATTTTTTTGCCAGAAGAAAGCTTGCTGCCGCAATCTGTGCAGTATGTGTCTCCCGTATACCCATCCTCTGTAAGAGTTGCTTTTTTCTTATTGCGCAATTCCGTGTTCCGATGTCCAAGAGGAGAAAGATTTTGTGTGTAACTGCTGGTGCATCTGGAGCATTGATAAGTGATGCTGCCAGGCAGTGTGCACGTGGGAGCTTTTTTCTGTAATGGCTGGTAAGTGTGTTTATGAGTTCCATCTATATCGGTATCTGATCCTTCTGTGCCAGGCTGTTTTGGTTCCTCTGGTTCAGGATTAGGATTATCTGTGCCAGGCTGTTTTGGTTCCTCTGGTTCAGGATTAGGATTATCTGTGCCAGGTGTCCCGGGGGTGGGATTATCTGTCCCAGGAATTTCCAGATCCGGATCTTCGGTATCTGGTTCGTCGGGAATTCCTTTAATAATGGAAAGAATATACTGGGTATCGGAATATCCTTCTTGGCTTCGGGTTAAAACAACAGATACCATATCAGAAGAAATTGATATTTTCCGTTCTGTTTCGGAAAAGCAATACCCATATCCCTCACATAAAAGGGAGCCTGTTTGGAATACTGCCTGTAAGGATATGGAATCACAGTCCTTTGGGACATAGAGCACATATTGATAACATTCTGGGGAGAATTCTGTTTTCCAAATGGCTTCTGGAACAGTAATCTGATCAATTTTTGCCTTTTGCCCGGTGATCTCTACCTGGCAGGCAGCAGTTAGATTGCTGCCGTCCAAGGTTCGTGCAGTTAAAGTTACCTTCCCATTTTTATGAGGAACCAAAAGACCGTCATCGTTTACAACTGCCACAGTGTCATTATCCAAAGACCATGCTACAGCCTGGTTGGAAACGTTTTCCGGTGTAAATCTGACCGTATAAGCAGCTGCCTCCGAAATAGATGTTTCTCCCACAATTTCTATTTCTCTGGCAAGACAAGGCAAGTAGGAAAGTTCCTGTTGTCCTGTATAGTCAAGGGCAATCTTTTGGCTGCTGCTATTTATATAGAAAGAGGAAGCTTTTTGAACGATCATTTCATATGTGCCGAATTCATCTATTTTGCTGCTCTCTACGGAAAACTGGAGACGTCCGAGAAAAGCTGTTTTGTCTATCTGCATTCCCGCTTCATTGTGGCAGCTTAGTTCTAGGATATGCTTTGTCCCTTGCAATCGCTGGGCAGCATATATATCACCCTCCACTTCCCCAGCCTCAAGGCCTGTATAGGAGAGGAAAGAGGGGTATTCAATCAGAATGTTAAAGGATGTAAGAGTTTCCCCTGCTGATAAATATAGATTTTCGGATATAACCTGTCCGATTTCTGCCTGGCTGGTTCCCTCTATCACAACTGCGTTGGGTGGAAGAATTCTTCGCCAGACTGCATATAATTCCATATTTTTGTTTTCCAGGAGATCGCCTGGCTGCAAGGCAGCGACGGCTGCATTTTCTTCCTGCGCCCATCCGAAAAATGTATATCCTTCCCGGACAGGTGTTGTGGAGGGAACTGCTAAGTCTGTTCCATGGGTTTTGGTCTGGGGCTGTGGCCCACCTGTGCCTCCGTTTTCCCAGTATGTGATAGTATACGTATGAGGTTTCCAAACGGCATACAGAGTCAAGGGAGCATTGTCTTCATATTTATCTCCAGCCTTCCAGACAACGGTATCTGCGGCCGCATCTGTATCCCAGCCAAGGAAATCATATCCATCCCTGGCAGGAGTTTCCTTTCGAATGGTATAGGCCGTGCCGTATGTTTTTTTCTCTGTCCGGGAATCGGTGGATTGGTCATTGTAATGATAGACCACATCCCATTGCTGTTTTTCCCACACTGCTATCAGATAGCCCGTTTCTTTGTTACTCAAATATGCAGCCTCTCCATTTTTATAATTTACAGACAATCCATATATGGTGGATGATGTTCCTTGTGTAGGATCTGTTTGATGCAAAGAGCTCCATCCCTTAAAAATATGGCCGGCTTTTTCAGGCACTTTGCTGGAGGGAATATTAATGGCAACGTAATTAGGCTTCCCGGTGGAGGCAGTGGTTTCCCTGGTTGTGGTATATCGCTCCGATCCGTCTGAGAATTCTCCGCCGTTTGCGCATAGCACAAGGGTTGCACTGATTGTCCACTGTGCAGCCAGAGCATTCAGTGGAGCCAGTGACAAACCGATGGCTGCTGTAAGGAAAAAAGATAAAAGCTGTTTTCCTATTTTCTTCATGGTATCACTCTCCTTATTTTGCCTATACAGGCAGAATGGCAAAAAACAATGATTGACGCTTATTTTCTTATATTAAATATAGCTTCCGGTATGTCTTTTGTCAATGGCAACAAGGGCTTTAGAGCTGGGTAATAAAAATGCCAAAAGAAATGCCAAAAGCGCCGGGGAGTTGACTTTATAGTTAAAAGTTTATATACTAAAGGCATTGATAGATTTGGAGGCGTTAGTATGAAAAATAAAGTTTTCATTGCTATTTGTGCCTGAGTGGAAAAGGAATGGGTGATTAGTGTGAAAAATAATATTTTTCGTTGCTATTTATGCCGGAGCAAGGCGAAAGGAATGAATGGTTAGTATGAAAGTAAATATTTATTATGGCGGGCGGGGATTGCTGGATGATCCTACCTTATACGTGATTGATAAGATGCAGGAAGTATTGGTGGAGCTTCGTGTGACAGTGGAGCGTTATAATATTTATGAACACAAGAACAGCATTTCAACATTGCCCCAGACGATTAAGGATGCTGACGGCATTATTTTGGCAACTACAGTGGAATGGCTGGGGATTGGCGGCTATATGCAGCAGTTTTTAGATGCCTGCTGGTTATATGGGGATAAAGAAAAGATAGCGGCTACTTATATGCAGCCGGTGGTGATGTCCACCACATATGGAGAACGGGAGGGAGAAATCACCCTTGCGGGCGCCTGGGAAATATTGGGAGGACTGCCATGTGCTGGATTGTGCGGTTATGTGGAGGATTTGATTTCTTTTGAGATGAACCGTGATTACACAGTGCTGATTGAGAAAAAGGCGGAAAATCTTTATCGTACCATTTCCCAGAAATTAAAAAGCCTGCCCAACAGCAATCAGGCGGTGAAGCAATCTGTCTTGCGGCCCCAGCAGTTGGAATTGACTCCGCAAGAAAGCGAGCAGTTATCCAAATATGTGTCAGATGATATGTATGTAAAGAAACAGAAAGAAGATATTGAGGAATTAAGCAGTATGTTCAGAGATATGCTGGGACAGAGCGAGGAAAGTGAGGAGATGGCGTATCTGATGGAGCTGGAGGCTCATTTTGTGCCTCAGGAGAATTTTTCAGCTACCTATCTTTTTATGATTGATGGAAAGAAAAAACCTTTGACCGTTGAGGTGGATAATGATGAGCTTCAAGTGCATTATGGACAGGGAGAGAAGATAGACGTTTACACAAAACTGACTACCAGCGTTATGGATAATATTATCCAGGGAAGAATGAGTTTCCAGAGAGCATTTATGACAGGGGAAATGACTGCCAAAGGCAACTTTAAAACCCTTAAAATGCTGGATCAGATATTTATTTTCAGTTGATGGCAAGGAGGTTTCAAATGAGAGAGACAGATTGTATTTTTTGTAAGATTGCAGCAGGGGAAATTCCCTCGAAAACGATTTATGAGGATGAGAGATTCCGGGTGATACTGGATATCAGCCCAGCTACAAAAGGACATGCCCTGATTATTTCAAAAGAGCATTACGCCAATATTTACGAATTGCCCGAGGAGATGGCGGCTTCTGCCATGGTGCTTGCCAAGAAGCTTGCAGCCCATATGACAGAAATATTACAATGCGATGGATTTAATATTATTCAGAACAACAGAGAACCAGCTGGCCAGACTGTATTCCATTTTCATATGCATTTAATTCCCAGATACAAGGGAGATGGAAATCAGGAGAAGATATGCTGGAATCATTTAGAATTGTCCCAGGAGGAGTTAGAGGACATCTGCCAAAAACTTTCTTAGTACTCCATATTTCCATATACAGAAAAGGCAGGATGCTTCTTTGCCTTAGTAAACAACTTATGGGTGCGCTTAGTTTGCTAAAATGCTGCCCGGTTTGGGTGGCAAAGGGTCATCCTGCCTTGGCATTCGTATTTAAAATGCTGCCCGGTTTGGGTGGCAGAGGGTCATCCTGCCTTGGCATTCGTATTTAAAATGCTGCCCGGTTTGGGTGGCAAAGGGTCATCCTGCCTTGGCCTTTGTACTTAATATGAAAAATCTCACCGCATCATTCCGCGCATCCCTTTATGAACAAAACTCATCTAACAGCTGGACGACAGTTTCCACAGAGTTAAGCTGTTTGCTTTTTGCCATGGCATTGCTGTACTGGCTGCGGTTTTGAAAGAGCTTTTGGATCGCATGCAGTAAAACCACATGATTCAGCTGTTCTTCTTCAATGACCATGCTAAAGCCCTGGCGTTCAAAGGAACGGGCATTTAGAATCTGGTCTCCCCGGCTGGCGTTGGCAGAGAGGGGGATAAGGATGTTTGGTTTGTGCAAGGCAAGAAGCTCGCATATGGCATTGGCGCCGGCTCTGGAGATTACAATGTCTGCCATGGCAAACATATCGCTCAATTCTTTATTGGCGTATTCAAATTGGGCATATCCTTTTGTCTGCTCCAGGGAATTGTCCAGATTGCCTTTTCCGCAAAGATGGAGCACCTGGTAATCTTTGAGAAGCTCTGGAAGCAGGCTGCGGACAACTTCGTTGATGAATTGGGAGCCGCTGCTTCCGCCAACTACCATAATCACAGGTTTTCCTGATTGGAAATGGCAGTATGTAAGCCCGTTTAACCGATTGCCCAAAAGCAGCTCCTGGCGGATGGGTGAGCCTGTCAGGACAGCTTTATCTTCCGGAAGATACTTTAGGGTTTCGGGGAAATTGCAGCAGACCTTACAGGCATTTGGAATCGCAAGCTTATTTGCGAGACCGGGAGTGATGTCTGATTCATGTATGACTGCAGGGATTTTCCGGTGTTTTGCTGCCATAATAACTGGAACAGATACGAAGCCTCCTTTGGAAAATACAACACTTGGCTTTAGTTTTTTAAGTAAAGCCCGTGCTTGGCCGTAGCCTTTGATTACTTTAAAAGGATCGGAAAAATTTTTCCAGTCAAAGTATCGGCGCAGCTTGCCAGAGGAGATTCCATAATAAGGAATGCCGCACTGCTCGATCAATTTCTTTTCAATTCCATTATAAGAACCAATATAATGTATGTCATATCCAAGCTCTTTCAATCTAGGCAGCAGAGCAATATTCGGGGTGACATGTCCAGCGGTGCCCCCGCCTGTCAAAACGATTCTTTTCATGATTACCTCCTGGGTGTTATGATATTTGCACTACTTTTATCTTATACTGTTCTTGGGAAAAGTCAAGAGAGGATAAGGGTCGAAATCTAGGGGAATATGCGGCGAAAAAAGCTTTCTGGATACTTCACAGAACGGAAAAGAATATTTATAATGAGAGGTAGCAGGCAGCATGCGCATGTACATGTATGGAAGGCGCAAGGAAGTTCCATATATAGGAGCATGTGTAAAATCTATGCCTGTGCATTTATGGAAAGGAGGGACATGCTTTATGGAGAAATGGATATTTTTTCTACAGAAATACGATGAAATTCTCATAAAAGGAGCGGTAATCCTGATTGGATTGATTGCCATGCTGCTTTTGATAGGGATTTTAAGACAGATAAAAAGGCTGAACCGAAGCTTTGGAACTATTACGGAGAGCATACAAGCGTATTTTAATGTAATCCTGCGGGAGGAAGAGGAGGAAGAAGAGGAGCTCTCCAATGCCCGGGTACATAGTGCAAGGAAAGCGGAGAGAGAAGCGGTTTTGGAGAAGGAGCATAAGAAGAAGGAAGATGAGGAGATTGTGAATGCTGTGCTGCAGGAATACTTTTCCTGATTTGTCTTTTTTGGTTTGACGAAGCGGGACAGATTTGTTACAATATTCCATAAGTGGAGCGGAGAATGCCAGCAGTGGAATTCTTTTGGGAAGCATATAAAAAACAAAGGAGTGGAATCATGGAAAAAGTAACATTTGATTATGGAAAAGCTTCAGGATTTGTCAGCCAGGAAGAGGTTGGCTACATGACGAAACTGGTGGAGGACGCCAGGGAATTGTTAGTTTCAAAAACAGGAGCAGGCAATGATTTTCTTGGATGGCTGGATTTGCCGGTGGAATATGATAAGGAAGAGTTTGCGAGAATCAAAAAGGCAGCAGAAAGAATTCAGAGTGATTCAGAAGTCCTGGTAGTGATTGGAATTGGTGGATCTTACCTGGGAGCAAGGGCTGCTATTGAGTTTTTGAGACATGGATTTTATAATATTGTGTCCAAAGAAATCCGTAAAACACCAGAGATTTACTTTGCAGGAAACAGCATCAGCAGCTCCTATCTTGCAGAATTGATAGAAGTAATCGGAGAACGTGATTTTTCTGTGAATGTTATTTCCAAGTCAGGAACTACCACGGAGCCGGCAATTGCATTCCGTGTATTCAAAGAAATACTGGAGAAGAAATATGGCAAAGAAGGCGCAGCAAAGAGAATCTATGCAACCACAGATAAGGCAAGAGGAGCATTGAAAGGGCTTGCAACAGAGGAAGGCTATGAGAGCTTTGTGGTGCCGGATGATGTGGGCGGACGTTTTTCTGTACTGACAGCAGTTGGGCTGCTCCCCATTGCAGTGAGCGGAGCGGACATTGATAAGCTGATGGAAGGTGCAGCAGCAGGACGTGAGATGGCATTGAACCAGCCGTTTTCTGAAAATGATGCGATGCAGTATGCGGCAGTGCGCAATATTCTGCTGAGAAAAGGAAAAGCTGTTGAGGTATTGGCAAATTATGAGCCATCCCTTCATTATGTTTCAGAATGGTGGAAGCAGCTTTATGGGGAAAGCGAAGGAAAAGACCAGAAGGGAATTTTCCCTGCAGCGGTGGATTTGACTACAGACCTGCATTCTATGGGACAATTTATCCAGGATGGCGCCAGAATCATGTTCGAGACGGTAATGAATGTGGAAAAGTCACGCCATACGGTTAAAATCAATGAAGAGCCTGTTGATTTGGATGGGCTGAATTACCTTGCTGGAAAAGATATGGACTTTGTGAACAAGAACGCTATGAATGGGACAATCCTTGCCCATACAGACGGAAATGTGCCGAATCTGGTGGTAAATATTCCAGAGCAGAATGAATTCTATCTTGGAGAATTATTCTATTTCTATGAATTTGCCTGCGGATTAAGCGGATACCTGTTAGGCGTAAATCCATTTAACCAGCCAGGCGTTGAGAGCTACAAACGCAATATGTTCGCGTTGCTTGGCAAGCCAGGATATGAAGCAGAACGGGAAGAGTTATTAAAGAGATTGTAATAATATGAAAAAGGCTGCCGGAAAATGAAAAGTTTCCACAATAGATAGCTGTGCCAATGAAAGCATCCCAGCATAAATTGTGGACAACCCGCCATTTTCCGGCAGCCTTTGTAATATTATAATTGAAAAGCATTCATATTTTTCTCCAGAGAGGAGGCAATATCCTGCAATTTGGCAGCATGTTCCGAAATGCCATGCATAACGTTGGCAACTTCCATAACGGCAGCAGATGTTTCCTGGGTGTTGGCGGCATTTTCTTCTGCGATGGAGGTCAAGTTCTGTACCACGTCTACTATATTAATACGGGCAGTGTTCAGCTGATCCGTACGGTCGGCAATCGAATCAACATTTGTGACAGAGGCGCTGATGCCTCCCTGGACCTGGGAGAACGTAGAGCCGGTTTTTGTTACGTTTTCATTTTGCTGCATCATAATTTCTTTTACAGATTCCATAGTTTCAACAGCCTTTTGGGAGTCCTCCAGCAGGTTATAAATAATATCTTCAATCTGGCTGGCAGATTCATTTGATTGTTCTGCAAGCTTTTGTATTTGGGAAGCAACAACAGCAAAGCCTCGTCCAGCATCGCCAGCGCGTGCGGCCTCAATGGAGGCATTCAAAGACAGCAGGCTGGTTTCATCGGCAATGGAGGAAATCAAAGCGGTGGCTTCCTTAATCTTAAGGGCGGATTCGTTGGTTGTATGGGTCTGTTGGTATATCGTATTGATAGAGCCAAGGGCCCGCTGGTTCACAGAATCCAGTTCATGAAGGGTAGTATTTGCATGATCGCTGGAAGTGCTGATGGACTGGGCAAGGCTTCGGAGGGAAGAAACTTCGGAGGAAGTGTTCTCCACCATAGTCCCAATTAATAGGATGTCATCGGTGGCCTTTTGGGTTTCCTCAGCCTGATTAGCTGCACCAGCAGCAATCTCATTGACAGCCCGTTCTACATTCTGGACAGTTCCAAAGGTGGAAGAGGCGCTGTTGGCCAAAGACTCTGAAGTGCGGAATAGCAATGCGCTTTGCTGCTGGATATCAGAGATAATGCCAGCCAGCGCTTCCCGTAAGGACAGCAGCGCAGATCCGGTAATGCCAGTTTCATCCTTGCGTTTGCTGATTTTTTCCAGACGGGCATCTTTGCTAAGATCCATTTCGGCAAATTTTCCTACAATCTGTGAAATTGTAATAATTGGCTGCGTCATCCGGGCAATCATGAAATAGCCGATAATGCTAAGTGCAATCGTAAGGAGGCCGCAGGAAATAAAGGCGCGTATGGCAACATCCGTTACTGGTCTTAGAATCTCATTTTCCTCTACAGCCAGCAGCAGGATTGCCTTTCCTTTTCCCGCTACATAATAGGAAGTGTAAACGTTCTCTCCGTGATAGCTATAGTGCACAACGTCAGGCTCTGGTATATTGCCTGTCTCTAATTGTTCCACCAGTTGGATGAGGGGGGCGGCATCTGTGTTCGTTCCAATTTGTTCATTGTCTGGATGGTAGAGAATCACTCCATCTGTGCTTAAAACGTAAAAATAGCTGGACGGGATATTTTGCAGTCCAATATCCTTTAGCGTGTTTTCCAGGCGGTCTTTGCGCAGATGTATAATAGAAGTTCTAAGGTTTTGATCCAATACTTTTCCATAAGAGTTTGTAATATCATACATATAACTTATTGTAGTATTTATTAAGTTTTCCCTAACGTTCGGGATAATCACGCAAATACTAAGAAAAATAGTTGCAATGACAGAAACCAGAAGAACGCCCAAGACTTTTGTTTTAATGGAGGAAAGCTTTAAGCGTCTTGCTGGCGCAGTTCTTTTCTCCGCAGATGGGAAGTTTGTTTCTTTCACGAGAGTATCCTCCTTTTTTTCTTCATATTATAGCAGTTTGTCTATTTTATTGCAATAAAAAGCCAAAAAACAGGAAAAATTGTACAATAAATCTTTGAATCATCCGAAAAGCCAAAGGGAAAAACGGGAGATATCACAGTATCATATCGTGTCTGTTACAATAAAATTAAGACAGACACCTTGACAATTTACAATTTCTTTGCTATAGTGTAACAAGTTCGTAACAATTGTAACAAAAACGAATAAAATAACATACAAATCTTTAAAGAATAGAAATGTTATTTTAAAAGATTCAGGAGGTTGATATGAAATTCGATAAGAAGGTTATGGAAAGCGGAATGGTTGTAGCTTTGTTATTAGCACTTACAGCTTCGTCTGCATATGGTACAGATGCCGCTAATTATGTTCCAGACAGCCGGGAGGTAGAATTATTATCAGAATTGGCAGAAGTAAGCGATACGGCGGAGACTGCAACGAAAGCAAGAGTGATGCGGGATATTGTAGCAGCGTCTATCACAGAAAATGAGCCTGGACAGAAAGCAGAAGATATACAGGAAATAAAGGGCAAAGGGAAGGCAGAAGATGCTTCTGGGCAGGAAACAGGAAGTATAGGGATTTTGGCACAGGCATTGGAAGAAGATGCTAAGATGCCTAAGGAAGCTGTTGAGGAAGCAGCAGAGCCAGCAGAAGAAATCTCTGGCCTGGAAGAAACAGCAGAACCAGCAGAAGAATCTGAACCGAAGGAAACCGCTAAATTAGAAGAATCCAAACCAGAAGAAGCATCTGGAACAGAGGAAGCCGCTGAACCGGAAGAAGCATCTGGAACAGAGGAAGCCGCTGAACCGGAAGAAGCATCTGGAACAG
>CANDGI010000008.1 GCA_947384285.1 uncultured Lachnospiraceae bacterium
GAAAGGAAGTTATGGTGTTTTTGCTTCTATAAACATCATACAAGGTTATTATGGATCATGGAAAAACACAAAGAGTTCTTTCTATTTACACCAGATTGGCAGGGGGCTATCTGATTAACAAGGCAGAGGAAGCGCAGAACTATGGTGTACATGAGAGAACAATCCAGAGGGATATTGATGATATCAGAGATTTTATGGAATCGGAGACCGAGAATACAGGGCTTATCAATTACGTGCCGTATAATCGCGCGGATAAGATATTCCATATGGAACAGGTTGATCAGCCGAAGCTGACAAATGGAGAAATTCTTGCAATTTGTAAAATATTGCTTGACAGCAGAGCTTTCCCGAAAGGAGAAATATCAAACATCTTGGATAAGCTGATTTCCTGCTGCGTTCCGGAACAGAATCAGAAGCTGGTAACAGAACTGATAAGAAACGAGGAATTTCATTATGTGGAGCCAAGGCATAAAACAAATTTTTTGGATACCATGTGGGAGATTGGACAGGCAATCAGAAATTGCCAATACATAGAAATGGATTATTTCAGGATGAAAGACAAAACTGTGGTAAAGCGGAAGGTAAAACCGGTTGCAATCATGTTTTCCGAGTATTATTTTTATCTGACGGCGTTTATTGAGGACAAAGAGGTTTTGAAGGATTTTGATGTCCTAAATGATTCTTTTCCCACCATCTACCGGATCGATCGCATCAAAGATCTGCGTATTTTAGAGGAAAAGTTCCATATCCCCTACAGCAGCCGGTTTGAAGAAGGAGAGTTTCGAAAAAGAGTCCAGTTTATGTATGGCGGAAAGTTGCAGAGGATAAAATTCAAATATTTTGGCAGTGATATTGACGCTGTTTTGGATAGGCTTCCCACAGCAAAAATTTTAAAAGAGGAGGAGGGCGTTTATACGGTCAGCGCTGAGGTTTTTGGCAAAGGAATTGACATGTGGCTCAGAAGCCAAGGGCAATTGGTTGAACTTTTATGAATAGGCAAGAAAGAATAATAAAAATTAGTCGGAATGATGTTGGAGCCATTCATCCATAAGTTGTTGAAGAATTTTTTGAGATGAAGAAGCAAGAGAACGGTATTTGTGGAGAAGGCATAGTTCATCTTTATTCAAATCAGTTTCTTGCACTTCTTCTATTTTGTGCGCAAAAGAAGAATAACCGATGAGATAATCAACAGATACATTGAAAAAATCGGCCATGTTTTTAAGCATATCTAAATCGGGTTCAACAATATGGTTTTCATATTTGTAAATAGATTGCTGGCTGGTACCGAGAATATCAGCCAGAGCCTGTTGACTTAATCCTTTCGTAAGTCGTAGTATTTTTAAGTTTTTCATGTGAGCTCTCCTAAATATACTTTTTATTGTAACAGGGATTGAAAGAAATATGTAAAAACAAAAAAGTGTTGAAACTAAAATAGATTAAAATAAAAGGATAAAAAGGAAGAAACGGAGGAAAAAATGGAAAAAATAGTACAGGCCCTAGAAGAAATTCAAGAGATGAACAATGTGTATGGAATTTCAAATGATTTAGCCAGTAAGACATTGGATGAGATGAAATATGCGAAAGTATGCACGCCTGTCATCGGAAAGTTCAGTTCCGGTAAGAGTGCATTGGTAAATACGATTTTAGGATACAATGGAAAACTGTTAAAGGAAAATATTACCCCGGAAACTGCAGTTCCTGCGGAAATTGTTTATTCTGAAGCTGAGGAATCTGTCATTGTCTTAGAAAATGATGGCCAGAGCAAGGAAATATCCCTGGGAGAGTTCAGAGATTATGAGGCGGATGCTTCAAAAGTAAAGAGCGTGCGCCTCAATTTGAGCAACAGTTTCCTGGAGGAAATTCCAGATGTGATGCTGGTAGATATGCCTGGTTTCGAGTCGGGGTATGAAGTTCACAATAAAGCGATTGATAATTATCTCCCTCAAAGCCTGGCTTATATAATAGCATTTCCAGCAGACGATATGATTGTAAGAAGCAGCGTTGGGAATATATTGCGGGAATTGTGCCTGAACGATATGCCGCTTTGCGTTGTAATTACCAAATATGACAAACGCAACGATGAATTTGAGATGACCTTTCAGAAAATGAAAGAAAGCCTGAAACGCTACGTGGGGGAACGCAGTATTCATTATTGCCGTACCAGCAGTTTTGAAGGAGAGGTTGAGGAGTTGGAGGAATTCCTGAAAGAAATTCAGAAGGAATCACAGCAAATTTTGGCAGGGAAATTTGCAGGCGCTGCCAAAACAATCATAGAAAATACAGAAAATTACCTGAAAACTCTCCTTGCAAACAGCCAGTTATCGGAATCGGAACTGGCAGAACAGGAAGAGAAGCTGCAGAGACAATTACAGGGGATGGAAACGAAATTTTCCAGGGAACAGGGAGATTTTCAACTGGAAATTTCTTCCTGTGTACAGGAAATCCAGGATGACGTGCAGCGTGCCATGGAAGCAGAAGAATCCACCCTGATTACCATGGCCATGAATAACCAGAGCATCAACGAACATTTGAACAATGTTGTCCGCAGGGCAGTGACCGTAAGCGTGAAAAAAAGATTTCTTTCGAAAGTGGAAAAATATCTGAAAAGAGTTGCCAAATGCATGAACGAGGAATCTTTCGGGGACGTTCATATTTCTTTTCATTATGATACGAAAAATCTGGGACAAGGCATTACCTCATCCGTTGTGGCAGTGGCAGCAGGCATTTTGCTGGGGCTGCCGATTTTAGGGGTAGTGGCGGCAATTGCCATGAAGTTCTTTGGGAACAGGAAGCGGGAAGAGGCGAAGCAGGAAATCAGGAGGAAACTGCAAAGCGAAGTGTTTCCAGAAGTGCTGTCTGAAGTAGGAAGCGGGATAGAGGCGGCAATTACAGAACAGATGAAACTTGTCAATACGTCTATTGAAGAGGAGATTAAGACTCAGCGAGAAACCATAGAAAAAGCAATGTCAGATGTCCGGGAACAGATAGAAGATGAGAATACCAGAAAAGAAGGGCTTGCCGCTGACATAGAAAGGGATTTAGAGAGGATAGGTGGACTCAAAGATGGCTTATGATGAAGAAACATATGAAAAACTGGTGGGCAATTTCCAGTTATTGTGTAATATTATCCGGCAGAAATCCGAGGGGGAGCAGTTAAAGGTTGATTTATCCAGAATTGAGGAAATGATTCAGAAAAAGATACCAGACACATTGAAGGAAAATGCCCCGGAAGATTTTTATGAATTATACATAAACTTTAAATCGGAGTATGAAAAATTCAGAGATTTTATTTTGTATGATAAATTGATTGGCAAAAATATTATTGCGCTGGGCGGCGGTTTTTCCAGCGGCAAGTCCAGTTTCTTAAACGCGTTAATGGGGAAACGGGTGCTTCCTGCGGATATCGACCCTTCCACATCAGTTCCTACCTATATTGTGAGCGGGGAGAAGCACGAGGTGTTAGGAATCAATGTGTTTGATGCAAAAGTGCAGATGCAGCCCAAGGATATTCGGAAAATTGCCCATGGATTCGGGGAACTGGAGGGTGAAGAGGAGGAAAAGGTGGCAGATGCGGTTACCCTTGGACATGTACTAGAGAATATCTTTTTTTCCACCCCATTACATAAATACGATAGGATTGCATTTTTGGATACCCCGGGGTATTCCAAACCGGATTCCGAGAAATATTCGGCGAAAACGGATGAGCAGATTGCAAGAGGACAGTTAAATGCCAGCAATTACATTCTCTGGTTTGTGCAGGCGGATGCTGGGACAATTACAGAGGAAGACATAAAGTTTATTAAGACTCTCCGGGAAGATACGCCAAAGCTGGTGATTGTGAATAAGGCAGACAAGAAGAACCTGAAGGACTTAAAAGAAATTATTTCCAAGATAAAAGCCAGCCTGGATATCAAAGGGGTGCGGTATGTGGATGTGTTTGCCTTTACCAGCAGGATAAATCAGGTGGAGGATGAAGAACTCTGCTCGTTTATAGAGGCGGATACGGAAAAGATTAAAAAGCAGATAGAGTCCTGGAACCGGCAGGTGTATGAATCAAATTTTGCAAGGAATTTTAAGATTCTGTTTGTTCGGTGCAGGGAATTCTATGAGGATGAAATCGACGAGGAAAGCCGGAAGCTGGTAAGGCTCAATACTTCCATCACAAAGCTGTCGATAGAGGATGTTGACTCAGAAATCCTGGAGCCCCTGCAGTCTATGGTGCGTGATGCACAAAAAACGGTCAATGAATTGAAGGACATCAGGGAGAAGCTGAAGGAATTGCAGGATGAATTTTTTACAGAGATAAAGTTCATTTCAGATGTGGTGGGGATTGCCATGCCGGAGCCGTCAGAAATAGATTTGCTGCAGGATAAGGTGCAAAATCCCATGGAACTGATTGCAGAATATAAGAAAGAGAAAAACATTCAGACGGATCCTTCCATTGGGGATATGCTGCAGAGTGTATTTGAAGGAATTGAACCGGTAATTAATAAGCGGCCGGGAGGCAGTGAATATAGGGATGAACTGCTGGATGTTATTTTTGCTGCCTGCAATGTGGAGACAGAGGAAATCCATATTCATGATTGTGTAAAAAATACAGAAGAGTATGCAGAACTTTGTAAGTTGGAACATGAATCTGTCAAGATTGGCAATATCTTTGGGCGGACAGAAGAATACGCAGAAATTGTAAAATTACAGTAGGAGGACAAGGAAAAGATGGGCAAGATAGAGGAGAATATTTTAGAAATCCGGAAACATTTTATGGAATTGCAAAATGAAAAATACACGATCCACAATGGCAGGCTTTCGGACAAGGAGGAATATCTGAAATCCCTGTATGTTCAGATGCTGTCTACCGTTGTGCAGTATGAGAATGATGTCACAGAAATGCAGTTATTGTTTCTACAACGGATTGTGAAAGGGCTGTGCTGTGAACTACAGACAGAGGATTATATGAGGAAGGCGCTGGATATTTCTATGGTGGAAGTGAAGGAATTTGCAGATGCTTACCAGTCAGAGGAAGGCAGGTATTATTTCGCGTTGAATGGCATGATTCTGTCGGCCCTTGGTGAGAGGAATGACAGCAATTATGAATATTTGGCAGAACTGATCCAGATGCTTGGGATTCACATTACAGAACTGAGGTACCTTTCGAAAGTGGCGGAGTCGGTGCTGATGCAAAGCTCTGAAATTTTTGATGAAGCCAAAAAAATGATGACGGAGGAATTGGGCTTTTTAGATCTTACAGATTATATCAGGAATTTCTATGCAGGGGCTGTAGTTGACAGTAAGAGCGAAGTGATTTATTCTGCGCCGGAGAAGCAGGTGGTTCATAGCCTGGAGACAGAGGGTATGAAGTTTTACCAGCGGAAAGTGGTTTTTGTTGGCATCGAAGTTAATGTGGCTGGTAAATGGCAGTTTCATGGCTGCGAAGAAGTAAGGTTTGAGAACTGTACCATAAATGGGAAGGGAGGATATTTATACCTGCAGGGAGTGGGAAATTTTCAAATGGAGGGATGTAAGGTGCGTAATTTTACCAATTCCTTTGCGCATTTGGAATCTGTTGGAAATGTATTGGTTGTGTCCAGTGAATTCAATGAATGTGGCCGAAAAGAAAAAGTGGAGCAGAAGATAGTAGGTGGAGGAGTGTTTTGCTATAAGGGAGAAGGGGAATCTGTGGTTTTTGATGGGAATTATGTACAGGATGTCTATATAGAAAATACTGATTGTTATGGAGGAGCAAGTGGAGCCTTTTTTGGATTAAAAAGCAGTGAGAGAAATATGTGCTTAAAGAAGATTGAGGTAAAGAATAATATATTCACAGGGGGCACGTGTATAAGTGGGGAATTTACATGGTATAGTGACACGGAATGCTTAATATTTTATGAAGAGGCACAAAAAGTGTCTGAAAAAAACAATACCGTAAAAGGCGGAATTACAAGGATCATTAGAGAGAGATGAAACAGAATATAAAACAGTATGAAAATCGGTATCGTGATGCTGCAGTTTTTATATTTAGAAAATGGGAGGAAGGAACCAAACTATGAATTTAACAGACCTTCAGATGGAGCTTCGTTCCATGGAAGAACATATTTCAGAATTGCAGAAAGCCATAGAAGGGATGAAGCCAAAAACAGAGGAAGAAGAGAAAGAGGATTTTGCCAGAATTACAAGACTAGCATTGAAATATCCTATAAAGGACACAGGTGTATCCAAAGTTTCCTCTGTGCTCCAAAAGGAATACATGCAGGCTCTTTCCTGGCTGATGTTGTCTTCTGGAAGTAAAAAATGGGACAGATTACTATATTTATGCAGGATAGCGACAGGATGCGGGATGGAGCTGCATGCGGAAGAACTGTATCAGGCAGGATTGGGATTCCAGCCCGAGGATATGGAAAAAGTCTGCATGAACTTTCAGGAACTGAAATATGCGTTCCTGGCAGATGCACTGGTGATTGCCAATATTTCAGGGGAAGCGTCAGAAAAAGAAATCTCATTAATAGCGGACATTGCCAGGGTATTTGGGTGCGAAAAATGGGAGGTACAGGTGACAGCCTTGATCGCTAAGGGTATTTTAACTGGGAACTGGGATGTTTTGGAAGAAGTATCAGTTCCTGCAAAAGGCAGATGGAAAATGCATGAGGATTTCAGGCAGTTAATTCCCGAGGAATGGATAGTATCCCATCGCAGGGAGTGTGGGAGATTATGTGTGGAGGAATATAACAAAGAGGGTGGTATAAGCCTTTTCCTTAAAGCGCAAAGTCAGACCAAGTATCTATGTATAATCAAAAGCCGCCTTCAGGCGGGGGAATTGGTAAAAAGTGGAGATGTGCTTGTTACATATGAGAAAGAGATGTTGATTGAAAAAGGATTCTTCTGGTTGGTAAACGAATCTCAAGAAAAACTTGCGAAACAGGAAGAAAACATATACGCTCCCTGCGACGGAATGGTTTTCTTCCTGGAAGACAGCGAAAAAGATGCAGAAACCAACAATGAGATGAAATATATTACAGTCTATGTAGTATCATATTTTGATGGTTACCAGGAGTTTTTAAGATGGTACTGGAAAAATAAGAAAAGGAAGGAGAAACAGTAATGGCGTTATTTACAGCAGATAATCCCCAATTTGAGGCTTTTACAGTCAGCATAGGAGACATGATTGCAGAACTTACAGAGGTTGCCAGAGAGGAGGATATCAGGAGACTGGAAAAATTTGCCGCGGATTTTAAGTTAAAGACGGAGGATTTCTACCGTGAAAACCGCAAGCTGAACATAGGTGTGGTAGGTCAGGTGAAAGCAGGAAAATCGTCCTTCCTAAACACATTGCTCTTTGAGGGCAAAGAGATTCTGCCAAAAGCCTCCACCCCTAAAACTGCCACATTAACTAAAATGGAATATTCCAAGGACAACATTATTCAGGTTGAGTATTATTCCCCGGAAGAATGGGAAGTGTTAGAAGAAAATGCGGTGGTGGATCTGGATGACGAAATCTATACTTCCGCCCGGGAAATCGTTGATATGGTACAAAGGAACGGAGTGGATCCCCATCCATATCTGGAAAAAGGCATGGAAAAAATTGAATTTGGGACATATGAGGATTTGATTTCCCATCTCAATGAATACGTGGGCGAAGATGGAAAATATACGCCTATTGTAAAAGCAGTGACCCTTTTCCTGAATAAAGAAGAATTTCAGGGGCTTTCCATTGTGGATACGCCGGGGTTGAATGATCCAATTGCTTCCAGAACTATCCGTACCAAGGAATTTATGGAGGTCTGCGATGTGGTGTTCTTTTTGAGCCAGTCTGGGAGTTTTTTGGACAAGAGCGACTGGACTTTGTTATCCAGCCAGCTTCCCCAGAAAGGGGTAAAGCGGCTTGTTTTGATTGCAAGTAAATATGACAGCGGAATTCGTGATGTTTTAAGAGTTCAGGAAGAGGACGACATTTTCGGCGAGGATGAAAATACAGCCGATAATATTCCAAAGGCCTGTAAGCTCATCCGGCGGAAATTAAAAAAACGCGCAAAAAGCAAAGTTCAGGAATTTGTGAAAGATTTGGAAGCAAGGGGCAGCTCTTCGGAATTGATAGAAGTGATAAAGCAATGTGCAGACCCTTTAATGGTTTCCTCCCTTGCTTATAATATGTCAGGCAAACAGCAGCAGGATTACAGTCCGGAAGAAAAAAATATCTACTCCGCCCTGAAAATGTTTTCCGAGGATATGGAAGCTGATTTGAAATTATTGGGCAATTTTGATGAGGTAAAGCATCTGTTTTCCGAGGTAGTGGAGGAAAAAGAAAAAATCCTGGAAAGTAAGTCCAGAAGCTTTATCCCAAATGCCACAGAGGAAGCAGGGAACCTGCTTACCTCTTTCCAGGAGAAGGCGCAGAAGAGGATTCAGGCATTGGAAAAAAATGACAGGGAACAGCTTTTAGAGCAGAAGAAATCTATGGAAGGGCAGATGGGAAACATTCGGGCAGACATATCCAACGTTTTTGGGGAATTTAACGCCAGGCTGGAATCGGAAAAGGCAGAAGGAATCCGGGAATTGCGAGGAGCAGGGAAGGACTATCTGGAGATCAAGGAGCGGACAGGGACAACTACCCATACTGGTTATTACACCACAGGGCATTTCTTCTGGAAGAAAACCCATTCTTACCAGTATGAGGAACATTATTCCTACTGCATTGCTGCAGATGCCATAGAGAATCTGAGAAAATATGGGATTGACGCAACCAATCAGATAGAAGAGGTATTTACCCAAGCGTTGCAGTTAAAAGAGGTGAAGCGGAAAATATTGAATGTGGTAGTAAATAATTTTGACCTTGGAAGTGAAACATATGATTCTTCCTTGTTTCGGATCATGGTGGAAGAAACGGTAAGCGCCATAGAATTTCCAGTGTTCCAGATAGATATATCAGATGCAATGGATAAAATTACAGGGAAATTTACTGGGGAGATTACTTCCGCAGAACAGAAAACAGAGTTGGCTGTTGCCCTTCAGCGGGCAGTTTCACGCATTTATGGCCAGCTGTGCGAAAAATTATCCCTTACTGTCAGGGAGTTTAAAGAATCTATGGCAGCGATTCAAGAAAAAATAGAGGATTCGCTTCTTAAAAATATTATAGAAGAATTTGATGCTCTGGCACTGCAGTGCCAGAATAAGGAAACGGAGATTGCTGGATATCAGGAATATGTTTCCAGGCTGGAAAATTGCAGGAAAAGATTACATTAGAGGAAAAAACTATGCCGAATGAAATTGAGAAAAACACAAAAAAGTTAAGTAATGAGCTGGATGCTTCCTTAAACCATGCCATGACAATCATTACAAAGGATTATCTGGGAATGCTGGAATCTTATGAGATTATGGATCCCACAGAAGAAGATAAGGATACCAGAATTTCTGAATGCGGAAAATTTTATAAATTGTCTCGGCTTGTTTTGAACAAAGAGGAAAATTTTTTGGACAAGCTGACTACCATTGTAAATGTGGCATCTTCTATTGAATGCAGCCTGGCGACGGTGGTACATAGCGATGGATGCCGCATAGATTATTATCTGGGTATTGTATCCAAACGGGCGCGTACAGAAACTGACCGGAAAAGGCGAGAGGCAAATGCAGCCGCTTTTCGTGGCGCTTTGGCAGGGAACCTGACAGGTTCTGATTTGGAAGAGCTGCCAAGCAGTGAGGTGGAAAATCTTCAGAGTACCATACTGGCAGGAAAAAGGAACTGCTATTCCTCTGTTTCCGGTATTGTTGCGCTGCGGGACGAAAAAAATAAGAGCATCACAGGCTACGTGCAGGGAATTGAGAATCTGGTGGATTCACTGAAGGGGCAGGAATATACGGTTGTCATGCTGGCGGATCCAATAGATACTGCAGAGCTGCAGGTGATCCGGAAGGGATATGAACTGCTGTACACCCAATTGTCCACATTTGCCCATCATGCGGTGACATTTAATGAAAGCGATACGGTATCCTTGTCCAAGGCAAGGTCAGAGGGCATATCCAAGGGAATTTCTACAGGCATTTCCATGACCCAGAGCAGATCCCGGTCGAAGGGCAGATCTTTTGGGATGAGTGCAGGAATAGGGCTTGGTGTTCCATTTGTGGCAAATGCAAATTTGGGGCTGAATGCTGGATTTAACAGCGGAACCTCTGATACCATGGGAAAGTCGGATACTAGGAGCAGAAGCTTACAGCAGAGTAAGTCCGTGACGGATACTGTTTCCACATCCAAGGCAGCAGGGAAGAGCATACAGTTCAGCTATGTAAATCGAAGTGTAAAATCTTTGTTGGATAAAATAGACAAACATTTGGAGCGGCTGGATGAATGTGAAAGTTTTGGGGCCTTTGACTGTGCAGCTTATGTGATTGCAAAAGACAGGGAAACGGTTCTGACAGTTGCCAGCAACTATAATGCCCTGATGCGAGGAAAAAATTCCAGCGTGCAGGCATCCCATATCAATTCCTGGTATAAGGAAGAAGAAACAAAGGTTTTGGGGCAGTACATAGGGTCTCTGGTGCATCCTCGCTTTTTGTTGAGGAAAAGACAAGGGGAATACCAAGAAGAAAAAATTATTGTCACTCCGGCATCCATTGTCAGTGGTGATGAGCTTGCCATACAAATCGGGCTGCCGAAAAAATCTATTTTAGGCGTTACAGTCATTCCAATGACGCCATTTGGGAGAAACATAGCAGAAAGCGGTCAAGAACGGCTGTTTCTGGGCGATCTTTATCATATGGGTCATGAAGAAGGCGGGTATGGAAAAGAGCAGAAAGTATGTGTGGATATTGAAAGTTTGTCTATGCATACCTTTATCACTGGTTCTACCGGTTCCGGGAAATCGACGACGATTTATTCTATGTTGGACAAATTGATGGTACATTCGGTAAAGGGACGGAAAGAAAAAATAAAATTTATGGTAATTGAGCCTGCAAAAGGAGAATATAAAAATCGGTTTGGAGGATACCCCAATGTAAAGGTTTATGGGACGAATGATAAGAAAATGCCTCTGTTACGGATAAACCCATTTAGTTTTCCGAAGGATATACATGTTCTAGAGCATATTGACCGCTTGATTGAAATATTCAATGTTTGCTGGCCCATGTATGCGGCAATGCCTGCTGTGCTGAAAGATGCCATTGAACGGGCGTATATCCTGTCAGGATGGAATTTGGCGACTTCAGAATGCAGCTATGTGAAGGAAATGCCTCTGTATCCTTCTTTTATTGATGTGCAACAGCAAATTAATGTAGTTATGGAGGAGTCCGCTTATTCTTCTGATACGAGAGGAGATTATAAGGGAGCATTGTGCACCAGACTGAAATCACTGACCAATGGATTGTACCGGCAAATTTTTACCAGTGATGAGTTGTCTGTGGAGGAATTGTTTGAGAGCAATGTCATTATAGATTTAAGCAGAACAGGATCCAGTGAAACCAAAGCTCTGATTATGGGATTACTGGTGATGAAACTGCAGGAATACCGCATGTCAAATGCAGGCAAAGGAAATGAACCTCTAAAGCATGTGACTGTGTTGGAAGAAGCCCATAATATACTGAAAAGAACATCAACGGAGCAATTTGGAGAAAGTGCGAACCTGCTTGGAAAATCTGTGGAAATGCTGGCAAATTCCATTGCAGAGATGCGGACCTTTGGAGAAGGATTTTTGATTGCGGATCAGGCTCCGGGCCTGATGGATTTGTCTGTCATTCGGAATACCAACACAAAAATTATACTACGTCTGCCGGATTTGCAGGATCGGGAACTGGTTGGAAGGGCTGCAGGACTGAATGAGGACCAGATATTGGAATTATCTAGGATAAAGACATTTGTTGCAGCAGTGTACCAAAATGACTGGCTGGAGCCTGTGCTCTGTAAAATTGATACAAATTTCAGGGAAGTTCCAGAATTTCATTATGAAAAGAGAAAAGCAGACAATAGAGAGAAATACAGGATTTTGGAATATGTGCTGCTGCCCATTGACAAAAGAAAAAAATTAGATGGCAAGTATGTTGCCGGCCTGATTAATGAAGTACAAAAACTACAGATACCGGCTGAGGTAAAAATTGCATTTCTAGAATATGCCAAAACAGCGGATGATACTGTAATTGAAAGGTTACGAGAAAAAATAGTGTACCATATTTTCGAGTCAGAAGAGGCATTTTGCTTTGCAAAGGGGAAAGAGGAGAATATTGCATTCTGGCGGAACTGCCTGCTGAAACGACTGGAACCTGATATCACAATTTTGCCTGAATATGCCCAAAATCAGATTCTTGCACTTCTTGCAAAAGAAAAGGCACAGTTTGACGGGAAGAAAGAATCGGTTTCTTTCTTTGAAAGATTGATGGACTATATAGAGGAGGGAAAAAGACATGGCATTATTAGATAATATGAAGGACCTAACGGAAATATCGGAAAAGAAAGGAAAGATAGAGCCAGGGTTCAGTGAAGATGCGCTGAAAACATATGAAAAGCTGTTTGAAGGAGGGGATTTTTTTGAAATTTTAAGGGAAGAGGATACAGAAGGCAGAGGGGTTGAAATCCCTGAATCAGAGAAAGTTTCCGAATCAGACAGCATATCTCAACCGGAGGATATTCCCGAATCAGAAGAATTGCCCAGAATGGATGTAAGGGGATGCCCCATTGATGGAAATGGAGGAAACTGGGAAGGAGAAAGAGGAAATTCCACATGGGTTCCGGATAGGAATGACGTTCCCAAAAATCCGCTGACAAATCCAGACAAACTCACATGGGGGGAACTTCTGGATAAATATGGGATAGATGGAATACCCTTTAAGGATGGCGAGGCAGATTTTTCAGAAGTGTCAAAGGGGGAAGTTGAAATTGATGACTTTACAGATGATAGAGCTGCAAATTTTGACCAGGCTGATGAAAAATTGGCAGAGCAGAGAGGCTGTACCCCAGAAGAGGTTGCAAAGTGGAGAGAAGAGCATAAGTATACCTGGCATGAATGTAAAGATTGCAAGACAATGCAGAAGGTTCCAACAGAAATTCATGGAAATGTTCCTCACTCTGGTGGTGTGTCAGAATACAGGATGCGGAAAGCAGAAGAATAAAGGGAACAGTTTGGCTTAGAACTTTTGCATTGGCTAAAGCCCAAAATTGAACGACTACGAATAAAGAAAGGAAAGATGTAAAATGGAAACTATCTGTAAAGACAGGGTATTTGGGGAAATGACATATAAACATAGGTGGTATAAGCAGCAATCTGTGACAATGTTTGGAAAGTCCTGGAATATAAAAGTTGTTGCCAAGGCATATTCGGGAAAGCGTATTACAGAAGAACAGAGAAGAGCATACAGAATCTTTTCCGAAAAGGAAGAAGAAGTGTTAAAGCGAGTGGGAGAAAAATTGAAATCTTATGTGAATGATAGTTTAGAAGGAGGACTCATTGGTGGGGATGAGATAAAAAAGGTAGAACAGGTTTGTGAACTTGAACAGATGATAACACCCACATCATTACTGTTTAAACAGGATGGAACGGCAATTCTATTATTTGACTGTGTATGGGATGTGGAAAATGGAGTAGCGGTAAAATTGTTTCCAGAAATGATTGTTGGACCACAGGATATATTTTTATAAGATATAGGGTGGAGTTGATATTGTTGTAACATATAATGAATTGCAAGATAGCTTGGAAGTCAGGCGTCCATCTTTGTAACATAAAAGCATATGGTAATAAAAAGGAAATCAGGAGTATCTGAGTATAGCAGGATACTTCTGATTTTTTGTCATAAGAAATATTATGACAGGGAAAAAGGAAAGCTTGAGATTGCTCTGTAATATTATGGGATATCCGGCATTTTAATTTTCAATGATAAGGAATGTCTGGTTTTTGCCTGAAAGGAATTTACAGTTATTACTCCGGTGGATGAATGCCGGAGTAATAATCTCCCGAAAAAATTAAAAAAGGCCAGAATTTTGATGAAGTATGAATCAAAGATAATTTTTATTGTCAGGGGCAGAATTTGCCGATATAATAAACATAGAAATATTTTCTTTAAAAATAAGATAATATTTTATAGAAGGGAGAAGGAATGCAGAAGAAAACGCCCGATTATGATAATGTGCTTAAAACCATGAAAAGCAAGCACAAAAGGCTGTTTATTTCAGTTATTAATGATATTTTTGAAAAGATTATCCAATGGATGCAAAAGT
Source organism: uncultured Lachnospiraceae bacterium (assembly GCA_947384285.1). Classification (GTDB taxonomy): domain Bacteria; phylum Bacillota; class Clostridia; order Lachnospirales; family Lachnospiraceae; genus Petralouisia. The sequence goes on from CANDGI010000008.1 coordinate 14,186, forward strand.
GGATGTTCTGCCCTCGGAAGGGTATCTGACAGAAAGCGAAAGTCCAGATGGAAACAGGGAGATAGAAGAACAGATTTCGGATTTTCTGATGAAAATCGGAAGTGAAAATTATCTGTTGGAATGCCAGAGCTACGATGATGGTTCCATGGCAATCAGGATTGCCGAATATGCGTTTCTTGTTGCAAGGCAGTTTGCCATATGGGATATCGGCCATGCTATGATTCCCATGCCGCGGTTTTCCATTATTTATGTAAAAAAGACAGATAAAACACCAAAATCAACCACCATTACTTTTACATTTCCCGACGGGCAGCGTGTGGATTATAAAGCAGAGAATATAATTTTGGTGGATTTTACAAAGGAATATATTGTGGAAAAGCGTCTGTTTCCATATATTCCTTTTTATGTTGCAAGGTATGAGAAGGAATATATGGAAACAGGATAGAAGAAGCCATAAGGGATTTGAAATATTTCAGGAATGAAATGCTCCGTCTGCATAAGGCTGGAGAACTGTCTGATGATGAAATCATAGACCTGATGGGATTTGTAAATATTATCATTACATATATTACAAATGGGAATGAAAACGAGGAAAGGCTGGTGAATATTATGGGAGGAGCTGTAATTGAAACAGAATCGGAGAAACTGATACAACGTGGAGTAAAACAAGGAATACGGCAGGGAATGCAGCAGGGAAAAGTGCAGACTATTATTGAACTGGGCAAGGAGGATGGGCTTGAAGATACAGCAATTTTAGCCAGACTACAGAATAAGGCGGGAGTGACCCTGGAACAGGCCATGTCCTATCTGCGTAAATACGGGGAACAATCGTAAAGGATGGAAAGAAACAATGGTGATTTTTATCTACAGCAGGAAATCCAAATGGACCGGCCGGGGAGAAAGCGTGGAAAACCAGCTTGCCATGTGCCGGGATTACATACAGTATAACATTGAAGGCGCCGGGGAAGCCGAAATCGTCACATACGAAGACGAAGGCTACTCCGGCAAAAATACCAACCGCCCCCAATTCCAGAAAATGATGCAGGAAATCAAAAAAGGAAACTGCAATTATCTGGTGTGCTACAAATTGGACCGGCTGGGCCGCAACATTGCAGACCTGGCCAATCTGGTGGAAATGCTGAACAAGCTGGATGTTTCTTTTATCAGCATTAAGGAACGGTTTGATACTTCCACTCCCATTGGAAAAGCTATGCTTTATTTTGCAGGGGTTCTTGCCCAGATGGAGCGGGAGCAGATTGCAGAGCGGGTGCGGGACAATATGGTGATGCTTGCAAGAAAGGGCAGGTGGCTGGGAGGGAACACGCCCCTTGGATTTGCGGCAGAAGCGGAAGAAAAGGTATCTGTCAATGGAAAAAGCAGGAAGTCTTTCCGGCTGGCTGTGGATGAACAGGAAATGCAGATGGTCCGGTTTATTTTTCAGGAATATCTTAAAAATCAGTCTTTAATGGGAATCGTCAAATATTTTCTGAGCTATGGCATACAGACAAAGCGAGGCAATGAATATACAACAACTGCTATCCGGGACATTTTGACAAATCCTGTTTACTGTACAGCAGACAAGGAGGCGTATGATTATTTCTGGAATCTGGGCTGCCAGGTATGCATGGAAAAAGAGGAAGCAGACGGCACATACGGGTTGATTGCCTATGCGAAGACTTCTTCCAGCCAGTACAAGAACAAGAATAATTCACCGGAAAAATGGATTGTAGCAAAAGGGAAGCATCCGGGAATCATATCTGGGCAGGACTTTTCCAAAATCCAGAACCTGCTGGCAAAAAACAGCTCCAGGGGAGAAGGATGGCACAAGTCCCAGAACCCGGTGGCTTTGCTCTCAGGAATTTTGCATTGTTCCTGCGGACACCTGATGCGCCCGAAATATTATTCAGTCAAACAGGTAACAGAAGGGGGAGAACGGAAATTTTCCTATCTCTGCCCTTATAAAGACATGACCCACGGGGAGAAATGCTCCGTACCAAATGTGCAGGGAAATACACTGGATGAACTGGTGTACAGGGAAGTGCTGCGGTATACAGAGGAAAATTCTGACATTCACCATATGCTTAAGGAAGCTATGGCAAGAATGGATGACACAAAAGAAGAAACAGTGACTGCAGCAGACCTGCTGGGGCAGGAGATACAGAAACGGAAAAAAGAAGTGCAGAACCTTATTTCTGTCCTGGCGAAATCCGGCGGTGAGGAAGATTTTATCCGTCAGATAGAAAAGGAAATCCGAAAACTCAATGAAGAATGCGCGTCTTTGGAAAAAGAGCGCACAGAATCAGGGGAAGAAGGAAAGAATATTCAGGGCGACAGACAGCAGATGGAGTTTCTCTTAGGACAGCTTTCCAGTTTCCGCAGCCTCTTTGGCACCTTAACAGTACCAGAAAAACGGGAATATCTGCGGATGATTCTGGACAAAGTTGTCTGGGATGGAGAAGAAGCCCATATTTTTATCTATGGCAGCCATTGATGGAGCAAGAATCAGAAAATACCAGTGGCTGCCGGATGTGCGTTTACAGAAAGAAACAGATGCAGCAGGACAGCCAGCAGTTTTCACCCACAGGCCGACCGCGTTGTTTCCGCAGCAGAACCATCCCATTGCCGCACCCGCTAGGCCCCACAACCGCCAGGAAATCCCCTTTATGAACCGTAAAATTTATATTGGATAAAGCAGGTGTTTCCCCCTGCATCGTATGATAGGAATAACCCACATGGCTGATATCCATTAATTTTTCCATAAAGTTCTCCTTATTGTTGCTTATTAATATTGTATGACCAGGGAAAGAAAGGGTGCTAGAGCATTTTTCAAGCACGCTCTAGGTTGACATATGCCCGGCATCTCCATATAATTTATTTAGAATGAACACACAGGAAAGGAATCATCCATGAAATACCATTGCTTAATTATAGATGATGAAAAACTGCTGGCAGACAGCACAGCAGAGTATTTTAATTTATTCGGGGTAAAAACAGCGGCAGTTTACAGTGCAGAAGAAAGCCGCTGTTTTTTTGAGGAAAATACCGCAGGGCTTTTGCTATTGGATATCAATTTGGGAGATGGGAGCGGATTTGCATTGTGCAGGGAGCTGCGGGAGCAGACAGATATCCCCATTCTTTTTATTTCTGCCAGGACAAGCGACGATGATAAAATTGCCGCTTTGAATATCGGCGGCGACGACTATATTCAAAAACCTTGTTCTCTTGGCGTTCTGCTGGCAAAGGTTCAGGCGGTCTTAAAGCGTTACGGGAAAGAAAGCGGGGAAAATTATTCGGATCAAAGGATTAAGGTTGACATGCCAGGGCAGAGCCTGCTGGTAGACGGAAAGAAAGTGAAATTAACCATGATGGAATTCCGGCTTCTGTCCTATTTAATCCAAAACCGGGATAAGGTGGTGTCCAAACAGGAGCTTTTTGAAAAAGTCTGGGCAGATAAATTCACCGGAGATGGAACCTTAAATGTCCATATCCGCAGAATACGCGAGGCCATAGAAGTAAATCCCAACCAGCCGGAATATATTGTCACTTACTGGGGCAAAGGATATAAATTTGAAGGAGCGGGAAGATGAAAACGCACAGGTTTGTTTTTGTTATTCTGCTGATTTTCCTGCTGGAGGCGGCTGCTGTGATTTTTTTCATGGGCAGGGAGGAGAAGCCGTCCCAGGATGTGGCGGCAGTAAACAAAATTGTAAAAACGTTGGAAAATGACTGGGATCAAACTGCCAGGGCAGAAGATGTCCAAAAGAAAGATAATGTGGCAAAGGCGGATCATGCGAAGGAGAGAAAGGCAGCTTTGGAGCCATTTGACTATGTTGTCATTGATAACAGCGGAACTGTATTATTCAAGACCAGGGAACATTTAAGCGAAACCATAAGCCAGGCAATTTCCCACAGAGATACAATACTTGATGTAAAACAATCAGAAGCTGTGGTGGGAAAAGTGATTTTCTACAATTCATGGGCAGAAAATTCTGCAGCCAGGAAGCGCAGCGCGGTTTTATGTCTGCTGCTGCTTTTGCTGATTCAGGCAGCAGTCCTTGCAGGTTATGCAGCAGGGCTTTACCGAAAGCTGGTAAAGCCTTTTCGTAAACTGGAAGGTTTTGCGGAACGGATTGCCGGAGGAAATCTGGACATCCCGCTGGAAATGGACAGACAGAACCTGTTTGGCGCATTTACGGAAAGCTTCGACATTATGCGTGCAGAGCTTAAGAAGGCAAGGCTTGCCCAGGCAAAGGCAGATGCAGAGAAGAAGGAACTTGTGGCGAAGCTTTCCCATGATATCAAAACTCCTGTAGCCAGCATAAAGGCTGCGTCCGAAGTGGGATCTGCCCTTGCAGAAAGCGCAAGGATGCAGGAAAATTATGCACAGATTATTCAAAAAGCCGACCAGATTAACAGCCTGGTTACGAATTTGTTTACAGCAACACTGGAAGAATTACAGGAGCTGACAGTAGCGCCTGGTGATATGGAAAGCAGTGAACTTACGTGTATGCTTGAAAATGCAGATTATCTCCACCGGGCCGGTGTTTGTGCCATTCCTCCCTGCCTGGTATGGGCGGACAGGTTCAGGCTGCAGCAGGTGTTTGACAATATTTTTGCTAATTCCTATAAATATGCAGATACAGCCATCCGGGTGCAGGCGGAAAGAACCGGCAGCAGGCTTGTGGTGGAAATTGAAGACGAAGGCGGCGGACTGCCAGAGGAGGAACTCTTGTTTATCAAAGAAAAATTCCGCCGGGGAAGCAATGCCAGAGGAATCGAAGGGGCGGGGCTCGGGCTGTTTATCTCCAACTATTTTATGGAAGCCATGGACGGGGCTTTTACAGTGGAAAATGGAGAAAAAGGGCTTAGAGTAGGCGTTGCTGTTTTGCTAAGCGGCATCCGTTAAAAATGCCTTTTCTGAAACGCCCTGGCTGCCCATATGATCCTGCGGCAGTGATTTAAGGATTTGTTAAGGTTTCCATAAAGACATTTAAGAATCGGGAAAATAAAATAAAACATATTAGAAGCGCTGCAGCGAACTGATCTTGTTAATATTTCGATACACAGGAAAGGAGTTTCCCAATGAAAAAAGTCATTTATAAAACGGAAAATTTAAGCAAATCCTTCTCCAACGGAGGAACACAGCAGCATGTGCTGAAAAACATTGGCCTGGAACTTTACCAAGGAGATTTTACGGTAATTATGGGTGCCAGCGGAGCCGGAAAATCCACCCTTTTGTATGCCCTTTCTGGTATGGATACGCCGACCCTTGGCACTATAACCTTTGGCGGGCAGGTGATTTCCGATTTGAACCAGGACGGGCTTTGCGTATTTCGAAGAGAACATTGCGGATTTGTGTTTCAGCAGATTTATCTGATTGACAGCATGAGCGTATTGGACAATGTGCTTTGCGCAGGGCTTTTGGTTAACAGGGACAAAAAGGCGCTGTTGGGTCGGGCAAAGGAATTATTTCAGGCTGTGGATATTTCGGAGGAAACCCAGAGAAAATTTCCCACCCAGATTTCCGGCGGCGAAGCACAGCGGGTAGGGATTGTGAGAGCGCTGATTAATTCCCCGGAAATTTTATTTGCAGATGAACCGACCGGAGCCTTAAATTCCAAGACAGGGCTGGATGTCTTAAATACCTTAACCAAATTTAACCAGCAGGGGCAGAGTGTGGTAATGGTAACCCATGATATGCGTTCCGCACGCAGGGGCAGCCGTATCTTATATTTAAAGGACGGCGCGATTTTGGGGGAATGTAATCTGGGCAGGTACGTACACGGCGATGAAAAAAGGCATAAGAAGCTGTCTGCTTTTCTTGCGGAAATGGGGTGGTAATTATGAGGAAAAGTTTATTTCTTGCGAGAGCCAACCTGCGCAAGGCGAAAGGACAGACTGCAGCAGAAATTGTGCTGATTCTTCTGGCTGCAGGGATGATGAACCTGTGGCTGCTGTTGAGCTTTGATTATAAACAGAATTTCGACCGCTGGCATCAGCGCCTGAATGCAGAGCATGTGACAGTCTGTGTGGAAAATAGTAAAGCAGCAGGTGAATCAGTGTTGGACCAAAGTGCAGCAATAGATGATACTCGTGAAATGAAGGATGAAATTTCCAAAATACTGGAAAAGGATGTGCGTACATCGGAATTCTGCATGGATGACGTGATGTGTGCGGGAGGAAAGATTGCCTACAATGGCGGGGAGGCGGCCTCTAATTTTATTATGATGAAAAAGGAGGATGCAAAGAAGCGGCTGATTGGAAAGGTGGAGTTTCTGGAGGATGGCGGATTTGCAGAGGGCGTCTATCTTCCTATGATATATAAAACAGGAGATATTGAAGTTGGAAAACCTGTGGAGCTTACCATTGGAAATCATAAGGCCAGTTACCTGGTATGCGGCTTTTTTAACAGTGCTATGGCAGGCTCCCACAACTGCGCCATGTTTGAAATCCTGATGACAGATCAGGCTTACCGGGACTTGGAAGGCAAAGGGTATGCCATGGGTGCTGTCCTGGTTTCCGTGCGGATTTCGGACAAATCGGAAAGCGAGGAATTTGAAAATATGCTGAATCATGAGATATCGGCCAGGTATCCGGGAGCTTTTTCTGTCAGTAACTCCTATGCATTGGTTTCCCAGTCGCGTTATATTTCGCAGATGATTTGTTCCGGTGTCATCAGCGCCATGGCGTTTTTTGTGCTGTTGATTGTGCTGGCTGTGATATCTTCCAATATTATCCATTATATCCAGGAAAATATGAGGAATCTGGGTGTATGGAAGGCGCTGGGGTATCAAAGCAGGCAGCTTATGGGAATGCTGCTTCTGCAATTTCTCGGCATTACCTTTTTTGCATCGCTTTTAGGCGTGCTGCTTTCCTGGCTGTTGTTTCCCAGCGTAAATGAAATGATGGTTTCCCAGACGGGAATTCCCTATGAAATCCATATCCTGCCGGCGCCTTTGTGCGCGACCCTGGTCGTGTTGTCTGGGGCTGTGGCTTTGACGGTATGGCTGTCCGCTCGCAGAATCCGAAAAATTCCTCCTATTGACGCCCTGCGCCAGGGAATACAGACCCACAGCTTTCGTCGCAACCATGTTCCGCTGGACAAAACAAGGCTGCCCTTGCAGCCGGCTCTTTCGCTGAAAACCACTTTATCGGGGATGAAATATAACATCACTATTTGCGTGACTATGCTGGTATTGTCCCTGATTCTGGTATTTTCCGGGCTGATGCTGGAAAATGTAATTGTGGACATCACGCCTTTTCTCAATCTTGTTGTAGGGGAAACAGCGGATGTCTGCATCAATATTAATGCAGATGCTGAAACAGAATTTTTACGGGAAATGGAAAAGGACAGCCGTGTGGAAAAAGTTTACCTGTACCATGCCCAAAAAGTAGGGCATGCGGGAGGGGCTGAATTATTGGCAAGCATCTGCGATGATTTTTCCCAGGTAAATAATAAAGAAGTTATGATAGAAGGAAGGTTTCCAGAGTTTGACAATGAGGCGGCAGTGGCTGTAAAATATGCCAGAGAGCATGGATATAGGATTGGCGATGAAATCAGGCTCAATTTTGGAGAAAAGGAAGCAGATTATATTATTTCTGGTTTTACGCAGATTTCCAATAATCTAGGAAAGGACTGCTTATTGACCCGGAAAGGGTATGAGCGGCTGGGAAGCCTGTCTACGCTAAGCTATTATATAAACCTTTCGAAAAATACGAAAGCAGCTGGTTTCAATCAGGAAACCATCAGGCGGCTGGGGGAAACCGTCAACCAGGCCCAGAATATGTCAGAGGTTATCTATGGAGTGTCAGTGGTCTATATTTCTTTGATGAAAGTAATTGTAGCTGCAGTTCTTTTTCTTAGCATAACGATTATTGCATTTGTGATGTATCTGCTGGTACGGGCTATGCTGGCCAGCAAAAAGAAGGAGTACGGCATTTTAAAATCCCTGGGCTTTACCACCGCACAGCTTATGGTTCAGACCGCATTAAGCTTTTTGCCAGCGGTGATAGGTTCCACCGCCCTTGGGCTTGTGGCAAGCTGTTTTGTGATAAATCCGCTGACAGCGGTATTTTTAAGAAACATTGGAATCGTTACCTGCACATTCCGTATCCCTGTGGGGTTTGTTATCGTATCAGGGTTTGGGCTTGTATTGTTTGCCTTTGCGGCTGCCTGCCTGATGTCCTTACGCATTCGGAAGATTGTGCCCAGATCCCTGCTGGCCAATGATTAACAAAAGCGAGGGGTTTATATTTCCGGTTATGTCTTTTTGCATTCGAGAGATTAAATCCAGATTTCTGCTGGCCGATGATGAACAAGATTTGAGCTGTGCATGGAAAGGCGCGGCAAATTATAAAGAAATTATAAAATCGAAGAAATACTATTGACAATAAAAAATGTTAGTGCTATTTTAAGTACATAGATGTTAGCACTCCTGCAAGCTGAGTGCTAACAAAAGAAAAAACTTGCACAGGAGGCCAGGTATGCAGGAGCTGGATGAAAGAAAAAGAAAAATTTTAAATGCAATCATCCAGAATTATCTGGATACAGGAGAACCAGTAGGTTCCAGGACCATTTCAAAATATTCAGATTTGAATTTAAGTTCTGCAACCATCCGCAATGAGATGTCGGATTTGGAAGAACTGGGATACATTTTACAGCCCCACACCTCTGCAGGCCGGATTCCTTCAGACCAGGGTTACCGGTTTTATGTAGATAACCTGATGAAGCAGAAGGATCAGGAAGCCACAGAGATGAAGGAGTTCATGATTGAACATACGGAGCGGATGGAGCAGGTATTGCAGCAGATGGCAAAGATGCTGGCGGCAAATACCAATTATACCGCCATGATAACTTCTCCTTCTTATCATAAGAATAAAGTAAAGTTCCTGCAGCTGTCCCAGGTGGATGAGGAGCAGCTTCTGGCAGTCATTGTGATGGAAGGCAACCTGGTAAAGAATAAGATGATTTCTACCAGGGAAGCCTTAGATAATGAAACATTATTGAAGTTGAATATTCTTTTGAATACCAGCCTCAACGGGCTGTCAGCAGAGGAGATTAACCTTGGCACCATTGCGAAGCTCAAAGAGCAGGCAGGCATCCACAGCAACATTGTAAGCGATGTGTTAGATGCATTGGCAGAAGCCATCCAGGAGGATGAAGAGCTTGAGGTTTACACCAGCGGGACAACAAATATTTTAAAATATCCAGAATTAAGCGATTCCCAGAAAGCACGGGAGCTGCTGGATGCCTTTGAAGAGAAGCAGCAGTTAATCAGCCTGGTCAATGAAACCTTAACCTCCCAGGAAGAGACGGGAATCCAGGTATATATTGGTTCAGAATCTCCCATTCAGAAGATGAAGGACTGCAGCGTGGTAACAGCAACCTATCAGATTGGGGAGGGAATGACAGGAACCATAGGGATTATCGGACCGAAACGCATGGATTACGAGAATGTCATGGATAACCTTAAGACATTGAAGGTGCAGCTTGACGCTGTGTTTCGGAAACCGAAAAAAAGCAGGAAAGAGATACCCCGTTCAGATTTGGAAAACGGAGGATAAGAAGCGTCCAGATTTGAAAGACAGAAAATAGAAAGGTGAACAGATATGGCAGAACAGAAAGATATGGAAGCAATGGAAAGCCAGGAGACAGAGAATATGGAAACGGAACATGCAGAAGCAGGAAATGTGAAAACAGAAGAAACAAAAGACTCTGGCAGACATCAAGAAGAATCCGAATGTACCGCCCAGCCAGAGACAGAAGAGGAGGAAGAAGCTGCCCAAGGGGAGGAGAAAGAGACCGAGGAGCCTTCGGAGGAAGGGCAGGGAGAAGAGAAAAAAGGATTTTTCAAGAAAAAAGAAAAGAAAAATAAGCAGGAAGAAAAAATTGCGGAACTGACCGACCGAGTACAGCGGCAGATGGCAGAATTTGACAATTTCCGCAAGCGGACTGAGAAGGAAAAAGCCCAGATGTTTGAGGTGGGAGCGAAAAGCGTGATCGAAAAAATCCTTCCGGTGGTGGACAATTTTGAACGAGGATTATCCGCTGTTCCCGTAGAATCAAAGGAAGATCCCTTTGTGCAGGGAATGGATAAGATATATAAGCAGTTGATGACAGAACTGGAAAACCTGGAAGTAAAGCCCATTGAAGCGGTAGGCACTGAGTTTAATCCAGACTTCCACAATGCAGTGATGCAGGTGGAAAGCGAAGAATATGAATCTGGGGTTGTGGCACAGGAACTGCAGAGAGGGTACATGTACCGGGATAGCGTGGTAAGGCACAGCATGGTGGCTGTGGTGCAGTGACAAGCAGCTTCCAGGCAATGAAACAGCAGACAATGTAATTAGTTTTATATTTATGAGGAGGTCTCTATTATGAGCAAAATTATTGGTATCGACTTAGGAACAACAAATAGCTGTGTGGCAGTTATGGAAGGCGGGAAACCTGTGGTTATCGCCAATACAGAAGGAGCAAGGACAACACCGTCTGTTGTGGCTTTTACCAAGACAGGCGAAAGATTAGTAGGAGAGCCGGCAAAGCGCCAGGCAGTAACCAATGCTGAGAAGACCATTTCTTCTATCAAGAGGGAAATGGGTACAGATCATAAACGTGCCATTGATGAGAAAAATTATTCCCCGCAGGAAATTTCTGCTATGATTCTCCAGAAATTAAAAGCGGACGCAGAAAATTACCTGGGTGAAAAAGTAACAGATGCAGTTATTACGGTTCCGGCATATTTCAATGACGCCCAGCGCCAGGCAACGAAAGATGCAGGAAAAATAGCAGGATTGGATGTAAAACGTATTATCAACGAGCCGACAGCGGCAGCTCTTGCTTACGGCCTTGACAATGAAAAAGAGCAGAAAATCATGGTTTACGACTTGGGCGGCGGTACCTTCGACGTATCTATCATTGAAATCGGCGAGGGTGTCATCGAGGTATTATCAACCTCCGGCGATAACCGTCTGGGCGGCGATGATTTCGACCAGAAGATTACAGATTACATGCTGGCAGAATTTAAGAAAATGGAAGGCATTGACCTTTCCGGTGATAAGATGGCATTGCAGAGATTAAAGGAAGCGGCAGAAAAGGCAAAGAAAGAATTATCCTCTGCTACCACAACCAACATTAACCTGCCCTTTATCACTGCAACCGCAGAAGGCCCCAAGCATTTTGATATGAACCTGACCAGGGCAAAATTTGATGAACTGACCCATGATTTGGTAGAAAGGACAGCCGTTCCGGTACAGAACGCATTGAAGGATGCGGGGCTTACCGCTTCGGAACTGGGCCAGGTGCTTTTGGTAGGCGGTTCCACACGTGTTCCGGCTGTACAGGATAAGGTAAAACAGCTTACCGGAAAAGACCCAAGCAAATCCCTGAACCCAGACGAATGCGTTGCTTTAGGCGCTTCTATCCAGGGCGGTAAATTAGCTGGAGACGCAGGCGCAGGTGAAATCCTTCTTCTGGATGTAACACCATTGTCCTTATCCATTGAGACCATGGGCGGCGTTGCAACCAGGCTGATTGAAAGAAATACAACGATTCCTACCAAGAAGAGCCAGATTTTCTCTACCGCAGCAGATAACCAGACTGCAGTTGACATCAACGTGGTACAGGGCGAGCGGCAGTTTGTAAGAGATAACAAATCCTTAGGCCAGTTCCGTCTGGATGGGATTCCGCCAGCAAGACGAGGCGTTCCTCAGATTGAAGTTACCTTTGACATCGACGCCAACGGTATTGTAAACGTATCCGCTAAAGATTTGGGAACCGGCAAAGAGCAGCATATTACCATTACCGCAGGCTCCAACATGTCTGATGCAGATATTGAAAAGGCAGTAAAAGAAGCAGCAGAATTTGAAGCGCAGGATAAGAAGAGAAAAGAAGCAATCGACGCCAGAAACGATGCAGATTCTTTCGTGTTCCAGACAGAGAATGCTTTGCAGGAGGTTGGCGCGAACCTGGATGCAGCTGATAAAGCAGCAGTAGAAGCAGACCTGAACGCATTAAAAGCAATGGTGGAGGCACATCCAAATGCAGAGGAAATGACCGACGACCAGGTAGGCGAGATGAAGGCAGCCAAGGAAAAACTGATGGAAAGCGCACAGAAGGTATTTGCAAAGATGTATGAAAATGCACAGGCAGCCCAGGGTGCGGCAGGCGCAGGCCCAGCTCCTGATATGGGAAATGCATCCTACAGCAGTGCAGATGATGACGTGGTAGACGCAGATTATAAGGAAGTATAATCATGGCAGAACAGAAAAGAGATTATTATGAAGTCCTTGGAGTGGACAAAAATGCGGATGATGCTGCCATTAAAAAAGCATACCGCCAGCTTGCCAAAAAATATCACCCGGATATGAATCCGGGTGATGCTGAGGCAGAGAAAAAGTTTAAAGAAGCTTCCGAGGCTTATGCTGTCTTAAGCGACCCGGATAAAAAACGCCAGTACGACCAGTTCGGCCATGCGGCCTTTGACGGAGGTATGGGCGGCGCAGGCGGCTTCGACTTTTCCGGCATGGATATGGGAGACATTTTCGGCGATATTTTCGGCGATTTATTTGGCGGCGGCTCCCGAAGGCGCTCAGCCAATAATGGGCCTATGAAGGGCGCGAATTTAAGGGCGGCAGTGCGGATTACCTTTGAAGAAGCGGCTTTTGGCTGTGAGAAGGAAATTGAAATTACATTAAAAGATGAATGCCAGACCTGCCACACCACAGGGGCAAAGCCGGGGACTTCACCGGAGACCTGTACCAAGTGCGGAGGAAAAGGGAAGGTGGTATACACCCAGCAGTCATTCCTTGGCATGGTGCAGAATGTACAGACCTGCCCGGATTGCCATGGAACCGGGAAAATCATCAAGGAGAAATGCCCCGACTGCCGGGGAACCGGATATATTGCTAAACGTAAGAAAATTAAAGTTTCCATCCCAGCGGGCATTGACAATGGCCAGAGCGTCCGCATCCGGGAAAAAGGAGAGCCTGGCACCAACGGCGGGCCAAGAGGTGATTTGCTGGTAGAGGTTAATGTAAGCAGGCACCCGATCTTCCAGCGGCAGGATATGAATATTTATTCTACCGCACCCATTTCTTTTGCCCAGGCTGCATTGGGCGGTGAAGTGCGTATCAGCACCATCGACGGGGATATTCTCTATGATGTGAAGCCGGGAACCCAGACGGATACCAGAATCCGCCTGAAAGGCAAGGGCATCCCGTCCCTGCGCAATTCTTCCATCCGGGGCGACCATTACGTGACCCTTGTAGTCCAGGTGCCCACCGGTTTGAATGAAGAGGCCAAAGAGGCTTTGCGCAGATTTGACGAAGCCAGCGGACAGTCCCTAAAGAAAGGGAATGGAGCAGCCCACGCAGAGAAGCATGGAAAGAAAAAAGGCTTTATGGGAAAGATTAAAGAATCCCTGGAAGATATGTAAATATTATTTTCAATAGATTGCCAAAATTATTTTCCTGAAGTTCCTAAGAATTTTTGGAAATGTATGGACGCAGATAGGGCCTAGGTGATGTACCGAATCCCACAAATGGCATAAATATGCTGTTTGTGGGATTCTTTTATGTTTTGTGATGCCTGTTGAGCCTTCATTTTAAATATTTAAGCCTATAGCAGCAAAGAATGAAAAGTAAGAGTGATAGAAAGCTGAGGAGCAATCCCCGGCTTTTTTGCTGTCTTAAAAAGGGATTGTTGATATATAGGATGTCACCGAAAGCATTACAATATATATTGCAGGTAACATATCATTTCCTCACAGTCTCTTCGCTTACTATATTCCATGTACAAATTGATTGACAAGGGCAAATTTTAGGGATATAATATTAGCAGAATGTATTCGGCGAATCAATTCTACAAAATTAATTATAAGAAAGGGGATTTTTATGTCACACAAATACGAAAAATTATTTGAGCCTTGCCATATTGGAAAGGTAGAGATCAAGAACAGGATGTTTATGGCTCCTATGGGACCGGTAGGTTTCGCAGATCAGGATGGAGGTTTTACAAGAGCAGGGCAGGAATATTATATTGAACGTGCCAGGGGTGGGGTTGGGCTTCTTATGACTGGTACAGTTAATGTTGATTACAATGAGATTTTACGTGGGGGTCTTCCTTGTCCAACTTTTAATCCTGTGGTGTTTACCAGGTCATCCATTGATATGGTGGAAAGTGTTCACACCTATGGTGCAAAATTTTTTCTGCAGCTTACAGGTGGGCTTGGACGTTCGGCATTTCCGGGGGCAACTTCTCAGCAGATTGCGCCGTCGCCGGCAAAAAACCGGTTTGATCCAAGGATTGAACATCGGGCTATGACAACAGAAGAGATAAAAGTCTGGATTGGAAATTTTGTGAAATCAGCGGTAATTGCACAAAAAGCAGGATTTGATGGCGTGGAGATCCATGCAGTGCATGAAGGATATCTACTGGATCAGTTTGGAATGAGTTTTTTTAACCAGAGAACAGATGAGTATGGCGGAAGCCTGGAAAACCGCTTGCGCCCGGCATTAGAGATTGGACAGGGAATTAAGCAGGCATGCGGCAGAGATTTCCCAGTTTCCCTGCGGTTCAGCCCAAAGAGTTTTATGAAGGGTTACGCGCAGGGGGCAGTTCCAGGAGAAAAATTTGAAGAAAAGGGAAGAGACATCGAGGAAGGAATTCAGGCAGCAAAAATCCTCGTGGAAGCAGGTTATGATGCGCTTAATATAGATGTGGGATGTTATGATTCCTGGTACTGGAACCATCCGCCAGTGTATTTTGGATGCAAGGGAATGTATCTGAAGTTTGGAAAGATGATAAAACAGCATGTAGATGTGCCGGTATTAGTGGCAGGGCGTATGGATGATCCGGAGATGGCCTGTGAAGCAATTGGAAATTCCTGTGATATGGTTGGTTTTGGAAGGCCATTGCTTGCAGATCCATTCCTTCCGCAAAAGCTTGCATTGGGAAAGGAAAAAGATATTCGTCCATGTATTGGCTGTCATATGGCGTGTATGGGAAGGGCTTCAAAATTTACACATCTTTCCTGTGCAGTAAATCCCCAGTGTGGATTTGAGACAGAGAGAATTATTACGCCGGCAGAGAAGAAAAAAAGAGTGCTTGTAGCAGGCGGAGGCGTCGGAGGCATGGAGTGTGCTGTTATTTTGAAAAAGCGGGGGCATGAGGTGATTCTTGCAGAAAAAGGCGAACGTCTGGGGGGAATTCTGAATATTGCTGCAATTCCTGATTTCAAGAAAGATGACAGAGAATTGATTGCATGGTTTGAAAGGCAGTTGAAAGAGGAAGGTGTAGAGGTTCGTCTCAATACTCAGGTAACCTCAGAGTATGTAAAAGAAGTAAAAGCAGATGCAGTGGTTACAGCAACTGGTGGAGAACCGATTCATCTTGATTTTAGCGGAGAAGGAACTTATGCGATGGCGGCAGAAGTATTTACAGGGAGTGTGCCTGTGGAAGAAAAGGCAGTTATTATTGGCGGCGGCCTAATTGGATGCGAGCTTGCATTGTATTTGCTTCAAAATGGGAAAGAAGTATCCATTGTTGAGATTGCTCCTGCATTGATGGGCGGAGGACATGGAAGTATGCCGTTTATGAACTGGTCTATGCTGGTAGATTTGCTGAAATTCCATAAGGCGGATTTGCATACCAGCGCAAGGGTGACGGAACTTTGCAAAGATGGAGTTGTGATTGAGCAGGAAGGAACAAGTAAGAAAATTAATGCAGATACGATTATCTTGGCAGCAGGATACCGGCCAGTCAATGAGCTGCATCAGGAATTGGAGCACACAGGTATTCCGGTTTATAATATCGGTGATTCGCGGAGTGTAAACAATATTATGCAAGCAATCTGGGATGGGTTTGAGATTGGGCATTCTATTTAAGAGAGGAGGATTTGTGTATGGCAGAACAGAATATGATGATGAAAAAAGCAAAGCAGGCGCAGATGATTTATGATGATATTGTGAAAAAAACAGGAATTAAGCCTTATCCGGTGGTATTTGTCGGAGATGAAGAGAAGAGGGAGATGTTTGAAAAGGGTGCTTATGAGGATAATCCGTTTCCGGGGCCGATGGCAGGAGAACTTCCGAAACTTCGCCTGCCGGCAATCCATAACCTTTTTGCGGAAGAGGTTATTCCTCAGACTGCAGCTATTGGCGCGGTACTTTCTGCTTGCAGTGCAGCAGCTTCAGAGATAGGGAGACTCCGCGGAGACAATGCAGAAGATGCAGAGATTTACTGTGATATGGCATTTTCCGGTTTGCAGGCTGATCGGGTTTTTATGGCAAATTATACTAGCGGGGAATTTAAGATGAAGCGCATGATGGCAGCCACACATCTTCGGACTGCGCTTGCAGGAGAATGGTATAAGCACAAAACCAAGGACGGGCGAATGATTTCCATGCATGCGTATTATATGGATAAATTTAAAAAATTGGTGGAAATGCTGGAATTAAAAAAGCCTTATGACCAGTATCTGATTACAACTGTTGAGGAAGATTTGCCGGAAGTGGAAGCAGCAGTAAAAAGGTATGATGCGAAAGAACTTGAGGACAAGATTTTTGCATGTGGAGCCAGTGCAGTTGTGGTCCGGGATAGAGAAGAATGGGAGAACAGCACGGTAGGCAAGGCTGTGCTTGCAATGCCGATTGTCCGTGTAGATAAGTGTGCAGAAGGAGGGACAGCACAGTGGGGCATACCGAATGAAAAAGGCCCTTTGGCAGGAATTAAAGTACTTGATTTGACCCATATTATTGCGGGACCTGCATGTTCCCGGATTCTTGCAGAATATGGAGCAGATGTGCTCTTAGTGCGCAGAGGCACATTTATGGATCAGGAGCAATGCATGAATGAGTATGACGGCTGGGCAGGCAAACGCATGATTAATTTGGATTTTAATATTCCAGAACAGTTAGAACGGGTAAAAGAGTTGATTTGTGAGGCGGATGTGGTCACTTATACATATCGGAGCGGAGCATTGGATAAGTTCGGGTTGTCAGAGCAGGAAATACGAAGGATGAATCCGAATGTGATATATGCGGATTTGATGTGTTTTTCTGATACAGAGTGGCGGAACCGCCCAGGCTGGGCGCCTTGTGCAGAAGATATTTCGGGTATTTCCATCCGCAACGGAAGTAAGGAGCATCCCGAAAATCTGAGCGGCGTGCCGATGGATTATTTTCCGGGATTTTTATTGGCTCTTGGAACGCTTCAGGCAATAGGGAAGAAATTAACAGAGGGCGGAGGATATCATGTGGTGACTTCCTTAGCCCGGGGAGCACAGTATTTGCATGAATGTGCAGACTTTTGTAATGAATGGCATGAGACACAGTTCAGCAGAGCGGTGGAATTTTATGAGACGCCGGAATGGAATCGATTGATCCACTATGTAGATGGGTGTGCGATTCCAGGAGAATGCGGTTTTACCAGCGCTGCTGTTGTGAATACGAAATATCCGCCGAGAAAAGAAAATTTAATTTTTACGGAGGGTGTTGGCTGGAGCCAGAAATAAAAGAATGTGGTTCGTCTGCTGCTTGTCACGGTAAACGCAAGCTTTATAAACTTTTTGTAAACTGGGGGAAATCAGTTTTCAACATTAAAACTATGTGTAAAAATGTGATGGTTAAATTATTTTGCGTATAACAAACAGCTAGACATGGGGTTCTGCCATGCGTTAAACGGTATATTTAATTTGAACTCTCTATTTTATTCCAGTATTTAATCCGGCCAGTACTTTATAAAGGTAAGCCATGTCATACCCACATTTTTCTTTTACTGGCATGGCCGCGGCATAATATAGCGAAAGCGCAAGGGCGCACTGGGGAATAGAAAACAGTCTGCACTGGGCGCTTGATATCGCATTCCGCGAGGAAAACCGGATTAGAGCTGGAAATGCAGCTGAGAACATGTATGGCACGCCATATAGGTATAAATCTCAGTATCATTTTCAACGTAATACTTCCTTTTTTCTATCCTCTTGTACTCCCCGCAGAGGTTTTTATAGTAACGCCCCGCCTTTTCTAGGACATCTTTCTCTCGTTTGCAGGCACGGTGCTGGTCCACCGGAAAAATGCATCATGGAATTTTTCTGGCTCAACCATTGGAAAACCCTGTTTATCGTATCATTGGAAGGGATGCTGCCTGGCAGTTCAAGGAACATTCCCAGCCATTCTTTTTTCGAAGCCGTCCAGTCCGCAGTCTCATTCCAGGTATTCGTTCCTGCAAGGACTGCTGCGACAGCTATAATGATAATATCAAGAAATTTGTGTCTTTGGTTGTATAGAGCCCTTGGATCTGGGATTTCTTGCGTTTACCGTGTGCTGCTCGTCCTGTTTGGTTGCAAATTCCAAACTCTTACGTTATAATTATCTGAATGAAAGACAAGGGGGAAGAAAATGTGGAAAAAGGGATGAGCAGGAAGCAGCAGGCGATAGAGAGCAAGCGGCATATTCTGGATGTGGCTTTTGCATTGACAGAGGAAAAAGGGTTTGATTCTTTAACGATACAGGATATTTGCCGGACAGCTGGGGTTTCAGTAGGCGCATTTTATCACTATTTCGCAAGCAAGGAAGCATTGATTCTGGAGTGGTATGGCGTGGCAGACGAATATTTTAAAGAAGAAGTTCTGCCGGGATTAAAAGAATCTGATGCAGATATTACAGAGAAATTGATTTTGTTTGCCGGGGAACAGGTTGGGCTCGGGGTAAAGTATGGGGCAAAATATATTGCCCAGCTTTACCGCGCCCAGCTTCAGTATAACAGTGAGCAGTTTTATAGTGTGGAACGAGGAATGGTAGGAGGTTTGGAAGAACTGTTAAGATCTGGTGTTGAGAAAGGTGAATTAAAAGAGAGCATAGCAGTGGAACAACTTGCACATGAACTGTTTGTAATTATGCGCGGGATTACGTTGGACTGGCTGTGGGGAGGCACAGAAGATCCCAGGAACAATGTAAGGACAATGATTACCAACTATCTGTCCCTATATCGGAAATAAGGATTGAATTTTCAGTGTCAATGGCAAGAGAGCAGGAAATACTACCAAACTCAGACGAATTAATTTGTGTATTATTCACAAAGATTCCCTGAGTTTTTCTTTTTCTGTTGACAAAAGTGATAAAAGATATATAATTAGTTTAACTGATAAACAGTTTAAATATTAAACTTTAGGAGAAGGTGGAGCTTATGAAGTATGATTTTGACCGTATTGTGAACAGAAAGCAAACCAATGACATGAAGTGGCATGCAAAAGCAGTCAGTTCTTATCTGC
This sequence comes from uncultured Lachnospiraceae bacterium, assembly GCA_947384285.1. Taxonomy (GTDB): domain Bacteria; phylum Bacillota; class Clostridia; order Lachnospirales; family Lachnospiraceae; genus Petralouisia. The sequence continues at coordinate 33,451 of CANDGI010000008.1, forward strand.
ACATGGATATTCCAGAGCATATGATTCCCATGTGGCTTGCAGACTCGGAATTTCCCTGTGCCCCAGTAATCGTGGAATCATTGAGGAATCGGGTGGAAAAAGAGATTTTTGGCTATTGTACGCCTATGGAAAGCTTTTACCAGGCAGTCTGCTACTGGCAGAAGCTGCGTTTTGGCTGGGAGGTGAAGCCGGAGTGGATTACTTATACCCCTTCCGTCGTGGCCGGAATCAACATTGCAATCCGTACGTTCAGCAAAGAAGGAGACGGGATAATTATCCAGCAGCCGGTGTATGATCCCTTTGCCACGATTGTGAAGAATGATAACCGCAGGGTTGTAAATAATGGCTTGGTCTGCCGGGACATGCATTTTGAAATGAATTTGGAAGAGCTGGAGGAGTTGGCTTCTAAGCCGGAAAATACCATGATGATTCTGTGCAGCCCCCACAATCCTACAGGACGGGTATGGAAGAAGGAAGAGTTGAGAAAGGCTGCGGATATCTGCTTAAAGCATCATGTTATGCTGGTGTCGGATGAGATTCATGGGGACATTGTTTACGAGGGGCATACCCATTATCCATTGCTCAGCCTGGATGAAAGATATGCAGATAATTTTATCCATTTGACAGCGCCGGGCAAGACATTTAATGTGTCCGGGCTGAAATCCAGCATGTCCATTATCCCCAATCCCAAGGTGCGGGAAGCCTTCGGGAAGACACAGATTGCCATGTCCCTGGATGTGAAAAACACCTTCGGCATTGAGAGTGTAATTGCCGCTTACACCCCAAAGGGCGCAGAGTGGGCAGAGCAGGAGATAGCTTATATGCAGGCAAATGTAGATTATGTGGAACAATATCTGAAAGAACATATGCCGGGCGTAACCATGATCCGGCCGGAGGGAACTTTCTTATGCTGGCTTGATCTGTCTGGCCTGCATCTTGGTGATCAGGAGCTGTTTCAGAGAATTGTATTGGACGCGGCAGTTATCTGTGTTCCGGGGCCTTGGTTCGGGCCGGGCGGAGAAGAGCATTTCCGGCTGAATGTGGGATGTCAAAGAAGTATTCTAACGGAGGCGTTAGATCGCATGAAAAAGGAATTATACCGCTAACCGTAAAATGAAAATGACGGGCTTTGTATGATGGAAGCTTATAAAGGAGAAAAAATGGATAATGAAAAAAATAATAAGTTAAGCAGGGGCGATTTATTTTCTATGGCAGTGGGGCAGATTATTGGTGTGGGTATTATGACTATGACTGGCATCGCAATTGGTTTTACGGGAAGAAGTGTAAATATTGCATATATTATAGCAGGGATTATTACGATTATAGCGGCAGTGCCGCAGATTTATATTGGAGGAACGGCCAATTTTGCAGGCGGGCAATATTCGCAGATTGCAGTGCTAAGCGGCAAGAAGATGGCTGGTATTTATCTGTATGTACAGCTGTTCAGCGCGCTGGCAATCAGCATGTACACCTTGTCATTTGCAGATTATTTCTTATCCCTGTTTCCGGGAGTGCCTGCAAAGCTTATTTGCACCATCGTGCTGTCGGCCTTATTCGGCATGCATGTGCTGGGGGTAAAGCAGGCCGCAAGGCTGCAGAATATATTATGTATTGTGCTTGCCGTTGCCATTGCATCTTACATTGTGTTAGGAGTTGGGCATGTCAAACCAGATTATTTCACCAACGGGTTTATGACCAGCGGAGCAGGCGGATTTGTCCTTGCCTCCATCTATCTGACTTTTGCAGCAGGCGGCGCCCAGTATGTGGTGAATTATAGCTCTGCTGCAAAGAATCCCACAAAGGATATTCCCTTTGTTATTATTGCATCCACCGGTATTGTAGTGCTGATTTACGCAGTAATGGCAACCGTTGCGGCAGGCGTGCTTCCAGTGGAGCAGGTGGCAAACCAACCTTTGAGCGTGTCCGCAGAAGCGTTTATGCCGAAAGCGGTATATACGTTCTTTGTGGTGGGCGGCGCCATGTTTGCATTGCTGACAACCTTGAACTTTAATATCGGCATGATTGTGTATCCGGTCATGAGGGCTTGTGAAGACGGATGGCTTCCCAGGAAGCTGGCAGTAAAAAATGAAAAGTACGGTTCTGCACATTATATTTTGCTGGTATTTTATCTGATTGGCATTGTTCCGATTTTGGCAGGATTGGATTTGAACACAGTAGCAAACAGTACCGTAATATTATTTACAATTATACGGGGCGTGATCGCATTTTCTGCTATGCAGCTTCCGAAAAAACTGCCGGAGCTTTGGAATAAATCATCCTTCCATGTAAGCAATAGCAGACTGAAGGCGGTATGCATTTTTTCTATGATACTGGCAGCCTTGTCCGTGGTGGTATTATTGATTTCCACGTCCATGGTGCAGATTATTGGAAATATTACAATTCTTGCATTTGCAATTATCGTAGCGTTGCTGGTCAATAAAAAAGTAACGTTAAACCCAAGCTATACAGAAAAATAGATGGTACATGCTCCGTACCGCAGCGGGCTATCCTGTCTTTCTTTGAAAAATATGGTTTCTTTTGTGGAAAAATGGTGGTAGAATATTTTTAATGTATACAAAAACTGCAACTATGAGGAAAGAGGGAAACCCATGACAGATATGAAAGAAGCGATTCGGCTGGTTGACAATTTGTATTCTGTGGAAAGGATTGTCTCGGCAATGGAAAAAGAACCAAAAAATTACGGGACAGAGGAACTGCTTTATTCCAACGAAGTACATACATTGAAAATGGTTGCCCAGTATGAGGGGATCACGCAAAAAGAATTGACAGGCAAAATGTTCCGCACGAAAGGCGCAACTTCTGTAATGATTAAAAAATTAGAAAAGAAGGGCTTGATTACCAGAAAAGAGGATGAAAAGGATGCCAGGGCGCTCCGGCTGTATTTGACAGAAAAAGGAGAGTGGGTCCACAAATGCCATTTGAAATATGACGAAGAGGTGATTGGATCTTGGCTGGCGGAATTAAATTTCTCCAGGGAGGAGATTGCAGGCGCCAACCATTTCCTGGAGAAATTTATCTGCTATATTGAAAAACGCATGAGTTGTGCGGAACAGTAATTTATTCATAATGGCTGATAGAGAAAGCCATCCAGCTCCCCATGGTCGAAAAACAGGATTTCTTCAATTTTTTCCTGATCCCGTACCGGAAGGAATATAGTCAGCTTTGTCCGCCGATGCCCGCAATTGGGGCATCGGTAGGCATGGAGTCCACAGGCGTACATGCCTGGGGGAATCTGTGCTTTTTTCGATACAGGAACCAGGTGTTCCCGGTAATAATCCGCAGTTTCATGGGAGATGTAGTGATCCACTGTCAAATCCGGCAGGGCATACAGCTGTTTGTGCACCACATCCATCTCGCTTTGGCAGAGGTTGCACCAGTCGTCGTGGAAGGCAGCGCGCATTTTCCGAAAAATTCCCATATCATACAGACCTCTCTTTCGCCTCTATTAAAGCCTCCGCCATCATATCAGCTTTGGAAATCCCGGTCAGGATATATTCACTGTCCATGCGCCAGCGTCTGTTGGAGGTGAAAGTGTTGACCCGGATCCGGATGCCGTCTATGGTAAACAGGAAGCTGACCCGGCTGCTGCCTGCCAAGGGTCCTATGCCGGTTTTCCCATCATCTGTCCAGATTTTCGTAATCCGGCTGGCAGGGAGGACATAACTCTGAAACGGATTCCAGAAAAACACAAGAGCCAGTTTTCCTTGTTGGATATCTACAATGACCGTGCAGCCATCGCTGTCAAAGGTATGGTTTGGATGAAAACCGCTGTCTTCCAGTTCCCTTATCAGTTTTTTGCGTTTTCCCTTAAAAATCAGCTTGCCGCCAAACATCCACCACAGGATGGACAAAGCAGGCGGAACCATAAACAGGATAACCGCTCCAGCTCCGCCGTCATGGAAAAATACATAGCCCAGCCAGAAGCAGAGGGCGGTAATTGCAGCGGGCACAAATATGTAAGATAAGAGATATGCTGTGTTTTTCTTCTTTACAGGTTCGCAATTCATTCTTTTGTCTCCTTTTCATTCATGACAGGAATTTATTCCCATTCAGATTTCTGCTTTTTCCGGCTTCCAAAGAATGCCGGGAATATCCCAAGTTTAGAGCCGATGGCATGGAACAAGGGAAAGAAAATGATAACCGTAATTGCCCGTGCAGAAAAGACGGCGGGTCCGGTAAAATCATCCTGGCTGGCCTTTCTGCTATTGCCCATCATGTCAATGTAAAAATCGGTACGGCTTAAGGGTTCGCTGTGGGTAATCTGGTTGATAAAATTTTCATTGGAAGCCAGGTCTTTTCGTACAATCCGGCCGGTGGGCAGGGTGGCCTCTCCCGTGTAATACTCTCCTTCAATCTGGACGCTTTCCATGTTGATGTCCGCAGCTACCCGCTCTCCGGAAGGCAGGGTAAGGGCATATAGATACTGGCTGCCAAAATATCCTGCGCCTCGGTTGCGGTATTCAATGCCAGGGGAAACCACAGTGAACGTATCGTGGGTTTCTAAATCTTCTACCGTCTGGGCACGGAACAGATCATCCGCTGCCATGCCTCCGATTTCTCCTGTTGCTGCCGTATGTTCCTTTACATAATTTTCATATTCTGCAGACAGCATCCGTTCGGTAAGGGCGGCTGGAAAAATGCTGACAAACAAGGCAAGCAGCAGACATAGCCAGATGTCAAAGCGCAAATAATGATAGCGCATGTAAAATCACCTCCAGCATTAGGATACCATATTGTTGTGTTTTGGAAAAGTAAAATTTGCCAAAGAATAATTTGAAATTTTTCCAGTTACGTTATACAATAAAAATACTAAGTCACATTTTTTGAATGCCGATGAGATTGCAGGGAGGGAAATGTATGAAAAAAAGATACTTTTTGATTCTTTGTCTGCTGCTGCTTTTATTTAGCAGTACCGCATATGCCAGCTCTGGAAATGGAGGAGTGGACTCCCTGGCCCTTACCGAGGAGAACCGATATGATCCTTCCTATTATCTGAAACCGGAAAAGCGTTATCCTGTTTCCGGGGGAAAGGCCAGGCTTGCCAGGGAAAACCAGGATTTTGAAACATATATTATGGAAGCATTGCAGCAGTTTAAGTCCAGTATTGATGTGTCTGCATACCGGATTTCCAGAGCTGAGGCAGGAGCCGCCTATTTTCAGGTTTTGAATGACAACCCCTCCCTTTTTTATGTGGAAGGAGCTGTAAAATGGAGTTATGATTCGAACGGAATGGTAACAAGCTATCATTCTATCCGATATCGGGATACCGCGGCGAATGTTAAGCGGCAGCAGGAAGAGCTGGAGCAGGCGGCAGCCCAGGCGTTAAGCTGGGTGGATGATTCCATGAGTGAGATGGAACAGGCGCTGGCCATCCACGACTATCTTATATTGAATTGTGAATATGATGAGCAGCGCAGGCAGAACGGCACATTGCCTGCTTATTCCCATTCCGCCTATGGGGCGCTGGTAAGCAGGTTTGCAGTCTGCGATGGGTATTCCCATGCATTTTCATACATTTTGGAGGATAAATTGGGAATTCCCTGTGAGCTTGTTACCAGCGACAGCATGAACCATGCCTGGAATCTGGTTTCTATTGATGGCGCATGGTACCATGTGGATGTTACCTGGGATGATCCGCTGTGGGATTGTATCGGGCGTGTGGGGCACAAGTATTTTCTTTTGAGCGACAAGGTGATGTCTGACAGCAGCCATGGCCATGCAAATTGGAGCGCGGGGCATACTGCTGTTTCCGATATCTATAAGCAGTCATTTTGGACAGGAATCCAATCAGCCTTCTGCTATTGGCGGGGAAACTGGTATTATGCAGCATACAATGGAACCAGCCGTACCGCCGAGTTGATGAAAAAGAAGGAGATTTTGGGCGGCGGCGGAGAACCTGTCTATACGGAACATCAGTTGTGGGGCTCATATGGCGGCAGCTATATGTACCTGGATGTGGATGCAGAGAAAAATGGAATTTATTTTAACACGGGAACCGCTGTTTACCAGCTAAAAGAAAATGGGGCAGCAGAGATGATATTTGAGCCGGAATTGGCTGCCAGCCTTATTTTTGGGTTTACCATAAAAGAGAACCAGCTGTGCTACTGGTTACAGGGAACGCCCAATGTATCAGGAAAGCAGAGCATCCGCACCCATCCCCTGCCAGAGCTTCCTTCTCTCCAGCAGATGACAGGGATTACGGCAGAGGATTTGCATGTGGTTTACGATGGAACGGTGCCGAAAATCCAGGTCAAGGGTACAAAAAGCGGAGATGTCGTCTCCTATGCCGGAGAGGATGGCCTGTTTGGAAGCGAGCAGCCAGAGATGAGAGACGCCGGGGTTTACCAGGTCTCTTACCAGGTGGAACGCAGCGGCTATGAACCTTTTTTGGGAAAGGTCCAGGTGGTGATTGAGAAAGCAGAGCCCTCCTATGAATTGCCAGAAGGATTGGAGATTTCCGTGGGGCAGAGCTTGGGGGAACTAGAGCTTCCCAAAGGATTTGCCTGGGAATCAGATGCTTTGACAGTATGGGAGAAAGAAGGGGAAGTCACCTGCTATGTATCCTATCTGCCGGAGGATACCAGAAATTATAAAGAAATTTTCCACATTTCGGTGGAAGTAAGAGTGCTTGGCTCAGGGAACCAGACTCCGCTTTTGATCGAAGGGATTACCACAGAGGAAGTGCGGACGGTTTATGATGGGGCATGCAAGGAAATTACAGTGAAAGGCACAGCAAGCGGGGACGTTATCTCTTATGCCGGGGAAGATGGCGTATACGGGGAAAAACAGCCCCAGATGCGGAATGCGGGGATATACCAGATACGCTATAAAATAGAACGGGAAGGATTTTTAGATTTTTATGGCTCTGCTCAGGTAGTCATTGAAAAAGCAGCGCCAAGCTATAAAGCGCCGGAAGGCTTGTCTGGGCAAAGCGGCAGAACGATAGACACGGTAGGGCTGCCGGAAGGTTTTCTATGGCAGACTTCGAAGGATACACGTTTGTGGCAGGAAGGAAGCTATACCTATTATGTGAAATATATTCCGGAAGATACAAAAAACTATGTTTCGGTTTCCGATATTCCGGTAAAAGTACAGGTCGCATGCCCCGGCCATCAATATGCTTCCAGGATTGCCAGGGAAGCCACGAAAACCAGAAACGGGCTGGAAACCTATACCTGCAGAATATGCGGCGATGCTTACGCCAAAGAGATTTCTGCCCAGAAGCCTGCAAGGCCGGAACGTGTTTCTGGTTTGAAGGTAAGCAAAGTTACCGCCAATTCCCTGAAATTTTCCTGGGAAAAAATGGAAGGCGTGAAATACCGCCTTGTGCTTTATCACAAAAATTCTGTAGCAGCAACCGTTTATACCGATAAAAATGCCTATATTTGCCGCAAATTAAAGCCAGCCGCAGATTACAGGCTGAAAGTGAAAGCATATTATGAAATAGGCAAAGAGAAATACTATTCAGAGAAAGAAGCCGCTGTGAAGGCATCCACCCTGCCGGGGAAGGTTCAGCTGGTTTCTGTAAAGCCCAAAGGGAGCGGCAAAGCCAAACTTACCTGGAAAAAGGCTGCGGGAGCCGATGGTTATGAGATTTTTATGAAAACCGGAAAGGGCAGCTATCAAAAAATAAAGACGATTGCCAAAGGAAAGACGGTTACATTTACAAAATCAGGCTTGAAAAAGGGAAAGAGTTACAGGTTCAAAGTCCGGGCATATCAGAAATCGGGAGGGAGGAAGAGATACGGAAGCTGCAGTAATGTGAAAACATGGAAGGTAAAATAACAAGATTATATGGAATATATGATAAGAGGGGCAGATAACGTGAAAAATAATATTTCCCATTGCTATCTGTGCCAAAGCAAGACGAAAGGAATGAGTGGCTGTTATGAAGAAAAAGTATTTCGCACCTGTATTGCTGTTGCTTTTGTGCCTGTTTGGTACCACGGCATATGCCGAGCCAACAGAGCAGGAGCAGACAAGGATTGTTACATTAACCGAGGAAAACCGTTATGACCCGGTCTGCTATCAAGAGCCGGAAGAGATTTATCCAGAAGCAAAGGGAAGGATGGGGCGTCTGGCGGAGCCTTCCCTGGAGGAATATGTGGTCAATGCGCTGGAAAACTTTCAGACAAAGATTGACGTGTCAGCGTATCAGATACCTGTCACGAAGGCAAGAGAGACTTTTTTGCAGATTTGGAATAACCATCCGTCCCTGTTTTATGTACAGAGTAAATTTTCATATTCCTATTATTCTTCCACTGGCATGGTAACAAGCTATAATGTTACATATACGGACAGCGAAGAGAATGTCACTGTCCAGAAAGAAAACTTAAAGCGGGAAATAAACCAGGCGCTGTCCTGGACAGATAATTCCATGACAGATGTGGAAAAGGCATTGGCAGTCCATGATTATCTTGTGCTGGACTGTGAATACGACTATGATAGTTATCAAAGTGACGCTGTGCCCGCAGAATCCCATTCTGCCTATGGCGCATTGGTGGAAAAGAAAGCAGTCTGCGACGGGTATGCCAAGGCTTATGCCTGTATCCTGGGAGAACTTGGGATTTCCAGCAAAATTGTATCAAGTGACGTGATGAGCCATGCCTGGAACCTGGTTTCCATTGACGGGGCATGGTATCATGTGGACGCCACCTGGGATGACCCGGTCAGGGATAATATCGGGCGTGTGGTACACAAATATTTTCTTTTGAGCGATACGGCAATTTCACAAGGGGGAACAGAAGATGACAAGCATAAAGGCTGGGATAACAGCGGCTGCACCGCTGATTCCAATAAATATGACAATGAATTTTGGGCTGGAGTCACTTCGGCGTTCTGCTATCAAAATGGAAACTGGTATTATGCCAAGTATGATACAGGCAGCCGGCACACAAGCCTGATGAAAAAGCCGAGAATCCTGGATGGGCAGGAGCAGGCGGTTTATACCGAGGAAGCTACATGGAATAATTATATTGCTGGCTATATGTACCTGGATTTGGCGCCAGAGAAAAATGAACTTTACTTTAATACCAGAACAGGGATTTATCGATTTGATGAAAATGAGGAGCCGGTGGAAATGTATGCGCCGGCACTGACAGGGAGCCAGCTGGTTTTTGGATTTACAGTCAGAGATTCCAAGCTTTGCTATGCCCTTCAGGAAACGCCGAACCTGGCAGCGAAACAGACAGTTTTGGAGTATCAGCCAGAAGAAACCACGCTTCCAGAAATAGAAGGCGTTTATGCAGAAGATGTTGATATAAGCTATACGGGAGAAAAACAATTAATTGACGTACGAGGAACAGCGGCAGGGGACAGCGTTACTTACAGGGCTGCAGGCAGATATCAGGAAGAACAGCCGGAGATGATAAATGCAGGAACCTATCAGGTATTGTACAAGGTGGAACGTGCAGGATATAAAGATTATCTTGGAACTGCTAAAGTTGTAATCCGAAAAGCAAAACCAAATCAGCCAGATGATTCTGTTTTTGCTGGGTTAACAGGAACCAGCGGCAGTCTGTTAAGCAATATAGTTCTTCCAGAAAATTTTCTTTGGGAGGATGCATCTATCAAATTAAAGGAACCAGGGGAACGAACCTTTTACGTTTCCTATGTGCCAGCAGATGCAAGAAATTATGAGACGATTCCCCATATCCCTGTAAAAGTGACAGTGACCTGCCCAGGCCACAGCTTCACTTCCCAAATAACAAAACCGCCAACGAAAACGGAAAAGGGGTTAAAGACATATACCTGCAGCTTATGCGGCTATACTTATGACGAAGAACTTCCTATGCTGGAATCAGGAAACGGCGGAGAAAGCGGAGGAGGAAGCAGTAACACAGACGGAAGCAATGGCACAGATGAAGGCACCGGAGGAAGTGATAATACAAACGGAAGCACAGAAGAGGATGAAAATACCAATAACAGCAGCAGCCAAAAACCGAACAATCCAAGCACACCCAGAAAGCCTGCAAAAGTTTCTGGTTTAAAGGTAAGCAAAGCAGCCGCCAATTCCCTGAAATTTTCCTGGAAGCCTGTAAAAGGAGCCAAATACCGCTTGGCGCTCTACAAAGGAAATGCTGCAGTTTTCACAACAGACACGAAAACCACTTCCTATACGTGCAAAAAACTTAAAACCGCAGCAGTATACACAGTAAAAGTAACCTCTTATATAGAAAGCAATGGAAAAAAAGCATACGCTTCTGAAAGCGCTACAATAAAAGCAGCCACAGCGCCAGCCAAGGCAAAGCTTGTCTCCGTAAAGAAAAAAGGAACATCCAAAGCCAAAATCACCTGGAAGAGAACCCCAGGAGCCGATGGCTACGAAGTTTTCATGCGGACAGGAAAAGGCGCCTATAAGAAAATCAAGACCATCACCAAAGGAAAAACAATCACCTTAACAAAGTCAGCCCTCAAAAAAGGGAAGAGTTACAGTTTCCGCATCCGCGCCTACAAAAAATCCGGCCGAAGCAAATCCTGCGGAAGCTACAGCAACGCAAAAACTTTAAAGATAAAGTAGACAGCAGCATTACACCGAACAACTTATCTTTCCGTCCACATCCAAAGATAAAGATCATAAAAAAGTTCACACCAAAGCTTGTTGACAGAAAAGAAAAGTATAGTTATTATGTAGATAATGATAAAAACAGCGAGGAATATTAATTATGAGCAAAATTATTTTAACAGGCGACAGGCCCACCGGAAAGCTCCATGTGGGCCACTATGCAGGTTCCCTGCGCCGCAGGGTGGAATTGCAGAATTCCGGGGAATACGACAAAGTATTTATCATGATAGCAGATGCACAGGCGTTGACGGATAATGCAGATAACCCGGAAAAAGTGCGTCAGAACGTGGTAGAAGTTGCATTGGATTATATGGCCTGCGGACTTGACCCGGAGAAATCCACATTATTTATCCAGTCCCAGATACCGCAGTTATGTGAGCTGTCCTTTTACTATATGAATCTGGTAACCGTATCCAGGCTGCAGCGGAACCCTACGGTCAAAGCTGAGATTCAGATGCGCAATTTTGAAGCAAGCATCCCGGTAGGATTTTTCACCTATCCCATCAGCCAGGCAGCGGACATCACTGCATTCAAAGCTACAACAGTTCCGGTAGGGGAAGACCAGCTGCCTATGATCGAGCAGACCAGGGAGATTGTGCATAAGTTCAATGCCGTCTATGGGGAAACCCTGGTAGAACCCCAGGTATTGCTGCCGGAGAACCAGGCATGTATGCGGCTTCCAGGCACAGACGGAAAAGCGAAAATGAGCAAGTCCCTGGGAAACTGCATCTATTTGTCCGAGGAGCCGGATGAGATTAAGAAAAAAGTCATGAGTATGTTTACAGACCCCAATCATCTTCGGGTGGAAGACCCAGGCTCCTTAGAAGGAAATACCGTATTCACCTATCTGGACGCTTTCTGCAAGGACGAGCATTTTGGACGGTATCTGCCGGATTATGCGAACCTGGATGAGCTGAAAGCCCATTACCAGCGAGGCGGGCTTGGAGATGTGAAGGTAAAGAAATTCTTAAACAATGTGCTCCAGGAAGCGTTAGAGCCGATTCGTAACCGCAGGAAGGAGCTTCAGAAGGATATCCCATATATTTATGAAGTATTGAAAAAGGGAAGTGAAGAAGCAGAAAAGACAGCGGCCAAGACGTTGGAGGAAGTACGTGATTCCATGAAAATTAATTATTTTGCAGATGAGGAATTAATCCAAGAGCAGGCTGAGAAATTCCGCTAAGGTGAAGAGGCTGTCGGGAAATGTAATTAATCACAATATATAGCTGTGCCGCTGAAAGTATCATAGCATATGTTGAGGATGATCTATCGTTTCCCGACAGTCTCATTTTTTATTCAGATTTTGTAAAAAGAAGAATTTTCTTGATAAGAGAACCATATAGCAAGCATTTGAGAGACGAAGAAAAATTGTTTGTATGCCGATCAGATATAGATATCCGGGAAGGAAGTCTATATCTGATATTTTTTTCATATAATAGAGGAAAATACAGCTGGAAATATGAAAGAATGTAAAATATGAAGAAATTTAGCAGCCAGAAAAAATCAGGGATTTCCTCAAGAAAAGTTATGTCAAAAAAAGAAAAAAGAAAGAAATATGCCGCAATCCTGTGGATTTCCTTGCTATTAGCGGCAGAATTCAGCCTAAAATGCCAGAGCCAGGGAATAGCAGGAATTTTTAACGAGACAGTGCAGGCGCAGGAGATGCCAGCCAGACAGGAGACAGCCAAAGCGCAAGAGATACCGGCCAGGCTGGAAACAGACCAGGCGCAGGAAAACCAATCAGAGCAGCAGACGGCTCAAGCGCAGGAGACGCCTGCTGGACAGGAGGAAGCCAAAGCCCAGGAAAGCCAGCCAGAACAGGAAACTGTGCAGCAGACGGCAGCCATGGATTCTGGCTCTGCGGATTTCAGCCTGTATGCCAAGTCGGCAGTCCTGATGGATGCAGCCAGCGGCAGGGTGCTCTACGAAAAGAACGGATATGAACATATGCCCAATGCCAGCACCACCAAAATTATGACCTGTATCCTCGCTTTGGAAGAAGGAAATTTAGAGGACGAGGTAAAGGTCAGCAGTTATGCCTCTTCCATGCCCCAGGTGCGCTTGGGAATGAGCACGGACGACACCTTCCGGTTAAAAGACTTGTTATATTCCCTGATGCTGGAATCCCACAATGATTCCGCAGTAGCAATTGCAGAACACATCGGCGGAACGGTGGAAGGGTTTGCAGAAAAAATGAACCAGAAAGCCAAAGAACTTGGCTGCAAGGATACCTATTTCATTACCCCAAACGGGCTGGATAAAAGCGACGAGAGAGGGGTGCACGGAACCACAGCGGAGGATTTAGCGAAAATCATGAGCTACTGCATCCAGAATGAGACATTCCTGGATATCACCCAGACGCCCAGCTGCCAGTTTACCAATCTGGCAGGGACAAAACATTATAGCTGCAATAACCACAATGCATTTCTGCAGATGATGGAGGGGGCGCTGTCTGGGAAGACAGGATTTACCGGAAATGCAGGATACTGCTATGTGGGAGCGCTGCGCAGGGACGACCGCACCTTTATCGTAGCCCTTTTAGCCTGCGGATGGCCCAACAACAAAACATATAAATGGTCGGATACCAAAGCCTTGATGAATTACGGCTTGGAAAATTACCATTGCGAGGATGTGTACGAATATGACCGGGAGTTCGCCCCGGTAAAGGTGGATCAGGCAGAGCCGGAAAATGGAAGGCTTTACCAGGAGGTAACGATTCCCCTGAATATAAAAGAAGAAAAAATCCGGGTATTGAAACGGACGGATGAGGAGGTGCGGACCATCTATGAAATCCCGGAGCGTGTGCAGGCTCCCGTCAAAAAGGGGCAGCAGCTTGGGAAAGTAACATACTATCTGGGAGAGCGGCAGATTGCCCAGGTTCCGGTATATGCCGCTAAATCTGCAAAGGAGCTTAAGCCTTCCTGGTATAAAGAGTATCTTTTAAAGCTGTTTTTTATGGAAAAAGAACTGAATTTTCAGGAAGGATAAGGAAAAGAAGTGAAAAGATACCATTAGGAACGGCTCCAGATGATGGATTGGTGAAATTTTTAACAAATTTCTGGAAATAGCTATTGAAAATTTCCGTCAAAAGGGATACAATTACAATCGGAAGAGAATTTTGTAAAATTATAAAATACATTATGGAGGTTTAAGTAATGAGTAATTCTACCAACTCAGCAAGACAGAGAATTTCCAGTCTTCTTGACGAGCAGAGCTTTATGGAAATCGGTTCTCTGGTAACTGCAAGAAACACAGATTTTGACTTAAGTCAGTCTGACACTCCATCGGATGGGGTCATCACAGGATATGGCTTGATTGATGGCAATCTGGTGTATGTGTACAGCCAGGATGCTTCCGTGCTAAATGGAACCATCGGTGAAATGCACAGTAAAAAGGTTACTGCAATTTATAAAATGGCAGTAAAGATGGGTGCGCCTGTGATTGGATTGATTGACTGTGGGGGAATGCGCCTTCAGGAATCCGTTGATGCATTGAATGGGTTTGGTGAGATTTATGCAGCCCAGGCAGCAGCCAGCGGCGTAGTACCGCAGATTTCTGCAGTTTTCGGCAATTGCGGCGGCGGACTCTCTGTGATTCCGGCATTAAGTGATTTTGCCTTTGTAGAAAAAGAGAAGGGAAGGGTTTTTGTAAATTCCCCAAATGCAATTAAAGGCAATCACGTATCCAAATGCGATACGGCATGTGCAGAGTACCAGGAAAGCAACAATGGAAGCATTGACGGTGCGGGGACTGCCCAGGAGATTTTCTCAGCAATCCGTGAACTGGTATGCACTTTGCCTGGCAATAATGCAGAATGCGGACGGGAAGAGGAGTGCACGGATGATTTGAACCGTGTATGTGAGAACCTTTCTGGATGCAGGGAAGATACCCGTCTGATATTGACCCATATTTCAGACAGCAATGCATTTTTTGAGACAAAGAAGAATTATGCAAGGAATATGGTAACAGGATTTATCAAATTAAATGGAAGAACCATCGGCGCTGTGGCAAATGCTTCCGCCGTTTATGATGAAAACGGCGAGAAAGCAGAGAGCTTCGACAAGGCTTTGACGGTAAGAGGATGCAATAAAGCGGCAGAATTTATCAATTTCTGCGATGCATTTGACATTCCGGTGCTTTCCTTGACAAATGTGGAGGGATTTGCAGCAGCCGAGTGTTCTGAGCGGAACCTTGCAAAGGCAATGGCAAGGATGACGGCGGCATTTGCAGGGGCAACGGTTCCTAAGGTAAATATTATTATCGGCAACGCATACGGCAGCGCATATGTCATGATGAACAGCAAATCCATCGGAGCAGATCTTGTGTATGCCTGGGAAGGAAGCAAGGTAGGCATGATGGATGCCGGCCTGGCAGTGAAGATTATGTATGACGGAAAACCTGCAGATGTCATTGCAGAGAAGAAGAAAGCATACGAAGCATTGCAGTCTTCCGTAGAGACAGCAGCAAGGCGCGGACAGGTTGACCTGATTATTGCGCCAGATGATACCAGGAAATACGCTGTGGCAGCATTTGAAATGCTCTATACCAAAGGAACAGGCGAACCGGTGAGAAAACATGTGGCAAAGTAGGAAGGTGAAGTTTATGAAGAAAAAGATATTGCTGATTCTGAGTATGTGCCTGATCGTGCTTGGATTGACAGCATGTGGAGAAGATCCCACCAAGGTTGATTACAATGGCTTCACCTATGATCAGCTGAAAGGCGCCTGTGAGAATACGGTAAGTACTTTGCAGGCTATGTCAGAATCAGAGAAAGCAGCATATATGGCTTCTGGAGATGAGATGCTGGAGCATTTGGTCAGCCGTTGGGAGGAAGCGCAGGAAGGCGTTGGAGAATACAAGGAATTAGGTGAGTTTACCGTTACAAAATCCGGCAAGACTTTAACCTGCGAACAGGAGATTATTTATGAAAACCGTCCGGTTATTTTGACGTATGTGTACACATACCACAATATGCAGTTGGAGGACATTACCGTAGACCAGGTGCAGACCCTTGGGGAGAAAATGACAAATGCAGCATTGAATACCCTGATGGGAATGGGTGTAGTGTTCGCAGTATTGATTTTAATCAGCTTGATTATCAGCTGTTTTAAATTCCTTTCCCGTTTTGAGAATAAGGCAATCGAACAAAAGAAAGCCCCGGCAGCGAAAGAGCCGGCAGCTTTGGTTCCGCCGGCAGTGGAAGAGGCAATTTCGCAGCAGGATGATTTGGAACTGGCAGCAGTGATTGCAGCGGCAATCGCAGCGTCTACCGGAACTTCTACAGACGATTTTGTAGTACGTTCCATCAAAAGAAGATTTTAATTGTAAATTCAGGAGGAAGCGAAAATGAAAAGTTATACAATTACTGTTAATGGAAACGTTTATGATGTTACTGTAGAAGAAAACGGGGCAGGCGCAGCAGCTCCAGCAGCGGCTCCCAGAAAGGCAGCAGCTCCTGTGGCAGCCCCGGCAGCTCCAGCAGCTCCCGCGCAAGCAGCAGGCGGCGCAGGAAATGTTAAGATTGAGGCGGGCGCAGCAGGAAAGGTATTCAGCATTGACAGCAAGCCAGGAGATGCGTTAAAGCGCGGCGATACCGTTCTGGTATTGGAAGTTATGAAGATGGAGACGCCTGTTGTTGCACCGGAAGACGGAACAGTGGCAACCATTGATGTGGCTGTTGGACAGGCTGTAGAAGCAGGCGCATTGTTGGCAACTTTAAACAACTAATTAATTTGGAGGTAAAATATGAGTTACGTAGGAGAAACTTTATCAAACCTCCTGCACCAGACTGCATTCTTTAGCTTGACCTGGGGAAATTATGTCATGATTCTGGTGGCGTTTGTGTTTCTTTTCCTTGCAATTAAGAAAGGATTTGAGCCTCTGCTGCTGGTTCCGATTGCGTTTGGTATGTTACTGGTAAATATTTATCCGGACATAATTGCTTCGCCGGAAGAGACCAGCAATGGCGTAGGTGGTTTACTTTATTATTTCTATTCACTGGATGAATGGTCTATCCTTCCCTCTTTGATTTTTATGGGGGTAGGGGCTATGACAGACTTTGGTCCTTTGATTGCGAATCCAATCAGCTTTTTGCTTGGCGCCGCAGCCCAGTTCGGTATTTTTGGCGCATATTTCATGGCGATTCTGTTAGGGTTCAATGATAAGGCAGCAGCTGCTGTATCCATTATCGGAGGGGCAGACGGCCCGACTTCTATTTTCCTTGCAGGGAAGCTGGGGCAGACAGGGCTTATGGGACCCATTGCTGTGGCGGCATATTCCTATATGGCTTTAGTGCCCATTATCCAGCCGCCGATTATGAAATTATTTACCACAAAAGAGGAACGCGCCATTAAGATGCAGAACTTAAGGCCGGTATCCAAGCTGGAGAAGATTTTATTCCCGATTGTTGTTACTGCAGTGGTATGTATTATCCTTCCTACCACAGCTCCTTTGGTAGGTATGCTGATGTTAGGAAACTTGTTCCGTGAGTCCGGCGTGGTTCGCCAGTTATCAGAGACAGCATCCAATGCGATGATGTATATCGTAGTTATTCTGCTGGGAACCTCGGTAGGGGCAACTACCAGCGCAGAAGCATTTTTGAATATCACTACACTAAAGATTGTAGCTCTTGGCCTGATTGCATTTATGTTTGGTACCGCAGCAGGAGTTCTCTTTGGAAAAGCTTTGTGTAAGATTACTGGCGGTAAAATCAATCCGCTTATTGGTTCTGCCGGAGTGTCCGCAGTACCTATGGCAGCCCGTGTATCCCAGAAGGTAGGTGCAGAGGAAGATCCTACCAACTTCCTGTTGATGCATGCAATGGGTCCCAATGTTGCCGGAGTTATCGGTACAGCAGTAGCAGCCGGAGTATTTATGGCAATCTTTGGTATATAGGAATAACCTGTGTCATCTGTACAGGTTAGTTATGCACAGTTCCTAAGATTCGGACAATGATTCAGAATGGACTGGAACAGTTGCATTTTGCAGCTCCATGAGATTTGGAGCATTGGATAACAGAATGTAAGAGGCCGAAAGACGGCAGAATGAGAGGAATAAATCATGGCTCAGAATAAAAAACCGGTTAAGATTACAGAAACCGTATTACGTGATGCACATCAGTCTCTGATTGCCACCCGTATGACAACAGAACAGATGCTGCCGATTATCGATAAAATGGACCAGGTAGGTTATCACGCAGTAGAGTGCTGGGGTGGAGCTACCTTTGACGCGTCCCTGCGTTTCTTAAAAGAAGATCCCTGGGAGCGTCTTAGAAAATTAAAAGCAGGTTTTAAGAAGACAAAACTGCAGATGCTGTTCCGCGGTCAGAATATTCTTGGCTACCGTCCCTATGCGGATGATGTGGTAGAATATTTTGTGCAGAAATCCATTGCAAACGGAATTGATATTATCCGTATTTTTGACTGTCTCAACGATTTGAGGAATCTGCAGACAGCGGTAACTGCTACCAATAAGGAAAAAGGCCATGCGCAGGTTGCCCTTTCCTATACGCTGGGCGACGCCTACACCTTGGAATATTGGACGGAAATGGCGAAAAAGATTGAGGAGATGGGCGCAAATTCTATCTGTATCAAGGATATGGCGGGGCTTTTGACGCCATATAAGGCAGAAGAGCTGGTGAAATCACTGAAAGCAGCTACCAGCCTTCCTATTGAGCTCCACACCCACTATACCTCCGGCGTTGCGTCCATGACTTACTTAAAGGCAGTGGAGGCAGGGTGCGATATTATCGATACCGCAATGTCACCTCTTGCGCTGGGCACCAGCCAGCCAGCAACCGAGGTTATGGCGGAGGCATTTAAGGGAACGAAAATGGATCCGGGCTTTGACCAGATGCTGTTAAAAGAAATCGCAGATTATTTCCGCCCAATCCGGGAGGAAGCATTAAAGAGCGGACTGATGAACCCAAAGGTGCTGGGTGTGGATATCCAGACCTTGCTTTACCAGGTGCCAGGCGGTATGCTCAGCAACATGGTATCACAGCTGAAGGAACAGAATGCAGAAGACAAATATATGGAAGTGTTAGAGGAGATTCCAAGGGTGAGAAAAGACCTGGGCGAGCCCCCATTGGTTACGCCTTCTTCCCAGATTGTGGGAACACAGGCAGTATTCAATGTATTGATGGGCGAGCGTTACAAAGTGGCTACCAAGGAAACCAAAGATGTATTGCTTGGAAAATACGGCCAGACCGTAAAGCCCTTCAACCCGGAAATCGTCGACAAGGTATTGGGCGAGGACAAGAAAAATGCTATTACCTGCCGTTATGCAGATTTGCTGGAGCCTGAGCTTCATAAGATTGAAGAGGAGATGAAGCAGTGGAAGCAGCAGGATGAGGATGTGCTTTCTTATGCATTATTCCCACAGGTTGCAACGGAATTTTTCAAATACAGGGAAGCACAGCAGACCAAGGTGGATGCAGCTGTTGCAGACACCAAAAACGGCGCATACCCAGTATAGAATGACACAGATTGCGGCAGCATAAAGAAAAATCATGATAGAATTCCTCCTGTTGGTGTTGATGGCATCCACAGGAGGGATTTTTAAAAGAAAAATGAAATTGGGGAAGAGAAAATGGGCGGCGCAGGTGGGTTATTGAACCGGATTAATGAACGATACAAAAGCTTAAGTAAGGGACAAAAGCTTCTTGCTGCTTACATTACAGATAATTATGATCAGGCGGCATTTTTGACTGCTTCCAGATTGGGACAGGCAGTAGGAGTCAGTGAATCTACCGTTGTCCGGTTTGCATCACAGCTAGGATACAAAGGATACCCGGAATTCCAGCGGGCCATGGGAGAACTGGTGCAGAGCAAACTGCATGCGGTTCACCGGATGGAAGATGTGTATGGGCGCATCAGCCAGTCTGAAATCCTGGAAACGGTGCTGAAATCCGATATGGAGCGGATTAAGAATACACTGGAAAATATTGATGCCCATGCCTTTGATTTGGCGGTGGACATGATTTTGGATGCCAGGCGCATTTATGTACTGGGGATCAGAAGCTGTGGGTCTTTGGCGGAATTTCTGGCTTTTTACCTGAATATGATGTTTGATGACGTGCGCCTGCTCCACACCAGCAGTTCCAGTGAATTGCTGGAACAGATGGTGCGTATCGGGAAGGAGGATGTCATGATTGGCATTAGTTTTCCAAGATATTCCATACGTACCTTGAAGGCTATGGAGCTGGCCAATAACCGCAGCGCAAGGGTAATTACCCTGACAGACAGCGTGCATTCTCCCATGAACCTGTATTCTTCCTGTAACCTGATTGCCAAAAGCGATATGTCTTCTGTTTTAGACTCCTTGACAGCGCCCTTAAGCGTAATCAATGCGCTGCTTTTAGCAGTTTGCATGAAGAAGCAGGGGGAAGTGGTTCAGACCCTGGAAATGTTGGAGCAGGTCTGGGAGGAATATCAGGTAAACGGCAACGATGAGATAAACTATATCTCAGATATGAAATAATAGTGATGAAATATGGAAAGATAAGTATATGGGCAAAGTAATTGTAATCGGCGGCGGGGCAGCAGGGATGATGGCGGCTGTCCAGGCAGGAGCCAGAGGGCATAAGGTCCTGCTGCTGGAAAAAAATGAAAAATTAGGAAAAAAAATCTACATTACTGGAAAAGGCAGATGTAATCTGACCAATGACTGTGAGATAGAAGACTTGTTTCGAAATGTGCTTCGGGGCAGCAAATTCTTGTATAGCGCGTTTTATAGCTTCAGCAATGGACAGACCATAGATTTTTTTGAATCCCATGGGCTTCCCACCAAGACGGAGCGGGGCGGCAGGATATTTCCAGAATCAGATCATTCTTCTGATGTGATACGGACCTTGCAGACGGCCTTGCAAAAAGCAGGCGTGGAGGTAAGCCTTCACACCCAGGTGCAGGAACTATTGACAGGCCAAGGCGGCCAGATTACAGGCGTGCGCCTGTCAGGTGGAGCGGTAATATCAGCGGATGCGGTGATTGTCGCCACGGGAGGCTGTTCTTATGCTTCCACTGGTTCCACCGGAGACGGCTACCAGTTTGCCAGGCAGGTAGGCCATAGCGTCACAAAGCTTAGGCCTTCCCTGGTTCCTTTTGAGACGGCAGAACCCTGGGTGAAGGAATTGCAGGGACTTTCGCTGCGGAATGTCACCGTGCGCATTCGGAAAGAGAAGAAGGTTCTATATGAAGAATTTGGAGAAATGCTGTTTACCCACTTTGGAGTAAGCGGTCCTCTGATGTTAAGCGCCAGCAGCATGGTGAATGATTATGCGGAGAAGATGCCCCTGTCCATGGAAATTGATTTAAAGCCTGCCCTTACATTGGAACAATTGGACAAGCGGATTCTACGGGATTTTGAAGAAAATAGGAACCGTCAATTTAAAAACGGAGTGCAGAAGCTGTTTCCTGGGAAACTGCTTCCAGT
The DNA here is from genome assembly GCA_947384285.1 of uncultured Lachnospiraceae bacterium. GTDB lineage: Bacteria > Bacillota > Clostridia > Lachnospirales > Lachnospiraceae > Petralouisia. Next base: position 54,467 of record CANDGI010000008.1, read on the forward strand.
AATCGTGTCTTTAAGCGGCATTCCTCCAGAGAAAAAGATAAACGAAATCACCAAGGAAGAACGTCAGAATTTTGCAGAATTAATCAAGGCTTTTCCAGTGGCATTAACCGGATTCCGGGATTTCAACGAGGCAATTATTACCAGAGGAGGCGTTGCATTAAAAGAGATTAATCCTTCCACCATGGAATCCAAACTGGTAAAAGGCTTATATTTTGCAGGAGAGGTCTTAGATCTGGATGCGCTGACCGGAGGATTCAACCTGCAGATTGCCTGGTCCACCGGCTATCTTGCAGGGAGCAGCGTACAATGACAACGGCAGAAACTTTCCTGGCTTCCTTAGCCGGAGTTAGCAGTTCGTTTGCCAAAACATTGCCCGATTTGCGTGGCAAAGGGCTATCCTGCCTTAACCTCCGTATTCCAATATAAAAACGTCAGAATGGAGAAAAGAAATGGCATTTAACATAGCAATTGATGGGCCTGCCGGTGCAGGCAAAAGTACTATTGCCAAAAAAGTGGCAAAAGAGTTATCATATATTTATGTAGATACGGGAGCCATGTACCGGGCAATGGCGCTATTTTTCCTGCGGCAAGGCATCGGGGCGGAGGATGAAGCGGCAATCAGCCAGGCCTGTGACAGGATAAACGTCACCCTTTCCAATGAACATGGAGAGCAGCAGGTATATTTAAACGGCGAGAATGTAAATGGATGGATACGAACAGAAGAAGTGGGAACCATGGCGTCCCGTACCAGCATTTATGGAAAGGTGAGAGAAAAACTTACCCAGCTTCAGAGGGAGCTGGCTCATACCACAGACTTGATTATGGATGGACGGGACATTGGCACCTGTGTGCTGCCAGAAGCCCAGGTGAAGGTGTATCTGACTGCCAGCGTGGAGACCAGAGGAAAGCGCAGGTTTCTGGAACTGCAGGCAAAAGGCCAGGACTGCCAGCTGGAGAAAATCTGCGAAGATATCCGAAAACGGGATGAGCAGGATATGAACCGGGAGATTTCTCCGTTAAGGCAGGCAGAGGATGCAGTTCTGATTGACAGTTCCTTTCTTACGATTGAGGAAGTGGTGGAAAAAATCTTGGCACTTGTAAACAGAACAAAAATGGCGGGATAATTCAGGCGGCCATTGGCGGCCAAAGAAGGCTAGAGCGGACAATCCTGCATTTTTGTCCATATTTTAAGATAAAAAATTCGCTTTAGCCGTAGCAGAAATCAGGAAAGGAACCTGGAAAATGGAAGTGATTTTGGCAGAAAGCGCTGGGTTTTGCTTTGGAGTAAAACGTGCGGTAGATACGGTTTATGAGCAGGCAGGGCAGAAGAAGGGGAACATCTACACCTATGGCCCGATTATACACAATGAGGAAGTGGTAGAGGATTTGGAAAAGAGGGGCGTCCATGTAGTGGGAACGCCGGATGAGCTGGAAAACTGCAAAGACGGAACCCTGGTGATACGGTCCCATGGGGTAGGCAGAGAGGTTTACGAACTGCTGCAGAAAAAAGGAATTGCTTATGTGGATGCAACCTGCCCTTTTGTGCTGAAAATACATCGGATTGTGGAACAGTACAGCCGGGAAGGTTATCATGTGGTAATTATCGGCAACAGCAGCCACCCGGAAGTGGAAGGAATTCAGGGCTGGAGCTATAACAAAGAGGAAACTACAGTGATTTCTACAGAGAAAGAGGCGGAAAATTTTTCCATTGAAGGGGAAAAAAGGGTATGTATTGTATCTCAGACGACATTTAACAACAAGAAATTTAAAGAACTAGTTGAAATTATTGAAAAAAAAGGTTATGATATAATTGTTTTAAATACGATTTGCGATGCAACCCAGAAACGGCAGGCGGAAGCTAAGAAAATTGCCAGCCAGGTGGATGCTATGATTGTGATTGGAGGAAAGACCAGTTCCAATACGCAGAAGTTATTTGAAATATGTAAAAAAGAATGTGAAAATACTTGCTATATACAGACACTTGAAGATTTGGATTTCTCTAAATTATGGTCCATTAATAGCGTAGGTATTACCGCAGGGGCTTCTACCCCAAACAAAATTATTGAGGAGGTTCAAAAAAATGTCAGAAATGAGTTTTGAACAAATGTTGGAAGAATCATTTAAAACAATAAGGAATGGAGAGGTAGTCGAAGGAACCGTTATTGATGTGAAACCAGACGAGATCATCTTAAATATTGGTTACAAATCCGATGGAATTATTACCCGGAATGAATATACAAACGAACCGAACGTTGACCTGACTACTATGATATCCGTGGGAGACACCATGGAGGCAAAGGTTCTGAAAGTAAATGACGGCGAAGGCCAGGTGATGCTGACTTATAAGCGTCTTGCAGCAGAAAAGGGAAGCAAGCGCCTGGAAGAGGCATTTAATACCCAGGAGGTGCTTACTGCAAAGGTAGCACAGGTATTGGACGGCGGCCTTGGCGTAGTGATTGATGAGGCAAGGATTTTTATTCCTGCCAGCCTGGTATCCGATACATATGAAAAGGATTTGGGCAAATACAAGGATCAGGATATTGAATTCGTAATTACAGAATTCAATCCCCGCAGAAGAAGAATCATTGGGGACAGAAAACAGCTGCTATTGGCTAAAAAAGCAGAATTGCAGAAGGCTCTGTTTGAGAGAATCAACGTAGGGGATGTTCTGGAAGGAACCGTTAAGAACGTAACAGATTTCGGCGCATTCATTGATTTGGGCGGCGCAGACGGGCTGCTTCACATTTCTGAAATGTCCTGGGGAAGAGTGGAGAACCCCCGGAAGGTATTTAAAGTAGGCGAAGTAGTAAAAGTATTTATTAAGGATATTAAGGAAAACAAGATTGCGCTGAGCATGAAATTTGAAGATGAGAATCCTTGGAAGGATGCAGCTTCCAAATACGCAGCGGGCAATATTGTCACAGGCGTAGTTGCAAGGATGACAGATTTCGGCGCATTCGTAGAGCTTGCTCCTGGCGTGGATGCACTGCTGCACGTTTCCCAGATTTCCAGGGAACATGTGGAAAAGCCGGCAGATGTACTGAACATCGGACAGGAAATCGAGGCTAAGATTGTAGATTTCAATGAAGAAGACAAGAAAATCAGCTTGAGTATCAAGGCTCTGCTGAATCCGGCAGAAGAAGTGCAGGAGGATGCAGAAGAATCTGTAGAAGAATAGGGGAAGTTAGCATGGTAGGATATGAGGATTTCAAAAAAGATATTTTTACATTGACCAAGATTGATCTGAATGCTTACAAAGAAAAACAGATGAAGCGCAGGATAGAGACGCTGATATCCAAGAACAATATCAAAAGCTACAAAGATTATGTGGCGTTGATTAAAAAGGACGCAGAGAAGTTTGAACAATTTGTAAATTTCCTGACAATTAACGTATCGGAATTTTACCGGAATGCAGAACAATGGACGATTTTGGACAAAGAAGTGTTCCCGGCATTGATTCAGCGGTTTGGGAAGGGGTTAAAAATCTGGAGTGCAGCCTGCTCTACAGGAGATGAACCTTATTCTTTGGTAATGGCTTTGTCAAAGCATATTCCGATTAATCAGATTAAGATTACCGCCACGGATATTGATAAGCAGGTGCTTGATAAGGCAAGGATGGGTCTTTATAATGAGAAGAGTATTGCCGCCGTTCCGCCGGAATTTAAGAAGAAATATTTTACCAAGGTAGGCAATTCTTACAAGATAGCGGATGAAATCAAACGCCAGGTGGAATTTAAGGAACATAACCTACTGAAAGACCCTTATCCTACAGGGTGCCATTTGATTGTATGCAGGAATGTGCTGATTTACTTTACAGAGGATGCCAAGGAGGAGATTTACAAGAAGTTTAATGCCGCATTGGCCAAAGACGGAATCCTCTTTATTGGCAGTACAGAACAGATTATGAATTACAGGGAACTGAATTATCAGAGAAAACAGTCCTTCTTTTTCCAGAAGCTATGAGGATTTAGGACGGATGTTTACATCTTATCAAAAAGACCGTACAGCAGTGTACGGTCTTTTTGATAAGGTAAGACAGGGGACTGCCGGGAAATGAAAATTGATATGGGAAATGCTGTGCGTCATGTCTGTGTGAAAAAGGAGCGCCTGCATTTTTTCTATTTATGGAAAGCGCACTCCAGCAAATGCATAGCATATTTTTTCAGATTTTCTTTGGAGCTTGTAAAGGCTTCTGTTAGTTCAAAATATGAGGTTTTATCCTGATATCCCTGTTTTAAGCCAGGGGAAAATAATTCCTGGTATTGGGGAAGGAAGCAGCCAGACTTTCTCACATAGCAGGTGGCGGCAGCTGCCTGGATGCGAAAATTTTTGTCCACATAGGATGCGACGCTTTTGTGGATTGCCATATCTTCTGTGGGAAGGTAATAGTAGTCTTTGTAATTTGGATAGAAATATTTTAATTCTCCGTCATAGAGGGGGATGCGCAGTTTTGCCTGGCATTGGGATCCAGCGGCATAAATTTCCCCTGCGGTATAGGAAAAATGCTTTGGCAGGGGCAGCTTCAAATCCAGTGTCAAAATCAATTCCTGGCCCACTGCGCTCTCATAGGTTTCCCAGCTGTGCTTTTCCCAGGATGCAACCTGAAAATTTCCTTCAAAAAGACAGGGATAGGCAAGGAGAGGAAGCAGAGCGGGCATTCCAGTGATATCTTCAAGGTTATGAAGCTTCAGAAGGGCACAGGCTTCTTCCGAAGGGTTCTTTGTATATTCCTGGTAGATGGGAATCAAATCGCCGCCGGAATATGCATCGTCCCGTGGAATTCCAAGAAATTCTTCCAGTGTTTTCTGTTTTAGGCTGGGCAGGTTCAGGATGGTTTTATATTTGGAGAGCTGCTTGTAAATATCAAGATGACGGAAGGAATCTAGATGTTCCGGCATCTTATGATGGGCGCAGCGGCTCTTTAAGAAAGGCACATCGAAGCCTGTCCCGTTAAAGGAAATCAAGGTATCGCAGGAGGATAAAGCATTCAGGAAAGCAGAGATTAGTTCAGGTTCTTCCGAAAGGTTTTCTGCAAATAATTGGGTGGCGCAAATCTTATCCGCTGTTCTGCAGGCGTATCCAATCATGTATACTTGGCTTTGGGCAGCGGAAAAGCCTGTGGTTTCAATGTCGAAAAAAATTGTGGCTGGGGTGAAGTATTCTTTTATATAGGGATTCCCAGCTGCGGGAGTGAATGTTGTCTGCCAGGTTTTCATTTGTGGCCCTCCGTTCTGTAAATCTATCGAATGTCTGTCGCTATTATATGATAAATTTCTTGAATTTTCAAATAGTATGGAGAATTGAAAAAATTTCTTGATGACGGCAATGAGATCCATGTTAAGTTGAACATACCCAAAAGGCAGTATTTTTATGCAGTGAGAAAGGAAAAAAGTGCGGGGCGCCACAGCTTATGTCGCTGTGCGGCCTATTCCATGATATGGGAAAGAACAAGCAAGCATTTTCTGATTATCTGCAGGCAGATGAAAATGTAAGGCAAAAATTAATGACAATAAAAGAATATGATAACAGGGCATTGTCCGAACTGTATATCCCGGCATATTATCAGCAGATGGAATATATGAAAAAGGATATAATTTGATGAAGCGCAAATAAATCTTTATCCGTATAAAGCCTGGGTCCGCCTCTGCTTTCTGCGGATGGGGAGTGCTCTGTGTTCTTCCATAATGTCCACCTCCTGTGAAATATTGCAAATCATTACGCTGCGTCATAAGCAAGGATATTTTCCATTGTGCTGAAAAAAGTACAAATTTATCGAAAAAAGAGGTTCTAGTGTGGCATGAAATGTGCTATAATCAAAATTGCTGACTTATGATTTATCATGAGGCATAAAATATATCATTTAACATGGACAGCAGCCTGCAGCAAAAGTCCAGGCGGCTGTGCTTAGGGACTGTGCAGGGAGAACCTGTATAGTTCCTTAAAAATATTTTTAAAGAAAGTGGGGCACGAAAAATGGGTCTTATGACATTTAAGGGCGGTGTCCATCCGCATGATGGAAAAGAATTTTCCAAGGATAAGCCAATACGCGAGCTATTGCCCAAAGATGAACTGGTATTTCCAGTTTCACAGCATATTGGGGCGCCGGCAAGCCCGGTGGTAGCTGTTGGTGATACCGTGCTGCGTGGACAGAAAATTGCAGAAGCCGGCGGCTTTGTATCTGCACCGGTTTACTCTTCTGTATCTGGCAAGGTAAAGGCAATCCAGCCGCGCAGAGGGGCAGTAGGGGATATGGTGAATTCCATCATTATTGAAAATGACGGAGAGATGAAGGAAGTAGAGTATTCTGCAGTCGAAGATGTGACGGCGCTTTCCAAAGAGGAAATTATTGGAAAGGTAAAAGAAGCGGGCGTTGTAGGGATGGGCGGAGCCGGATTTCCGACCCATGTGAAATTATCCCCCAAGGAGCCGGATAAGATTGAGTATATTATTGCCAACTGTGCAGAATGCGAGCCTTATCTGACTGCAGATTATCGCCGCATGCTGGAAAATCCCCAGGAGCTGGTGGAAGGAATGCGCATCGTCCTGCAGTTGTTTGACCATGCAAAGGGATTGTTCGGCATTGAGGATAATAAACCAGATTGTATTGCAAAAATGCAGGAGCTGACCAAAAATGAACCGCGGATGGAGGTATGTCCGTTAAAGACAAAATATCCACAAGGCGGAGAGCGCCAGCTGATTTACGCAACCACCCACCGGGAAATCAATTCTACCATGCTTCCAGCAGATGCAGGATGTATTGTAGATAATGTGGAAACATTGATTTCTATTTACAAAGCGGTAAAATTAGGAAAGCCTGTCATGAACCGGATTTTTACGGTAACCGGGGATGCGGTGGCAGAGCCGGGGAATTTTGATATCTGCTTAGGCATGAGCTACGGGGAAGTGCTGGAAGCGGCAGGAGGATTCAAGGTACAGCCTGAGAAAATTATTTCCGGCGGCCCGATGATGGGATTTTCTATGTTTGGGCTGGATATTCCGACCACAAAGACCTCATCTTCTCTGCTCTGCCTGGCCAAAGATGACGTGGCGGCCAGTGAGACAACGGCATGCATTAACTGCGGACGCTGCGTGTCTGCCTGCCCAGAACAGATTATCCCTACCAGGCTGGCGAAGATGGCGGGCCATGGGGATATGGCGGGATTTGAGAAGTGGAACGGCATGGAATGTATTGAATGCGGAAGCTGCAGTTATATCTGCCCAGCCAAAATACCTCTGGCTCAGTCCATTCGGACGATGAAGAAGCAGATTCTTGCAGAGAGAAGAAAAAAATAGAAAGAGGTGTCTTATCGTGAGTGATTTATATAACGTATCATCATCATCACACATTCGTTCCAAGGATACATCTTCCAGAATCATGCTTTATGTGGTAATCGCTTTATTGCCGGCGGCTGCATTTGGAGTCTGGAATTTTGGCCTAAGGGCGTTGCTTTTGATTTTAGTATGTATTGCAAGCTGTGTGGCTTCAGAATGGATTTTTGAGAAGCTGATACATAAAAAGAGTACGATTAATGATTTCAGCGCAGTGGTGACAGGGCTTTTGCTTGCATTGAACCTGCCCTATACGCTGCCGGTTTGGCAGGCTGTGTTAGGCAGTGTTTTTGCCATTGTCATTGTAAAAATGCTGTTCGGCGGCCTGGGGCAGAATTTCATGAACCCGGCTCTGGGCGCAAGATGTTTCCTGCTGATATCCTTTGCAGGAACCATGACCAGCTTTACCTATGATGGGGTGACAGGAGCTACCCCCCTGGCTCTTTTGAAAAACGGGGAGAGCGTGGATACCATGAAAATGCTGTTGGGAACCACAGGAGGAACCATCGGCGAGACATGTGTGATTGCTATTTTAATCGGGGCAGTTTTCCTGATTTTAATGGGCGTCATTGATTTAACCATTCCTGCAAGCTATATTATTTCTTTCGGCATATTTGTGCTGTTGTTCGGCGGCCGTGGATTTGACATGACTTACCTGACGGCTCATCTGTGCGGCGGCGGCCTGATGCTTGGCGCATTTTTCATGGCTACCGATTATGTGACTTCGCCCATTACGCCTATGGGAAAAGTGGTATTTGGAATTGTTCTTGGAATCCTGACCGGATTGTTCCGCCTTTTCGGCGCAAATGCAGAGGGCGTTTCCTTTGCCATCATCTTAGGCAACCTTCTGGTGCCTATCATTGAGAAATTTACCATTCCAAGGGCATTTGGCCAGAAAAAGGAGGTAAAATAGCATGAATAAAAAGATTGTACATGACGCGTTGATTTTAACCGCCTTTACACTGGTGCTGGGATTTCTGTTAGGTGTCGTATACGATATTACCAAGGAACCTATTGCAGCGGCAGAAAAGGCTGCGCTGGATGAGGCATACAAAGTGGTGTTTAAAGATGCGGCGTCTTTTGAAGAAGAGGAGTCCTTTGACGCAGCGAAAGCGGCAGAATTGATTGCATCAAGCGAATTTCCAAATGATGAGATCACAGCAGTCAACAAAGCGCTGGATGGTTCCGGCAATGTGCTGGGATATGTAATTAATGTAACTTCCCATGAGGGAAGCCAGGCGGATATTTCTTTTTCTGTGGGCATCCAGAATGATGGAACCTTGAACGGGTATTCTATCACAGCCATCAGCGAGACGCCGGGACTTGGGGTGCTGGTTCAGGAAGAGCCTTTTTATTCTCAGTTTGAGGGGAAGGCCCAGGAAACCTATACGGTGGTAAAGACAGCTCCGGCAGCTGAAAATGAGATTCAGGCAGTTACCGGCGCAACCATTTCTTCCAGGGCAGTCACCAATGGCGTCAATGCATGTCTTTTGTATTTCAGAAGTGCTTTGCAGGGAGGTAACTAAGTATGAATAAATATACAGAACGTTTATATAATGGAATTATCAAGGAAAATCCTACCTTTGTGCTGATGCTGGGTATGTGTCCCACATTGGCGGTTACGTCTTCCGCAATCAACGGAATCGGCATGGGGCTTTCCACTACAGTGGTTCTTGTCATGTCAAACCTTTTGATTTCCATGTTCCGTAAAGTGATTCCAAATGGCGTGCGTATGCCCGCTTACATTGTAGTGGTAGCTTCCCTTGTTACCATTGTGCAGTTCGTGATGCAGGCGTATACGCCTTCCCTTTCCGCATCCTTGGGCGTGTATATTCCCTTGATTGTGGTAAACTGCATCATCCTGGGAAGGGCGGAAAGCTATGCTTCCAAGAATCCAATCGCGCCTTCTATTTTTGACGGCATCGGCATGGGCCTTGGGTTTACCGTCGGATTGACCTGTATCGGCCTGATTCGCCAGATTTTGGGGGCGAACCTTGGAATTACCGTGTTTATCATGGCGCCTGGCGCATTTTTAGTGCTGGCATTTCTGGTTGCAGGCATGAACGTGGTCAGGGAGAAAATGGAGAAAAAAGGCAAGCCTTTGGCTGCTCCGTCAGGATGCATGACCGGAGACTGTGCAAGCTGTTCCCAGTCCGCTATGTGCACCGGAAAGTCAAAGAAATCAGAATAGGAGGCAGAATAGATGAAAGAATTATTGATCATTGCAATCGGCTCTGCCATTGTAAATAACGTAGTGTTAAGCCAGTTCCTTGGAATCTGCCCCTTCTTAGGCGTTTCTAAGAAAACCGAGACAGCAGCAGGCATGGGCGGCGCTGTTATCTTTGTCATTACGCTGGCATCCTTTGTAACCGGGCTGATTTATAAATTTATCCTGACGCCCTGCCATGTGGAATATCTGCAGACCATTGTATTTATCCTGGTCATTGCATCCCTGGTACAGTTCGTTGAAATGTTTTTGAAGAAAAATATGCCCCCATTGTATGAGTCCTTGGGTGTGTTTCTTCCGCTGATTACGACCAACTGTGCAGTATTGGGCGTTGCGCTGAATAACGTGACAAAAGGTTATGATTTGCTGCAGGGCGTGGTAAACGGCCTTGCAACCTCCGTTGGATTTTTTATTGCTATTGTAATTATGGCAGGTATCCGTGAGAAAATTGAATATAATGATATTCCCAAACGGTTTCAGGGAACAGCCATTGTGTTGATTACAGCCAGCTTAATGTCAATCGCCTTTATGGGATTCTCAGGAATGATTTAGGAGGGAGAAAAATGAATGTAACAGCAATTATCATTGCCGCCTTAGTCGTGGGCGGAACTGGTATTTTCCTTGGCTTTTTCCTTGGAATCTTTGGGGAAAAATTCAAAGTAGAAGTAGATGAAAGAGAAGAGGCAATCCTTGGGGTTCTTCCTGGAAACAACTGCGGCGGCTGTGGTTACGCAGGATGCTCCGGCCTTGCCGCAGCCATTGCAAAGGGGGAAGCTCCGGTGGGGCAGTGCCCGGTAGGCGGAGACCCGGTAGCGGCTCAGATCGGCGAGATTATGGGTGTTTCTGCAGAAGGCGGCGTAAAAAAGGCTGCTTTTGTGAAATGTGCCGGAGACTGTGAGAAAGCAAAACGGGATTATGAGTATACAGGCGTGGAGGATTGTGCGGCCATGGCATTCATCCCCGGCGGCGGCCCGAAATCCTGTAATTACGGCTGTCTTGGATATGGAAGCTGCGTGAAGGCATGTCCCTTTGATGCGGTGCATATCGTCAACGGCATTGCAGTGGTGGATAAAGACGCCTGCAAGGCCTGTGGGAAATGTGTAGCAGCATGCCCGAAAAACTTGATTGAGCTGGTTCCTTACGATGCAAAGAATAAGGTACAGTGCAATTCAAAGGATAAGGGCAAGGATGTGATGGCAGCCTGCTCCGTAGGCTGTATCGGCTGTAAGCTCTGCGAGAAAAACTGCCCGGAAGGTGCAGTTACGGTAACCGATAACATTGCCCATATTGATTATGAGAAATGTACGGGCTGCGGCACCTGCGCAGAGAAATGCCCGAAGAAGATAATCAGTAAGGCAGGGTGAAGCTTATCTTGCAAATAGTATAAAAGGAAGTAAAAGAAGGGCTGTCAGAAAAGATAATTTGTCTACGATATATATTGTGGATAACTTAGCATTTCCGACAGCTCTCTGTTTTTTTGCTGGCAAAGAAAATGGAGATTCAAGATGAAAGAAAAAGCAATGCGGAAACACTATATAGACAACCTGCGGAATTTCACGATCCTGCTGCTATTTCCGGTGCATACATTTATGATTTGGAATAATTTTGGTTCCGGTTTTTATATTTGGGAGGGAGAAAATAAACTGCTGAGTACCTGCATCGTCCTGGTAAATCCCTGGTTTATGCCGCTCCTTTTTGTGCTGGCAGGAATGAACGCAAGGTATGCATTGGAAAAAAGAACAGGGAAGGCCTTTGCGAAAGAAAGGGTTCATAAATTGCTGGTTCCCTTCCTTAGCGGCATGATATTCCTTGTTCCGATCCAGACATTTTTTGCCAGAAAATATTTTGAAGGCTATACAGGAAGCTATCTGGAAAATATGAAATATTTTTTTACCCATGTGACAGATTTCAGCGGTTATGACGGGGCATTATCGCCGGGGCACCTCTGGTTTATTTTATTTCTATTTGTCATCTCAATGGCAGCATTGCTGTTTTCCCATTGTCTGCCTTATGAAAAAACCAAGAATTTTGTGGAGCAGATGCCGGTTTTGGCTGTATGGATGCTGTTTCTCCCAATCTGGCTTGCATATTATCTGGGAAATTTCGGTGGTTACAGCATAGGGAAAAACCTTGCATTGTACTTGGCAGGATATTATGTGCTAAGCAGCGACAAGCTCTTTTGCCGGATAGAACAGAATATAAAATGGCTTGCAGGCCTGTGTATTCTTGGAACCATTGTTTTAGTGGTGTCATATTATAATTTTTCTTATTATGGAGATTTATGGGTCAATTACATTGGCTGGAATACCATTCTGGTTATGCTGGCCTGGGGTAAGAAATTTTTGAATAAAAGGACAAAGGCAACAGATTATCTAAATCAGGCATCCTATCCCATCTATCTACTGCACCAATCTATTTTGGTAGCCCTTGCCTATTATACCGTACAGAACCTTAGCAGTTTCGTGCTGCAGGCGCTTTGTATCTGCATAGGAAGTTTCACGCTGACAATACTGTCCTATCATTTGGTGAAAAAGGTTCCGGTTATCAAGGCATTGGCAGGCATCAAGAAATAAGAAGAACGAAAAAAATCAGGAAATATGCAAAAATTGGAAAGCACATTAATACAATTCACCGATTCAACTACAAGTTAAATGACAAATGTTTGGAATACCTTTAAAATAATCTTAGCGCAGATATTTTAAGGGTATTTTTTGATGTATTTGTACCCTGCATACCCAGAATCGAATCGAACCTAAGAGAATCGGATTACCTGCAAGATACCGTATCCATACTCTGGCATTTTCAAAATGGAATCAGGCAGCTGGATAATCTGTGCCATATTAGCAATACAGCGAACAATCTATATTTCGATGCACAGGAAAGGCAGGATAGCCCTTTGGCTAAGGAGCTGTTAAGAAATAACTTTAAATATTGCTTGTCTTTTTCTCCAATAGCGCCACTCAAAATTAGTTACATAGTCCGCTATACGCCTGATTTTTGAGGGACACTCTCGAAGAAAAATCCTGCGCACTATTTAAAAGTTATTTCTTGACGGTTCCTAAGCAAATAATTCATGGGCATCCTTAGTGGAGGCGAAATCCACTGCTTAGGCCGGCTTAGGAGGGAAGGCATTCCTGGCTTCCTTAGCCGTAGTTAGCAGTTAGTTCGCCGGAACGCTGCCCGGTTTGCGTGCCAAAGGGCTGTCCTGCCTTTCCGTCCGTATCCCAATACGAAAAGTCCGCTGTAGCAGCACTAGGAAAGCAACTGGAATAGTTTTCATATGGAAGAAAGGACATCCACCATGAATCAAGAATATTGGATAACGGGAAAGGTCAGCATCCCGGAGAAAAAGCGGGAAGAGTTCAACAGGAATGTTCTAAAGCTTTTTCTGCTGTGCGGGATTCGCAAGTTAAAAGATCTGGAGATAGGAGGGCAGTCCATCACCGTAGCCAGTGAGCCGGAGCCAGACCGTAAGAGAATCGTCAGATTTGACTATTCCATTTTTGAAGGGATAAAAAGGCAGGTATCCACCTACAATATGAATACCTGCGAGCTTTCAGCGCCAGATTGCGGATACGGCGAATTCTCTCTGGTAATGAATCTGGTGATGGCCATGCAGGAAGCCTATTCCACAGAGAATTGCTACTTTATGAGGAAGAATGAAGTGTGTGATGTGTATGGCTGTGCACTGCTGATTGAGCATACCATTGGATTGAAATTATGTTTTTCAAACCGTGAGAAGATATGGGATATGTACGCCTTTTTCAAATCCAGCGGAAAATATGAAGATATGACATGTGAAACAATCATGAATAAGTTTCCCTATGGTTATGGGCATATGGATATGGATCAATTCATTTCCTGCTGGATTAGTTCGCTGGGGGAGGCAAGGAAGCCCGCACAGCCATTCCAGGGAGCGAAAGAAGGGCTAAAGGAGAAAGGCTCCCTGCAAAGGGCATATTATGTGTATGGATTGCTGCAGGAATTAATCTTGGAAAAAGGCAGGGAAAGAGTCAGGGATTACTTAAAAAATCTGCTGGATTTGGAGCTCGCAGGGCGGGAAAAATTGGCAAGCCAGAGGGATAGTTTTGCGGATCTTGCAGAAGTCTCACTGTATGATTATCCGGCATGTATTGTGGCTGCTTATGGATGGGCTCTTGGCAAGGAGTTTTGGAAGGTATGGGATTCCCTGGATATTACAGGATACCAGGATATTTATCCCACTGGAAAAGCCAGCCATGATACTCAGAAGGAAGCGGGCAGGGAACAGGGAATATGTGGGGAAGCACGCAAAGAACCCCGATTTTATCAGGTAATCCTGAGAAAAAATGAGGATGAATTTTTGGAATTTTGGGGCAGCCAAGAGCTTTTTCTTTCAGATGATATGAAAAGAAATCTGGCAGAATGGAAGCGGGAATATGAGAATGTAAGGGATACAGAAGCAGCGGAAGCCAGTGCAGAAGGTTATTTGACAGAAATTTTACAGGAGATGCAGGAAATATGGCGGTGCCGTTATGCTGATGAAAAACTGGTACAGGAATTTACCGTCCATTCGGATGAACTGCAATTTCAGAAAGCGCTTCTGGTATTCCGTAAAATGATGGATAGGGATCTGGAATATTTTCCAGAGCTGACTGCCAGGCAGGTAAAAGAATGGGTTACCAGGCACTGCTGCAGAGAGGAAGACAGAATCAGATTGAGCGGCTATGCATCTTTATTGGCAAATCCGGCGGGCAGGTACAGGCTGTTTGGTTTTTGAGGAGGAATAGGAAGTGGGAACCTTTGGAAGCTATACAGGGAAAATGGATATTTCAGATGACAAAAAGAAGGCATTTACCAGTCATTTGCAGAAGCTGCTTTTCTACGGAGGAATGATGCAGTTTGATAAGGTCTGTATCTTTGGAAAGAAAATCATGCTTATGAAGCCTGTGGAACCAGACCAGGATGGCAGCCTGTATTTTCATTATAATTATTTTGAGGATGATGCGTGGGAGAGCGCAGGTTATAAAAGAGACGATGCCTATTTTTTTTCAGGGAAAATAGGTGGGAATGAATTTTGCGATGTGGTGACTGCCGTCCATTTTTTATATGAAGTTTATGATGAAAACATGGGAGCGGCAGAAATCAATGGTGAAATCGTAAACGATCCAGGGTATCTTGGATGGATAAACCATATCCTTGGGACGGATTTTTCAATGAAGAAAAGATTTCGCCTGTGGGAACTTTTTGAGAACCATTGCCTGGAGCGGCAGGAACAGGGGGAGGAAGATGCGGCCAGTTCTTTTCAGGTGTGGGATGCATTGCCCCATTTCCTGTATCAGGCGGCTGGCGGAACAGAGTTTTCCGATATTTGTTATGTGACGAGAGGAACTGGAACCTTGTGCAGAGAGGAGCTTGTGCCAGGCTCCTATCCAGAAGCGGTGTACCAATGCAAAGAGTCCTTACAGCAATATTTTGCCAGCAATGGGACAGAGAAAGAGATACAGAATATATGGGAATTGGTTAAAAGCGAAACAAATATCCGGGAAAAAATGAAGGAGCAGGGCATTTCTCCGGTTGCACAGATCTCATTGAAGATGCCAGCCCGTGTGCTGGTATACCTAACCTGTGAAATCAAGAAACTGGATTTCTGGGCAGAATGGAAAGAGCTATGCCAAGATGTGTATCAGGATGAATGCATGCCGGAATATGCATCCCATGGGCTTGCTGCTAAGAGGAAAAAAGCGATAGAAGAGCCAGTTGGAGAGATTTCCACTGCAGAATTTCTTTATAATGACGGGCCGTTTCTTTTCTGGAACACACCGGAAGAATTAAAGGGAAAGCCCAATTACTACCTTTCTGACGACGACCGTGCCTTTTGGTGGGATGGCTCCCAGGAGGTTGTGCTGTCAGAAGAAATGGAGCAATGGCTGCGGGAGTTATCCCAGCGGCATCAAAAGCTCATGGCAGAGACATCACCGGACATTGCCCAAAAGGAAGGATTTCTGGAAAAAATGGTGTCCCTGCTGGCAGAAATCGAAGACTATTATCAAAGGGTTTTCTGTTTTCAGAATATGTTCTATGAATTTTTGCAGCATGGAACAGACAGACGGTATCTTGCGGCAGTTAGGCTGTTGGAAGAGCTGGCAGAGGAAAACAGAGAACAGGCCAAGGTAATTCAGCGTGTCGGCAGCTGGGACATTGCAAACAGGAATGCAACCCACAATCCAGGGCGTATCACAATGAAAAGGTATTTGAGCGTGATGGCCAATCAGACATTACGCGAGAAGTATTTTGGATTTTAATATTATTCTTCAGATATTTTTGCAAGATGTTTATGGGAGAAAAGGGTAAGGAATTGTGCATTTTATTTTACACTCCCTTCGTGGCAGTTCTTTAACGATACAGAGAACAATTTGTATTTCGATACACAGGAACCAGCGGATTGCCCTTCGGCTGAGCGAATGATTTATGGGCGTTTTTAGGGTAGGCAAAATCCAATGCTTACGCAGACTTAGGAAGGCTTTCCTGACTGCCTTAGTCGAAGTTAGCAGTTTAGGAACAGTCCCGGTTTGCGTGCCAAAGGGCAATCCGCTAGTGGCCTCCGTATTTCAAATATAAGAATTCATTGTCTGTTCCAGAAAAGCACACAATGATGATTCTAATTCCCAAGCAGCCCCTTGATAATCAAGAACAAAAGCAATGCAGGCAAAACAAATGTTACATAAGGCCGAATCCATCCGGGCAGCTTCATGCCATTCCCTGTATTCGCTTCCTTATGGTAATTCCCGAATCCCCATCCAAAACGCGTGGTACAGAAGATTATGTAGCAGAAGGAGCCGATCGGCAGGATAAGATTGCTCACGATGAAATCTTCCAAATCCAAAATGGCGCTTCCTTCTCCCATCGGCTGGAAATCAGACCACAGGTTATAGCCAAACACGCAGGGGAGGGATAGGAGAGTGATCGCTATCAGGTTCACCAGGCAGGAGGTCTTTCTGCTCCAATGAAATAAATCCATGCCGCAGGAAATAATATTTTCAAACACAGCCAATATGGTGGAGAATGCCGCGAAAGTCATAAAGACGAAAAACAGCGTTCCCCAAATCCTTCCGCTGGCCATGCCGTTAAAGATGTTGGGCAGGGTAATAAAAATCAGTCTGGGTCCCATGTCAGGGCTGATGCCGAAGGAAAAGCAGGTGGG
Organism: uncultured Lachnospiraceae bacterium; assembly: GCA_947384285.1. Classification (GTDB taxonomy): domain Bacteria; phylum Bacillota; class Clostridia; order Lachnospirales; family Lachnospiraceae; genus Petralouisia. Next base: position 71,206 of record CANDGI010000008.1, read on the forward strand.
GAAAATAATCAGACCCGAAACCAATGCCACAAAGGTATCCAGTATGGCGATATGGACGGATTCTCCCAGAAGGCTGCGGTCCCTGCCAATATAGCTTCCGAAAATTCCCATGGCGCCGATGCCAAGGCTTAAGGTGAAAAAAGCCTGGTTCATGGCTGCAGTGATGGTTTCCCAGACACCTATCTCTTTCATTCTCTGGAAATCGGGAAGCAGGTAAAATTTTAAACCTTCAATGCTGTCCTTTAGGGTGATGCTGTGTACAGCCAGAATGATGATAATGGCAAGCAGCAGGCTCATCATTATTTTGGTAACTTTTTCTACGCCTTTCTGCAATCCCATAGAGCAGATAAAAATTCCGGCAGCCACGATGATAACCATTGTGACAGATAAAATCTGGGGGCTGGAAAGCATTTCCGGGAACATTTCACTTACCTGCTTTGTGCTTTTTCCCTGGAATTTTCCAGTAAGCATCTGGTAGAAATAGTAAAGCATCCATCCGGTTACGGTAGTATAAAACATCATTAAGAGGTAATTGCCCGCCATCCCCAGGTATCCATTGAGATGCCATTTCTGCCCTGGCCGCTCCAATTCCTGGAAGCTTTTGATAATGCTTTTTCTGCTGGCGCGCCCAACGGCAAATTCCATAGTCATTACAGGTATGCCCATGATAATTAAGAAGAATAGATAGAAGAGCACAAAAACCCCTCCTCCATACATGCCGGCGATATAGGGAAACCGCCACACATTACCGATTCCGATTGCGCAGCCTGCGGACAGGAAAATAAATCCAAGACGCGATCCTAATTTTTCTCTTTCCATTGTTCTGTTTGGGCTGCAGGTATTTCCCGGGTACGATAGCGGACAATTGTATCGGATTTTGTATCCAAATAGAAAAAGTCCGCTTTCCTGATGAAATATCCTGTCTTTTGCCCATAATCTCCTTCCTTTTTTCATATACAAGGGATATTGTATCATAAAGTAAGGGAATTTGGGAAATAATTTTTCGGTTATGTGAAAAATATTTCCATTTTCCCTTGCATTTACAGTGGTTAAGTGCTATCATAAATACGATAACATGATAATCTCAAGCTTGAGAGTGGGCATTTGTCCACTCTCAATTTTGTGTCAATGGGCAGCGGTGAATGCCCATATAGATTGAAAAGGAAGAAGGTGTGAAAGTGTCAAGAAAAGAGACTTATGAGCAGCGGACAGAAGAACTGCTGCTTCCAATTATAGAAGAATATAAGTTTGAGCTGGTGGATGTGGAATATGTGAAAGAAGGTGCAAACTGGTATTTACGGGCTTATATTGATAAAGAAGGCGGAATCACGGTGGATGACTGCGAGGTTGTCAGCAGAAGGATGAGTGATTTGCTGGATGAGCAGGATTTTATAGAGGAATCTTATATTTTTGAGGTGAGCTCCCCAGGGCTTGGAAGGCCGCTGAAGAAGGAGAAGGACTACAAGCGCAGCGTAGGCAGGGAAGTGGAAATCAGGACCTATCGTGCCATTGAAAAAGAAAAAGAATTTTATGGCATCTTAAAGTCATATGATGAAACTACGGTAACCATAGAGATGGAAGAACACAAGGAAATGGTATTTGCAAAAACAGATATTGCATTGATCCGTCTGGCTTTTGATTTTTAGAATGCGTCAAAGAGAGTAACATTTTTCAGGAGGATAAAAAAATGAACAATGAGTTATTGGAAGCATTAAATATATTGGAAAAGGAAAAGGATATCAGCAAGGATATCATGCTGGAAGCGATTAAAAATTCCCTGATTACCGCATGTAAAAACCATTTTGGCAAATCTGACAACATTAAAGTGGATATCAATCCTGAGACTTGTGAATTCCATGTGTATGCGGAAAAAACAGTAGTGGAAGAGGTGGAAGACAACGTATTGGAGATCAGCCTTGGAAATGCAAAAATGATTAATTCCAAATATGAAGCAGGGGATATTGTCAACATTGAGGTGAAATCAAAAGAATTCGGACGTATCGCCACACAGAATGCCAAGAATGTGATTTTGCAGAAAATCCGGGAGGAAGAGCGGAAGGTGCTGTTTGACCAGTATTATGGGAAGGAAAAGGATGTGGTCACCGGCATTGTGCAGCGGTATGTGGGCAAAAATATCAGCATCAATCTTGGCAAAGTGGATGCTATTTTAAGTGAAAATGAGCAGGTGAAGAGCGAGGTATTCCAACCTACAGAGCGTATCAAGCTCTATATCCTGGAAGTGAAGTCTACTTCCAAAGGCCCAAAAATATTGGTGTCCAGAACACATCCAGAGCTGGTAAAGCGTCTGTTTGAATCAGAGGTGACAGAGGTAAAAGAAGGAATTGTAGAAATTAAAAGCATTTCCAGAGAGGCAGGAAGCAGGACGAAGATTGCAGTTTGGAGCAATGACCCGGATGTGGATCCGGTGGGCGCCTGCGTTGGGTTAAACGGAGCCAGGGTGAATGCCATTGTCAATGAGCTTCGGGGAGAGAAGATTGATATCATCAATTGGAGCGACAATGCGGCTATGCTGATTGAAAATGCCCTAAGCCCAGCAAAAGTTATTTCTGTCATTGCGGATGCAGAGGAAAAGACCGCGAAAGTGGTGGTGCCGGATTACCAGCTGTCCCTGGCAATTGGAAAAGAAGGGCAGAACGCAAGGCTGGCTGCAAGGCTGACCGGATTTAAGATTGACATTAAAAGCGAGACCCAGGCAAGGGAAGCTGGAGATTTTATGGATTACGAAAATGAGTATGAAGAATATGAGGAAGATTTCACAGAGGAGTATGAAGAAGCAGACGGTGAGGAAGCAGGAAGTTTGGATGAAGGCTATGAGGAAGAGATGGACGGCCTGGATGAGGATTATGCACAGGAGTATGAGGAAGCAGACAGGGACGTGACGGACGGTTTGGAGGAAAGCCATGACAAGGAGGAGGCTTGGGATGAATAAGAAGGTTCCCATGCGCCGGTGTGTGGGCTGCGGGGAAATGAAAAGCAAGAAAGAGCTGCTGCGGATCATTCGGACAGCAGAGGATGAAATTCTTCTGGATGCAACAGGAAAAAAGAATGGACGGGGAGCATATATCTGCCCTAATGAAGAATGTTTCAAAAAAGCAGTGAAGGCAAAAGGGTTAGAGCGTTCTTTGAAAATGGCTGTCCCAAAAGAAGTGATTGAGAACTTGGCAAAGGAGATGGAAAAAGTTGCAGCAGGATAAAATTTTATCCATGCTTGGATTAGCGGCAAAAGCCGGGAAAATCGCAAGCGGCGAATTTTCTACAGAGAAAGCGGTGAAATCCCAGCGGGCATTTCTTGTGGTTATATCTGTAGAGGCATCGGAAAATACAAAGAAAATGTTTCGCAATATGTGTGTGTTCTATCAGGTTCCAATGTATCTCTATGCTCCGAAGGAAGCATTGGGGCATGCAATCGGCAAAAAATACCGCGCCAGCCTGGCAGTATTGGATGAAGGGTTTGCAGCCAGCCTGATAGAGAAATTGGAATCAGCAGGACAAAACGGAATAACGGAGGTAGCAACATATGGCAAAAGTCAGAATATATGAAATTGCAAATGAATTAAATATACAATCAAAAGATATCATAGAGTTTTTAAAAGAGAAAAATATTTTGAAAAAGACAGCAAGCAGCGCCATAGAAGGCGATGTGATTGATATGGTAAAAGGAAAGTTTATAAAGGGAAAACCAGAAAGGCAGGAACCAGAGACGGAGAAGAAAAAGGAAGCCGCAAAAGGAAAAGGAGCCCAGGCAGAAACTGCAAAGGAAGAAGCTTCAAAGCCCAGCCGGGAAGAACCAGCCAAAGCAGAGCATGGAAAGACAGAAGGAGGAAAAGCAGAAACAGTGAGAGAAAAAGAAGAAGCTGTGAAGCAAGAGAGTGGAAAAGAAGAAAGCGAACGTCCCAAGAAAAAATCCAGTATTACAGCGGTGTTTAATCCTCAGAACAGCAAGACAGCCCCAAAGCGTTCCGCAAAGCCCCAGGGAGAAAGAAATGGAAAACCCCAGGGCGACAGGAATAACCGTTCCCAGGGAGAAAGAAGTGGAAAACCCCAGGGCGACAGGGGCAATCGTTTCCAGGGCGACAGAAACAGCCGTCCTCAGGGAAACCGCCCAGCAAAACCCTTGAATGGGGAAAAGAACATCCGGGCGCAAGAGGAACGGCCGGTAAGGCCTCAGGGAGATAGGAATAACAACCATCCCCAGGAAGACAGGAACAGCCGTCCCCAGGGAGGAGATAGAAACAGCCGTCCCCAGGGGGACAGGAATAACCGTCCCCAGGGGGACAGGAACAGCCGTCCTCAGGGAGATAGAAGCGGAAGGTTCCAGGGGGACAGGAATAACCGTCCCCAGGGGGACAGGAACAGCCGTCCCCAGGGAGGAGATAGAAACAGCCGTCCCCAAGGCGACAGGAATAACCGTCCCCAGGGCGACAGAAACAACCGCTCCTTCCAAAATGGGCGTCCGGGCCAGAAGAATCGTTTTGAGCAGGAAATCCATAAAATGAACCAGAACGCTCCGGTTTCTTCCATGGATGAAGCCAGAGGAAAAGAGAGTAGGGAGCGCGACAGCCGAAAAGGAAACAACCAGCGCCATGAAAAAGAGCTGATGGGCAAGAAGAAGGAACGTTTTGATAATCTGGAGAAAAAGACCAGAGGCAGGAAGCCCCAGCAGCCCCAGCAGCCGCCCAAGAAAGAGGAAGAAACCATCAAGACCATTACAATTCCAGAAAAATTAACGATTCGGGAGCTGGCTGACCGTATGAAGATTCAGCCTTCTGCGATTATCAAGAAGCTGTTTTTACAGGGAGGGAAGATTGTAACAGTCAACAGCGAAATTGATTTTGCATCGGCAGAAGAGATTGCATTGGAATTTAACTGCATCTGCGAGCAGGAAGAAAAAGTGGATGTGATTGCAGAACTCCTGAAAGAAGAGGAAGAAGATGTATCCATCCAGGTAAAACGTCCGCCGGTTGTCTGCGTTATGGGACACGTAGACCATGGAAAAACCTCTCTTTTGGATGCTATCCGGGATACCCATGTGATTGACCGTGAAGCAGGCGGCATTACCCAGCATATCGGCGCTTATATGGTAGAGTGCAATGGGGAAAAGATTACATTTTTGGATACGCCGGGCCATGAAGCTTTTACCGCAATGCGTATGCGCGGCGCCAATGCAACGGATATTGCCATCTTGGTGGTTGCGGCAGATGACGGCGTGATGCCCCAGACAGTAGAAGCTATCAGCCATGCCAAGGCAGCAGGGGTGGAAATTATTGTAGCCATCAACAAAATTGACAAGCCAAGCGCAAACATAGAGCGGGTAAAGCAGGAGCTGGCAGAATATGAACTGATTCCAGAGGATTGGGGCGGAAGCACCATTTTTGTACCAGTGTCCGCACATACCCACGAAGGAATTGATAATTTGCTGGAAATGATATTGCTGACAGCGGAAATCTGTGAATTAAAGGCCAATCCAAAGCGGAATGCAAGAGGGCTTGTCATTGAGGCCCAGCTGGATAAGGGCAGAGGTTCCGTAGCCACTATTCTAGTTCAGAAGGGTACCTTGAAGGTGGGCCAGCCGGTTGCCTGCGGCAGCTGTTACGGAAAAGTCCGTGCCATGATTGATGACAAGGGCAGACGGGTGAAGGAAGCAGGACCTTCCACTCCGGTGGAAATATTAGGGTTGAATAATGTGCCCAATGCCGGGGAAATCTTTGTATGTACGGATTCAGAAAAAGAAGCCAAGAGCTTTGCAGAAACCTTTATTTCGGAAGGCCGGGAGAAGATGCTGGAAGAGACAAAATCCAGAATGTCACTGGATGATTTGTTCTCACAGATTCAGTCCGGTAATATCAAGGAACTTCCGATTATTGTAAAAGCAGACGTACAGGGTTCGGTGGAAGCAGTAAAGCAAAGCCTGGTAAAACTGTCGGATGAAGAGGTTGTGGTAAAGGTGATTCACGGCGGCGTAGGAGCCATCAACGAATCCGATGTAAGCTTAGCTTCCGCCTCCAATGCGATTATTATTGGATTTAACGTGCGCCCGGACGCAACTGCAAAAGCAACTGCAGAACGGGAAGGCGTAGATATGAGGCTTTATAAGGTGATCTACAATGCTATTGAGGATGTCCAGGCGGCTATGAAAGGCATGCTTGACCCGGTATTTGAAGAAAAGGTTCTGGGTCATGCAGAGGTGCGTCAGATTTTCAAGGCGTCTGGTGTGGGAAATATTGCAGGCTCCTATGTTTTGGACGGTATTTTCCAAAGAGGCTGCAAGGTGCGCATCTCCAGAGGGGAAGAGCAGATTTTTGAAGGGGATTTGGCATCCCTGAAACGTTTTAAGGATGACGTAAAAGAAGTAAGGGCAGGGTATGAATGCGGCCTGGTCATCGAAGGGTTCAATGACATCCAGGAGCTGGATGTGATAGAAGCATTCACCATGGTGGAAGTGCCCAGATAGAAAGGCAGAATATGAGAAAGAACAGCATTAAGAATACAAGAATCAATGGAGAGGTGCTGCGGGAACTGAGCAATCTCATCCGAGGAGAAATCAAGGATCCCAGGATTCATCCCATGACCTCTGTGGTAGCGGTAGAAGTGGCGCCGGATTTAAAAACCTGCAAGGCGTATATCAGTGTATTAGGGGATGAAGCTGCCCAGGCAGATACGCTGGCTGGGTTAAAAAGCGCGGAAGGGTATATCCGCAGCAAGCTTGCAAAGAATATCAACCTGCGGAATACGCCGGAAATCCGGTTTGTGCTGGATCAGTCTATTGAATACGGCGTCAATATGTCCAAATTGATTGATGAAGTAAATAAGCGGCAGGAGCCTTGACCTGGATAAACCGAAAAAGCATGATAAAAAAGTTTCCATTCTGTGCAGGAAGTTTTTCCCAGGCGCTGGATGGAGAAAAAGCAGATGGGAAGAATAAAGATATGAAAGATTTAGCATCACAGTTAGCCCAGGTGAAGACCGTTGCCATTGCCGGGCATGTAAGGCCGGATGGCGACTGCGTAGGCTCCTGCCTGGCAGTTTACAATTATATTGTTACCTGGTTTCCGCAGATAGAAGCAGATGTGTATTTGGAACCGATCCCAAATATTTTTAAATTTTTAAAGCACGCAGATAGGATACACAATACCTGTGAAAGCGATAAGGCTTATGACCTTTGCATTGTGCAGGATTGCGGAGATACCGGCCGCTTGGGTGAAGCGGTGAAATATTTTAACACTGCGAAGAAAACCATCTGCATTGACCACCATGTAAGCAATGGCAGCTTTGCAGATGAGAATTATGTTTTTCCAGAAAGAAGCTCCACCTCTGAACTGATTTTTGAACTGTTGGAGGAGGAGCGGATTACAAAGGAAATTGCAGAATGCATTTATGTGGGAATGGTTCATGATACCGGCGTATTCCAATATTCCTGCACGTCTGCAAAGACCATGAATGCAGCAGGGATTTTAATGGAAAAGGGAATTGATTTCACAAAAATTGTGGATGATACCTTCTATACCAAGACCTTTGCCCAGAACAAAATTCTTGGCCAGGCTCTTTTGAACAGCCAGCTGTGTTTGGACGGCATGGTCATTGCTGCAGCGGTGACGAAGGAGGAAATGGAACGCTGCCAGGTTCTCCCCAAGCATCTGGACGGGATTGTCAGCCAGCTTCGGGTTACAAAAGGCGTAGAGGCCGCCATTTTCCTTTATGAAAATGAGGATGGAACCTGGAAAATCAGCATGCGTTCCAACGGCAGAGTGAATGTGGCAGAAATTGCCGTGAAGTATCAGGGCGGCGGACATGTAAGGGCGGCAGGGGCTGCGATGGAAGGCAGCAGCCAGGAAGTAATCGAAACCCTTTGCCAGGATATGAAAAAGCAGCTGCCAGGAGCACAGAAGCTATGATCAATGGAATTATCAATGTGTATAAAGAAAAAGGATATACGTCCCATGATGTGGTGGCAAAGCTTAGAGGGATTTTAAAGCAGAAAAAAATTGGACATACAGGCACATTGGATCCAGAGGCGGAAGGAGTTTTGCCGGTCTGCCTTGGAAAAGCCACCAAAGTCTGCGGGCTGCTGACAGAAAAAGACAAGGTATATGAGGCGGTATTGCTGCTGGGAAGAACCACAGACACCCAGGATATCACAGGAACCATCCTGGAGGAAAAAAATGCTGCCTGCTCTGTGGAACAGGTGCAGGCAGCCCTTAAAATGTTTGAAGGCGCCCAGACCCAGATTCCGCCCATGTATTCTGCCTTAAAAGTAAATGGAAAAAAGCTTTGCGATTTGGCAAGGGCAGGCATTGAGGTGGAGCGGAAGCCCAGGGAGATTACCGTATTTTCTATCCAAATTAAGGAAACTGCACTGCCCAGGGTACGGATGCAGATACATTGTTCCAAAGGAACCTACATCCGGACCTTGTGCCATGATATAGGACAGGCATTGGGCTGTGGAGGATGTATGGAATCCCTGATTCGCACAAAGGCAGCGGGATTTGAGTTAAAGGACGCAGTAAAGCTTGAGGAAATCGAAGCCAGGGTACGGGCGGTAAGAGAAGGTGTTCCCCAGAGGGAATTGGCCAGGGAAGATTTGCAGGAGTTTGTGAGGAATACGGATTGGGTGTTTTTACAATATCCATCCGCTTCTGTGAAAGCCAGGTTTTCCAAATTTTTATATAACGGCAATTCTTTAAAGCCGGAGTGGCTGACGGAATGGAAAGAAGAGTATGAACAGGCCGTTTTGCGCCTTTACGATGAAAAGCAGTCCTTTGCAGGAATCTATCAATGGGATGAAACGCGCAGGGAAGTGAAACCCATCCGAATGTTCTTAGAGTGATCAATGGGGTGAAATGCGCAGGGAAGCGAAACCCATCCGAATGTCCTTAGAGTGACATTATTGCAAAAGAGCAAGGCCGCTGATGGAGGGCTGGGCTGCAATTAGGAGCAAGGCCATTGATAGAAAACCAGGGCTGTCTGCAAGGAGGAACCCAACATGGAGTACATAAAGCAGAGTATTAACTTTACAGTGAATGAGCCTACGGTGCTGTCTTTCGGCAAGTTCGACGGGCTTCACCGGGGGCATGAGCTGTTGATGGAATACATGGCAGAAAGGAAACGAGAAAGAAAAGAGCTTCGGGCAGTGGTGTTTACCTTTGACATACCGCCCAGGGAGCAGGTGCAGAATACAAGAGCCCAGGTGCTCACCACCAATCAGGAAAAAGTAAAGCTTTTCGAAAGCGTGGGCATTGATTATCTGATTGAGTGCCCCTTCACCAGGGAAATAATGTGTATGGAGCCGGAGGAATTTATTGACAAAATCGTAACTGCCCTGAATGTGGAATACATGGTGGTGGGAACGGATTTCCGGTTTGGCCACAAACGCCGGGGAGATTACCGGATGCTTCAGGCATTTGCAAAGCAGTATGGCTATGAACTGAAGGTAGTAGACAAGATCCAGGAGGAGGGCAGGGACATCAGCAGTACCTTTGTTCGGGAGGAAATTGCCGCAGGAAATATGGAAAGGGCAAACTGGCTCCTGGGGTATGAATTTTTTGTGGAGGGAACCGTTCTTCACGGGAAAAAAATGGGCAGATCCGTCCTTGGAATCCCTACCATCAATTTGCTGCCGCCGGAGGAAAAACTGCTGCCGCTTTTTGGCGTATATGTGACGGTTACAGAATATCAAGGGAAAAAGTATCCGGGAATTACCAATGTAGGATGCAAGCCCACTGTGGAAGGCAGACATCCGGCAGGAGTGGAGACCCATCTGTTTGACGTGTCAAAAGATTTTTATGGCGCAGAAGTAAAGGTAATGTTCCTTAGCCGGGTGCGGGAAGAACGTAAATTTAACAATCTGGAAATTTTAAAGGCTCAGATGGAGCGGGATATCCAGTTTGGAAGGGACTATTTTGAAACCAGCCGGCAAAGTGGATTTGCTGGTGGAAAAGGGAGAATACCATGGAATTAATATTAACATTGCTGGGAGGCCTTGGACTGTTTTTATTCGGTATGAGTTTTATGAGCCAGGGCTTACAGAAAGCGGCAGGGGCAAAGCTTAGGACTATTTTGGAGGCGATGACGAAAAATAAAATCATTGCAGTTCTGTTCGGAGCGTTGTTTACTGCCATTATCCAGTCGTCCGGGGCAACCACAGTTATGGCAGTCAGTTTTGTAAATGCGGGGATTATGACCCTGTCCCAGTCAGTGGGAATTATTTTTGGAGCAAATATCGGTACAACGATTACGTCGCAGCTTGTTGCATTTAACCTGACAGGAATTGCGCCTTTTATTCTTTTTGTAGGAGCTGTTTTCATGATGTTTGGGAAGCATCCCATGGCAAAAAAGATCGGGGAAGTAATTCTGGGCTTTGGGGCGCTGTTTATGGGAATCAGCATGATGAAGGATTCCATGTCCGGTCTGCGGGAATACCAGAATGTGCTGAATATATTAGGAAGCTTAGGCAACCCGGTGCTTGGGATTCTTCTAGGCGTGGTGATTACGGTTATTGTACAAAGCTCGTCGGTAACGGTCAGCATTCTGCTTTTGATGGCAAGCCAGGGGCTGGTGGCGCTTCCGATTTGTTTTTATGTGGTGCTGGGCTGTAATATCGGTTCCTGTACCCCGGCGGTTTTGGCAAGCCTGGATGCCAAGAAGGATGCAAAGCGCGCGGCGGCCATCCATGTAATGTTTAATGTGTTCGGCATGGTGATTATCGGAATTCTGCTGGCATTTGGAATGCAGTATTTCGAAAGCTTTATCCTGCGTATCTCCGGATCCGACGTGGGCCGGTGCGTGGCAAATGCAGATACTTTCTTCAAAATTTTCCAGACGGTGATATTCCTGCCTGTGTCCAATCAGTTTGTGGCGCTGACGAAACGGCTGATACCAGGAGAAGACGTGGAGAAGAAAGAATACCAGTTTCTCTATATTGGGAAACAGAATATTTTCTCCCCTTCCACCGCAGTGGTGGAGACTACCCAGGAGATTGAGCGGATGGGGACTATGGCCCTTACCAATTTGAATCTTTCTATGGAAGCCTTTTTTGACGGGGATGAAGAGAAGATTACAAGAGTCTATGAAACAGAAAAGCAGATTGATTTCCTAAGCCATGAGCTGACAGACTATCTGGTGAAGATAAACCAGCTTCAGCTTCCCGTTGTGGATGCCAAGCGTATCGGCGGATTGTTCCATGTGGTCAGCGATATTGAAAGAATCGGCGACCACGCAGAAAATATTGCGGATTTTGCAGTAAAATGCAAGAATGAAAATCTGGGATTTACCAAAAAGGCGTCAAAGGAAATCCAGGAAATGCATAAAAAAGCTGCGGTGATTGTGGAGGAAGCCATGGAAATGTTTTTGACGATGGATGAAAAGAATCTACCGGATATTCTGCAGCTGGAAGAGAATATTGATTTGATGGAACGGGAACTGCAGCAGAACCATGTGAAGCGTATGGCAAAAGGAAAGTGCTCCCCAATGTCTGGAATTATTTTTACGGATTTGGTTACCGGGCTGGAGCGTGTGGCAGACCATGCCACCAATATTGCTTTTTCCATCCTGGATAAAGACCCAGAAGGGAAAAGCGCAGCCAGATAATATGTTTTGTGGATAACTGACATCCCTTAAAAAGGAAGTATAAATCGGTGTTGTGAATTTATACAAATATTACATAAATGTTACAAGAGCCTTGACAATGTAATTTTTAGTTGATATAATTCACCTGTAAATAGGAAAAATAACGGAAGATGTTAAGGTTTTTGGGAGGTTAAGAATGAGGAACAGGTTAGGGAAAGCAATTGCAGCGTGTATCACCGGGGCAGTGGTTTTTGGCATGGTCCAGATGCCGGTGGAGGCGGCAAGAGGTGTGGAAGCAGGCGTGACTGTTATGCTGAATGAAAGCCTTGCAGCGGATATAGAAGCAGGCGGGACAGAGGTTGTGCAGGCTCCGGCAGCCATATGCGGTTACACCAACCTTGGAATTGCGCAGGTAGAGAATCATTTGAATATCCGGGAAGGAGCCGGAGAGGAATATGACTTGGTAGGAAAATTACCGGTAGATGCTGGATGTGAGATTTTATCCACAGAAGGAGAGTGGTATCAGATTCAATCCGGGAAGGTAACCGGATATGTGAAAGGTGAATTTCTGCTGACAGGACAGGAAGCTGCAGACAGGGCGGATGAAGTAAAGTCTATCGTTGCCACTTCTGTGACCCAGACGTTGAATGCAAGAGTGGAGCCGAATACAGACTGTTCCATCTGGACAATGATTGCAGAGGGAGAAGAGCTGCAGCTGCTGGAGGATCAGGGCGAATGGCTGAAAGTGGACGTTGACGGCGATGAATGTTATATAGCAAGAGAATATGTGGAGCTGTCAGAGCAGCTTCCCAAGGCCATGACCATGACGGAGATCCGTTACGGGGAAGGCATTTCTGATGTGCGTGTGGATATGATTCAGTATGCCTGCCAGTTTGTAGGAAACCGTTATGTGTGGGGTGGTACAAGCCTTACCAATGGTGTGGATTGTTCTGGGTTTACCATGCGGATTTATGAGAAATACGGTATTTACCTGCCGCATTCTTCCAGTGCCCAGTCGGGATATGGGACGAAGATAGACCCGTCGGAAGCGAAGCCTGGCGATTTGTTCTTCTATGGAAACGGCGGCGGAATCAACCATGTGGCAATGTATATCGGCAATGGACAGGTTGTGCATGCAAGCTCTGCAAAGACTGGAATTAAGATTTCCAATGCCTTTTACCGTACACCCATTTGTGTTACAAGGCTGATTAGCGATTAAGCAGGATAGAAAGGTATAAGATATGTCATTTCCCCGAGGCAGGGGCTGCGTATCTTGTACCTTTCTTTTTTAGAAAATTTTCAATTGTTATTCTTTGATTTGATCAATATCGGTAAGATTTGCGCCCAAAAAATTTAAAATAGCTTTTAAAGATTTGTAGTCTTTTTTTAAGCCTTCATATGTTTTGGATGCATGTTGGTCTTTCGCATTTTTCATATGTGCCTGTATTTCTAATGTTATTTTTGTTGGAATTTCCATGCTTTTATTATTGATAATCATTACTATTTAGAGTATAATCCTTACGGATGAATAAATATCCATGCAGCCTGCCAGAGCGGCAGGCTGAGCAAGGGATTTCCCTTACATACAAGACAGAAACGAGGGACAGCATATGACAATTATGGATGGAACTATTGACAAAACATATATTGTGACAGACATTTCCATGGATGCGCCCATCATGCGGAGGCTGGAAGCGTTGGGAATCAACAGCGGCACCAAGCTTCGGCTGATGAACCGGAAACGGAACGGCACTGTGATTATCAAAGTCCGGGGCACACGCTGGGCAATCGGAAGGGACATCGCAGGCGGGATTCTGGTAAATCCTGCAGAAGGGAAGGAAGCGCATGGAAATGATTAAAGTAGGGTTTGTGGGGAATCCCAATTGCGGGAAAACCACCTTATTCAATGCATATACCGGGGCGAACCTGAAGGTGGCCAACTGGCCCGGGGTCACCGTGGAAAAAGTGGAAGGGGAGACAGTTTATAAAGGCCAGAAATTGAAGCTGATTGACCTGCCGGGGATTTACAGCCTTACCTCTTACTCGATAGAAGAGAAGGTTTCCAGGCGGTGCATCATGAAAAATGAAGTGGATGTGATTATAAACATTGTGGATGCTTCGGCGCTGGAGCGGAACCTGTACCTGACCATGCAGCTTTTGGAGCTTGGCAAGCCGGTGATTCTGGCGTTGAATATGATGGATATTGTGGAAGAGCGGGGCATGGAGATTGACCTGCACCGTCTGCCGGAAATGCTTGGCGGTATCCCGGTAGTGCCTGTTTCTGCCAGGAAAAGAAGCGGGCTGGATGTTCTTCTGCATGCGGTGGTTCACCATTATGAGGAAAAACACCAGCCGGAAATTGTCACTTACCGGGAAGACATCGAAGAAAAAATCCGTTTGCTGGAGCAGGAATTGCAGTCAAAATACCAGATATCAGAAAACGTCCGCTGGTATGCCATTAAATTATTAGAGTGGGACGAGGAGCTAACATCCCTCTATCCCTTGGAATTGCCGGAGGTTTTGGATAGAAGCTATGAAAAGGATATCATCAACCAGAAATACGATTACATAGAAGAGGTCATAGAAGACACGTTGTTTTACAAGTCGGAAAAGGCGGCTTTTACAGATAAAGTAGATGAAGTCCTAACCCACCCCATCTGGGGAATGCCGATTTTTTTCGGGGTCATGGCTATTGTATTTTTTCTGACTTTTTTTGTAGGAGATGCGCTGAAAGGCGGCTTTGAAGCAGTCCTGGAATCCGTTTCCAACGGGATGCTGCATGTCTTAGAGCAGATGGGTGTGGCTCCATGGCTCATATCGATGATTGTGGACGGCATACTTGCAGGAGTAGGAGGAATCTTGACGTTTCTGCCTAATATTTTTATTTTATTTCTGGCGCTTGCCTTGCTGGAGGACAGCGGCTATATGGCAAGGGTGGCCTACGTGATGGATGGGCTGATGGGATATCTGGGTCTTTCTGGCAAAGCATTTCTGCCCATGGTGCTGGGATTCGGCTGTACTGTGCCTGCTGTTATGGCGGCCAGGGCATTGGAGAAGGAATCGGACCGCAGAAGGACAATATTGATTACCCCCTTTATGTCCTGTTCTGCAAGGCTTCCCATCTATGTGCTGTTTTCAGGGATGTTTTTTGGAAAATATGCTGCATTTGCGGCAATTTCCATGTATTTTCTGGGGATGGCGGTTGCGATTCTTGTTGCGCTGGTGATTCATCGGGTGGAAACCCACACAGAACACCATACCTTATTAATTGAGCTGCCAGAATATAAGACCCCCAATGCCAGGACCATCGCTGTTTATGTCTGGGAAAAAATCAAAGATTATCTGACGAAGGCGGGGACTACGATTTTTATTGCTTCTATCATTATCTGGTTTCTGCTGAATTTCAGCATGCATGGGATGGTAGATGAGGTTTCTGAGAGTTTTGGAGCAGCACTGGGGCATTGGATGGAACCCATATTGGCTCCGGCAGGCCTTGGCATGTGGCAGATTGGAGTAGCGTTGATTTCCGGTATTTCCGCAAAGGAAGTGGTGGTAAGCAGCTTCTGCGTTCTTTTCGGCATTAACAATGTAAATTCTGCAGCAGGCATGGCATCCCTGACCGGGCAGCTGGCAGAGGCTGGCTTTGGCCCGATGAATGCATACTGCATGATGGTATTCTGCCTGCTCTATGTGCCCTGCGCAGCCACCATAGGAACCATTAAAAAAGAAACCGGATCCATGAAATTTACTTTAAAAATGCTGGTGTTCCAGCTTGTGACGGCATGGATTGTGTCAGCTTTGGTGTACCAGATAGGTTCTTTGATCTTATAATTCCTTTTTTTGGAATTGTGTACCCTGGGGCTTTCGGGAAATGATTAGCTATCCGCAATATATACTGCAGCCTTCAGTGGCATAACGATATATTGTAGGTGAATTGAATCAATAGCCTTTCAGAAAATAAGAAAAGAGTATTTTATGAAATACATAGTAAAATCCCCTTGCAAGAGAGATACTGCCGTGTTAAAATATTAACAAACCTAAAAAGAGAGCAAAGAGAGAGGTAAAATACTATGTATGCTGATGAGAATGTGATTAGAATCAAACATGATGTACTTTACGAAGTGGCAAAGCTGGCATTTGCCGGAGAATTGGATTCCAAAAGGGATCACATTGCATTGGAATTGATTCCAGGGCCTACCCCCAAGTTCCGCTGCTGCATCTACAAGGAAAGAGAGATTATCCGCCAGAGGGTCCGCCTGGCAGAAGGTAAGGCTCCAGGGGCTGTGGATGATGGAAATATCATCCAGGTTATCAGTTCTGCTTGCGAGGACTGCCCTATTTCCAGTTACACCGTTACGGAAAACTGCCAGAATTGTATTGGAAAGGCATGTATCAATGCCTGCAAATTTGGTGCCATCGAAATGGGAAGGGATCGTTCCCATATTGATGCGTCCAAGTGCAAGGAGTGCGGAAAATGTGCACAGGCCTGTCCTTACAATGCAATTGCACATCTGAAAAGACCCTGTAAGTTCAGCTGCCCGGTGGATGCTATTACATACGATGAGCACGGAATTTCCATCATCGACAAAGAAAAATGCATCCGCTGCGGAAAATGCATCCATAGCTGCCCATTTGGCGCCATCGGCTCCAAGACCTTTATTGTAGATGTGGTGGAAGCATTGAAATCCGGCAAGAAGGTTTACGCTATGGCAGCTCCGGCAACGGAAGGCCAGTTTGGCGCAGACATTACCACCGCAAGCTGGAAGAAAGCCATGTTAGAGCTTGGCTTTGACGATTTCTATGATGTGGGCCTTGGCGGAGACATGACTGCTGCATATGAAGCAGAAGAGTGGGCAGAAGCATACCAGGAAGGCAAGAAGAAAGTAACCTCCTGCTGCCCGGCATTTGTGAATATGGTGCGTCTCCACTATCCCCAGCTTGCAGACTGCGTCTCCACTACAGTTTCTCCTATGTGCGCAGTGTCGCGTCTGATTAAAGCACAGGATCCGGATGCTGTAACCGTATTTATCGGGCCTTGCCTGGCAAAGAAATCCGAGGTAGTGGATCAGAAGATTCCGGGAAATGCAGATTATGTTTTAACTTACAGTGAAATCCGTGCCATTATGAAAGCAAAGGATGTTACACTTAAGCCATGTGAAAATGATGACCAGATTGCTTCTGTTTATGGTAAACGTTTTGCCAACTCCGGTGGAGTTACCGCGGCAGTATTGCAAAGCCTGAAAGAGTCAGAGCATGAGATTGATGCAAAGGTCTATAAAGCAAATGGCGCAGCAGAATGCAAGAAAGCGCTGCTTCTTTTACGGGCGGCAAAATTGCCCAATGATTTTGTGGAAGGCATGATTTGCGATGGCGGCTGCGTGGGCGGGCCCAGCGCATTCCATGATCAGGTATCCTCAAAGAAAGACCGCGATGCCTTGATTTCACAGGCAGATGGCCGTGGAATCCACGAGAATTTAAAAAATTATGATATGGACAGTTTTTCCATGCATCGGGAATAATTTTTTCCTTTCCCTTGCTGGTTGAACATGCAGAGCAAAGGTGCAAGGCCTATGGATAAAACCATGGGCTTTGTGCCTTTTTCATTTTCTAAGTATTAAGACTGGGAAACAGGATTGTTAGAACTTTTTATTTTTCATGAGAAATAATTAAAAAATATCTTCCATTTTCTGGAGAAGCATGTATAATTAGTACTATATATAGGCGGAAAGTACTGTTGTTTTCAGAAGGAAGGGGGAGATTGCATAGGTACAAAAACGTAGTTTGTCCGAATTGATTGCAGGATATGCATTTTAACGAAGGAGGTATAATTTAATGAGGAAACAAGGAAAAAGATTAGGGAAGAAATTAGCGGGAACTTTGTTGGCGGTATCTCTGGCAGCAGCTGCAGTCTTTCCCATGCAGGGCGTGGCAGCAGGGGGAAATGAGAGCGGATATGAGGATTCTGAAGGGAAGATATTGACAGAGGATACAGCGGCAGGAGTGTCCGAGGAAGGACAACAGGCGGCAGAAGGAGAACGGAAGCAGGAAGCAGGAAAAGAAGAGCAGCCGGAGATGGAAGGAAAACGGAAAACAGCAATCATAGAGGAGGAACAACAAGAGGAAGGAGAAACACAACGGAAGATTCTGAAGGAACCACAGAAGCTGGAGAATGAAGGGCAGGAAGCGGAGGAAGGAACTCCAGGAAATAGGAATATCAACGAAGTGGAACCGGAAGGGCAGGAAACGCAAATAACCGAAGAGGCAGAGGGGAAAACATTCATGCTTCCCCAGGAAAATGGGGAGGAAGATAGTATGCCCCGGACGGATAAGTATGATATTGACCGGCCGGTGATTCAGAGTTTTGAATTCCAAGAGAATGGACAGGCGTTGACGAAAAGTGATACGCTTCATTTTACCGTGTCAGCGTATGATTTAGGCAGTGGGATTAATGATATTTCTGTTTATATAGAATGCAATGACTCGTATATATCTGGAACTTGGATAGAATTGAAAGAAAGCGGAGAAGAAAATAAATATACTGCTTCATTTTCCTGTAATGAGCTGAAAGGAATTAACTATTATATTTCGTTAATTAGTGTAACAGATGCGGTTGGAAATTATACGAATTGGGAGACACGGGATGATAATGGAATTCTCTATACATTTACGATGAATAATAAAATTGCGGATGGTAATATATCTGTTTCCAATTTCCAGATGCAGGCAAATCCTTCCAACGCAGATGGAAAGTTAAGGGTTGGCGATACAGTAACTTATACTGTAGATGTGACATGTGAAAATGAAGAAGTAGAAGGATACAATATGAAGCTGTACATTCACACAGATAATTATTCTGGTTGGGAAGGGGTGGGTATGAGTTATGATGCATCTGCAAAAAGACTCACAGGTATTTATACTGTCACAGACAGGACTTATCCTGGGGAATGGGCATTGGTAGAAATCTATATAGGTGCGAAATCGGGAAGCAGATATTATTTTCATCCGAAAAGTATTGAACCGGAAGCAGATTGGAAATTCACCGTAGTTCAGGAAAATTTTGATACGGAAAAGCCAGTCATTGAAAATATCATAATTGACAAGAATGAGCAATTGGTGAAAACAGGGGAAATTGTTACGATAAAAGTAAAAGTAACAGAGGAAAATCCATCACAGTATGCTATTGCACATATTACTCCACAGGTAACATATGTCTCTGTCAAAACATATGTTCGTTTGGAGTATAATGCAGCCACGAGCGAGTACATAGGACAAATTGAAATTACAGAGGATACCTATCCCTGTGAATGGGCGCTTGCAGGTTTAGGTGTATATGACGAAGTAGGGCATGTGGCATTTTTGGATGATTTCAAAGGTGATTATTACTATACTTATCCCTGGTATTATAAAGTAAGTTCGAAAAACACTTACCGGGAAGATTGGAAAAAAGTAACATTTGAATTTTATGGGTTTGCGCAGCAAGAGGATGGGAGTTTTCGATATGATTGCCTGATTCCTTCCCAGGAAGTTGAGAAAGTGGGCAGAAGGGCTTCGCTAAAGGATTTGGGCGTTTCTTTTCCACAGCCCATAGAAGGCGTTAATGTAGAATGGAAAGGCCATAATAATTGGGGAGACGAAGGATTTGACATAAAGGAAGACACAGGCTTGTTGTTTGATAGCACCTCTGATATGACTTATCAAATAACTGCCGTCTATGACAAAGGCTGTGCCAATGTGTCCCTCACCTATATGTCAAAAGACAGCGGAAGAAAGACCGTATGCATTCCAGTTTTTGTGGGCAAGGAAGCAACTTTCAAGGATGTGTTAAGTGAACTGAAATTGCCAGATGATGCCCAGACAGAGGAGTTTGTCAAATTCCAATTGGAGGAATATTATGATGAGATTACGCCAGTAGGCGATATATCTTATTTTTCCGTAGAAGCGAAATATAACAACTGCCAGGTGGCCTGGAACACAAGATATATTGACAAAGACGGCAAAGAAGCCACCAAGGTAGTCAGCAAATCATATTTGGAAGGAACAAACCTAAGTGATGCGCTGGCAGATCTGGAACAGCCGGAACCAGCCAAGGGCATGGAATTTGAAACATGGGTTTTGGCAAGCTCTGACACGGCACAGACTATCACCCAGCCCATGGCGAATATTGATGTCATTGCAGTCTACCAAGGAAAGACTACCGTAGATGCTTCCTCCACTTACCGGGGAACAGACGGGACGATAGCAGCGAATCGCAAGCTGATGTTCTTAGATGGGGAAGAACTGACAGATGCAGAAATCCAGGGAAAAGCCACAGAGGCTTTCAAAGATGTAAACCATCTGGAAGGCTTAAGGCTGTCCGAGTGGAAGGGAGTTATAAGCCTGAATCAAGGCAGATATAAGGAAGTCCAGTTCCAGGCATTGTATTATAACTGTGTGGTAACCTTAAAATTCCCAGATAACACATGCCAGTATATTGTTGTAGATAAAGGGTCAAGTTATACGCTTCCCACGGAATATGAGAGATATAAGGATATCATCTGGGATGGATATGAAAAAGGCGCGGCAGTAACGATAGATAAAGATACGGAATTTACCATGAAAGAATGGAAGGACGGTTCAGAGGGAGAGACAAGCGGGGGAAAGCTTTCCGGCAAAGAGATTGCCAAGGCAGCAGAGGAGATCAACAATGCATCAGAAGGGGATACCATTACCATAGATATGAAAAAAGCTACCGTAATTCCCAAGGAAGTATTGGAGGCAATGAAAGGAAAATCTGTCAATGTTGTGCTTAAGATGGAAGGTTATAGTTGGACGCTTAATGGCACGGATGTGGTGGCAGATAATTTGAAGGATATTGACCTGGAGGTAAAGATTGATACCGATGCCATCCCTTCCAGCATCGTAACATCCATTGCAGGGAATCATCCGGCAACCCAGATTTCGCTGACCCATAATGGGGAGTTTGGGTTCCGGGCAGACCTTACCTTGAATCTTGGCAGTGAAAATGCTGGCAGCACTGGAAACCTGTACTATTATGACAGCAGCAAAAAACTGGTCTTTATCAATGCCGCACAGATTGGGGCAGATGGAACTACAAGCCTGCCATTTTCCCATGCATCTGATTATGTCATTGTCATTGACAATAAGTCCTCTGACGTAAATGAGAAGGATAATGAAAATGATAATGAAAAAGACAATAAAAATGATAGAGATTTAAAAGCAGACGATAAAAAGAAAGAGGACAAAGACAGCGAAACAGCAAATGGTAGAGATTTAAAAGCAGACGATAAAAAGAAAGAGGACAAAGACAGCGAAACAGCCAATGTCAAAAAGAATCCAAATAATATCACCGCAGATTCCAACACGGCAAAGACGGACACGACAGATTCCAGTAAAATGAAGAGTCCCAAGACGGGAGAATAAGTATGAAAATAGAAAAAAAGAAAATATTTGCGGCTCTTCTGGCTGCGGCCTTTGGGATAACAATTGTCCTGGCAGGCATAAAGACGGGGAATGCAGATATTCCAGAAGGTACGAAAAGTTCTCTGGAGGTTTCTGCGGAATTTTCCATTGAAGAGGTAAAATTTACGGATGAATCCGGGGAAGTGCAAATTGATTTTGACAGGTTAAAAGAGAAAAACCCGGATATCTACGGATGGATTACTGTTCCAGGAACGGAAATTGACTATCCTATTCTGCAAAAAAGCGATTCAAAAGACCCTTACGATAATTATTATCTGGATCATACTGTGGATCTGGCGGAGGGGCTGCCTGGGGCAATTTATTCCCAGGCAGTCAACCAGAAGGATTTCAAGGATTCCGTTACGGTTCTGTATGGGCATAACATGAAGAATGGGGGGATGTTTACAAGTCTCCATAAATTTGAGGAGAAAGAATTTTTTGAAGAGAACCATCAGGTTATGATTTATACGCCGGATGGTGTATTCACTTACGAAATATTTGCAACGGTGGATTTTTCAGATGTGCTGATTCCCTATGAGTACGATTTTACCAATCTCTCAGAAGTTCAAAGATACCTTGATGATGTTAAGAATTGTGAAGGAAATTTCAGGGAAGAGGTAAATGTTTCAAAGGAGGATAAGATTCTTACGTTATCCACCTGCTACAGCGGCCGGGATGCTAACCGGCTGCTGGTTGAAGCAGTATTAGCGGAGGAGACGCAAACGGAGTAAAGTTAAACTACAAAAGAACTGCCATTTTTCTAAGGATTTTGAGCAATGTATGTTTCAGCGAGGAGGTATAAGGGATGAAGAAATCAGGGAAAAAACTATTGGGGATTATGCTGGCAGCAGCTATGACAGCAGCAGCAGTATTCCCAGTGCAGGGCATGGCAGCAGAAGGAAAAGACAGTGAGCATGGATACCAGGAGGAAAACATAACGACTGGAGAAGTTTCGTCCGAGAAACCGGAGGAGAGCCAGGAAGGCCAGAGAATGCCAGGAGAGAGTCCAGCCCAGCCGAAGGAAGGCCAGGAGATATCAGGAGAAGGCATAGCCCAGGAGCAAAGAGAGGACGCAGCTGAGGAACCAGGAAAGAGCCAGGAAATATCAGGAGAGGGTGCAGCCCAGGAGCAAAACGAAGGCCAGGAGGAACAGGAAACCCAGGAAGAAGGCAAAAACGCAGAAGGAACAGCTCCGGTTGTGGAGGAAAGCGGGGCTTTAGAAGGCAAAAAACAGGATTTGGAAAAAAGCCAGGTTCCAGGAGAGCAGAAGCCAGAGCCAGAAGCGTCTGATTGGGCACAGCAGAAGACATTTATGGGTCCTCAAAGCGGCGGTGGGGAAAATACCATGCCATTGGAAGGCGCTTATGATATTAACCAGCCGGTCATTGAGAGTTTTGAGTTTGCAGAAAATGGCAAGACAGTGACAAAAGATGAGGAACTGCATTTTAGCATATCGGTTTATGATGCAGACAGTGATGTTTCTTCTGTTTCAGTGGAGCTGTCTGGCAGCTATTGGTATGATAATGTGTTGGAATTTCACAAAAGCCAGGGCAGCCTGTATACTGCAGTCCTTCCATGCAGCAGGATTCATGCGGGCAGCTACTATATTCAAAGTATCCGGGTAGAGGATGAGAAAAGCAACTACGTGGATGGGAAAGTCTTGGACGAAAATGGAAGTTATCTCTATGGATTTATCCTGGAAGATTCGGTAGAAACCCATAGCATAACCATTTCTGATTTGCAAATAACGAAGAATGCCTCGGAAGGTGCGGAAACATTGAGGGCAGGGGACAAAGTAACTTATTCCGCAAATGTCCAATGCGAAAACGAAAACATCACGCAGGTGTATTTATATATAAATACAGGGCAAGGCCAGTATAATGGTTCGGAATATTTCGTGGGAGATTATCATTCAAACACCAAGAGCCTGGAGGGCACATTTGCGGTTGGGGATAAAACTTATCCTACCGTATGGGGGCTCAATAGGATTCAGATATATACAGCGGCTGGAAGAACATATAATTTTTACCCAGATAAAATTGAACCGGAAAAAGATTTAACATTCATGGTGGAACAGGAGTATGATAATGACAAACCCGTCGTAAAGAGCGTTGCCATAGATAAAAACGGACAGGAAGTCCGCTCAGGTGAGACCATTGAGGTGCGGGTGGACGTGGAGGAAGAGCATCCTTCTGTTTATGGCCGTGCAGGTTTTTATATGAAGGATCTAAGAGTGACAGAGATGCTGAGCTTGAGATATAATGAGAGCAGCAAAGCATACACGGGAACAATTCAAATTACAGACTCCACGTATCCGGGCCGATGGGAACTGTCTTCTCTAAATATCAGCGATACCTATAACAATACGGCGCATTTGTCTGACTATATGGAAACCGGGGAAGAGATTTCCCTCCCATATTATAGTGTGCCAGAAGACGCCTATGACAGGACGAAGCCCATCATCAAGGATATCCGTATTGATAATGGGGAACTGGCAAAGGCTGGGGAACAGGTTACGATAACAGTGGAAGTGGATGAACAAAATCCGTATTACAGTGCAGAAGCACGGGTTGTTACGCAGGATTGGCCGAACCAGAATTATCAGAATATTTATTTGTATTACAACACTAATTTGAAAGCATATGTGGGGGAAATAGAGATTACAGAGACGACGGAACCCTGCAAATGGGAACTTACCTATTTGCAAATCCGGGATATCAATGGAAACCGCACCGATCTGTCTGAGTATGAAGAAGACGGTTCCTGGTATTACACTGTGGATCCAGACGGCTATGATGTGGAAAGCCCGGTGATTGAGGAGATAACCATTGACAAAAAGGGGCAATGGCTCAAAGCGGGGGATACCGTTGCGATAAAGATAAAAGTAGATGAAAAAAATCCTTCCTATTATGGATATGCATATTTTTATCCCCAGGTAACGAATGTTTCTTCATACGTTCGTCTTGCTTTGCCGTACAATCCAGATACCCGGGAATATGCAGGGACAATCCAGATTACTGAGGATACCTACCCTTGCGAATGGATGCTTACTGAATTGGAGATTACAGACCAAGCAGGGCGCAGGGCTTACCTGTCTGATTATAAGCCGGATTGGCAGGAGACCTGTCCATGGTATTACAGGGTGAAATCAGGAAATACATACCGGGAAGACGTAAAGGATGTAACATTTAATTTCTATGGTTATGCAAAACAGGAAGACGGAAGCTACAAGCCGGACTCCTTAATTTCCAGCCAGACCGTTGAAAACGTAGGGCGGAGAGTGACATTAAAAGAATTAGGGATATTCCCACAGCCTATAGAAGGGACTGCTGCCCTCTGGAAATATAACTGGACGGAACGGGAAGTGGATGAGGATACAGAACTTCTGTTTTTGGGCACGGAAGATACTTCATGCAGCTTTTTTGCCTCCTATGACAAAGGCTGTGCAAATGTAACTCTCACCTATATGTCAGAAGACAGCGGGGAGAAAACGGTAATCCTTCCCATGTTCTTGGACAGGGAGGCTGCATACCAGGATGTGCTGGATGCACTGGAATTGCCGGAGGATGGAAAAGCAGATGATTTTACCAGGTTCAAACTGGGTTACAACAATGATTACCATAATGAAACAACTCAGGTAGGAGATTTTGCTTTAATTTCTGTGGAAGCCCAGTATAAAAACTGCCAGGTAGCATGGAATACAAGATATTTGGACAAGGATGGAAAGGAAACCTCTAAGGTAATTACAAAATCATATTTGGAAGGAACAAAGGCAGGTGATGCTTTGGCAGAATTGGCGGAACCAGAAGAAAGCGCCGGCATGGAATTTGAAAAATGGATTCTGCCAGATACTGCGGAGGATGAAACATTATCCCAGCCTATGGCAAGCCTGGATGTGGTTGCAGCATATTCCGGGAAAACTACAGTAGATACCTCTTATACCTACCGAGGAGAGGACGGAATCATAACGTGCGGCAATCAGCTGATGGTAATGGATGGGGAAGGCCTTTCCGACGCGGCGATCCAGGGAGAAGCCACTGGAGCGTTTAAAGAGGTGAGCCATTTCAAGGGGCTTATGCTGTATGAATGGACAGGAACCATGGATATTAACCAGGAAAAATATAAAAAAGTTCAGTTCCAGGCGCAATATTATAATTGCGTGGCAGTCCTGAAATATCCAGATGAAACCTGCGAATATGTGGTTGTGGATAAGAATGCAGAATTTACGCTGCCAACAGAAAATGAAAATTATGAAGACATTCTTTGGGAAGGCTATGAAAAAGGCCAGACAGTAGTGATTACAGAGGACAAGGAATTCCTTGCAGAAGATGCCAAACGAAAGGACGGCTCCAAAGAGGAACCAGAAGGAACCAGGCTTTCCCAGGAGGAGATTGCAAGGATAAAAGAAGAGCTTGCAAAGGCAGAGGATGGGGCTGTTATTGAGATTGACATGAAAAAAGCTACCGTGGTTCCCAAGGAAGTGTTAGAAGAAATCAAAGACAGGCAGGTGGACATTGTTCTTGATATGGGTGCGTATTCCTGGTCCATCAGCGGAGTGGATGTAGCGGCCACGGAATTAAAGGATATTGACCTGGAAGTGGCAATCGGCACAGATACAGTACCCTCCAGCCTGGTGGAAGCGATTGCAGAAGGGAAGCCAGCCACACAGATTTCCTTGACCCACAACGGTGAATTTGGGTTCCGGGCAGACCTTACTTTGAATTTGGGCAGTGAAAACAGCGGCGATACTGCAAACCTTTATTACTATGACAGCTCCGGGAAATTGGTGTTCCGCAATGCCGGGCAGATTGGAGCAGATGGGACTACAAGCCTTTCCTTCTCTCACGCATCCGATTATGTAGTGGTGATTGATAAAGCTGCAGCGCCAGAGACCGGCCAAAAAGAGGATAAAACTGAAAACCAGGAAACCAATGAGAACAAAGAAACCGAGAAGCCGGAAAACAGTGGGAAAGAAGATATTGAAAACCCAGAGGACGCCAGGAAAAAAGACCTAAAGAAACCGGATGATAATGAAAAAGAAGAACTTGAGCGGCAAGACGGCAGACAGGAAGAGGGAGATGCAAAGGTGGATGCTTTAAAGAGCAATAAGAAAAATGAAACCGCCAATGTAAAAAGAAACCAAAGCCATACTACTGCGGATTCTGGAAAAACAGAGCTTCCAGGAACAGATTCCAGCCAAAGAAAGAGCCCGAAAACCGGAGAATAAAATTCCAGGGATATGAGTGGAATAGAATTATGAGTAGAATATGCTTATGAGTGGACTAAGAGTTGTAAGTAGAATATGCTTATGAGTGGAATATACGTATGAGTAGGCTGGAATAGGTTAAGGGCTGTGAAAGGTGCAAAGCTAAAAAGCTTTGCACCTTTTTCTTAGCGCTGCAGCCAACAATCAATCTTTCGATACACAGGAAAGGCAGGATGGCCCTTTGCCTAAGCAAATGATTTATGGGTGTTCTAAGTGCAGGCGAAATCCACTGCTTAGGTCAGCTTAGGAAGGAAGGATTTCCTGTCTTCCTTAGCCGGAGTCAGCAGTTAGGAACTGTTCAGAAATAACTTTTGAACAGTTCCTTCGTTCGTCGGAACGTTGCTCGGTTTGTGTGGCAAAGAGCCATCCTTTCTTGACCCCCATCTCCCAATATGAAACATATACATATATCCTTGACAGATATATCAGCATCTGATATATTAAATATATCAGGAAACGATATATTGGACAAGGATAAATGGGAGGTGAGCGTTTGGCAGAAAAGCAGCCTGCAATGACAGAAGCGGTCTATTATATTCTCTTATCTTTGCAGACGCCCAATCACGGATATGGAATTATCCAAAACACCCTGGAGCTGACGGGAGGGAGGCTGGAATTAGGAGCCGGGACTCTCTACGGAGCCATCAATACCCTGGTGGATAGGCAGTGGATTCGGCTGTACAGTGAAGATAAGAAGTCACGGAAGAAAAAGCAGTATATTTTAACAGAACAAGGGTTTTCGGCCCTGCAGCAGGAGGTTAGAAGGCTGAAAGAGCTGTTGGAAAATGGAGAGCGTGTACTGTCTTTGCAGAGTATCGAATGTGAAATTTTAGAGGAAGCGGTAAACCTGCAAATGACATAAAGGGAGGGAAGCGATGAGAAAGTTCCGATTATATTTTGATAAAGAGAAGGAAGAAATTTGGCTCAATGAGATGTGCCGCCAAGGCTGGGCAATGGCAGGATTTTTTCTGGGAGTTTATAATTTTGTGCCATGTGAATTTGGAAAATATACCTATCAGATAGATATGCCCCCGATATCTGGAAAGCTGTGTATGAGGGATAAAGAGAAAAGGGAATATATTGAATTTGTGGAATCAACGGGGGCAGAATATGTGTGCTCCTGGGGGTTTTGGATTATTTTCCGGAAGGAGGCAGACAAACAAAGGGGAGTTTAAGCTGTATACAGATTCAGAATCCCAAGTCCGGCTGTATCAGCGGATACGCTTGGTGTTTTTCCTGATTGGCTTGTTCGATCTTTGGGTCTGTATGTTTAATACCCTTAATTTCTGGAGATATACAGGGGATTTTTTGTTGGAAAGGCATGGAAACCTGCTGGATTTGGATGGAGGGCTGCTCCTTGCTTTTGGGTTAGCAGTTGTTTACCTGATGACATCCGTAATGCTGGCGATGGCGGTGCGGTTTACCATAAAAATACGTCGCCTAAAAGGAATATCCAAAGATGGTTCATGGGGATAAGGATTCCAAAAATTTTCTCTTGACAGAATCCATAATCTATTTTATTGTATTATAT
The DNA here is from genome assembly GCA_947384285.1 of uncultured Lachnospiraceae bacterium. Lineage (GTDB taxonomy): Bacteria > Bacillota > Clostridia > Lachnospirales > Lachnospiraceae > Petralouisia. The sequence continues at coordinate 99,045 of CANDGI010000008.1, forward strand.
AAATAGTACAATAATACATAAGGAAGGAATGGCTATGAAAGAATTATTACAGGTGCGGGACTTGAAAAAAACCTTTAAGATTTCCGCAAAACAGCAGAAAATCCAGAAAACAAAAGAAAAGGTAAAAGTAGCAGTCAACCATTTGACCTTTACCGCCTATCAGGGGGAAGTGTTCGGGCTGCTTGGCTCCAACGGCGCTGGGAAGACTACCACATTGCGCATGATGGCTTCTTTGATTACGCCGGACGAAGGGGATGTGCTGGTGGATGGAACCAGTGTGGCAAAAGATCCTGCCAAGGTCCGCAGTAAAATCGGCTTTCTCACCAGTGAGCTGAAGCTGGAAGAGTTTTTCACACCGAACTATTTGTTTGATTTTTTTGCAGAGCTGCATGGCGTAGAGAAAGGAACTGCAGAAAAACGGAAACAGAAGCTTTTTGATAAATTCCAGATTTCAGAATTTGCAGAGGTAAAGGTGGCAAACCTGTCTACTGGCATGAAACAGAAGGTGTCCTTGGTGATTTCCATTGTCCATGACCCGGATATTATCATTTTTGATGAGCCCACCAACGGGCTGGATGTATTGACCGCAAAAGTGGTAACAGATTTTCTTCTGGAGCTGAAAGCGCAGGGCAAAACCATTGTGGTTTCTACCCATATTTTCAGCCTGATTGAGAAAATTTGTGACAGGGTAGGCATTATCATAGACGGAAGCATGGCAGTCTGTGACACGTTGGAAAATCTGACAAAAGACAAATCCCTGGAAGAGAAATTCTTTGATATCTATGCAGAAAGAGCAGGTGAGTCCTATGAAAAGTAATATGATGACAGTAATGAAAAAGGAATTAAGACGGTTTTTTACAGACAGACGGATGGTGCTTACCACATTGCTTATGCCAGGGCTTATGATTTATCTTTTATACTCCTTGATGGGGCAGGGATTTGCCAGCCAGTCTAGTGATTCAGAGGATTTCAAAGCAAAGATCCAGGTCATGTCGCTGTCAGATAATATGCGCTTTTGGCTGGACCAGGACAGCCTTCCTGTGGAATTTACAGAGATATCCGGGGAGCAGGAAAAAGAAAAGGCTCTGGAAGCTCTGGGAAACCAGGACAGTGAATACCATCTGGTGGTATGTTTCCCAGAAAATTTTGACCAGCTGATAACGGAATATGAAGTGTCCTCCGGGCTGCCTGCGCCTATGGTAGAGGTTTATTATAATTCCAGCAATACAGATTCCCAGTCTGCTTATAGAATTGTGACGGAGCTTTTAAACAGCTATGAATCTGCTATGGCTAACAAATTTGATGTGAATGTGGGCGGGGAGTATGATCTGGCTTCCGAAGAAGATATTTCTGCCCAGGTATTTTCCATGATGGTGCCCATGCTGATGATGGCCTTTTTGTTCAGCGGCTGCATGGCGATTGCACCGGAATCCATTGCAGGGGAAAAGGAACGGGGAACCATTGCCACATTGCTGGTTACGCCTTTAAAAAGAAGCCATCTGGCTATGGGAAAGGTCATAAGCTTAAGCATCATTGCCATTCTGTCCGGCCTTTCCAGCTTCCTGGGGATGATGCTTTCCCTGCCAAAATTGATGGGGGATGGGGAACTCATCAATGCGAATGTGTATGGTATGCAGGATTACCTCATGTTGCTTTTGGTTATCCTGTCTACGGTTTTAGTGATAGTAGCTTTGGTTTCAATCGTATCCGCTTTTGCAAAGAATGTAAAAGAAGCTACCGGGTGGGTAACGCCCATTATGATAGTTTCCATGCTGTTAGGAGTAACTTCCATGGTAGAAAGCCTCTGCAAGACAGAACCGGTATGGTTCTTCATTCCCTTGTATAACAGCGTCCAGTGCATGAACGCAATTTTCTCCCTGAATACGGATATGGTGAATATTGCGGTGACAGTGGCGGCAAATATCTGTTATGCTGGTATTGGGGTAGTGGTTCTTACAAAAATGTTTGACAGCGAGAAAGTTATGTTTTCTAAATAGCGGATTTTTTGGAAGAACGCTGTATTTCTCATGTATTGTAAGATAGAGTGTTTGTTGTAACAATAAGTGAATATTTTATCTGTTCAAGGAGACACTATAAAAAGAAAGGCCGTTTTCAATAAAGAAGAAAGCAGGCTTTTCTTTTTTGAACCACAATTTGACGGCTCACACAGCAAATTATATATGCCAATGCACAACCACTCTGCAGCTCACATAGCGGATTTTTTCATATTTCGATACACAGTAAGATACCTCATCCCGTGAGGAAGGAAGCCCTCGAATTGACGTCTGTCCCCGAAGATAGAACAATATAAAATGCCCAGGAGGAATCACATGGAATCACTCTGGAAGAAAAATACCACAATCCCGCCAAGGGAAATGCTGACAAAAAACATCCATACAAAAGCAATAGTCATCGGAGCAGGCATGGCAGGAATTTTGACAGCTTACCTGCTGCAGGAGCAAGGAATAGAAACCGTAGTCCTGGAAGCAGACCGCATTGCAAGCGGGCAGACCTGTAATACCACAGCCAAAATTACATCCCAGCACAATTTGATTTATGCAAGCTTGACAGAAAAATTTGGAAGGCACAAAGCTGGCATGTATGCCCATGCCAATCAGCAGGCCATTGAGGATTATGCCCGCATCATAGAAAAGGAAAACATAGGCTGCCAGTTTCAGCGGTGTCCTGCTTATCTCTATGCCAGGGAGGAAAGCCGTGTGGAAGAGCTGGAGAAGGAAGCAAAAACGGCAAGGCTTTTGGGGATTCCAGCGGAATTTACCATGGAGACGGAGCTGCCTTTTGTTACCGCTGGGGCGGTACGTTTTGATTCCCAGGCCAGATTCCAGCCCCTGGAATTTATTCAGGGAATTGCTGGAAAATTAAAGATTTATGAGAAATCCAAGGCAGTGCGCATAGAGGATCACTGCGTATTTACAGAGCATGGCATGGCGGAGGGAGAGCATGTGGTATTCGCTGTCCACTATCCATGGCAGGTGGCGCCTGGCTATTATTTTCTGCGGATGCATCAGGAGCGGAGCTATGTCATTGCCTTGGATATCTCGGAATGGGAGCCGATGGATGGCATGTATCTTGGGATAGAAGAGGAAGGATACTCTTTTCGGACATTCCAGGAGGATGGAAGAAGGATTCTGCTTTTAGGCGGCGGAGGCCATCGCACCGGAGAAAATAGCCTGGGCGGAAAATATGAATTGCTCCGCAAAAAAGCCAGGGAGTGGTTTCCGGGAAGCAGAGAAATTGCCTATTGGTCTGCACAGGACTGCATGCCCATGGATAAAATTCCCTACATCGGATATTTTTCCTCCGAAATCCCCAATTGGTATGTGGCAACAGGATTTGGAAAATGGGGCATGACTTCTTCTATGGCAGCAGCGTCCATAATCAGCGAGATGATTGTGGGAGGAGAACACCCGGACGAGAAGGTTTTTGCGCCTCAGCGTTTTCCAGTGGCAGCCCTGTCCAAAAATTTCACAGAAAATGCCATCCAGGCAGTAAAAGGTCTATCAAAACAGGCAGTCACTATGGAAGAATTTCCGAAAAAATGCCCCCACATGGGGTGCAAATTAGAGGAAAATCCAGATGACCATACCTGGGAATGCCCCTGCCACGGCTCCTGCTTCACAGAAAAAGGAGAATTATTAAACGGCCCAGCCCAGCACGGTTTTGATTCATACGAAAAGTGAGCCACATGACCATCTCGGAAGAAAAATCTATTTTCGATACACAGGAAAGCCAGGATAGCCCAGTTTGCATGGCAAAGGGCTATCCTGGCTTTCCGTCCATATTCCAATAGGAAAAGTTCGTTAGAGTCTGTCACAACAATTTCTGCGCAATAGCCTCCGCCGAAGCAGACCGTGCTGCCGCATAAAGCTCTGGATTGCGTTTGCAGAATCCATAAAACAAGCATTCAATCAGGAAAAGCTGTCCCACCTTGGCCGCCACAGATCCGGATTGGAGAGGGCTTTCATTGTAGCCGCAGAGCAAGACCACATCTGCAAAGCCCGCAGCCCTGGATTTGGGAAAATGGGTGACTAGTATGATGGAAATATTCTTGTCTTTGGCAATGTTCATAATATCCTCCATATCCTTGGTAGAGCCGGAATAGGAAAAGAATAAAATCACATCCTGGGAGGTTGCCAATGCAATATTCATCGCCTGCATATGGGAATCTTCGATATGGATAAAGTGGGAGGTGGCGGTGGAAAAACGCGCCCAGGCCTCCATTGCCATTACCATGCTTCCGCCCTGGCCAAAGCAGAAAACCCTGTCTGCATTCGAAAGCAGATCCACAGCCTTAGAAATATTTTGTTCGTCCAGAAGCTCTAACGTTTCATTTAAGGAAAGAATATTAGAAGCGTGCAGCTTCTGGAAAACATTGCTCAACGTATCTTCGGCTGTAATGGTTTCCGGGGAATTGGATGGGTCGCCTAAATCCGTAACGTAATCTGATTTTGCCAGTGCAAGTTTAAAATCATTATATCCCGACAGCCCCAGGTTGTGGCAGAAGCGAGTGATAGAGGCTTCGGAAACGCCGCTGTTTTCCGCCAGCGTGGAGATTGGCAGATACTGGGTGGTGGAAGCATTGGCAAAGATATAATCTGCCAGCTTTTTGCCGGAACGTGTGAGGGAATGGTACTGTTCTGTAATGTTTTCTAAAATGTTTCCGCTCAAAATACCGCCTCCTCTAAGACAGCAGCACCCAGCATCCCGGCATGGTTGCCAAGCTCTGCCCTTTTAATCTCCACATGACGGAAACTGGGCATAAGGTTTTGATACAATTTTTCCTGAACCTGCTGTAAAACATAGGGCTGCTCCATCACACCGCCGCCTAAAATAGCGCAGGAGGGATTCAGCATATGTACAATCGTGGTCAGGCCGTATACAATTTCCATAATCCAGCGGTCGATGACCTGTTTTATTTCTGGCTCCTGCTGCCGTGCAAAGATGGCTCTCCCGTTGGAAAGGGAAGCATCCAGTTCTTTGGCATACTTGACAAGGGCGGTGGCGGAAGCATACCGCTCATAGCAGCCGGAAAACATATCTTTGGCCGGATTCCGTTCTTCGGGGTGTATTACGATACATCCAAATTCCCCAGCAGAGCAGCTGCTTCCAGAATAAAGCTTTCCCCTTGTGAACATGGCGCCCCCCACTCCGGTTCCATAGGTCAGGCAGACGAAATCTTTTTGCCCCCGGCCTGCGCCGAACACAGCTTCCCCGATGGCAGCTGCGTTCACATCATTTTCAACCGCAGTGGGAACCTGAAATTCCTGTTCCATTATATCTTTTAACATGGTTCCAGTGTAGCCTGGAATATTTTCATTGGCATAGATGATGCAGCCCTGGACAGGATCTACCTGCCCAGCGGTACTGATGCCTATTTTGTCAAAAGGGCAGATGCTCCGGTAGTCTGTGATAATCTGCCGTATACGGTTTACCACGTGGGAGCCGCCTTTCATTGCTTCTGTAGCTGTTTCGCGGATTTCAGACAAAGCGCCGTCCTTGTATAAGCCGGATTTGATTGCCGTACCGCCGATATCAAGTACCATTGTGGGCATGGTAAGTCCCTCCTTCATGTAATAAAAGATGCTAGAATCAAAGTACGTAGGTTCCCCTGTGGATGACTTGTTCTACGTCCAGGGTTTTATTTAAAATTACAATATTGGCATATTTGCCTGGAACCAGGCTGCCGTAGTCCTCCCAAAGCCCGATGGCTTTCACCGGGTTGGCGGCGGCACATTTTACTGCGCTGGTGAGGGGGATTCCCATGTTTGTGACCGCATTGCGCATACAGCCCATCAGGTTGGTGACGGAGCCGGCGATGGTGCCATCCTTCAATGTAGCCAGGCTGCCCTTCACGGTTACCGCCTGCGCTCCAAGGTCATATTCCCCATCTTCCATGCCGGCAGCACGCATGCTGTCACTGATGAAAATGATTCTGTCGTCCCCGAAAAGCTTTAGGGATGCCCGTACCACAGAAGGGTGCACATGGATGCCGTCGCAGATTAGCTCTGCCATGCAGGTTTCCTGTTCCGCAGCAGCCCCGATAGGGCCTGGAGCCCGGTGGCTGAAGGGAGGCATGGCATTGTACATATGGGTCAGCTGGGAAGCGCCTAAGGAGAGGGCTTCTTTGGCCGTGTCATAATCGGCAGTGGTATGTGCCAGGGAGATATTGATGGAGCCGCTGTTTTCCCGAATGAATTCCATGGCTCCTTCTGTCTCTGGCGCTACCACAACCGTGCGGATTTTACCGCCGGAAATATCCTGGAGACGCTGCAGCATTCCGGTGTCTGCCGGGTGGATATATGCTTCATTCTGGGCTCCTTTTTTTTCTACGCTGATAAATGGGCCTTCCATATACAGCCCGCAGAAATCTGCACCGCTGCTGCAGGAAAAGCTGCTGGCGGTACGGCAGATATCAGAGAGAATTTCTTCTGGCATAGTCATAGTGGCGGGAGTGATGGAGGTAACGCCCTGGCGCAGCTCATATTCTGCAATGGTTTGGAAGGCTTCTGCTGTCCCGTCGCAGCAGTCGCTGCCCATGCATCCGTGGAAATGGATATCAGTCAAGCCGGGAATTACATATCCATCGGCAGCATCTGTGACCGTTTCCTCCCCTGGCGCTTCATGGTAATCTTTTTCAGATACAATCCTGTCCTGGCAGATGTAGAGGGTTCCAGGGGAAAAGAAGCCTTCCTCCTGGAATACCTGCCCGTTGATAATCTTGTGTTTTGTCATTCCGTTCCGCCTTTCTTATGCATTGGCAGCCGGGAAATCCGGGCATTGTGACAATGCTGCTTCATCTGCCACGAGAATCACATCCTTGTGGAACTGCAGGATGGAAGCAGGAACCTTTGGGGTAACCGGCCCGAAAAATGCTGTCTTTACAATATCAGCCTTTTCTTCCCCGGAAACCAGGAGCAGGATTCTGCGTGCAGATAAAATGGTTTGGATGCCCATGGTATATGCCTGGCGGGGCACGTCTTTTTCAGAAGCGAAAAACCTGGTATTTGCCTGGATGGTCCGTTCCGATAAGGTAATGCAGTGGGTTTCTTTTTCAAAAATATCGCCAGGCTCATTGAATCCAATATGGCCGTTATGCCCAATGCCCAAAAGCTGCAGGTCTACGCCGCCTGCTGCATGGATGATTTCATTGTATTTTCTGCAGGCAGTTTCGCTGTCAGGTTCTGTGCCGTCTGGCAGGAAGGTTTTGTTCTTGTCAATATTTACCTTGCTGAATAAGTGATGGTTCATAAAGTAATAATAGCTTTGGTCATTGTCCCTGGGAAGCCCTTTGTACTCATCCAGGTTCACCGTAGTAACTTTTGAAAAATCCAGATCGCCCTGGTTGTACCATTCCACCAGATGTTCATATGTGCCGATGGGAGTGGAGCCTGTGGCAAGACCCAATACACAGTCAGGTTTTAAGATAATCTGTGATGAGATAATAGCAGCAGCCCTGCGGCTCATTTCATTGTAGTCCTTTGTTTTGTAAATTCTCATAATGCAACCTCCATATTTATAATATTTATAAAGCTAATTGTACAAAAATTATATCACATCTTAGAAATTTTTTCAAATACAAATGTAACAAATTTTCAAAAATAAAATAAAATGAAAAATATTTTCAAAAATCTATTGACAAATGAAGAGAGCAATTATAGAATAAAAGCATAAAATATATGCATGATGTTTATGAGACAAACAGCCATGTATAAAAAAGCATTCTGGTGATATGTCAAGAACTTTTTGAAAAAGATTTTGATATGTTTTT
>CANDGI010000009.1 GCA_947384285.1 uncultured Lachnospiraceae bacterium
TACCAGATACCAAAGGCGGAGTGAAATTCAATCCAGACGGTACTCTGGACAGAGGCGCAATGCTTACTATCATGAATCCAGACGATAAGGCTGGGCTGGAAGCAGCGCTTAGATTAAAAGAACAATATGGCGCAGAAGTTACCGTACTTACCATGGGGCTTCCCAAAGCAGACGAAGTTCTCCGTGAAGCTATGGCAATGGGCGCTGATAAGGGTATCCTTGTAACAGACAGAGTTTTAGGAGGAGCAGACACATGGGCTACCTCTACAACAATTGCAGGAGCAATCAGGAATCTGGAGTATGATTTAATTATCACCGGACGCCAGGCAATTGACGGCGACACCGCACAGGTTGGCCCGCAGATTTCTGAACATTTGGACATTCCTGTAATTTCCTATGCACAGGAAATCAAGATTGACGGGGACTATGTAGTAGTTCAGCGTCAGTATGAAGATAGATATCATGAATTAAAGGCAAAAATGCCATGTCTGATTACCGCTCTTTCCGAGTTAAATGAGCCGCGTTATATGACGCCAGGCGGAATTTTTGACGCTTACGACAAAGAGGTAACTGTATGGGGCAGAGCAGATTTGAAAGATGTAGATGATTCTGACCTTGGATTGAAGGGATCACCTACCAAGATTGCAAAAGCATCCGATAAGGTAAAGAAGGGCGCTGGAGAAAAAGTTGTTCCCGATACGCCAGAAGATGCAGTTGCCTATATTACAGGTAAATTAAAAGAGAAACACGTAATCTAATGAAACTTTTTAAAAGCTCATGATGAGTGTTAAATGGATTGCGAATATCCGTAAAAATAAGGAAAGTGGTGAAAAGAATGGGTTTAGAAGCATATAAAGGAGTATTTGTCTTTGCACAGCAGGTAGACAATGTATTAAGCGGAATTGCTTTTGAATTACTGGGCAAGGCAAAAGACTTGGCAAAAGATTTAAGCACAGATGTAACGGCAGTATTGATTGGTTCTGGTGTAAAAGATTTGGCAGACCAGCTGGCAGAGTATGGCGCTGACAAAGTAATTGTTGTGGATGATCCAGAGTTGAAGGAGTACAGGACTGAGCCTTATACACATGCCCTTGCATCTGTCATCAATGAATACAAACCGGAGATCATGTTAGTAGGCGCTACGGCAATTGGACGTGACCTTGGCCCCCGTGTATCCGCAAGGGTAAAAACAGGCCTTACCGCGGACTGTACCGTACTGGAAATCGGTGATTTCCCACTGAATCCTGTTCCAGGAAAAGAAGATGAGCAGAAGCACAACCAGCTGTTGATGACCCGTCCTGCATTCGGCGGAAACACCATCGCAACAATTGCATGCCCGGATAACCGTCCACAGATGGCAACAGTACGTCCTGGCGTTATGCAGAAAATTGATCCGATTCAGGGTGCAAAAGCCAATGTGGTTGAGTACAATCCTGGATTTGCCCCCAATGACAAATATGTTGAAATCTTAAACGTTGTGAAGGCTGTAAAAGAGACAGAAGATATTATGGAAGCAAAAATCCTGGTTTCCGGCGGCCGCGGCGTTGGAAATGCAGAGAATTTCCAGATGCTTCAGGATCTTGCAGATGTTATCGGCGGAACCGTAAGCTGCTCCCGTGCAGTTGTGGAAAATGGATGGAAGCCAGTTGATTTACAGGTTGGACAGACAGGCAAGACCGTCCGCCCCAACGTATACTTTGCAATCGGTATTTCCGGGGCAATCCAGCACGTAGCAGGTATGGAAGAAGCAGACATCATCATCGCAATCAACAAAGATGAAGATGCTCCAATCTTTGACGTAGCAGACTATGGCGTAGTCGGGGATTTACATAAAGTTGTTCCGGCTTTGACCGAGGCTTTAAAGGCTGAGATGGCAAAATAAATTTTTTCAGGAAATATGGCAGAGTTTCATGCCGTGTATCTTGAAATGAAAAACTGCATATGCTATAATGCCAATAGGAAAAAAGTAACGAATAGTCCATGCATGACGGCAGAAAACCCTGGTGTTGCAGCACCAGGGTTTTTAAGGATTATAAATATTGTATTTTTCCTTCGGGTTGTGTTATAATTTGCTTTGAGGAGGGATCCGGCGCAAAACGAAAATGGAATCAAAATGCGGGCAGCCGGGAGGAGCCCTGAAAGCTTGGCTTGAGGAAAAAATATCATTTTAGAGAAAGGGAGATGTGGAATTTTATGAGCAAAAAACCTGCAGTATTAATGATTTTAGATGGATTCGGATTAAATGAAAAGCACGAGGCAAATGCAGTATATGAGGCAGATACGCCCAATATCGATGGACTGATGAAGGATTGTCCTTTTGTCCGGGGTTATGCAAGCGGGCTTTCGGTAGGCCTGCCGGATGGACAGATGGGCAATTCTGAGGTAGGCCATTTGAATATGGGTGCAGGAAGAATTGTATACCAGGAACTGACCAGAATCAGCAAGGAGATTGAGGATGGTGATTTCTTTAAAAATGAAGCATTGCTGAAGGGCATGAAGAATGTAAAAGACAACAATTCCGCCCTTCATTTGTATGGGTTATTATCAGACGGGGGCGTACACAGCCATATCACCCATTTATATGGATTGCTGGAAATGGCAAAGCGGGAGGGCATTGAGAAGGTTTATGTGCACTGTTTCCTGGATGGGCGCGATACCTCCCCGACTTCCGGTAAAGGTTTTATGGAGCAATTGGAAGATAAGATGAAGGAAATCGGTGTCGGCGAGATTGCAACCGTGATGGGACGTTACTATGTGATGGATCGCGACAACCGTTGGGACCGGGTAGAAACCGCTTACAAAGCCCTTGCTTATGGTGAAGGAAAACGTGCTGCCAATGCAGTGGAGGCAGTAGCCGCTTCCTATGCAGAGGATGTTACAGATGAATTTGTGGTTCCCACTGTCGTGGAGAAGGATGGCAAGCCAGTTGCAGCGATTAACGACAAGGACAGCATTATTTTCTTTAATTTCCGTCCTGACCGGGCAAGGGAGATTACAAGAACCTTCTGTATGGAAGAGTTTGAAGGATTTGACCGAGGCTCCAGGAAAGATGTGACTTATATCTGCTTTACCGAATATGATGTGACAATTCCAAACAAAACTGTGGCATTCCATAAGGTGGAACTGACCAATACCTTCGGACAGTTTTTGGCAGACCATGGCAAGACTCAGGCAAGAATTGCCGAGACAGAAAAATATGCCCATGTTACCTTCTTCTTTAACGGCGGCGTGGAGGAGCCCAACCAGGGAGAAGACAGAATCCTTGTAAATTCCCCGAAAGTGGCAACTTATGACTTGAAGCCGGAAATGAGCGCTTACGAGGTCTGCGACAAGCTGGTGGAAGCAATCAAATCCGATAAATATGATGTGATTATCATTAACTTTGCAAATCCAGACATGGTAGGCCATACCGGTGTAGAAGCCGCTGCAATCAAGGCAGTAGAAGCAGTGGATACCTGCGTAGGCAAGGCTGTAGCAGCTCTGAAGGAAGTGGATGGCGTAATGTTCCTTTGTGCAGACCACGGAAATGCAGAGCAGCTGATTGACTATAACACAGGGGAAAGCTTCACCGCCCATACCATCAATCCGGTACCCTTTATCCTGATTAATTACGACGACAGCTATACGCTGCGGGAAGGCGGCTGCCTGGCAGATATCGCCCCCACCTTAATTGAAATTATGGGCATGGAGCAGCCAGAAGAAATGACAGGAAAATCCTTGCTGGTAAAACGCTGATTAGAGTTCTTCATTTATGCCAGCCAACTGTGAGGATAGCAGGACTGGTGATTTCAGCAGGATTGCTTTATCAATGGTTAATTGTAATTTATTCTGTAAAATCAAGGGGTTATCGGGAAATGATAAGTTATCCACAATATATATTGTGACGTTTTCAACAGCACAACCATATATTGTAGAAAAATTCCATTTCCCGGCACCCCCTTTTTATATCTTTTGAATTAGCGGCTCTTTAACAAGAGATTTGGTGATATAAGAATTTGAGGAAAAATTTGGGAACTTGCATATTTTTATATTGTTATTGGGAGATATGTGGTACACGTTTATAACGTTGCAGTATTTGCTGTTGCAAAAAGAGACGGAGAGCGGATATTTTTAACCGATATAAATCTGAAAATGTATTATGGAAAACAATTCTTGAAAAAAGCTGAAAGAACTTATTCCTAATCTGCAGGCGGCAGACAAGAGAGATGAAGACGTGCAGAAAAGATTGTTCCGTATCCCAATATTGAAAATTCTTTTTGATATAGAAAAAGCTGCCGTACAAGAATTTCACATTCTGCTGCGGCAGCTTTTTTGTGCCTCATCTTATGTACAAGGAATAAAATGAGCGCAGCTAGCTGTTTTTTCGTTGTCATTCATATACTCTTGGATAGAACTACGGAAAGAATCTTCCAATTCAATAAATTCACAGCCATATGCATATCGGCTATGTTCCACTGCAGAACAATGGAGAATGTTCAATGTTACCAAAAATCCTGGCATGGCGCCCAGCGTAAGGCAGGCGTGAAATTGGTATTGCGGCGGAAGGATACTCTCAGAAATAAATCCAACGCCATGCTCAGAAATATGTGTCAGCACAAGGGGGACTTCCAAATGATAAATGCCGTTTGCATCCTGTCTGTAAAGATCACAGATATCAAGATGAACTTCGCTAGGAATTCGTTGGCTTCTGCGTTTTTCCAGCATGGTTTCTTAAACCTCCTTTATAATTTTTTGTAGTATTTTGGTACTAGTCTATCATGAGTTTCCCAAGATGGCAAGTAAAAAATATTCATTGACGAATCAAAACCCCCTGTATTATAATAAACCCGATACATGAGCAGGATGCCAAAACAGGGACAGGAAGAATGGAGGAAACAATGAGTATTCAGGAATTTAAACCAGTAAAAGAAGGAAAAGTACGTGAGGTCTATGACAACGGAGATAATCTTATTATTGTGGCAACCGACAGAATATCAGCTTTTGATGTGATTTTAAAAAACAAAATCACCCAGAAAGGCGCAATTTTAACACAGATGTCCAAATTTTGGTTTGACTTTACCAAGGATATTGTGCCAAACCATATGCTTTCTACCAATGTGGCGGATATGCCTGAATTTTTCCAGAATGAGAATTTTGATGGAAACAGCATGAAATGCAGGAAATTGGAGATGCTGCCGGTAGAATGCATTGTCCGGGGATATATTACCGGAAGCGGCTGGGAGAGTTATCAGAAGAACGGGACAGTATGCGGAATCCAGCTGCCGGAAGGCTTAAAGGAATCGGACAAGCTGCCAGAGCCTATCTATACGCCTACCACCAAGGCGGAGCTGGGGCTTCATGACGAACACATTACCTTTGAAGAAAGCGTGGAGATTTTAGAAAAGCTTCATCCAGGCAAAGGCGCAGATTATGCGAAGCAGATTCAGGAATGTACGATTAATTTATATAAAAAATGTGCGGAATACGCACGGAGCAAGGGAATCATCATTGCAGACACCAAATTTGAGTTTGGTTTGGATGAAAATGGAACGGTAGTCCTGGGGGATGAAATGCTGACGCCGGACAGCTCCAGGTTCTGGCCCCTGGATGGATACGAGCCGGGAAAATCACAGCCTTCTTTTGACAAGCAGTTTGTCCGGGACTGGCTGAAACAGAATCCAGACAGTGATTACCTGCTGCCGGAAGAAGTGGTAATGAAAACAGTGGATAAGTACAAAGAAGCATATGAGCTTTTGACAGGAGAGAAGTTTGCATAAAAGGTAGAGAATGATTATGGACAGCAGGATGGAGTTAGGCATGGATTCCGACAGGCTGCATGAGGAATGCGGCGTGTTCGGCATCTATGATTTTGATGGAAATGACGTGGCCTCCACCATTTATTACGGGCTCTTTGCATTGCAGCACAGAGGGCAGGAAAGCTGCGGCATTGCAGTCAGCGACACCAGGGGTCCCAAAGGCAAAGTGGTTTCACAGAAGGGAATGGGGCTGGTCAACGAGGTTTTTACCCAGGAATCTTTTGCGGATATGAAAGGGGATATCGGCGTGGGCCATGTGCGCTATTCCACAGCCGGGGCTTCCACCCGGGAAAATGCTCAGCCTTTGGTGTTGAATTATGTGAAAGGGACGCTGGGCCTTGCCCACAACGGGAATTTAATCAATGCCAATGAGCTGCGGCAGGAATTGGCATATACCGGAGCGATTTTTCAGACAACCATTGATTCGGAAGTGATTGCCTACCATATTGCCAGGGAACGGCTGAATACCCATGCGGTGGAGGATGCGGTGCGCCGGGCGGCAGAGAAATTGAAAGGAGCCTTTTCTCTGGTGGTCATGAGCCCCAGGAAGCTAATCGGAGCCAGGGATCCGTTCGGGTTTAAGCCCCTATGCATTGGAAAGAGGGAGAATGCCTATATCATTACCTCTGAAACCTGCGCATTGGAGACTATCGGGGCAGAATTTGTGCGGGATGTGCTTCCCGGGGAAGTGGTGGCCATCACGCCGGAAGGAATCAAGTCGGATACCAGTCTTTGCCTGCCCAGGGAGCGGGAGGCAAGATGCATTTTTGAATATATTTATTTTGCAAGGCCAGACAGCCATATCGACGGGGTAAGCGTATATGCCGCCAGAATTCGTGCCGGACAGTTTTTGGCTATGGATTCCCCCGTGGAAGCAGATTTGGTGGTGGGCGTGCCAGAGTCTGGAAATGCAGCGGCTTTGGGATACGCCATGGAATCCGGCATTCCCTATGGCAATGCATTTGTGAAAAATGGCTATGTAGGCCGCACTTTTATCAAGCCTGGGCAAAGCAGCAGGGAATCCAGTGTAAGGGTGAAACTGAACGTGCTGTCAGAGGCAGTACGGGGAAAACGGGTGATTATGATTGACGATTCCATTGTAAGGGGCACCACCTCCGGCCGGATTGTAAGGCTGCTCCGGGAATCCGGGGCAGCTGAGGTGCATGTGCGCATTTCTTCTCCGCCTTTTTTGTGGCCCTGCTACTTTGGAACGGACATTCCCGAAAGGGAGCAGCTGATTGCCTGCCACCGTTCGGTGGAGGAAATCCGTCAGATTATCGGCGCGGATTCCCTGGGATATTTAAGGATTGAACGCCTTGGACAGATGGCGGAAGGGCGGCCTATCTGCAAAGGCTGCTTTACCGGGGAATATCCGCTGGAACCGCCGAAAGAGGATATCCGCGGAGATTTTGAAAAATAAGGGATTGGGAATTCACAGAAAGAAAACATTTGCAGAGATTTAGAGAAAAATATAAGCTAGGAAGGAGAAAAACAATGGCAGCAGACAGATACAACAGCCCATTGTCAGAGCGGTATGCAAGCAAGGAGATGCAGTATATTTTTTCCCCGGATATGAAATTTTGTACCTGGCGGAAATTGTGGATTGCTCTTGCAGAAACGGAAATGGAGCTGGGCTTAAGCGAGAATGGAAAGCCTGTGATTACGCAGGAACAGGTTGATGAACTGAAAAGCCATGCAGAGGATATCAACTATGAGGTGGCAAAAGAGCGGGAAAAACTGGTAAGGCATGATGTGATGAGCCATGTATATGCTTACGGCCAGCAGTGCCCAAAGGCAGCTGGAATTATCCATTTGGGGGCAACCTCCTGCTATGTAGGGGACAATACAGACATTATTGTGATGCATAAAGCGTTAAAGCTGGTGCAGAAAAAGCTGGTGAACGTGATTGGCAAGCTGGCAAAGTTTGCAGATACCTACAAGGAGCTGCCCACCCTTGCATTTACCCATTTCCAGCCAGCGCAGCCTACCACAGTGGGAAAGCGTGCTGCCTTGTGGCTGCAGGAATTCCTGATGGATTTGGAGGATTTGGAGTATGTACTGGGGAGCCTGAAGCTGCTGGGCTCCAAAGGAACCACTGGAACCCAGGCAAGCTTTCAGGAATTATTTGCAGGAGACCAGGAAACCATTGATAAGATTGATCCCATGATTGCAGAAAAAATGGGATTTGCAGAGTGCTATGCCGTATCCGGCCAGACTTATTCCAGGAAGGTGGATACCAGGGTATTGAATGTTCTGGCGGGCATTGCAGCCAGCGCCCATAAAATGTCCAATGACATCCGCCTTTTGCAGCATCTAAAAGAAGTGGAAGAGCCTTTTGAGAAAAATCAGATTGGCTCCTCCGCCATGGCCTACAAGCGCAACCCCATGCGCAGCGAGCGGATTGCTTCTCTGGCCCGCTATGTGATGGTGGACGCCTTAAACCCAGCCATCACCTCTGCCACCCAGTGGTTTGAGCGGACCTTGGACGATTCCGCCAATAAGCGACTGTCGGTGCCGGAAGGATTTCTTGCGGTGGACGGAATTCTGGATTTGTGCCTGAATGTGGTGGACGGGCTTGTGGTATATGAAAAAGTAATCCGCAAGCATATGATGGCGGAGCTTCCCTTTATGGCAACGGAAAATATTATGATGGATGCAGTGAAAAACGGCGGCAGCCGCCAGGAAATGCATGAAAAAATCCGTCAGCTTTCCATGGAAGCAGGCAGGCATGTCAAGGAGGAAGGGAAAGAGAATAACCTTCTGGAGCTGATTGCAGCAGATCCAGCTTTCCATCTGACCCTGGAAGAATTGGAGGGTTCCATGGATCCGGCGAAATATGTGGGGCGGGCGCCCATTCAGGTGGAGAAGTTTTTGGCACAGGCGGTACAGCCGGTGCTGGAGGGGCATAAAGATATGTTAGGCATGACGGCTGAGATTAATGTGTAGAGAATGGTTCCGCTGTCCAAAAGTTTTGGACAGCGGAATTTGGAATAATAAAGGAAATTTCGATAAAATATAAATTTGTTTTTGGTCGGCATAATATTATATTGAAGAGGTTATGTTGGCATTAGCGGGGACGATACAAGGAAATACAGTAATCATTGAGAATGATGATATCATAAATTATGATGGGAAAGATGTGATATTGACAATTCTTGAAGATCCATATAGACAAGACAGAAAAATAAGATGAAAATATTTTTTGTGAGTAATTATAATTCAGGTAAAAAGTTTGCAACTTCGGCAATTACAATAGAGGAATACGCCATTATCCCATACCGGGAGCATAATAAGAAACTGTTGGATGATTTTGACGCGTTTTTGTTAGATGCTGAAACTTAAAAATCATTTCTGCCATACGCATCGAATTCCGCATAATTACAAAATTCCTGCAAATACTGTATACAGGAAAACTTTGTAAGCAAGGAAGGAGATTCAGATATGAGTTTTTGTTTAAACATTACAAATATCCACGCAAGAGAAATCTTGGATTCAAGGGGAAATCCAACGGTGGAAGCAGATGTGACCGTGGAGGCCGCAAGCAATGGGAAAAAGACTACCGGCCGGGCAGCTGTGCCGTCAGGAGCCTCAACCGGACAGTTTGAGGCGGTGGAATTAAGGGACGGGGAGCCCAGGTATTTCGGGCTGGGCGTCCAGAATGCAGTGAAGCATGTCAATGATAAAATTGCCAAAGCATTAATCGGGAAAAATGCGCTAAACCAGGTGGAGATTGACCGGATTTTAATTGCGGAGGATGGAACAGACGATAAGATTAACCTTGGCGCCAATGCCATGTTAAGCGTATCCTTAGCTGTGGCAAGGGCAGCCGCAAAGGCGATGGAGCTGCCGCTGTATCAGTACCTGGGCGGCACAAATGCAAAACGGATGCCAGTTCCCATGATGAATATTTTAAACGGCGGCCGCCATGCAGACAATACCGTGGATTTCCAGGAATTCATGATTATGCCTGTAGGGGCGAAAAGCTACCGGGAAGGCCTTCGCATGTGCGCGGAGGTGTACCACAACTTGAAAAAAATCTGTGAAAAAGAAGGGCTGTCCACGGCAGTAGGGGATGAAGGAGGCTTTGCGCCGGATCTGCCGGATGCCATTTCCGTGCTGGAGCTGATTGGACATGCTGTCCAGGCTTCCGGGTATGTGCCGGGAGAGGACTTTAAAATTGCATTGGATGCGGCCGCCAGCGAGCTTTACGATGAAAAGACAGGCCTGTACCATTTCCCGGGAGAATCTAAAGTCAAGGGGGAAAAGGTTGCCCGAGGTACCAGCGAAATGATTGAATACTATACAGAATTAATTGAGAAATTTCCGATTATTTCCATTGAGGACGGTCTGGACGAAGAGGACTGGGACGGCTGGCAGGCCATGACAAAGCAGTTAGGGGAACGGATTCAGCTTGTAGGCGACGATTTGTTTGTGACAAACACCAAGCGGCTGGACGCAGGCATCAAGCTTCAGACCGCCAATGCTATCCTGATTAAGGTAAATCAGATTGGAACCCTGACAGAAGCCATGGAAGCCATTGAGACCGCCCACAAAAATGCTTACCGTGCCGTTATCTCCCATCGTTCCGGGGAGACGGAGGATACTTTCATTGCCGACCTGGCAGTTGCGGTAAATGCCGGGCAGATTAAGACCGGCGCACCCTGCCGAGCGGAGCGTACCGCCAAATACAACCAGCTTCTCCGGATTGAGGAGCAGCTTGGGATTGTAGCGGAATATAAGAATCCTTTTAATAAATTTTAGCCATGTAAACCAAACATCCTGCTTATCCTGCCGTTGGGCGGGCTGGGCAGCCATCCTGCGGAGGAATAGGCTGCTGCTCTGGAAGGGATAGGATAAATCCTAATGCATTGGCGGTTCTTTCTTCTGCTGCCAGGCGGAGGAAAGAACGAAAGTGATTGCCCTTGTGAAAGACAGATTTTCTGCCTCCTTGGACAGGAGCTGCACTTCCTGTCCATAGGTGAGGCATTTCGCTGCCTTCTAGTTTTTCAAGTTTATGAAATAAATAGACGTTGCACCTGACCTGTGACAGACTTACATTCCAGCAATAAATATAAGTCACAATATAGAAAGCAGGTGATTGCATGGCTGGCAAAGCAGTCGTGAACCTTATCCGCAAACTGAAAGAAAAGGGTATGAGCAGTGATGAAATGCTTGAGCTTATAGAGTATATAGAAACTCACGATCCGAAAGAGCAAGAGAGATATATCTGCCAATGAAACAATAAGCATAATGCAAGGTGTAAAGTCTATAAAATATTAAGTTATTCAGGCTTTATGCCTTTTTAATTATGGGCGTTTGCCTGCCGGGTGCATCGGAGCTTTCCCAAAGGAAGGTGATTTTAAGGACAAACCAAATTTGCGGAACTCAAAATGAAAAAATCCTTGAAAAATATTCCCAGGTATGGTACGATAAAACAAGTTATGGGCAGGAAAGTTACAGGAGGTACGAAAAAATGGCAGTGTTGAAAACGATTTTAACCATAATATTTATTTTAGTAAGCATTGTACTGACAGTTATTGTTTTAATGCAGGAAGGCAAATCCGCAGGGCTTGGGACAATCAGCGGTGCAGCAGACACCTACTGGGGAAAGAACAAAGGACGTTCCAGGGAAGGGATGCTGGTGAAGGTCACCCGGGTATTGGTTGCCCTGTTTTTGATTATTGCAGCTGTATTGAATATCGGAAGCTTTTAAATGCGGCTCCAGCGCCGGATTGGGAAGGCATTTGTATTCCACGTAAGAGACTGTCGGTTTTCGGCAGTTTTTTTATGTGATAGGAGAATGATATGGAGAAAACATTATTAGAAAGCAGAAAGAAAATGATATATGAGTTCATCTGCAGCGACCTTTATGTACCTATGAAGGTGAAAGAGATGGCTGTCTTGATGGACGTGCCCAGAGAAGACAGAGGGGATTTGCAGCAGGTGCTTTCAGAACTGGTGGAGGAAGGGAAGATAGAGGTTTCCAAACGGGGCAAGTATACCAAGCAGGAAGGAAAATCCCTCTGCGGCATATTTACTGGAAATGCCAGGGGCTTCGGGTTTGTCACGGTGGAAGGGGAAACAGAGGATATCTATATACCGGAGGATGAGATTCACGGCGCGATTCATGGGGATAAGGTAAAAATTGCCCTGCTGCCGAAAAAACCAGGCTCCGGGAAACGCCGGGAAGGAACGGTTGTAGGAATATTGGAACGGGGCATGACCCGGGTGGTAGGCACCTTCCAAAAAAGCAAGACCTTTGGCTTTGTGGTGCCGGATAACGTAAAGCTTGGGCAGGATATTTTTATTCCCATTGAGCATTCCAATGGGGCTGTGGACGGCCACAAGGTTGTGGTGGAAATTACCGATTATGGCAGTAAGAGAAAGAAGCCCGAAGGAAAGGTGACGGAGATTATCGGGCACATCAATGACCCAGGGACAGATATCATGTCCATTGTAAAAGGATACGAGCTTCCGGTGGAATTTCCACCCAAGGTATTGCGGCAGGCGGAAAATGTAGGGAAGCCTGTGAGTATGGCGGACATGGCAGGACGAAAGGACATCCGGGACTGGCAGATGGTTACCATAGACGGGGAGGATGCCAAAGATTTAGATGATGCCGTGTCTCTCACAAAGGAAGGGGAGCATTACCGCTTGGGCGTGCACATTGCGGATGTAACCAATTATGTCCAGGAGCGCAGCGCATTGGATGTGGAAGCCTTAGAGCGGGGAACCAGCGTTTATCTGGTAGACCGTGTGATTCCCATGCTGCCCCATCTTTTATCAAACGGCATTTGCTCTTTAAATGCTGGGGAGGACCGGCTGGCGTTAAGCTGTATCATGGTGATTGACAAAAAGGGAAATGTTATTGACCATGAAATTGCAGAAACCATAATACGGGTAAATCAGCGCATGACCTACACCAGCGTGCGGAAAATATTGAAAGAAAAGGATGAACAAGAACGGGAAACCTACAAGGAACTGGTTCCCATGTTTGAAGGGATGGAAGAGCTTGCAGCTATTTTACGGGAAAAGCGCAGGAAGAGAGGCTCCATTGACTTTGATTTCCCCGAAACGAAAATCATTTTGGACAAGCATGGAAGGCCGCTGGACATCAAGCCTTATGAGCGGAATGTAGCCACTAAGCTGATTGAGGATTTTATGCTGATTGCCAATGAGACCGTGGCACAGGACTTTTTCTGGCAGGAAATCCCCTTCGTGTACCGTACCCATGATACGCCAGACCCGGTGAAAATCCAAAAGCTGGGCCTGTTTATCAACAATTTCGGCTATTCCATCCGCATTGGGCAGGAGGAGATTCATCCCAAAGAATTGCAGAAGCTTTTGGAAAAAATAGAAGATACGCCGGAGGAACCCCTAATCAGCCGTCTAACATTGCGTTCCATGAAGCAGGCAAAATATACCACGGACAACACAGGGCATTTCGGCCTTGCCACCCAATATTACTGCCATTTTACCTCGCCCATCCGCCGCTACCCGGATTTGCAGATTCACCGGATTATCAAGGAAACGCTGAGAGGGAAAATGACGGAAAAGCGGATTTCCCATTATGAAAGCATCCTGCCGGAGGTCGCAGCCTGGTCCAGCGCACGGGAGCGGCGTGCAGAGGAAGCAGAACGCGAGACCGACAAGCTGAAAAAAGTGGAATACATGTCGGAGCATATCGGGGAAGCCTTTGAGGGTGTTATTTCCAGCGTCACATCCTTTGGGATGTATGTGGAGCTGCCCAATACGGTGGAAGGCATGATACATGTAACCAATCTGCGGGATGACTATTACCATTATAACGAATCGGATCATGAACTGGTTGGGGAAGCAAAAGGGAGGCGGTTTAAACTGGGGCAGAAGCTGCAGGTTGTTGCTGCAGACACCGATCTATTTATGCGCACCATAGATTTTGTGCTGCCAGAGGATGCCGAAGCCTGGGGGCTGGACGTGCCGCCGGAGGATATTGGACGGTACAGGGCTGAAGGATAAGAAAGGAAAAGCCAATGGGAAAAGAAAGTAAAAAACTGATTGCAAACAATAAAAAAGCATTTCACGACTATTTTATCGAAGATAAATATGAAGCAGGAATCAGTCTGGCAGGGACGGAGGTTAAGTCCCTGCGCATGGGGAAATGTTCGGTGAAGGAATCCTTTATCCGTATTGAAAACGGAGAGGTTATCATATACGGGATGCATATCAGCCCTTACGAGAAAGGAAACATTTTTAATAAAGATCCTCTGCGTCCCCGGAAGCTTCTTATGCATAAGTATGAAATCAATAAGATTGCCGGAAAAATGGCGGAAAAGGGCTACACAGTAGTGCCGCTGCAGGTGTATTTCAAGGGAAGCCTGGTGAAGGTTGAGATTGCCCTGGCACGCGGGAAGAAGCTCTATGATAAACGCCAGGATATTGCCAAAAAGGATATGCGCAGGGAGTCAGAACGGGAATTCAAGGTGAAGAACCTGTATTAGAGTGTGCGTCTGGCATCCTTTTTCCCCGATATTTGTCTGCGTTTGATGTTAAGAAATGGAAAAAGCATGACGAAATAATAAGAGAAGAATTCGGACGCAGGAGGACAAATGGTACAGGAAAGAGCAGGTGTTCATTATGAATATGTTTACAGTCAGTACTGGAAAAGGCGGCCGCAGCAATTATAAAACCGCCAGTGTGTATGCGGGGAATCTGCCAGGGATTCATAACAGCATATTAAAGAGCACACAGGAAAAAATGGAGCGCCAGCAGAAGGCGGGAAATGAGATTGCATTTTGGGAAAAGCAGAAAGAAAACCTGAAAAATAAAGAATGCGGTACGGTGGAGGAGATCGCCAAGAAATTAGAAATGTTCCATACTTATGAGGATGAGATTACAGCGGTGAAACAGGCTTACAATAATGAGCAGATGTCCCATATTTTGGATGAGGCACAGGAACAGGGCGAGCGGAACGCCAAGGCAGCGGAAAAGCTGGAGCCGAAGACACCGGAAGAAAGACGGGAAGAAATGGCAGAGGAAGCGTTGGGAACAGAAGAGAACGAGGGCGTTCTGGAAGAGGTTATGGACGAAATGTCAGAATCCATCGAGGAAGTCCAGGAAGAGCTTCTGGAATCTCAAGAGGAGCTTTTGGAATCCCGGGAGGAGCTTTCGCAATCCCAGGAGCAGCTTTCGGAAAATCTGGCGAAGGAGCAGACGGCCGGTATGCCAGGCCAGCTTTTGGAGAATGTGCCAAAAGGGCAGGCATCCAGCATGGCAGAGCAGCCTTTGGAAAATCTGCCAGAAGGGCAGGCATCCAGCATGGCAGAGCAGCTGGAAAAACAGGCAGAAAGAATCGAAGAAGAATCTGCTGAGTTAAGGGAACTGCAGAACCTGGCCCAGCAGCAGAGACGAGGAATCATTTACCAGGGATTTGATGTTAAGGTGTGAAAAGGAAATGAAAAAGATATTAGATTTTATAATTGTAATTGCTTCATTGGCTGCAGCGGTTTTTGTGTTCAGCGGATTTAACATGGAAGGGATTCTGCTGAAAATGAATGGGCAGGAGGCTGTCAGCAGCCAGGAAATAGAGGATAACCCGGGCGTCCCATATATGGGGCGTCCGTCGGGAGAAGGCATCCAGGAAATCAGCAGCCAGGCAGAGTGGGAAGAGGTGCTGAATGATGTGGATTATGTGGCCGTGAAGCCAAAGTCCATACAAAAGACCAACGTATACAGCCTGGCAGAATGGGCAGATGCCTTCAAGAGACGGCGCAACGGAGCCATCGGGAAACAAAAAGCATCCGTGAAACAGGTGCCTTTGGATTTGTCCTTGGACTATGTTCCTTATTATATATTAGAGTTGGAAGATGGGAGCCATATCCTTGCGCAAGTCAGCCAAAACACAGCCAAAGAGATGAAAAAAGGAAAGACAGACGCCGTTCCTCTTGGCAGGAAGCATGGATTTTCCCAGGGAGCCAAGAATCTGCTGGCGCCCATCTGTGAAGAGTACCAGGCTTCTACGGATTATATCTGGTATGCCATTGACAATGAGTGGCAGGAGAAGCATTCGTTTGAAATTTTGATTGGCAAGGCTGTGGCGGCAGTTGTATTTTTCTTTGTGCTGGCAGTTATCTTAGAATTGCTGGCAGACAAAATTTTCCGACGGACAAAAGAGTAGAAATGCAGGAGGAAATGTGGTTTTTTCTTGACAAAACCAGAACTATACGCTTATAATATACAAAAGCGGAACAACATCAGCTTAACCAGGGGTTGTACTGGTTTCGACGGGGGTTGTGCAGCTGTGGAAGCCATTGGCGGCTCCTGACCGCCTCACCAACGGGAACAATAAATATAAACGCTGAAGATAATTTAGCAATCGCTGCCTAGTTGCAGCAGTCGGCCTTAGATCACCTGCAGTTTAAGTAACCGGCTTCGACGATGCGGGAAACGACATATCCTAAGCTTTGCGGGTATGGGCGTAAGATGAAGCTACTGAAACCGGAAGCCTGTCATTCGGCGTCTGGCGGAGGGAATGAGAAAGGAATGACTGTAATGGGAGATGCCATAGTGAATTGACTTTCGGACAGGGGTTCGATTCCCCTCAGCTCCATTAATTGTGGTAAGGAAGGATCCGCGCAGTGGAGGATGCCTTATCGCTGAGTGTGGCAGGGAGGCGGCTTTTATTATGTCTTTAGAAGAGCAAAGGGAAGCAGCGATTAACAGGTATGCAGATTTAATGCGTATAAAAGCCTATGAGACAGGTGAGAATAAGGAGCTTGATTATCAGATTAAGCTGCCAAAGTGAAATTATCTAGTTTTGGAATTGATTATTCAGAGCTTGAGTTTTAAAACGAAGTGGTTCCATATAAAAATTATCGGTAGAGCAAACAAGAATTAAATAGCAAATCAGCCATCATGCTCAGCCTGCCGTCTAGCGGGCCGCATGGCCATCCATGCCGTGAAAGCTTTAGCTTCCACAGTAGGCAATACCGGGCGCAAGTCTATGATAGGCTTACGTCCGTGTTTTTGTATACAGGAGATTAATACTCAAATAGCAATAAAACGAAGCAGGAGTTTCATATGAAAAAGAACAGAATTGTAGTAAACGGCTTTGCTTTTACAGACCGCCAGACAGCCCAAAAGGCGATGAAGGAAGCAGAAAGCATACAGTATGTAAAAGAGAAATTAGATATGAAAAATCCCAGGATGGTATTGGAAATGTACCGCAAATTGGTTAGGGAGAAGGTGTTTGCAACTCCGGTGGGGCTGATTTATCTAAAACAGCTGCAGGATTACCTTTCTAATATACCGGAAATGAAAGCAGAGGGGCTAGAGCCGATCCAGGCGGAAAGCATGCAGAGCTTAAGCGGGGCAGCTAGAAATTATCCGGCTGGGAAGGAAGCAGGCTTGTCCCAGCCAGGGACTGTGCAGCAAAAAGATGCATACAAGGCTTCTAGCCCAGAAGAGATGGCAGAGTGGTATGAGGAGAAATTAGAGCAGGAAAAACAGAAAAGACGGGCGGCGGAGATGAAGCAGAGGCAGACGGAACAGGGTCTTAGGAGAAAAAAAGAATTTTTCCGTTTCAGCGTTATCCTGAATGTTTTTCTCCTGCTTGTGGTAGTGGGAATGCTTGTGATTACCTTGATGGATAACACCCCCAATATGGTTGATTATGAAAACAAGATTGTTGACAAATACGTGGAATGGGAGCGGGAATTGGAAGAACGGGAAGAGCGGATGAAGCAATGGGAGAAAGAGCTGGGACAGTAAGCTCCATGGGCATTCTTATTATGGAAAACGAAGGCTTTTATAGCATTGGCTGAGCAGGAAATTTCACAGATTTGCCATAATCATATGATATGATGGGAAAGCTAAGAATGATTGATGGAAGCGGAAGGTGTGAAACGGATGGAGAAGCTGAAAATACTGGTAGTAGATGACGAGAGCAGGATGCGGAAGCTGGTGAGGGATTTTCTGGTAAAGAAAGATTTTGAAGTGGTGGAAGCGGAGGATGGAGAAGAGGCCCTGAATAAGTTCTATGAGCAGAAAGATATTGCATTGATTATCCTGGATGTTATGATGCCAAAGATAAACGGGTGGGAAGTCTGCAAAGAAATACGGGAGAGCTCCAAGACTCCCATTATCATGCTGACAGCCAAGGGAGAAGAGAGCGACGAGTTGATGGGATTTGACATCGGGGCGGATGAATATATTTCCAAGCCTTTCAGCCCAAAGATTCTGGTTGCCCGGGTGGAAGCCATTTTAAGGCGCACTGGCAAGAAGGAAGAGGAGAACCTGGAAATCAGCGGCATTACCATTGACAGGCTTGGACATCAGGTGCTGGTGGATGGAAAAGAGCTGGAATTAAGCTACAAGGAGTTTGAGCTTTTAACTTATTTTATAGAAAACAAGGGGATTGCCCTTTCCAGGGAAAAGATTTTAAACCATGTATGGAATTACGATTATTTTGGCGATGCCAGAACCATAGACACTCATGTGAAAAAGCTACGCAGCAAGCTGGGGGAGAAGGGCGGCTACATTAAAACCATCTGGGGGATGGGCTACAAGTTCGAGGTGGGCGAATGAAAGCAGTAGACATCAAGCATTGATTTCTGCTCATTCCAAGGATGTCGGCTTACGTCTAAACAGGCGGTTTTAACCAGAATACTGCCAAAAATGAGGAATTTATGGAAGATAAGTTCTGTTATTATATCAAACTGCTCATTTGTACAGAACCCCAAAAGTGATATCATCGTTAAGTATTTTGATATAGGGGAGTATGACAAACAATTCATAGATAGAAAGGGCAGTGACATAGAGTGACTGGAGGCATTTTCATTAAGTGCATCAGATATGGATGGTTATAAGCAAATTATATAAACAAATGGATTGAGAAAAATAAATAAGGATTTTTGCAAATGATGATGGCAGCCGCAATTTAAAGCGGCTGTCATTTTCTTCGTGTTAAATTTTTTATGTATAGCAGGATTTGCATGTATAATACAAGAGGGAACCTAAAGATTTTAATTTGAAACGGGGGAGGTGTATATGGAAGAATTACGCACAAGAGCAGCAAATGAACACATTGGGATGGTTTCTGTTATGGGAAAAGAACCTTCCAAATATGATTCGGATGTTTACGCTTCTTTTGGCATGGTATTGGATAATGACGGGTTATATGACAGGCTCAGCTGTTATGATAACTTAGATTTATATGCAAGGATTTATTCTATCCGCAACCGGCAGAATAAAATATATGAGCTTTTGGAGGAGGTTGAGCTTTCAGAGGAATCAAAAAAAAGCGTTTCTGCTCTTTCAAAGGGAATGCGCCAAAGATTATCCTTCGCCCGGGCAATTCTCCATTCACCTAAAATTGTTTTTTTAGATGAGCCTACAAGCGGATTAGATCCTGCGACCACATTAAAAATACATTCCTTAATGAGAAGATTAAAAGAAGAAGGTACTACGTTTTTTTTGACAACCCATAATATGGCCGAAGCACAGCAGATGTGCGGCCATATCGCGCTGCTGCATGAGGGACGCATTGTGGAAGATGGCACGCCGGAAGCCATTTGCCTGCGCCACCGCCCGGAATGCAAAGTCTCAATTGAGATGGATGATGGGAATTGTTATGAAACCGATGCAGGAAATTTGGCGGATCTGCTTCAGAAAATAAAGAAGCCCCAGAACGATATCCTTCGGATTCATTCTAATGAGCCAAATTTGGAAAGCGTGTTTATCAAGATTACAGGGAGAAGGTTAGAATGAGTGCATTACATCATATTGCGGCTGTCTTTCACAAACAAGTGAAGGACTCTTTTAAAAACAGATTGATTTTAGTTGTGTTTTTCATGTTTCCTGTATTGGCAATGGTTTTTAAAGAAATTGTTTCCAAAGAGGAGCTTGACTTTATGCTGCCTTCTTTTATGACTATGAATACGGTCATGATTCCGATTATTTTTATGTCCAGCATTATAGCGGAAGAAAAAGAGAAAAAGACGCTGAGAATGCTGATTATGTCGAATGTCCGCTCTTGGGAATATCTGCTGGGCGTGGGGATATGCGTGTTTCTGCAGGCATTGTTAAGCACCTGTGTGTTCCTGGCAATTATTCCAAATTCTATGGATGAGGCAATAGATTTTATCGTTGTGTCAACCATAGGGATTATCTGCTCCCTGCTCATTGGCGCGATTCTTGCAATTATCGCTAAAAATCAGATGAGCGTCGGCCCAGTCACAGCTCCTGTCTCTATGCTGATCGGGCTGCTTCCAATGTTTTCAGCCATGAATGATAAACTGGAACATGCGGCAAAAGCATTTTATTCCTATTATGTAAGAGAATCATTTGTATCCCATTCCTTGGAAATTGATGAATCGTCCTGGGCTGTTATTGGCTTGAATTTTGCCGTTTTGCTTTTTCTTTTCATTATTCTTTATAAATATAAGGGTTTAGGCAATGAATAAACGAAGATGCACAAGATATGAACGGTTTGAGGCTTCTTCTGGAACGAGATACTATGATCGCAGAAATCATGCTGTTGTGGAGGAGGTTATATCAGAGGATAGGGTAACTTGGGAGCAGGAAGATATCTGTGCTGCATCCTGTTATCCGCATAAATTACTGTCCAAAATAAAAATCCATCCGTTAGTGATAGACCTGGCAATCCTATGGATTCTTATGGCATACATATGGCATTTTGCAGATTTAAGGTTTGTAACTGCTGTTCCTAAGGGGCACAGCATATGTTATGCGGCAGCTGTAGAACTGTCCATTTTGGTTCTTTCTATTTTTTTACATGAAATGTCTCATGGAATAGCCGCAGTATCCCAAGGCGCTTTTGTGGCGGAAATCGGAGTGGCAAAGGCAGGATTTGGATTTCAGTATTTCACAAAAGTAATATGGGACAGCCCTGCAAAATGGGAGAAAATGCGTTTCTTTTTCAGCGGTGTTGCTATGAATATGTTTTTAAGCGTTATTGGCATCGTATTGTTTACAGAGTTGGACCGGCAGTGTGGTTTTTATCTATATCTTACAAATACCTTCTTTTCTGTGTTTAATTTACTGCCGGTCAAATGTATGAATTCCGATGGATATCATATGATGCAATTGGTTTTGCAAAAAAAAGAAGAATAAAAAACGTCAGAAGTGAGCCGTTGGCACAGGCGCTTTTGGCGTTTTTTATTTTGGCGGAGAACCGGAGCGTGTGGAAACGCATGCGTAAAATATGTATATTATGTGAAATCACACGAAACAGGTGGAAATCAGAGGGATGAAGTGGTATAAAGGAAGAGAAGGAAAAAGAGACAGGAAGAAGCAGAGGTGAAAGGATGAAGCATTCCATTACGGGAAAGATAACAGCTGTCATGATAGGCATCGTGGCCGGTACAGTGCTGTTGTGCTGGTTTATCAATACATCCCTTCTGGAGGATTACTATGTAGAGTACAAACAGCAGAAGCTGCTGTCCACCTTTCAAATGGCGGACCGGGCCAGCAGCGAAGGGGAAATTGGGACAGAAAAGTTTATCATCCGGCTGGAAAAGCAATGTGCCAACAGCAATATTACTATGATGATCATAGGCCCCGACCGAACCATCATACACTCCAATGTGGGGGATGACAGAACCCTGCTGCTGCAGTTTTTGGAGCTTATTTTCAAGGTGGATGAGGATGCGGAGATATTGGAAAATACAGGAGAGTATGTGGTAGAGAAAACCGATGACAGAAGGCTGAAAACAGATTATCTTGTCTTGTGGGGGAACCTGCAGGATGGGAATCTGATTTTGATGCGCACAGCCGTGGAAAGCATCAAGGAAAGCGTGGAGATTGCCAACCGCTTTTTGGCATATGTGGGGGTTGTGGCGGTCATTGTCTGCGCGGTGGTTATCTATGTGGTTACCAGAAGGATTACAAATCCGATTTTGCAGCTTGCAGATATTTCCAAGAGAATGGCTAACCTTGATTTTGATGCCAAGTTCCAAAGCAGGGGGAAAAATGAGGTTGATTTGCTGGGGGAGCATATGAATCAGCTGTCCGAGACACTGGAAGAGACGATTTCAGAATTGAAAAGCGCCAACAATGAATTAAAGATAGATATTGAGAAGAAAACAGAAATGGATGAAATGCGCAAGGAATTTATTTCCAACGTGTCCCACGAGCTGAAAACACCCATTGCCTTAATCCAGGGATACGCAGAAGGATTGCAGGAGTGTATCAATGATGATGCGGCAAGCCGGGAATTTTATTGCGAGGTGATTATGGATGAAGCAGATAAGATGAACCAGCTTGTGAAAAACCTGCTTACTTTGAATCAGCTGGAATCTGGCAGTGAACAGGTGGTTTTTGAACGGTTTGATT
Organism: uncultured Lachnospiraceae bacterium; assembly: GCA_947384285.1. Lineage (GTDB taxonomy): Bacteria > Bacillota > Clostridia > Lachnospirales > Lachnospiraceae > Petralouisia. Next base: position 22,128 of record CANDGI010000009.1, read on the forward strand.
TGATAGAGTTAATCCATGGGGTGATTAATTCCACTGCCATATTACGGGAGCAGAACGGCATTTCCCTGGCAATGCATGGGATTGGCCCGGTGTATGTCTGGGCGGATGAGTTTAAGACGGAACAGGTGCTGACCAATTATATCAGCAATGCCATCCATTATGCGCTGGGGGAAAAGAAAATAGAAATTACAGTCCTGCCTGGCTGGGAGACAGTCCGGGTAGAGGTCTTTAACACTGGAAATCATATTCCAGAGCAGGATTTGGAGCATATCTGGGATAAATTTTATAAAGTGGACAAGGCGAGAACCAGAGAATACGGGGGGAACGGCATTGGATTGTCTATCGTAAAGGCTATTGCTGATTCTTTCCACAGGGAATGCGGCGTCAGCAACGTGGAGGGAGGAGTAAAATTCTGGTTTGAATTAGACAGCAGGAGCCAGTGAAGGCTTGCGGGGTGCAAAGAGCCAGTGAAGGCTTGCAGGGTGCAAAGAACCAGTGAAGGCTTGCGGGGTGCAAAGAGCCAATGAAGGCTTGCGGGGTGCAAAGAGCCAGTGAAGGCTTGCGGGGTGCAAAGAGCCAGTGAAGGCTTGCGGGGTGCAAAGAGGCAAAGGCTTGCAGGAGGATGCAGCAGATATCAGAGAGAGAAACCAGGGAAGCGAAGGGAATCTGTTTTGGGAAAAACCGTGGGGAAATGATAAATTTCTTCCAGAGGGAAAATTCGTTGTTGCCCTGTGGATTAAATGATGGTAGAATAGAAAACAGAAAAGGAATATGTAACAATAAAAAGGAGATATACTTATGAAGAAATTCATAAAAAGGGGAACGGCACTGATAGCGGCAGCATTTCTTCTTGCCGGATGCGGGGATGAGATGGTGGTATTGACGGAGAGTGAAGAGGCGGTTGTTGTCAATTATTCTGCTGGAACCCTTGCAAAGCATAATATCCACCAGCAGGAAGGGATGTCTGGGGTATATCCAAAGGAAGAGGAAGAAGAGCCTCCGGTAGTGGAGGAGGAAAAGAAGGAACAGGAAGGCCAGGAAACCACGAGCCAGGAGACTGAGGGGCAGGAACAGGCAGGCGGCCAGGCAGAGGATGGCAGCGAAGCCGCTGGCGGAGCAACCTTGACGGAAGCGCTGGCAGTTCCAGGACTAGAATTTTCTTATGTCGATTATTCTGTCACCAATAATTATAAGCAGGGAGAATATTTTTCCCTGGATGCAGCAGAGGGAAACACGTTTGTGATATTGAATGTAAATATGACAAATACAGGTGCGGAAGCGGTTTCCTGTGACTTGTTAAGCAGACAGCCTATCTTCACGTTGAAAATAAATGAGGAGGCAGGCGTGAAGAATGAGGTCACTATGCTTGAAAATGATTTGTCCACCTATATCGGCACTTTAGAACAGGGACAGACAGCAGCAGGGATTATATTGTTTGAAGTATCTGCATCAGTTACAGAGAATATATCGTCCATTCAGCTTTCCATGCAGATGGGCGAGACTATAACGAATATTGAAATGTAAGAAATTTTTATAAAATTGAAAAAATGTTGTATATTTTTCAGAAAGTATGTGCTATAATGTAGAAAAGCATATTTGACGCGGAAATATACCGGAGAGGAGAGAGTTACTATTATGGATACAAATATTCTTTTGGAGAATGGCACAAATGAGCTGGAGGTTTTAGAATTTACATTAGCTGGAAATCATTACGGTATCAATGTAGCGAAAATTCGGGAGATTTTAACATATCAGCCCGTCACTCCGATTCCTAATGCACATCCAAGTGTGGAAGGTATATTTATGCCAAGAGATACGATGATAACTGTAATTAATCTGCGCAACTGTCTGGCACTGCCGGATATTGACAGGGACGGCCTGTTTATCATCACCAATTTTAATAAACTGAACATTGCATTCCATGTAGACGAGGTTTGCGGAATCCACAGGCTTTCCTGGGCAGATATTATTACACCGGATTCTACCATTAATATAGAAGACAATGGAGTATCTACTGGAGTAATTAAGCTGGAAGACCGGCTGATTGTTATTCTGGACTTCGAGAAGATTGTAACAGATATCAGCCCGGAAACAGGCTTGCAGGTATCTGATTTAGACGATCTGGAAGAGCGTGTCAGAAGCGATTCTCCGATTATGGTTGCAGAGGATTCCCCGCTGCTGTCCAAATTGATTACGGACTGTCTGAAGAAGTCCGGCTATACCAAGCTGATTGTGAATAATAATGGGCAGGAGCTATGGGATAGGCTTTGCGAGTTTAGAAAATCCGGGGAACTGGATGACAAGGTACATATGGTAATTACTGATATTGAGATGCCGTTGATGGATGGGCACCGGCTGACTAAATTGATTAAAGAGGATGACGAGTTAAAGCACATTCCGGTTGTTATTTTCTCATCCCTGGTAAATGAAGAGATGAGGCGTAAGGGTGAAATGCTTGGAGCAGATGCCCAGCTGACAAAACCGGAGATTGGAAAACTGGTAAGCGCCATTGATGATCTTTTGGATAAGAGGAAAGAAGCATTGGCACGTAAGCAAGGCTGATACGGCAGATAAAAATAGAAGAGGCTGCCGGGAAATGGTAAGTTATCTACAATATATTGTGGTGCTTTCAGTGGCACAACTATATATTGTAGACAAATTTCATTTCCCGGCAGCCCTCTTTGCGTCATCCCCCTCCTTTATTTTTCTTCACGGGTTCCATACCCCGCATTGACACATGAGAGCATATAAGCTATCGGATAAACTGATAAAGGAGAGAATATATTGTACGAGGTTTATTCGAGAAAAGGAGCAGGGATGATGGACAATGTAAAGAAAATTTCCTCAGTGGGAGAAAGCTGGAGCGGATACAGAAAGAAGCATCATATGGCGGAAGAAATTGGTCGATTTCTTTCTTGTAATAGAGAAAGCTACGTGGTAGAATGGCATAGTAAACTATCGTGCTAAGCTAGCCGTTTGGCGGGCCGCATGGCCGCAGGAATGTTGTGCAAGAGACAGAGACACCAAGCATAAGGAGGATACCAGGAGTGAACATGTTATCGTTGGAAACAGAATTAAAGGGTAATTCTTATCCCGGAAGAGGAATTGTAATTGGAAAGTCAAAAGATGGTAAATATGCAGTTACCGCTTATTTTATTATGGGAAGAAGCGAGAACAGCAGGAACCGCATTTTTGTGGAGGATGGAGAGGGAATCCGCACACAGGCTTTTGACCCGTCCAAACTGAGCGATCCCAGTCTTATTATTTATGCGCCGGTACGGGTGCTGGGCAATAAGACAATTGTGACCAATGGAGATCAGACAGATACCATTTATGAGCTGATGGATAAGCAGCAGACTTTTGAGCAGTCGCTGCGTACCAGGGAATTTGAACCAGATGCACCCAACTATACGCCTCGCATTTCTGGTATTATGCATGTGGAGCAGGGCAGTTATAATTATGCAATGTCCATTTTAAAGAGCAGCCATGGGAACCCCAAGTCCTGTAACCGTTATACCTTTGCTTATGAAAACCCAGCAGCCGGGGAAGGGCATTTTATCCATACCTATATGGGCGATGGAAATCCTCTGCCCAGCTTTGAGGGAGAACCGAAGCTTGTGGAGCTGGACGGGAATATTGATGAGATTGCAGGAAAAATCTGGGACAGCTTAAATGAGGAGAACAAAGTCTCCCTGTTTGTCAGATACATTGAGATTGAAACGGGAAAATACGAAACCAGAATTATCAATAAGAACCAATAGTGAAAGGAAAAATTATGCAGGAATTAGAATTAAAATACGGATGCAACCCCAACCAGAAGCCATCAAGAATTTATATGGAAGAAGGGGAGCTTCCCATTAAAGTGTTAAACGGCAAGCCAGGTTATATTAATTTTCTGGATGCATTCAATGGGTGGCAGCTGGTGAGAGAATTGAAGAAAGCTGCAGGGCTTCCGGCAGCAGCATCTTTTAAACATGTTTCCCCGGCAGGAGCGGCAGTAGGCCTTCCCATGTCGGAGGTGGAAAAAAAGATTTACTGGGTAGATGATATGGATATGGAGTTTACCCCTCTTGCAAATGCATATGCAAGAGCCAGAGGTGCAGACCGTATGTCCTCTTTCGGAGATTTTATCTCTTTGTCTGATGTGTGTGATAAGGCCACAGCATTGATTATCAAGCGGGAGGTTTCGGATGGCGTGATTGCGCCTGGATACGAGCCGGAAGCACTGGAAATTTTGAAAGGGAAGAAAAAAGGCAGCTACAATGTGATTGAGATAGATCCGGATTATGTGCCGGCTCCGGTGGAGCGGAAGGAAGTCTTTGGCATCACCTTTGAGCAGGGAAGGAATGAGCTGAACATTGATAAGGATTTCTTTGGCAATGTGGTGACGGAGAATAAGGAGATTCCGGAATCAGCCAAGATAGACCTTGCCATTGCAATGATTACGTTAAAGTATACCCAGTCAAACTCTGTATGTTATGCCAAGGGAGGGCAGGCCATCGGCATTGGCGCCGGGCAGCAGTCCAGAATCCACTGCACCCGCTTGGCCGGGCAGAAAGCAGACAACTGGTTCCTGCGCCAGGCTCCTAAGGTGCTGGAGCTGCAGTTTGCAGAGGGCATTGGCCGGGCAGACAGGGATAATGCCATTGATTTGTATATTGGCGAGGACTATATGGATGTTTTGGCGGACGGTGCCTGGGAGAAGATTTTTAAGGTAAAGCCAGAGGTGTTTACCAGGGAAGAAAAGAGGGCATGGCTGGATCAGATGACAGGTGTGGCTCTTGGTTCCGATGCATTTTTCCCGTTTGGGGATAATATTGAGCGGGCGCACAGAAGCGGCGTTACTTATGTGGCAGAGCCGGGAGGCTCCATACGTGACGACCATGTCATTGAGACCTGCAATAAATATCACATGGCAATGTGCTTTACGGGAATCCGCCTGTTCCATCATTAAGGAGGAATTTTTTGCCAGCTCCTTTTATAAGAGCGCCAAGGGCTGCTGGTAATCATTTTTCAGCCGGTTGTCCCCTTTTGCAGCCAGACCGACCCGGTATAGGCCAGAGGCCGCCAGATCCTGGGAAAGAAGCGCCCTGGCAGGATCGTCCAGGATCCCCTCGGCGGCGGAGGGGCTGGTGATAAGCGGAAGCTTCCCCTGGGACTTTATGGCGGCAAGCAGGGGGGCGGCTTGTCTGCGAAAGCCCAGGATCCGCAGGTAGGCGGGTTCTGGGAATGGCTGGTAATCTTCCTGATAAATATTTAAAATTACGTGCAAAAACATCCGGCTTAGGCGGGCATATGTGGTGTTTTTGCTTTTTAAATGGCCGCAGAAGCTGCTCCAGGAAAGGAAAGAACCTATTTCTTTTTTTATCCGCCTGGCAAGGTCAAAAGAAATATCTGCATAGCGGGAAAGCTGGCTGGCAGGTTCTGTGAGCAGTTTGTAGTGGAGCAGTGGGGAAAAATCATTTTCCTGCAAAAAGGGATGAGGATAATTTCTTAAAATTTCAAAAGCCGCGCTGGGCAGGGCATGTTCCAAAGTATCCAGCTTAGAATTCCTGGCAGAGAAGTTTTCTTGTTTCTCTCCCAAAATGCTGGCGTGTATGGCAGAAACAGAGGAGGAGTTCTCTTGCTCCAGGATGCTGGCGCGTATGGCAGAAGAAGAGGAAGGGTGTCCTTCTCCCAGAATGCTGGCGCGTATGGCAGAAGCAGAGGAGAATTCCTGCCCGGGAGAGGTATCATGGTATCCCTGCCCCTGGCGGAGCAAAGGGCAGGGGTGTATGCTGGAATGATAGCGTTCCAAAGCCTTCAGGTATTCAATAGCCAGGATATTATTTGGAGAAGCTAATATATGTTTTGGCTCTGTGGTTTCATTCCTCTTCATGGGTTTCATGCCCAGTTGCTTGCAGCATTCTGAAGAAGAAGCCAGGGCAGGATGCTCCGTATGCTTGCATCGGGGTGGTTCATCGGACATTGCTTTTTCTTTTTCCAGGCAGGCTTCTACGGCTTGGGAGCGTGCAGCAGGGAAGGAAAGGCCATTTTTCAGCCCTTGCTGCAAGGCTTTCGTAAAAGGTTCTGGCTGGCGGTTCAAAAGATCTGCGATTTCCTGCAGCAAGCCAAAGTCCCTGGTTTCAGTTCCAAACCCAAGATGTGTCACTACACCGGCGCTTTCTAACAGAGCCACGCCTCCCCGGGCGAAATGCTCGGCGCTGGCAGCAGCATAAATGCTTGGAAGCTCCAGGACAAGATCCGCGCCGCCGCTTAAAGCCATCCGGGCGCGGCTGTATTTTTCCATCATTGCGGGGGCGCCCCGCTGTACGAAATTTCCGCTCATGGCAATGATGGTGTAATCGGCATTTATTTCTTTTTTTAAAGCGGCTATCTGATAGGCATGTCCCTTATGGAATGGATTATATTCTGCAATAATTCCAAGAACCTTCATAAAATGTTTCCCCCTATCTGGTAAATGAGCCTTTGTGCGGCAAAATGAAAAGTTTTGTTACAAATTATAAGAGGTTTGAATGGAAAAGTCAATGAGATTGTGAACCACTGGGGCTGCATAACCTATTGAAAGATTTCACTTTTTATCATCCTGGCATACAGTATAATAAATTTACACGATATAGGGGATAAACCCCATACCATTTCCAGGCTGCTGTGACAGTGAAGTACAAAGGCACTGGGAAAAAACGGAATATCACTGTGTATGGCCATAGCTGGAAGGCGCACGAGATGGTGCTTTTTTATGCCAGCCGCCAGGAACGGGAAAAGGCGGCTGGAAAAAGGAATGTACCATTTAGAAATGAACGGTAATCTGCTATACTGTGTTTGATTCAATGAAAGGATTTATCAGATAATTGGATCATGTGGGAAGGGTATAATGAAATGTCTGTCTTAATGATGATGAGGTGGCGCATTGATTCATATTGCAATTTGTGATGATGAAACATATATGTCCAGCCATATAAAAGCAATAGCCGCCGGCACAGAAAAACATATCCATGTATCCGGGCGCATCCAGGGAGATTTTCTAATGATGGAGATTGAAAACAGTTTCCATGGAAAAGGAGCGTTCAAGGAAGGCATAGGCTTGTCTAATATAAAAATGATAACAGAAAAATATGGCGTGGCCATGAGTATAGAGACATTGGGAAGTGTGTTCATCCTCCATGTATTGCTGATTATTCCCCATGGCAATGCTGGCGCTGCCTGAATTGGAATCATCCCACAGCATTCAGATGGCATCCCACAGCAAATGGATTAATCTGCTGCTTCCTACCGTCGAAAAAAGAAAAAGGAAGCTGTCAATTCACTGAAAAAGGAGGAACATACTTATGGCAATGCAGATTAATGAAAACTATAATCATTCCAAAATTGATTATGCACAGAGGCTGAAGGAGAAACAGGCTGCCGAGAAGGCGGAAAAGGCAAAGGAGGCAGGGGCAGAAAGCTCCGGCAAGCTGCCCGAGCCCCAGGATGAATACATCAGCAGTGAGAAATCAAGGAAAAAGCCTAACGGATTGTACTGGGTAGGCCAGGACGAGAAGGGCAGCCGGAAAATCTTTTTTGATGATCCAAAAGCTGTCCGTGGGGAGGAAGAACTGAAAGCCGCTGGCGCAAAGGAAGAGGAGGATCCAAACGCACAGGAAGCTCATTCTAAAAAAAGTGCAGATGGAAAAGAGCCGAAGATAGGAGGAGACAGCCAGGAAGAGCCGGAAACATGCGTCGGCAATACCAACGCGGTGGATAGGGAAATCAGAAAACTGAAGGAGAGGAAACAGAAGCTTGAGCAGCAGATTCAGTCAGCTTCCGGGGATGAGAAGAAAACGAAAGAGCTGGAGAAAAAACTGGCGCAGGTAGAGCAGGAGTTAAGCCAGAAGGACAATGACACATACAGACGGCAGCATACCGTTTTTTCCCAGGCAGAATAAATTAAAAATTTTGTGCAGCAGGAATACCGGGGAACGACAGCGCTTGTACGCTGTTTCCCGGTATTTTCAATGGTTCTGCAGGTGTGGCGAATGGCTTGGGCATTTGGATGATAACGGCATTTACGAAGATTCCAGCGGCATTTGAGTGGTGTGCGAAGCTGCCTGTAAAGCCCTTGATCCTCAGATATTTGATTGCCTATGTTCCTTCACAGATGCGTTGGTTCTGCCTTTAGCATGATAAAATAGGTGCAGATATCCGTGATAGAATAATAGTTGCGTTGAATGGATATAGTGATTTTTTGGAGGAGCTATTGCAAAAATTGAATTGATATATCATATAGCCATTTTTAACTGCTGCTATGAAAAAAATTGGAAGTTGTAAAGGAGGACCTCCTATAAAAAATATATGTTTAGAGGCTGAAAAAATAATGATTGAACGGTTTGGAAAAGACACTGTTATTGCATTGGCAGCAGTTGAGGGCGGAGTTCCATATGTAAGAAGTGTAAATGCATACTATGAAAATGGAGCATTTTATATAAGACGGGTGAAAAAACTATGCTTACTTGGAATTGCCGCCGCACTTCTTAATCTTTGATGAATATGCAGCATATATGGAAATGCTGACGACAAAGGAAAATGCGGCTGTCCGTAACAAGCTGAAATAGATAGTTGTGCTATTGAAAACGTCACAATATATATTGTGGATAACTTATCATTTCCCGATAACCCCAAAAGTTATCAGAAATAATTAGCACTCACCACTTGACAGTGCTAACAATAAGTGTTATAGTACACTTAGAACAAAACAAAAGCAAGACACACAGGAATATAACAATTGCCTTTGTTTTGGAATAAACCTATCAAAACAACAAACAATAGACATAGAAGTATTTGTAAGGAGGAAGGACTTATGTTAGTACCAAGTATTTTTAACACCAATCTTAGCAATGATTTTTTCAACGACTCTTTTGAACATATGTTCCGGGATGCGTTCCGTTCACCATTTGGCAGCATGAACAGCACGGCCTGCATGTCTACGGATATTCAGGATTTAGGAGACAAATACCAAATGGAAGTGGAATTGCCGGGATACGAGAAGAAAGATTTGAAGGCAGATTTAAAAGATGGATATTTGACAATTTCTGCAGAGCGCAGTGTTAACAAGGAAGAGAAAGATGAAAAAGGGAAGTTTGTACGCCGGGAACGTTATATGGGCAGCTGCCAGAGAAGCTTCTTTGTAGGGAAAGAGGTAAGGCAGGAGGACATTCATGCCAGCTTTGAGAATGGCGTTTTGAAGCTCACAGTTCCCAAGAAAGAGATTCCTGCCGTGGAAGATAGAAAGTATATCACGATTAAATAAACCTGCATTCTGCGGAGGATATTGTTAAATTAAAAATAAAGAAATCATGTTCCTGTTTAGGAATTGCAGGGATATGGTTTCTTTATTTTTTTGCAAAAACCCCTTTTTATTCGTAGAAAATAGTTGTATAATAAGAAAACGTGCTGCCGCTTTTGCAAGAAGTGCAAAAGCGGTTACAGCAATATAGTCCTGCATGGCTGCAGGAAGAAAGGAGAAAGCAGACATGGATATGGATATCAAAGAAGAAGACCTGCGGGAAATGTTTGAAGTTTCCAAGCGGCAGCTAGAGAAGGGATTTCAGGAGAAGGATCTGGAAGCCATTCATGATGCGGCGATTGGATTGTCTGAGATAACTTATATGCTGGACTTTTTTAATGTAGAGATATAAATAGAAGAGACAGGAGAGAATCTATGAAAGCTTTTAAGAGATTAGCCCTGGTGTTCCTTGCCGTATTTTTGATAGCCGGAGCGCTGCCGATACAAGGGGAGGCCGCTGAGGTTAAGCTGAATAAGACGAAGGCTGCGCTTTATGTGGGAAAGAGCATTACCCTGCAGGTAAAAGGGACTTCTGCCAAAGCAAAATGGGAGAGCAGCAGAAAATCTGTTGCCACGGTAAACAGCCAAGGAAAGGTGACGGCCAAAAAGGCTGGCACAGCCGTGATTACGGCGAAAATAAAATCAAGTTCTTTCCAGTGCAGGATTACGGTGAAAAATCCCTGCCTGAATAAAAAGGAAATCACTCTTTCCAAAGGGAAAACCTTTCAGTTAAAAATTACAGGCACGTCGGCAAAATCCTGGAAGAGTAATAAGCCGTCAGTTGCCGCAGTCAATAAAAATGGAAAAGTAACGGCCAAAAAGGCTGGGACAGCTGTCATTACCTGTAACGGAAAAAACGGGAAGTCCTACAAATGCAAAGTCAGGGTGAAAAGCAAAAGCAGTTCCGGGCTAAGCGAGAAGCAGGTTTACAAGGACATGATTGCCATGAAGTCCAAGTATCCAGAAGGGATGAGCTGGACAAACAGTAATTATTATGGATGGAAGGGCGGCATTTACAGCGGAGGTTATGGGTGCGCAGGATTCGCCTTTGCCATCAGTGATGCGGCCTTTGGCAGCCTGCCAGCCCGGAAGCATACAGATTTTTCCAAGATACGGACAGGGGATATTGTGCGTATGGATTATAATACCCATTCCGTCATTGTATTAGAAGTAAAGGACAATGGAGTGGTCGTTGCAGAAGGGAATTACAACCGTTCCGTACATTGGGGAAGGAATATCAGCTTTTCAGAAATTCAAAGTTCAGGGACTTACGTGATGACCAGATATCCTCAGTAAGCTATGGTATTTTTGCGGATATCAGAAATGGGAAGTGTAATTTTAAAAAATTTTCATAGGAAAGGAACAGGGCTATGAGTAAAATTAGAACCAGATATGCGCCAAGCCCCACAGGGAAAATGCATGTGGGCAACCTGCGCTCTGCTTTATATGAATTTTTGATTGCCAAGCATGCAGGGGGAGATTTTATGCTCCGCATTGAGGATACAGACCAGGAGCGGTTTGTAGAGGGAGCCACGGAAATCATTTACCGCACCCTGGATCAGGCGGGCCTTCACCATGACGAAGGGCCGGACAAGGACGGCGGATTCGGGCCTTATGTGCAGAGCCAGCGCATGCAGACAGGGATTTACATGAAATATGCAAAAGAATTGGTGGAGAAAGGGGAGGCCTATTACTGCTTCTGTGAGAAGGAACGCCTGGACTCCCTGAAAACAGAGATTGTGGAAGGCAAGGAGATTATGATGTATGACAAGCATTGCATGTCATTATCCAAAGAAGAAGTGGAAGCAAACCTTGCAGCAGGAAAGCCCTTTGTCATCCGCCAGAATATCCCGAACGAGGGAACCACCACCTTCCACGATGAGTTATATGGGGATATTACCGTAGAAAATGCAGAATTGGATGATATGATCCTCATCAAATCCGATGGGTATCCCACCTACAATTTTGCAAATGTGGTGGACGACCATACCATGAACATCACCCATGTGGTAAGGGGAAATGAATATCTGTCCTCCTCCCCCAAATACCAGAGGCTTTATGATGCCTTTGGATGGGAATCCCCGGTATATATCCACCTGCCTTTGATTACCGATGAAAACCATAAAAAACTCTCCAAGCGGAGCGGACATGCTTCTTTTGAGGAATTGTTAGAGCAGGGCTTTGTCACAGAGGCTGTGGTAAATTTCATTGCGCTGCTGGGGTGGAGCCCGGAGGAGAACCGGGAAATATTTTCTTTGGAAGAGCTGATACAGGAATTTGATTACCGAAGAATCAGCAAATCCCCCGCGGTATTTGATATGGTAAAATTAAAATGGATGAACGGGGAATACTTAAAAGCCATGGAGTTTGACAGGTTTTATGAGATGGCAGAGCCCTATTTAAAAGCAGCCGTCCATAAAAGCTATGATTTGAGAAAGATTGCAGCGATGGTGAAGACCAGGATTGAGATTTTCCCGGACATTCCAGGGCATGTGGACTTCTTTGACGCAGTGCCGGAATATGATATTTCCATGTATGCCCATAAAAAGATGAAGACGACGCCGGAATCTTCCCTGGAGGTATTGCGGGAACTTCTGCCGTTGTTTGAGGGGCAGGAGGATTATTCCAACGACGCGTTGTACGGCTTGCTCTGCAATTATGTAAAAGAAAAAGGCTGCAAGAATGGGTACGCCATGTGGCCGGTGCGTACGGCGGTTTCTGGAAAGCAGATGACGCCGGGAGGAGCCACGGAGCTGATGGAGGTTCTTGGCAAGGAGGAATCCTTAGCAAGGCTTCGGGCAGCCATTGAGAAGCTGGAGAAGGAATTATAGTTAGTGTGGAAGAATCCTTAGCAAGGCTTCGGGCAGCCATTTCAGAGAAGGAATTATAGTTAGTGTGGAAGAATCTTTGGCAAGGCTTCGGGCAGCCATTTCAGAGAAGGAATTATAGTTTATGAGTTTAAATAAATCTCAGGCGGAGACAGCCAGACATGGCGCCGGGCCCATGCTTGTATTGGCGGGCCCGGGGTCTGGCAAGACCAAGGTCATCACAGAACGGACGAAATATCTCATTGCAAATCAGGGGATAGATCCATCCCACATTCTTGTCATAACTTTTACAAAAGCGGCAGCAGCTGAAATGCGGGAGCGTTTCTGCCGTCTGATGGGCGGCAGGAAATATCCGGTCACCTTCGGAACCTTCCATGCCGTTTTTTTCCAGATTTTAAAACATGCCTATGGGTTTCGTGGAGAAAATATCATCCGGGAGGAGCAGAAATTCCAGCTTATGCGTGAAATCATCCAGCGCATGCATTTAGAATACCAGGATGAAACTGAATTTATCGGAGAACTGTTAGGTGAAATCAGCCTGATGAAAAATACAGGGATTTCTTTGGAGCATTATTATCCCAAAAGCTATGCAAAAGAAATCTTTGAGCAGATTTACCGGAATTATGACGGCAGGATGAAGAGGCAGCGGCTCATTGATTTTGATGATATGCTGGTGTATTGTTATGAACTGTTTAAACAGAGGAAGGATATCCTTTCGGCCTGGCAGCAGAAATACCAGTATATTTTGATTGATGAGTTCCAGGATATCAACCATTTGCAGTTTGATATTGTAAAGATGCTTGCAATGCCGAAAAACAACTTGTTTGCGGTGGGAGATGACGACCAGTCTATTTACCGGTTCCGGGGAGCCAAGCCGGAATTGATGCTGGGCTTCCAAAAATCATACCCGGATGCCGCCAAGGCGCTTTTGGATGTGAATTACCGTTCCAGGAAATCTATCGTGGACACATCCCTGCGGCTGATTTCCCATAATCCAGAGCGGTTTGAAAAGAAAATAACTGCCGGAAGAAAAGAAAGCCCAGAGGAGGGCACAGGAGCGGTGCACTATTGCCTTTGGGAAAACCAGCAGGAGGAAGGGAAAGCGGTGATTGAGCAGATCCTAAAGGACTGCAGGCATGGCTGCAGCTACAATGACTGCGCCGTATTATTCCGCACCAATACCCAGCCCCGCCTTTTTATGTCCCAGCTGATGGCGTACAATATTCCCTTCCGTACCAGGGACAACATTCCAAACCTTTACGAGCATTGGATTACCAGGGATATCCTCGCTTACATACGCCTTGCCCAGGGAAGCCGTGCCAGGAAGGACATGCTGCAGGTGATGAACCGTCCCAACCGGTACCTGGCCAGGGAGAGCCTGATGGAGGATACGGTGGCCTTTGACGTATGGGCGGATTATTATTATGAGAAGGAGCAGCACTGGGTGGCAGAGCGGATTGAACAGCTGGAGGCGGATTTACGGGTGTTAAGCCGGATCGGCCCTTATGCAGCCATCAATTACATCCGCATGGGAATCGGGTATGAGGGATACTTGAAGGAATATGCCCAGTACCGGAGAATCAGCCAGGAGAATTTGCTGGAGGTATTGGAGGAGCTGCAGGACGGCGCCAAGGGCTTTGCCGCTTACGAGGCCTGGTTTGCCCATATGGAAGAGTACACTAGGGAACTGAAGCGGCAGAAGAAGGAGCAGGAGCTTTTGACAGATTGCATTTCCCTGGCAACGCTCCACAGTGCCAAAGGCTTAGAATATGAAAATGTGCATATCCTGGATGTGAATGAGGAGCTGATGCCTTATAAGAAGGCGGTTCTGGACGCGGATGTGCAGGAGGAGCGCAGGCTGTTCTACGTGGGGATTACCAGGGCAAAAGAACATTTATATATTCACAGCGTGAAAAAGTACAATGGAAGGGAAATGGATCAATCCCGGTTCATAGAGGAAATGCAAAAGGAAGGGGCTGCATCAGGGTAAGCCTGGTGCAGCCCCTTCTTGCAGGCAGGGACTTATTCATCTTCCAAGAGCGCATCCCATTCTGCTTCGTCTAGCAGCTCGTCAAAGCGGTCGGTGACTGCTTCGTATTCCTCCTCATCTTCAATATTTTCTAAAGAAGGATTTCCATCTTCATCTTCCAGATAGCGGTAGATGAAGACTTCGCCGTCTTCATTCTCATCTCCGTTTTCATCCAGGGGAAGCAGGACGATATAGTCCTGATCGTCCAGTTCAAAGATGGTTAAGATGCTGCATTCCACTTCGGAATCGTCATCCATGGTTAAGGTGACCAGTATGTCGGAACCGTCATCTTCTACTGCATCGTTTTCTGGATTGGTGTTTGGTTTTTCACTCATGGTTTTACCTCTCTTTTTATATGATTGATTGAATGTAAAGCTCGGGATGTTTGCTTAAATCCAGGTATTTATCCGTTGCGGTGCTGACCACGGGACGGGAAAGAGCCTGCCGGTTAATTAAAATTACTTTTCCTGAGGAGCCGTCGTTGAGCAGGACCGTATTTCCAATATAGGTATCAATGATGTGGGTCAAAAATGGCAGCAGGTATTTGGAATCATACCGCTCAAACCCAATCCGCTCAAAGGTGGCAATCACCTCAAAAGGACAGAAGCCCTTCCGGTAGCAGCGGTTGCTGGTCATAGCATCATATACGTCGGCAATGGCAACGATTTTGGCAAATTCAGAGATTGCCTCCTTGCGCAGGCCGGAAGGATACCCGGAGCCGTCGCATCGTTCATGGTGCATAAGGACGGCGGAACGCACCCGTTCATCCAGAGGAAAGTCCTCAAGGATTTTTATGCCCAGGGCAGGATGCTTTTTGATCTGTTTGAATTCCTCCGAGGTCAGCGGCCCGTTTTTAGAAAGTATCTGCGGGTCGATTTTGCACTTCCCAATGTCGTGGAGCAGGCCTGCCAGGGTGAGCAGCTCCAAATCCTTTTCCGGAAATTCCAGCCATCCTCCTAATATCCGGCTGATGATGGCTACATTGATGCAGTGTGCATAGGTAGTATCGTCAATCTGGCGCATGTTATGTAGCATATCAAAAACAGAAAGAGAGGTTAGGTGGTTGGAATACAGGCTGCTGACCTGGTCCAACAGCACATCAGAGTCAAGGGACTGTGTTTTGTCAATCAGATGGCTGAATGAATCCTTCAATGCGTCCGTCTTTTTGGAATAATCCACCTTAAAGGTATGGAATTTCCGGCTTCGTTTTATTTTCTGAGAGTAGGATTCTGTGTCAGGATCCGGCTCAGGGACAGCGCTGCCTGAAATGGAAGATTCCGGAACTTCCGTGCCAGAGGATTCGTTGATTTCACTTTCTGGAATGACCTGTACCCATAAGACACCGTAAAATTCTAAATAGGAAATTTGCTGGGAGGTTAGTACGGTATTTGCAGGAAACAGCCTTTGGCCCGTGTTGCTGTAGATTGGCGTAGCAGTAACCATTCCTGCCGTTAACTCCTTGATTGACATTTTTATCACTGTGTATTCCCCCTTTATCATCGGCCATGCTTTGTACCGTGTAAAACATAAGCCTTTTTCTGTCATAAATGGGAAGTCAAAGACTTCTATAAATATAGAATATCACATACAAGAAAGAAAAGCCATAGACATTTGAAAAAGGAATAAAAATTTGATTGACAAAGTAAATTTTTGTGATATACTTTGAGTATCAAAATATTTGAAGATAAAAAGGAGAAAATAGAAATGTTAGAGAAAATGAAAGAAATTATTGCAGAACAGTTGAATACAGAGGCAGAGGGCATTACCCTGGACACATCCTTTAAGGATGATTTGGGTGCAGATTCCTTAGATTTATTTGAGCTGGTAATGGCATTGGAGGATGAATATTCCGTAGAAATTCCTTCTGAGGATTTGGAGAAGCTGGCAACGGTTGGAGATGTGGCAGAGTATCTGAAAGAAAAAGGCGTGGAATAAGAGGTGTTGCAATTGAAGACAAGAATTACAGAACTGTTACAGATAGAGGTTCCTATTATACAAGGAGGAATGGCATGGGTGGCGGAACACCATTTGGCGGCGGCGGTGTCAGCCGCCGGCGGATTAGGGATTATCGGCGCTGCCAATGCCCCGGCAGATTGGGTACGGGGGGAAATCCGAAAGGCCAGGGAGATGACAGATAGGCCGATCGGGGTAAATGTGATGCTGCTAAGCCCCTATGCAGATGAGGTTGCAAAGGTATTGGTGGAAGAAAAGGTTCCTGTGATTACCACCGGAGCTGGAAACCCAGGAAAATATATGGAGATGTGGAAGGCTGCAGGGAGCAAAGTGATTCCAGTGGTAGCCAGCGTTGCATTGGCAAAGATGATGGAGCGGGGCGGCGCGGATGCAGTGATTGCAGAAGGAACAGAATCCGGCGGCCATATCGGCGCGGCTACCACCATGACGCTGGTGCCCCAGGTTGTGGATGCAGTGAAGGTTCCGGTGATTGCAGCTGGAGGAATCGGGGATGGAAGAGG
Organism: uncultured Lachnospiraceae bacterium; assembly: GCA_947384285.1. Taxonomy (GTDB): domain Bacteria; phylum Bacillota; class Clostridia; order Lachnospirales; family Lachnospiraceae; genus Petralouisia. The sequence continues at coordinate 38,781 of CANDGI010000009.1, forward strand.
AATGGCGGCCGCTTTCATGCTTGGCGCGGAGGCGGTACAGCTTGGAACCCGGTTTGTGGTGGCAAAGGAATCTATCTGCCATTCCAATTACAAGGAACGGATTATCAAGGCCAAGGATATTGATTCAGCAGTAACTGGAAGAAGCCATGGCCATCCCATCCGCCAGCTCCGCAATCAGATGACAAAGGAATACATACAAAAAGAGCAGGAAGGGGTTCCCTTTGAGGAGCTAGAACTGTTGACGGTGGGATCCCTGCGCAATGCCGTGATGGACGGGGATGTGAAGCATGGAACCGTGATGGCAGGGCAGATTGCAGGTTTGATCCACAAGGAACAGACCTGCCAGGAAATCATAGAAGAAATGACAAAAGAAGCCAAAGCTTTGATGCAAGGAGTAGGAAGATGAGGAAAATTGCATTTATGTTCCCAGGCCAGGGGGCGCAGTACACGGGAATGGGAAGGGATTTTTACGAAAATTTTGACAGGGCAAAGGAAGTATTTGCCATTGCAGGAAAAGTATCTGGAATGTCTATGGAGGAACTGATTTTCAAAGAAAATGAAAACCTCCATATTACAAAATATACACAGGCTGCCATGCTGACGGTGGAGCTTGCCATCTTAAAGGTATTGGAAGAAAAAGGAATCACATCTTCCGTAAATGCAGGTTTAAGTTTAGGAGAATATGCAGCATTGACGGCATCCGGCGGTCTTTCAGTGAGGGAAGCATTGGAGCTTTCCGTAAAGCGGGGCCTTTTTATGCAGGAGGCGGTTCCCACCGGCGGAGCCATGACGGCAGTGATGGGGCTTGAGGCTGGCGTGGTGGAAGAAATCTGTGAGAACACGAAAGGAATTGTGTCCATAGCTAATTATAACTGCCCAGGGCAGATTGTCATAAGCGGTGAAAAGAAGGCAGTGGAAAAAGCGGCGGAAAGCCTGCAGAAGGCCGGGGCAAAGCGGTGCATCCCCTTAAAGGTAAGCGGGCCGTTCCATTCCGAAATGCTGAAAAAGGCCGGAGAACAGCTGGCAGAAGAGCTGGAGAAGGTAGAAATCAGGGAGATTGCAACACCCTATATTTCCAACGTGACAGCAGCCTATGTCCTGGACAAAGAAGAGGTAAAGGGGCTGCTTACGAAGCAGGTTTCCTCTCCGGTGCGGTGGCAGCAAAGCGTGGAGCTTATGGCAGCAGAAGGGGTAGATGCGTTTATTGAAATCGGGCCGAAGAAAACCTTGTCTGCATTTGTGAAAAAAATCGTGCCCCAGGCGGAAATCTTCCATGTGGAAACCGTGAAGGATATGGAGGAGCTTTTGGAAACTCTGAAAACAGAGAGAAAGTAAGAAAGCCAGAAAGGATATCAATCATGAAATTAACAGGAAAAACAGCCTTGGTTACCGGGGCCTCCAGGGGCATTGGAAAAGCCATTGCAAAGGCTCTTGGGGCTGCAGGCGCCATGGTGGTTGTCAATTATAACGGCTCAGAGGAGGCCGCAGGCCAGGTAGTGGCAGAGATTCAGGAGGCTGGCGGCAAAGCCGTAAGCCTGGGCTGCAATGTTGCAGATCCAGATGAAGTGGAAGCTATGATAAAAAAAGTTATATCAGATTATAAATATTTGGATATTCTTGTGAATAACGCAGGGATTACAAAGGATAATTTGATTTTGAAAATGAAGGAAGAAGAGTTCGACGCGGTGCTTGACACCAATTTGAAAGGCGTGTTCCATACCTGCAAGCATGCGGCAAAGCAGATGCTTAGGCAGAAATCAGGGAGTATTGTAAATATTTCCTCAATTTCCGGTATTGCAGGCAATCCGGGGCAGACAAATTATGCAGCTTCCAAGGCGGGCGTCATTGGATTTACCAAGTCATTGGCCAGGGAGCTTGCTTCCCGGGAAATCCGCGTCAACGCAGTTGCGCCTGGATTTATCGAGACGGAGATGACAGAAAAGCTATCCGATTCCGCCGTAGAAGCCGGAAAAGCCCAGATTCCCTTCCGGCGTTTTGGAAGGCCGGAGGAAGTGGCGAAGGCAGTCTGTTTTCTGGCCTCCGACGAGGCGTCCTATATCACTGGGCAGGTACTGCAGGTAGACGGCGGCATGGGAATGTAAGGAAGGAGACAGCATGAAAAGAGTTGTAGTGACCGGCATGGGAGCCATTACTCCCATCGGATTAAATACAGAAGAATTTTGGGAAGGGCTGAAAAGCGGGAAGACAGGGTTCGGAGAGATTACCCAGTTTGACACTTCCGATTTCAAAGTGAAAATTGCTGCAAGCGTCAAAGGCTTTGAGGGAAAGAACTATATGGATGTAAAATCTGCCAGGCGGATGGAATTGTTCTGCCAATATGCCGTTGCAGCAGCCAAGGAGGCCTTGGAGCAGTCTGGTATTTCCATGGAACAGGAAGACCCTTACCGGATAGGCTGTGCCATTGGCTCTGGCGTGGGAAGCCTGCAGGCGGTGGAGCGGGAACATAAAAAGCTCTTGGAAAAGGGGCCGGGCAGGATTAATCCTTTGCTGGTTCCGCTGATGATTACCAATATGGCGGCAGGAAATGTGTCCATCCAGTTCGGGCTGAAAGGAAAAAGCCTGAACGTGGTAACTGCCTGTGCCACCGGAACCCATTCCATCGGAGAAGCTTTCCGCACAATTCAGGCGGGGGATGCAGATGTGATGGTAGCTGGAGGGACGGAAAGCTCCATTACCCCCATTGGAATTGGCGGTTTTTCCGCTTTGACCGCTTTATCCTCCAGCAGTGATGTGAACCGTTGTTCTATTCCCTTTGATAAAGACCGCAGCGGATTCGTTATGGGCGAGGGGGCAGGAGTGGTAGTGCTGGAGGAGCTGGAGCACGCCAAGAGCCGCGGCGCCCGCATTCTGGCAGAAATTGCTGGATATGGGGCTACCAGCGACGCTTACCATATTACTTCCCCGGCGGAAGACGGCATGGGGGCTGCAATGGCAATGCAGTATGCCCTGCGGGATGCAGGAGTATCCCCGGAAGAAGTGGAATATATCAATGCCCATGGAACCAGCACCCACCACAATGATTTGTTTGAGACAAGGGCAATCAAGATTGCCTTTGGAGAACATGCATACCATATGAAAATCAATTCCACCAAATCCATGATTGGGCATCTCCTCGGCGCTGCAGGGGCAGTGGAAGTGATTGCATGTATTCTGCAGATGCAGCATGACTATATCCATGCCACCGTTGGATTGCAGGAATCAGAGGAAGAGCTGGATTTGGACTATATGAAGGAGAAAGGAATTAGCAAAAAAATTAATTATGCCTTAACAAATTCACTTGGATTCGGCGGACATAACGCCAGCCTTTTGGTGAAAAAGTTTGAAGGATAGGAGTAGACAGATGGAATTTGAAAATCTTGTGAAGCTGATTCAGGCAGTATCGGAGTCTGAGCTGACCCGGTTTTCCTACGAGGAGAACGGGGTAGCCATTTCCATGAAAAAAGATAAAAAACAGAAATTAGTTACCATAAATAATGTGGCTGAGAATGCGCCGGCGTCTCTCCCTCTCCTTCCCGCTGGCGAATCTTTGGGCGCTGCCCAGGAAGAGAATGGCTGCAAAGGGAATATTGTGAAATCTCCGTTGGTAGGCACGTTTTACAGTGCGCCGGATCCGGAATCAGAGCCTTTTGTAAAGGCAGGGGATCATGTTTCCAAAGGGCAGGTGCTTGGGATTGTGGAAGCCATGAAATTGATGAACGAAATAGAAAGCGAGTATGAAGGCGTCATCAAGCAGGTACTGGTATCCAATGGAGATGTGATAGAATACGGCCAGCCGCTGTTTGTAATTGATGGAAAGTAGGACATAACAATTAAATTTTGATGAAAATAGGAGAACTCTTATGTCAATTATGGAAACCAAGGAAATTATGGAGATTATTCCTCATCGGCATCCATTTCTGCTGATCGATGCGATAGAAGAGCTGGAACCAGGAAAACGCGCGGTAGGGAAAAAGTGCGTCACCTACAATGAACCATTTTTTGCAGGGCATTTTCCAGGGGAGCCGGTGATGCCGGGAGTTTTGATTGTGGAGGCGCTGGCTCAGACCGGAGCGGTGGCAATTTTAAGCCAGCCGGATTTTAAGGGAAAGACAGCATATTTTGGAGCCATCAACAACGCCCGGTTTAAACAAAAGGTAGTGCCAGGAGATGTGCTGATGCTGGAATTGGAGATTGTGAAACAGAAAGGCCCGGTAGGAGTCGGAAGCGCAAAGGCCACGGTAAATGGGAAGGTTGCCGTCCAGGCAGAGCTTACCTTTGCCGTTGGCTGAAGAAAGGGGCATTTTATATGTTTCAGAAAATATTGATTGCAAACCGGGGAGAGATTGCAGTGCGGATTATCCGTGCCTGCAGGGAAATGGGAATCCTATCTGTTGCAGTATATTCAGAAGCAGACCGGGAAGCGCTGCACACACAGCTTGCAGATGAGGCCATCTGCATTGGGAAGGCTCCCGTGTCAGAAAGCTATCTGAATATGGAACGGATTTTAAGCGCGGCCATTGCCACCAAATCCCAGGCAATCCATCCAGGATTTGGATTTTTGTCAGAGAATGAACATTTTGCCGATATGTGCCAAAGCTGTGGGATTGCCTTTATCGGGCCCTCCGGTGATATTATCGGGAAGATGGGCAATAAATCCCAGGCAAGGCTTACCATGATGGAAGCCGGGGTTCCTGTGGTTCCAGGGACAAAGGAGCCTGTCTATGAATGGAAGCAAGGTTTGGAGATTGCAGAGGATGTGGGTTATCCGGTGATGATAAAGGCTTCCTCCGGCGGAGGCGGCAAGGGTATGCGGATTGCCAGGGACGCCGGGGAATTTGAGAACCATTTCCGGCTGGCTCAGCAGGAGTCCCTGCATGCCTTCGGGGACGATACCATGTATATCGAAAAATACATTGAAGAGCCAAGGCATATTGAGATTCAGGTTCTGGCAGATAAATACGGGAAAGTCCTCTGGCTTGGGGAGCGGGACTGCTCCATTCAACGGAGGCATCAGAAGATGCTGGAGGAATCTCCCAGTGCAGCCATAACAGGAGAGCTGCGCCAGCGTATGGGCCAGACAGCTGTTTTGGCGGCAAAAGCAGCCCATTACGAGAATGCAGGAACCATAGAATTTCTGCTGGACAAAAACAAAAATTTTTATTTTATGGAAATGAATACCAGAATCCAGGTGGAGCATCCGGTTACAGAGATGGTCACAGGGATTGATTTGGTGAAGGAGCAGATCAGGATTGCAGCCGGGGAGCATCTGCAGATGAACCAGGAAGATATTGTGTTAAAGGGCCATGCCATCGAGTGCCGGATTAATGCAGAAGACCCGGAAAAGAATTTTATGCCCTGCCCTGGAACGGTGAAGGATCTGCATTTTCCAGGAGGAAACGGAGTCCGTATTGAATCCGCCCTCTATAATGGCTACAGGATTCCAGCCTTTTATGACTCCATGGTGGCAAAGGTAATCGTCCATGGAGAGAACCGGGAGGATGCCGTAAGGAAAATGCGCAGTGCGCTGGGAGAGGTAGTGGTGGATGGAATCACTACAAATCTGGATTTCCAGTATGATATCTTAAATCATCCGGTATTTTTGTCTGGAAATACCAACACACATTTTATTTCGGATTATTTTGAATCACAGGAAAGCGGGGAAATAAATGCTGAAATTTAAGAAAACAAGTTCTGCTCTCCTGACGGGAAAAGAGCCGGAGGTGCCAAAAGGCCTGTGGATTAAATGCGACGCCTGCGGAGAGCTTCTCTATAAGGAGGATGTGAAGCAGAATCATTATGTATGCTACAAATGCGGGAAATATTTCCGCATTACCACAAAGAAGCGTTTGCGGATGGTCATGGATAAAGGCTCTTACGAGAAGTGGGAGGAAGGGATGGAATGTAAAGATCCCTTGGGTTATCCAGAGTATCAGGAGAAAACAAAGGCTTTGCAGGAAAAGCTTGGGATAGACGAGGCTGTCACCTGCGGCAAGGGCACAATCCACGGGGAACCTGCGGTGGTCTGCGTCTGTGACGGCAGGTTCCTGATGGGAAGCATGGGCTATATCGTGGGAGAGAAAATCACAAGGGCAGTAGAGCGGGCCACCCGTGAAAAGCTTCCAGTGATTATCTTTACCTGTTCCGGCGGCGCAAGAATGCAGGAGGGCATGGTTTCCCTGATGCAGATGGCAAAAACCTCGGCAGCCTTAAAACGCCATTCCAATGCGGGGCTTTTATACATTTCCGTGCTGACAGACCCTACCACCGGAGGCGTAACCGCCAGCTTTGCTATGCTTGGGGACATTATTCTGGCAGAGCCAGGGGCGTTGGTGGGATTTGCAGGACCCAGGGTCATCGAGCAGACCATACGCCAGAAGCTGCCGGAGGGCTTTCAGAGGGCGGAGTTTTTGCTGGAGCATGGGTTAATCGACAATGTTGTGGAACGGGAGGATTTAAAGGAAACCCTTGCAAAATTGATTGCCATGCATAACCAGGTGGAGCCGAAGGAGGCTTTGATTCCCAACCGGAGGAAAAACTCTGCCAGGCTGGAAGAGAGAAAAAGCAAAGAACAGGTATCTGCCTGGGAGAGGGTGCAGCGTGCCAGGGACAAAGACCGTCCTGGGGCTTTGGAATATATCCAGGAGATTTTCACGGATTTTACCGAACTTCACGGAGACCGCCACTTTGCGGATGACGGGGCAATTGCAGGCGGTATTGGGTATCTGGATGGATGCCCGGTTACGGTCATTGGACAGCAGAAGGGAAAGACCACCAAGGAGAACATTACCAGGAATTTTGGCATGCCTTCCCCGGAAGGCTACCGGAAAGCACTGCGTTTGATGAAGCAGGCGCAGAAGTTCCACCGCCCTATTATCTGTTTTGTAGATACGCCGGGAGCATTCTGCGGCATGGAAGCGGAAGAGAGGGGGCAGGGAGAGGCCATCGCCAGAAATCTTTTTGAAATGTCGGATTTGACGGTGCCTGTTTTGAGCATAGTCATTGGCGAAGGCGGCAGCGGCGGAGCACTTGCACTGGCTGTCGGAAATGAAGTGTGGATGATGGAGAATGCCACCTATACGATTTTATCCCCGGAGGGCTTTGCATCTATTATGTGGAAGGATGCCTCCAAGGCCCCGGAAGCGGCAGAGCAGATGGGGGTGACAGCCCAGGAGTTAAAGGAGCTTGGGCTGATTGAGAAGATTATCCCGGAAGCTCAGCCAGCCAATCCAAAAAATCTTGCGAAAATAGCAGGAATTATGCAAGAAGAAATCCGCAGGTTCCTCCATAAATACCTGCCGTTGGATGGCCAGCAATTGGCGCAGCAGCGGTATGAGCGTTTTCGGAATATGTAGGCAGGAAGAAAGTCAGGCGCTTGCCAGGAATCTGCCAGAAATAGAAGCGCCTGGTACATACAGGCAGAAAGGTGGAGAAGCTATTGGTAATCAGAGATTTAAAGGTTCCAGTTCCGGTGATACAGGGCGGCATGGGCGTAGGCGTGAGCCTTTCCAATCTGGCTGGAAATGTTGCAAAATGCGGTGGAATCGGGATTATTTCTACTGCGCAGATTGGATATCAGGAACCGGAGTTTGACGCAGATCCCATCGGCAGCAATTTAAAGGCCATTGTAAAGCAGATGAAGCGCGCAAAGGAAATTGCAAGGGGCGGGATTGTGGGCGTCAATATTATGGCAGCAACCAAAAAATATGAAGAATATGTACGTGCAGCGGTGAAAGCAGGCGCTGATCTGATTATTTCAGGCGCGGGGCTTCCTGCGCTGCTGCCTGCCCTGGCGGCACAGTCCCGGACAAAGATAGCCCCCATTGTGTCTTCGGTCAAGTCGGCCTCGGTGATTTGTAAGCTGTGGGACCGGAAATTCAAGCGATGCCCCGATCTTATCGTTATCGAGGGGCCTAAGGCTGGAGGCCATCTTGGGTTTTCCCTGGAGGAATTGGAGCATTTTCAGGAAGAATCTTATGAATCGGAGATAACAGGCATTCTTAAGCTGGCAAAAGAGTACAGCGAGAAATATCAGTACCATATCCCCGTGGTGTTTGCCGGAGGGATTTATGATGGGAAGGATATGAGGGAGGCGCTGAAGCTTGGGGTGGATGGCGTGCAGGTAGGCACCCGCTTTGTAACAACCTGGGAATGCGATGCCAGCCAGGCTTACAAGCAGGCTTATCTTGATGCCGGAAAAGAGGATATCCAGATTGTAAAAAGCCCTGTGGGAATGCCAGGCCGGGCAATTTTCAATGAATTTATCAAAAAAACCCAAAGGGGAGAAAAAAAGGAGCATTGGAAGTGCCGCCAATGCTTGGAGAAATGCAATCAAAAGGATATTCCCTACTGTATTACAGATGCTTTGGTTTCTGCGGTCAAAGGCCATCTGGATCAGGGGCTTATTTTTTGCGGCGCCAACGCCTGGCGGTCAAAAAAGATGGAGCATGTGTCTGAAATTATGGAAGAATTCAAGGAAGAATTCGAAAAAATGTAAAACTCCTGGAAAAATGTCTTTCCAAACTTTGCGGAAGTTGTTATAATGAAGCTGAGAACTAAAGTGAAGGACATCAAAGGGAGGCACATATGAATTTTCAAATCTGTTCCGGAAATCAAAGAGAAGCAGGCGTAACGAAACATAGAGACATCATTTCATTTTCCAGACAGGCGGCGGAAGATTCTATCTGCTTTCTGCTGTTATATCCCAAAGACAACAGCCCAGTGATAAAAGTTCCTATGAAAGCCCGGAAAAATTACGGTACCACATACACCGTTGGGATTCAAGGATTAGACTGGAAGAACTATGATTACAATTTTGAAGTAAACGGAGAAGAAGTAACGGATATTTATGCCCGTAAAGTGACTGGAAGGGAAGTCTGGGCAGATGATTCCCGAAGGCCCGGGGAACCAAAAATCGAAGCGTTTGTCCCACAGAAAGAAAGACGGAAAATAGAGAGCTTTCCGAAGGCAGATCCTCTGCCCAAAGAGGGAACGACAGAGGAAAAGGATGCCGGGAAAATTAAAAGTTCATTTTATTTTTCGGATTTCAAGTGGAAAGATGATGGGTACGAGGGAATCAAAAAAGAAGACATGGTAATTTATAAGCTTCATGTACGGGGGTTTTCCAAAGGAATGCAGGGAAATGACAGCCGGCGTGGGACGGTAGAGGCAGTAGAGAGGAAGCTGGATTATTTGAAGAATCTGGGAATCACCACTTTACTGTTTATGCCGTTATATGAGTTTGAAGAGATCCTTATGCTGGATAAAAGCAAGGAGATGGCCAAACCAAAAGATTTAATTAATTATTGGGGATATACAACAGGAAGCTATTTTGCGCCGAAAGCTTCATATCTTGGGAAAGACTATAATCCAGACAATTTAAAACGCCTGATTCAGAAAATGCACCAGAGGGAAATGGAATGTATTTTGGAGTTTTATTTCCCAGAAAAAACAAATCCACATTTAATTGTTGATGTATTGCGCTATTGGAAACGGGAATATCATGTAGATGGTTTCCGCATATTGGGAAGCTCGCCGGTTTCAAGGCTGTTGGCCCAGGACAGCCATTTGAATGGCTGCAAGCTGTTTTTTGAGGGGTTCCAGGAGGAATTAGCAGAAGACAGCCAGAGGTTCGGCCCCAAGCTGTTTTCCTATAATGAAAGGTTCCTCTATGAGATGCGCAGGATATTGAACCGGCAGGGAGGCAGTATTTATGAGTTTGCCTGCCAGATGCGCAGGCAGCAGGAGCATCAGGGATTTATCAATTTTATTGCGGAGAATAACGGCTTTACGCTCTGGGATTCCTTTTCCTACGAGCACAAGCATAACGAGCAAAACAGAGAAGAGAACAAGGATGGGAATGACTGGAATTTCAGCGGAAACTGCGGCCAGGAGGGAATCAGCCGGAAGCGCCAGGTCAATGAACTGCGCAAGCGCCAGGTGAAAAATGCCCTTGCAGTGCTTTTTCTGGCTCAGGGCATCCCTATGCTTTGGATGGGGGATGAATGCGGCAACAGCCAGCAAGGGAATAACAATGCGTATTGCCAGGACAATGAGACTGGATGGAAGGAATGGAAGCGTTCTGCCCTTTCCAGGCAGCTTACCGATTATGTCAGCGGGCTTTCTAGAATCCGGCGGGAATGGGCGGCGCTGCGCAGTCCGCATCCCTTTCAGCTTCAGGATTATAAGAATAAGGGATGCCCGGATCTTTCTTATCACAGCGATGGCGCATGGAAGATGGATTTTGGCATGAACCGGGGATTTATCGGGATGTTTTATTCCGGCGCCTATGCAGGAAGCCCAAAGAGCCTGTATGCAGCTTATAATTTCCAGACGGTTCCCCAGAAATTTGCGCTGCCAGGAGGAATGGAGTGGGAGCTTTTGCTGGATACGTCCCAGGAGAATCCGATTCCCAAGGAGCCTGAACAGATGAAGGATATCAGGGAACTGATGGTAAAAGAACAATCGGTTTGTCTGCTGAGCGGAAAAGCCTTTTCGGAAAAACCTAAAAAGAGGGTGAGGAAGAAGAAAACAGGAGAGCAGGGATGACAGAGCAAAAATTTGGCGTCAGCGGATTTGCGCTGAAGTGGATTGCCATAATTTCCATGTTGATTGACCATACAGGCGCAGTATTGTTTCCCCAGTATCTGCAGCTTCGGATGATTGGGCGGCTGGCCTTTCCGATTTACTGTTTCCTTTTGGTAGAAGGGGCGGCCCATACCAAAGATATCCGCAAATATGAGATACGGCTGCTTTTATTTGCACTTTTGTCAGAGCTGCCGTTCGACCTGGCATTTTTCGGCCGGCTCTATCTGGGGCATCAGAATGTATTCTTTACATTGTTTTTGGGCTTGGTGGTAGTGGAGCAATACCAGAAAAGAAGACAGAAGTTAAGTTCATTTTTAATTTTTGTGGCAGCCATGGCGGCAGCGGAGCTTCTGCACACGGACTATGGAGCTGCTGGGATAATTTTCATTTTGCTGTTCTGCCTTTTGTACCCTTACGCAGTTGGGAAGCAGGCAGCTTTTGCGGCAATGAATTTTCTGTTGTATGGGGCGGGCGTCCAGGCCTATGCAGGGCTTGCAGCATTTCCCATGCTTTTGTATAACGGGAAGCGGGGACCCTCCATGAAATATTTCTTTTACGCCTTTTACCCCTTGCATCTGCTGGCGCTTTATGTGATATGCAGAATGATTTATTGAGTGAAATTCAGACAGGAGTGTGCGAGAAATGAAAGCCTGGGAACATTTTAAAACCATCACAAACCATAAGATACTCGTCATGAAAGGTTGTTTCAAGGTAGGCTTATATAAGCAGGGCCTGCTGCATGATTTGTCCAAATATACGCCTACGGAATTCCTGGTAGGATGCAAATATTTTCAAGGAAATTTAAGCCCAAATAATATCGAGCGGAAGGAAAAGGGCTATTCTTCCTCCTGGCTGCACCACAAAGGCAGGAATAAGCATCACATGGAGTATTGGATTGATTACGGCGCGGGGGAAAACAAAACCATGACCGGCATGAAAATGCCCATCAAATATGTGGTGGAAATGTTTATCGACCGGATGTCGGCGTCAAAAATTTACAAAAAGGGGGACTACACCAACAGCAGCCCCCTGGAATACTACGAAAACGGCAAAGCCTACCACATCCTCCACAAAGACACCAGGATTCTCCTGGAACGCCTGCTGCACATGCTGGCAGAGCAAGGAGAGGAAACCACCTTCCGCTACATTAAGAAAGTAGTGCTAAAGAAAAAGGACTACGGAAAGCACCCCTGATGCCGCATCCTGCCCAGCGCTGCCCATGGCATCACGGCGCCGGGCAGAATACGGGCAGCCCCTCCAGGAAAAACAAAAAACTATAAGAACTGGTTCCTGTCCGCCTGGTAATGATAATCAATCGCCCCCAAAGAGGCCGTCACCTCTTCCATGGAAATATCCAAGCTTTTACAAAGCTCCTCCAAGGAAGGATAACGGTCTCTTAAATGCGTATTAATAAAACTTAAAAGAATTACAGGGTCTTTCGGAATATTCATTATAATCACTCACTCCTTCCGCCTTTCTCCGACACAAATGGCAAAAATAAATTTTATTTTTCACACTACAATACCTCCTATTCCGCATTATTGCAGCCTGCGGCAGAATTACCACAGGGACAGGCATCAACAGCAATACCCATTATTCCACACTATATTGTAACGCCTGTACAACAATATCACAAGCATAAAATAAAGAAATCCCCCATTGTAACCACTATGGCAGAGCCGCACAAAAACTATTTTCCAGTTGGAAAGGCACTTCAAAGCTTGATTTTTCATAGAATGTAATAAATCAGCTTAGAGGTGCTTTTTTTGAAAACATTTTTAATGCCGCTAAACGCCGAGGAAGAAAAATATTACCTAAAAAAAATGAAAGAGGGCAGCCTTGAAGCGAAAAACACCCTGATTGAACGGAATCTAAGGCTGGTAGCGCATATTTCCCGGAAATACCAGAATGGGGAAGAGGACATGGAGGATTTGATTTCCATCGGGACCATCGGGCTGATTAAAGCGATATCTACATTTAATTATGAACGGGGAAACCGGCTTGCCACCTATGCAGCCAGATGCATCGACAACGAGCTTTTGATGTATTTTAGGGGGAAGAAAAAAACCTCCCGGGAAGTATCCTTGTATGAGCCCATCGGAACGGACAAAGAAGGGAACCAGATTAATTTGATGGATGTGGTGGAAAGCACGGACCGGGATGTCTTTGAGGTAATTGAGCTTAAGGGAAATACAAGGAAAGTCTATGAGGCCATTCCCAAGGTTTTAAACAGCCGGGAACGAGAGATTATTGAGTGGAGGTATGGGCTTTACAACCGCAAACCGGTGACGCAGCGTGAGATTGCAGATAAGTTAGGGATTTCCCGCTCTTACGTGAGCCGGATTGAAAAGCGGGCGCTGGAAAAATTAAAGGGATGTTTTGAATAAAAATGTTTTACAGTTGTTGCAGGATAGAAAGAAACATGGTATGATAAAATCATCTTTTTTCAAAGGGCGTATCTGCCCGGATTCCCAAACCAGCAAGAGGGAGGAATTTTGTATAGTATTGTATCCACAGCGATTGTCTTCGGCATCCAGAGTGTTTTCGTGCAGGTGGAAGCGGACGTATGTGACGGGATGCCTGCCTTTGAGATGGTTGGCGCTTTGTCCCCGGAGGTGCGGGAGGCAAGGGAGCGGGTGAAAGCGGCATTCCGAAACAGCGGCATTTCACTGGCTCCGAAAAAAATTACGGTAAACCTATATCCAGCGGACATCCGCAAAACAGGAACCGGGTTTGACCTGCCCATTGCCCTTGCCGTGTTATCTGCCTACGGAAGGATTTCAAAGGATTGTTTCAAAGAGATTATTTTTGCAGGGGAGGTCAGCCTGAATGGAGAGATACGGCCGACGGCAGGCATCCTTCCCATAGTCCTTGCAGCCCGGGAGGCAGGAGGGCGGACCGTCTGCGTTCCCAGGGAAAATGTAAAAGAAGCCAGGGTTGTGAAGGGAATGGCGGTATTGCCTGCGGATAATCTAAACCAGGTGATAGCCATGGTAGAAGAATTTCACCGCATGCCGGAGAAATACCAGGCAGAATCCGGGATAAATGCAAAAAGACAGGTGAAAGAACATGCCAAAGAGTGGGATTTTGCCAAAATCCACGGACAGAAGGTTTTAAAACGCGCCTGCCAGGTGGCAGCCGCAGGCAGGCACCATATGCTGATGGTTGGTGCGCCTGGCGCAGGAAAAACCATGGCAGCCCAGGCAACGGCAGCCATTCTTCCAGCATTGTCGGAGGAAGAGGCATTGGAGCTGGCAAAAATATACAGCGTCAGCGGCAGGTTTGAGCAGAGGGAACAGGAATTTTGGGAAAGGCCGTTCCGTAATCCCCATCATACCATCACCGTCGCTGGACTTGCCGGAGGCGGAGGGACGCCAAAGCCAGGAGAATTGAGCCTTGCCCATAAGGGCGTGCTGTTTCTGGACGAGCTTACGGAATTTAAACGGGAGGTCTTGGAGACGCTGCGGCAGCCCTTGGAGGAAAAAGCCATACGGCTGGTAAGAAGCACTGGGGTCTATCGGTATCCTGCGGACGTGATGCTGATTGGCGCCATGAACCCTTGCGGCTGCGGCTATTATCCAGACCGGAATAAGTGCACATGCTCCCCTGCCGTCATCAGCCGCCATCAGAACAAGCTCAGCAAGCCCCTGCTGGAGCGCATGGATCTTACAGTGGAGGTGAAACGGCTGCCCCTTGCCGATATGGTAAGCACAGAGCCAAAGGAAACCTCAGAGACAATCAAAAAGCGCGTGCAGGAGGTACAGGAAATACAGAAAGAACGGTTCAAAGGAAGCGGCATTGTTTCCAACAGCGGGATTCCCGTACCATATATGGAAGAATTCTGTCCCATGGAAGGGGAAGCCAAGAAGCTTCTGCAGGAATATTTTGAGCGTTTGGAAATGAGTGCAAGAGGCTATTACCGGACAATCCGCGTCGCGCGCACCATTGCGGATATGGAGCATTCCAGCCGGATCTGCCGGGCACATATTATGGAAAGCCTGATGTACCGGGGCATGGACAGGAAGGCATGGGAGATGGTATGACGGAAAAAAATACAATACATAAAAAGGACGCATCCTGCCAAGGCTTTCCTAATAAGTACGAATGCTGGTTTGCAGGGCTTCCTGGTATCTCCGGTAAAAAGAAAATCCATATCCGGGCAGTATTCCCAGAAATAGAAGAATTATACCGGATAAAACCGGGACAATTAGAAAAAATTTCCTGGCTGGCAGAGAAGGAGCGGGGAGCCATTGTAACCGGGCAGGAGGCGCCGGAACCAGAGCTGGAGAAGCAGAGGCAGTATTGCATACACAATGGGATAAAGCTGGCGGTTTGGCAGGATAAGGATTATCCCAGGCGTTTGAAGCATATTTACAATCCGCCTTATGGGATTTATTACAAAGGAAGCCTGCCGCCCGAGAAGGCTTTTGCAGTTGCGGTGGTCGGGGCAAGGAACTGCTCTGCTTACGGCAGGAGGGCGGCACAGGAGATCGGATTTTCCCTGGCAAAGCAGGGGGTGTCCGTCATCAGCGGCATGGCGGCAGGCATCGACGGAGTGGGGCATCAGGGCGCTCTCCAGGCAGGGGGCAGGACATATGGGGTGTTAGGGTGCGGCGTGGACGTGTGTTATCCTGCCAGGCACCAGAAGCTGTATGAAGCCATCCCAGGAAAGGGCGGCCTTCTCTCGGAGTATCCGCCCCATAGGAAGCCTCTGGCCTTCTGTTTTCCTCAGAGGAACCGGATTATCAGCGGCCTGTCGGAGGTGGTTATTGTGGTGGAGGCCAGGGAGAAAAGCGGCGCGCTGATTACGGCGGATTTTGCCTTGGAGCAGGGAAAAGAGGTCTATGCGGTGCCAGGAAGGATTGGAGACGCCTTAAGCCAGGGAACCAACCGGCTGATTGGGCAGGGGGCGGGAATTTTTCTTTCCCTGGAAGATTTTCAGAAAGAAATGGGAATTTTTACAGATTTTATAGAACCTGCCGCCAGAAAAGAAAAATTATCTCTTGAAAAATCAGAAAGGTTGGTGTATAGTTGTCTGGATTTAAGTCCAAAAAATCTGGACGAGCTTATGGCAGAGACAGCTTTTTCTTTTCTGGAGCTTGTGGAAATTTTGGAATCTCTTACAAGGAAAGGCTGTATACTAGAAGTATATAAAAATTATTTTATCAGGTCAGAAATTTTTGGTTTTTCATAAAGCAACGAACTGTTAAAGGAGCAAGGACACATGGCGAAATATCTGGTTATCGTGGAATCACCAGCAAAGGTGAAAACAATTAAAAAATTTTTGGGAAAAAATTATGAAGTGGCAGCATCCAACGGGCATGTGAGAGATTTGCCGAAAAGCCAGCTTGGGATTGACGTGGAACATGATTATGAGCCGAAATATATTACCATCCGGGGAAAAGGGGATATTCTTGCCAATCTCAGGAAAGAGGTAAAGAAAGCAGAAAAAGTATATCTGGCAACGGACCCGGACCGGGAGGGGGAAGCAATTTCCTGGCATCTGTCAAAAGCCTTGAAGCTTGAGGATAAGAATATTTACCGGATTAGCTTTAATGAGATTACGAAAAATGCGGTAAAAGCCTCTTTGAAGCAAGCCAGGAAGATTGACATGAACCTGGTGGACGCCCAGCAGACCAGGCGCATGCTGGACCGCATGGTAGGCTACCGGATCAGCCCCGTGCTGTGGGCGAAGGTGAAGAGAGGCCTAAGCGCCGGCAGGGTGCAGTCGGTGGCTTTACGGATTATCTGCGACAGGGAAGAGGAAATTAATGCATTTATTCCAGAAGAGTATTGGACCTTGGAGGCGCAGTTTGCAATTCCAGGGGAAAAGAAAGCCTTAACCGCCAAATTTTACGGAGATAAAAATGGAAAGATTGCCATCCGCTCCAGGGAAGAGATGGAACAAATCTTAAAGGAGCTTAAAGAGGAACAGTACCAGGTGCTGGATGTGAAGAAGGGGGAGCGCACCAGGAAGGCGCCTCTGCCCTTTACCACAAGCACGCTGCAGCAGGAGGCGTCAAAGGTTTTGAACTTTTCCACCCAGAAAACCATGCGCCTGGCCCAGCAGTTATATGAGGGCGTGGATGTAAAGGGGCAGGGAACCGTTGGCGTCATTACCTATCTGAGAACGGATTCCGTGCGTATCTCCGAGGAAGCAGACCAGGCAGCCAGAGAGTATATAGGGTCCAATTACGGAGAGAAATACCTGGCAAAGGGCGGCAGGGAGCAAAAGGGCGCTGGAAAGATACAGGACGCCCATGAAGCCATCCGGCCTTCGGACATCACAAGAACCCCGGTCATCCTCAAAGAATCCTTAAGCAGGGATCAGTTCCGGCTGTACCAGCTGATTTGGAAACGGTTTGCTGCAAGCCGTATGAGCAGCGCCGTGTATGAGACCACTTCCATTACCATCGGTGCTGGGGATTACCGGTTCCATGTGTCCGCTTCGAAGGTTGCCTTTGAAGGCTTCATGTCTGTCTACACCAGCGAGGAGGATGAGAAGGGTGAGAACAATGTGCTCTTAAAGTCCGTGGACAAAGACACAGAACTAAAGGTAAAGGAGTTGGAGGAGAAGCAGCATTTCACCCAGCCCCCGGCTCATTTTACAGAAGCCTCCCTGGTCAAAGCGCTGGAGGAGCAGGGGATTGGCCGGCCCAGCACCTATGCGCCTACCATTACCACCCTTTTGGGCAGGCGGTATGTGGTAAAGGAGAACAAAAACCTTTACATTACCGAGCTGGGCGAAGTGGTAAATTCCATTATGTTAGAGGCATTTCCAACCATTGTGGATGAGAATTTTACTGCCAATATGGAATCCCTGCTGGATAAGGTGGCAGAAGGGAATGTAGGCTGGAAAGCGGTCATCAGCAATTTTTACCCGGATCTGGAGCAGGCGGTCCAGGCGGCAGAAAAGGATTTGGAAAAGATACAGATTGAAGACGAGGTCACAGATGTGGTCTGCGATTTGTGCGGCCGGAATATGGTGATAAAATACGGCCCCCATGGAAGGTTTTTGGCCTGTCCCGGGTTCCCGGAATGCCGCAATACCAAGCCGTACCTGGAAAAAATAGGGGTGGAATGCCCAAAATGCGGAAAAGAAATCGTAATGAAAAAGACGAAGAAGGGCAGGAAGTATTACGGGTGTGAGGACAATCCTGACTGTGATTTTATGAGCTGGCAGAAGCCCTTCAAGGAAAAGTGTCCGGAATGCGGCGGATACATGGTAGAAAAAGGCAATAAACTGGTATGTGCAGATGCCCAATGCGGATTTGTCAAAGAAAAGGAAGAAAAGTAAGAAAATTTAACGAAAGCGCCCAGAAAGGCATTGCCGGTTTTTGGAAAAAATAACAGAAATAGTTTGAAAATTGAAAAAATTGATAAAAAAGCCCGGAAAAATAAAAGAAACTTATTGAAATTTGTCAAAAACCATGGTAGAATTCAAAATAATACAACAGGTGTAACGTTTAAAAATTTGGGAGGAGTTCTATGAGTGTCCAGTTACTAGACAAGACAAGGAAGATCAATAAGCTGCTGCATAATAACAGTTCCTCAAAAGTAGTCTTCAGTGATATCTGCGAAGTCCTGACAGAGATTTTGGAATCCAATATCCTGGTAATCAGCAGGAAGGGAAAGGTGTTGGG
This sequence comes from uncultured Lachnospiraceae bacterium, assembly GCA_947384285.1. GTDB lineage: Bacteria > Bacillota > Clostridia > Lachnospirales > Lachnospiraceae > Petralouisia. The sequence continues at coordinate 57,008 of CANDGI010000009.1, forward strand.
AACCAGTCATGAAGAGGGGACGGAGGAGATTAAAGAACTGATTGCGGATGAGGTGGGCGGATTTATTGATCCGTTATTGAATGAACGCCTGCTGGGCATTTTATCTACCAAGGAGAATGTCAATCTGGAGACGCTGGGATTTGTTTCCGAAGACGTACGCAGCTACCAGGCAATTATTACACCAATTGATATTGCCGGCGAACGGCTGGGAACCTTGTTTGTATACCGCCAGGAGAAGCAGTACGATATTGATGATATTATCCTAAGCGAGTATGGAACCACGGTAGTGGGATTGGAGATGATGCGTTCTGTCAATGAGGAGAATGCAGAGGAGAATCGGAAGGTACAGATTGTAAAGTCCGCCATTGGAACCCTTTCTTTTTCAGAATTGGAAGCCATCACACATATTTTTGATGAGATGGAGGGGAAGGAAGGAATTTTAGTTGCCAGCAAAATTGCTGACCGGGTAGGCATTACCAGAAGCGTTATCGTCAATGCACTCAGGAAGTTTGAGAGCGCCGGGGTTATAGAATCCCGCTCTTCCGGTATGAAAGGGACTTACATCAAGGTACTGAATGATGTGGTGTTTGACGAGCTGGATAAGATAAAAAAGCAGAATATGAAACATAACTAAAGGGAATTGGTTATTTACAAGAAAAGGGATTTGTAGGTGAGAACTATAAGTCCTTTTTGTACGCAAAAAAGGGAAAACAGCATGAAAGAAGGGAAGGGAGACAGCGAAACCTTTAATAAGTAGGAAGAGAATCAGGAAAAATGTGGATAAGGAGGCAGAAGATACCGCAAATAGCGCCTGTCTCGACAATATGACACAAGATAAGGTAAAAATTCTTGAAAAACTGCAAAAAGGGCTTGCAATCTTATCTAGTTAATTATAATATATAGAATAGAATGTAATTAAAAATCGGGGTACTAGGGCAGATATTAGAAGATGGAAGGAGCAATCGTATGTTAAGCAGTGGTATTTATGATTATATTGATGTAATGAATAAAGCCGCGGATGCCACATGGCTGCGGGATACTGCCATCAGTAACAATATTGCGAATGGCGATACGCCAGGCTATAAACGGCAGGATGTGGATTTTGAAGGAGTCTTTCAGAGGGAGCTTGGCAAGATGAAGTATGTTTCCCTGGATGAGAAGATGAGTGACATCAATGAGGGGCATATGACCCATTTGGATGCGCAGATTTATACCGATGCGGAGAATTATTCCTATCGGTTAGATAAGAATAATGTAGACCCGGAGCAGGAATATGCAGAGCTGGCGTCCACAAGAATTAAGTATAACGCTTTGATAGACAGTATGACCAGGGAGTTTCAGAGAATTAAGAGTGTCATTAAGTAGGATCAGGCTACATAAGAATAGAAAATAGGAGGAATCAGTATGTCGCTATTTCAATCGTTTGATATTAACACGTCCGCGCTGACGGCACAGCGGTTCCGGATGGATGTGATTTCTGAAAATGTTGCAAATGTTACAACGACAAGGACCGAGGATGGTACGCCTTACCGGCGTAAGATTGTAACATTCCGGGAGAAGAATGTTACGCCGTTCAGCAGGGTGTTGAGCAATACCAGGGAAGCTTATCTGGGAAACGGCGTGAAGGTGTCAAAAGTTTCCGAGGATACAGAAAGTGAATTTGTGATGAAGTATGACCCATCCCATCCAGATGCGGATGAAAATGGATATGTATCTTATCCCAATGTAAATATCATCACAGAGATGACCAATATGATAGACGCCAGCCGGTCCTATGAGGCAAACCTTACTGCTTTTGAGACAAGTAAGGCCATTGCATTAAAGGGACTGGAGCTTGGAAAATAAACGGAATGGACTTGCCGTTTAATGGCAGACAGGCCGGAAGATGAATGATAATGTCAGGGAGGCTTTTTAAATGGATATATCAGTATTGAGCAGCGTTGGGTCACAGTACATTAAGAATGCGGCAATGGAAAATGACCAGCTTACAGTCAAGGATAAAGGGTTTGACAGTTTGCTTCAGTCAGCAATGGGCATGGTGAACGAAGCCAGTGATTTGCAGAACAAGGCAGAAGAAGCGGAAGTCCAGTTTATGCTGGGGTATGCCACGAATACCCATGATTTGAATGCAATACAGGAAAAAGCAGATATTGCTTTGAATTATACGATAGCAGTCAGGGACAAAATGATTGAAGCATATAAAGAGATTATGAATATGCAGATTTAATGGGAAATGGCCATCTTTCCAGGCCTGCCGCCTGGCAGGCTTTTGGCCGTCCATGCTTATGGAAGCCGAAGGCTTTCATAATTTAAGTTGTTTAGAACGGGATGGGTGAAGGTTATATGCAGGAGAGAATTAGAGAGGTGCCGAAAAGGATACTGGAATGGTGGAATAAATTTTCGGTAAAGCAGAAGACATTGCTTGCAAGTATTGCGGTTGCTGTGATTGTCGGCCTGGTGATTGTTTCAAAGATACTTACAACACCTACGATGGTATCCATCCGCAAGTGTGCGGATACCAAGGAAGCAGCAAAGGTAAAGGAATTATTAGAGGGAGAGGGCATTGATGCAGAAGTCTCTGATGATGGCCTTGAGTTTTGGGTAAAAGCCCAGGAGCAGGCCAATGCAGCGATTCTGCTGGGAGAGAATGGAATCCCAGCGTCTACATATGATTTGGAAAATGTATTTTCCGGCGGCTTCAGCAACACAGAGTCAGATAAGACTAAGCGTTACCAGCTCTATATGGAGAAGCAGCTGGAGGAAGATTTGGAACAGTTAGATGCGGTACGGACGGCTACCGTAAACTTAAGCGTGCCGGTGGATGACGGAACCGTATTGGCGTTGGAGGAAGATTCCTACGCGGCTGTTTATTTATCCTTGACAGATGAGATGGACAGCGAGGTTGCGGCAGGACTGGCAAGGTGGATTGCAACGGCAATCGGCAATAAGGGGACAGACGACATTACGATTATGGACACCTCGGGGAATATGCTTTTTTCCGGCGGGGATTCCGCCACTGCCATGGGCAATGCCAGCACACAGCTTGCTTATAAGACCAAGGCGGAATCGGCGGTGAAAAGCCAGGTCAAGGATGTCATGATGGGAACGAATGTGTTCAACAATGTTTCCGTAGGGTTGAATCTTGATGTGAATTTCAGAGAGACAAAGGACACGGATCATGAGTATTATACGCCGGAGGACACGGATCATGGCCCGGTTGCCAGCAGAAGGCTGTTTGAATCAGAAACTACGGGCGGCGTGCAAGGAGTTCCTGGGACAGACACTAATGATGATGATACCGGGTATATGCTGGAGGACGGAGCAGCCTCTTCCCAGGCAACCAGTGAGACAAATGAACAGTATAATACCAGCGAGCGGATTAGAGAGACAATCGGCGGCGTGGGAGAAATCAATTACGAGACCTCTTCCATTACAGTAGTGGCCAGCCAGTACCGGAATTACAGCGAGGATGCCCTCAGAGCCAGCGGCCAGCTGGACGATATGACCTTTGACGAGTTTGTGGCACAGAACCGTGAACGGGTAAAGATGGAATTAGACGAGGACTTTGTGCAGATGGTAGCACGGGCGACCGGGTTTCCGGAAGAAAATGTCATGGTGGTCGGATACGAAGTGCCCTTTTTTGAGTATTCAGACAGCGGAAACAGAGGCGTGATGGATTACCTGCCGGTAGCGATTGCCCTTATCATTATGGCAATGCTGGGCTATGTGGTATTCCGAAGCACCAGGCGGGAGCAGGCTGCAGAGGTGGAACCTGAGCTTTCCGTAGAGACTTTGCTGGCGTCTACGAAAGAGGCAGAAGAAGATTCCTTAGAAGATATTGGATTCTCTGATAAATCTGAGACACGTATCCTGATTGAGAAATTTGTAGATGAGAATCCAGAAGCAGTGGCGTCATTACTGCGAAATTGGTTGAACGAGGAGTGGGAATAGAGTTATGGCAAATTCAGAAGAATATAATGGCGTCCAGAAAGCGGCGATTCTGCTTATTGCATTGGGGCCGGAAAAATCAGCTTCTATCTTCAAGCATTTGAAGGAAGAGGAAATCGAAGAATTAACCTTGGAAATTGCCAATACCAGAAGCATCTCTCCCCAGACAAAAGAGGATGTATTGAATGAGTTTTATCAGGTTTGTCTGGCGCAGCAGTATATTGCAGAGGGCGGTATCGGTTATGCGAAGGAACTGTTGGAGAAGGCGCTGGGACAGGAAAAAGCCCAGGGCGTTATTTCGAAGCTTACTGCTTCCCTGCAGGTGCGGCCCTTTGAGTTTGTGCGTAAGACAGACCCAGCCCAGCTTTTAAACTTTATCCAGGATGAACACCCTCAGACAATTGCTATGATTCTTTCCTATTTGTCCGCAGGGCAGGCGGCTATGATTATTGGTTCTTTGCTGCCGGAGAAGCAGGCGGACGTAGCAAAACGTATTGCAATGATGGACAGAACTTCACCAGACGTTATAAAGGAAGTGGAGCGCGTGTTGGAACGGAAGCTTTCTACTTTGGTAAATCAGGATTACACGATTGTGGGCGGCGTGGATGCGATTGTTTCTATTTTAAATACCGTAGACCGCTCCACCGAGAAGCATATTATGGAAACGCTTGAAATTGAAGAGCCCGAATTGGCAGATGAAATCCGTAAGAAGATGTTCGTATTCGAAGATATCCTTCTTTTGGACGACCGTGCCATCCAGCGTGTACTCCGTGATGTGGATAACAATGAATTGGGAGTTGCCTTAAAGGCAGCCAATGAAGATGTACAGAATGTAATCTTTAAGAATATGTCCAAGCGTCTGGCTACCATGATTAAAGAAGATATGGAATTTATGGGGCCGGTGCGTATGAAGGACGTAGAAGAAGCACAGCAGAAGATTGTAGGTATTATACGTAAGCTGGAGGATTCCGCAGAAATCGTAATCTCCAGAGGCGGAGGTGACGAGATCGTTGTCTAATTTGTATAAGCAGCGGTATATCGTTGCCAATAACAGTAATGCAAGGGTAATCAATTCCAACGATAGAATTGAAGAGCGGATGCAGGAGCTGCGAAAAGAAATAGCCAGGCAGGGGTTCTTGGAACAATCCAAAGATGGGTTTGTTGCGGGGCTGCAGGCGGATGTTGTGGAGGCAGTGCCGAAGGAGGAAGAGATATCTCCAGAGGAACTGTTAGAGCAAGCCAGGGAAGAGTCCGAGGCGATTCTTGCCAAGGCCAGGGAGCAGGCAGACGCCCTTCTGGCGGAAGCGAAAGAGGAAGCGGTTTCCATCCGGAAGCAGGCAGAAGAATCAGGCTATGAAAACGGTTATGGGAACGGGCTTCAGGAGGGGAGTGAGAAGGCCGAAGCAGAGCTTGCCCTTGAGAAAAACCGGATGGAGGAAGAGCAGAACCAAATCAAAGAGGAGTACCGGCAGAAGATTGAAGAGTTAGAGCCTTATCTGGTGGATATTGTAGCGGATGTATTTGAAAAAGTGTTTCATGTGCAGTTTGATGATAAAAAGGAAATATTGATTTATCTGATCCAGCAGGCAATCTTAAGCGCGGAAGGAACCAAGGACTTCCAGGTACGGGTGAGCTTAAAAGATTATGAGTTTATGGAAAACCACAAAAAAGAAATCACAGAGCGGGTTGGAGAAGCTGTCAACGTTGAAATTATGGCGGATGCGAGCCTGAAAGAAAGGCAGTGTATGATTGAGACGGATTCCGGCGTATTTGACTGTGGTTCAGACGTCCAGCTCGACAATTTGATTAAAGCACTGCGGTCATTAAGTTTGTGAGGGAAATATCGTGACATATAATTTGGATAAATATTATCAGCTAGCAGATAAAAATTATTACAGACATTTAGGGAAAGTAGTAAAAATTGTAGGACTTACCATTGAATCTGTGGGACCCAACGCAAAACTAAGTGACTTGTGCCGTATTATTGTTGATAAGAACAGAAACATTTCCATTATGGCAGAAGTAGTGGGATTCCGGGACAAAAGACTGCTTCTTATGCCTTATGAGAGTGTGGAGGGACTGGGCGTAGGATGTATCGTAGAGAATACGGGACATCCTTTGTCTGTTTATGTAGGCGAAGAAATGCTTGGGCATACCTTGGACGGCATGGGAAGGCCTACCGATATTGAGGAGCTGGCATTGCGGGAGGAGTATCCGGTGGATGCAGCCCCCCCTGACCCTATGGAACGGGTCATTATCAGTGATGTGCTTCCCCTGGGGGTAAAGGCGGTAGACGGCCTGATTACCGTCGGAAAAGGACAGAGGATTGGCATTTTTGCCGGGTCTGGCGTTGGGAAGAGTACGCTCCTTGGAATGTTTGCCAGGAATACCAGGGCAGATATCAATGTCATCGCATTGATCGGGGAGCGGGGCAGAGAAGTGCGTGAATTTATCGAACGGGATATGGGAGAGGAAGGAATGCGCCGCTCTGTTGTGATTGTGGCAACTTCCGACCGCCCGGCTCTTTTGCGGCGCAACGCAGCAAAAACCGCTACGGCTATCGCAGAGTATTTCAGGGATCAGGGCAAGGATGTGCTGTTGATGATGGATTCCCTGACGCGTTTTTCCATGGCGCAGCGGGAAATCGGCCTTGCGTCCGGGGAACCTCCGGTGACCAGAGGATATCCCCCAAGCGTATATTCCGAGATGCCAAAGCTTTTAGAGCGTGCGGGCAACTCTGACAAGGGTTCCATTACGGGATTATATACGGTGCTGGTAGACGGAGATGATTTTAATGAACCTATTACAGATACTGCACGAAGCATCCTGGATGGGCATATTATGTTAGATAGGAAGCTGGCTCACAAGAACCATTATCCAGCCATTGATGTATTGCAGAGTATTTCCCGTGTTATGAGTTCCATTGCAGACAGCAAGCATAAAGAGGCGGCCGGGAAATTGAAGAATGTAATGGCAACCTATCAGGAAGCGGAAGATTTGATTAATATTGGCGCCTACAAGGCAGGATCCAACAAAAATATAGATTACGCAGTTGAGAAGATAGATGCGGTAAATGAATTTTTACTGCAGGAAACCCATGATAAATTTTCCTTTGAGGAAATCATGGAGATGCTGGAAGGGCTGTTTTAAGTGAAAGCGAAGCTTCCTGTAGAACATGAGAAAATGCTGGAAGGGCTGTTTTAAGCGATAGCAAAGCTTTCAGGAGAATGAGAAGATAAGCAGAAGGGCTGTTTTAAGTTATGGCTAAATTTACCTATAGAATGCAGAACATCCTTGATATAAAATATAAATTAGAATCTCAGGCCAAGACCTCCTTTTCCCTTGCGGCTGCAAAGCTGAACCAGGAAGAGGAGAAGCTGGAAGGATTGCACCAGCGCAGAAGGAACTATGAAATGCAGGCGAAAGAGCTTGTGGCAGACAAATTGAATTTCCAGGATATTAAGATAAACCGCATTGCCATTGAGACTACAAAAGGGGCAATCAAAAACCAGGTGGTTGCGGTGCATGTGGCGGAGCGCAACTTAGAGGGTGCAAGGCGCCGTCTGCAGGATGTGATGACAGAGAGAAAGACACACGAGATTTTGAAAGAAAAAGCCTTCGATGAATTTAAGAAGGAATTGGAAAAAGAAGAAGGCAAGGCAGTGGATGAATTGATAAGCTTCACTCACAACCATGCGAAGGAAGAATAAGGTGGTGGACAGTATGGCAGAAGATGTATTAGAAGAGCTGGGCGAAGAATCAGGTTTGGATAAGAAGGCCCGCAAGAAGGCAGAGAGGGCCAGGAAGAAAGAAGAGAAAAAGCAGAAAAAGGAAGAGAAAAAGCAGGCCAAGGGTGAGGAAGCAGAGAGCGAAGAGGAAGGCGGCAGCAAACTGGCGGTGGTTCTGGCAACCATAGTGTTCATTGCTATCTGGCTGGCGATTTTGGCGCTGATTGTCAAAATGGACATCGGCGGCTTTGGCTCCACGGTGCTCCAGCCTATCTTAAAGGATGTGCCGGTGATTAATAAAATTCTGCCGGAAACAGAGGAGGAGCCGGTGGTAGACGCCCAGTATCCATATACCACGCTGGACGAGGCCATAAACCGTATCAAAGAGCTGGAATTAGAGCTTTCAGACGCCCAGTCACAGTCCCAGGGCAGCTCGGATAGCGTGGCCCAGTTGGAAGCTGAGGTTGCAAGGCTCCGGGAATTTGAGAACGAACAGTCTGCCTTTGAGGAGGAAAAGACGAAATTCTATAAAGAGGTTGTGTTCAATGAAAATGCACCCGATATATCTGAATATAGAGCATATTACGAGAGCATAGACCCGGCAAATGCGGAGGTGCTGTACAAACAGGTGGTGCAGCAGCAGGAAGCAGACGCCGAAATCCAGGAATATGCCGATACATATGCTGAGATGAAGCCGAAACAGGCGGCAGCGATTATGGAAGCCATGCAGGATAATTTGAAATTGGTAGTAAAGATTCTGCAGAATATGGAGACAGAAGCAAGGAGTGATATTCTTGCAGCCATGGATTCCGAAGTAGCGGCAAGGATCACCAAGATGATGGAGCCATAGCCCATCGGTTGGATCATAGCGGTTATAGGGTTCCGCAAGGAATCATATAATAAATAATCTAGGAGGAAAGGAGGAAGAAGTATGACCAGCAGTAAAATATCCCAGCTTGCGGCTTTGATGAGAAGCTCCGAGCTGATGGATACCCAGAAAGGTTCCAGGCAGGAAAATGATCCTGTGTTCGGGGCATTGTTAAATCAGACGTCGGGCGGAGGAAAGCAGAATGCTTTTACCTGGAACCAGGCTGGCATCCAGCCGCCGAAAGGGGAGATGGCAAACCAGACAGCTTTTGCAAAGGAATCTTCTAAGGCAGGGTTTAAGGGAAATGCTATTAATCAAAATGGCGGCCCGGACATTCAGGATAAGCTGCCAGAGGATGCTGGGGAAAAACTGAATACTTTTGAGGAAAAAGCCACAGAAGCGGTGGCTGAGGAGTTAGGAGTTACTGAGGAGGAAGTCACAGAAGCCATGGAAGCCATGGGGCTTACGGTATTGGATTTGATGGATCCAGCCAAGCTGGCAGATTTGGTGATGGAATTGACAGGAAGCGAGGATATCGGCTCCTTATTGCTAAGCGAGGGCTTTCAGCAGATGCTTGGAGAGATTGGAGAATTATCCCAGGAGCTGATGGCAGAGCTGGGCCTTACGCCAGAAGAACTGCCGCAGTTTATGGAGCAGCTGCAGTCAATCATGCAGGAACAGCCAGAGGAAGAGCCGGCTGATATCCCTGTGCAGGAGGCCGTACAGCCAGAAACAGGGACAGAGACAACAGACCAGGTTCCAGAGGAACCCGTACAGGATGCGGAAGTGCCGCAGCCTTCAACTGCCGAGACAGCTGTTACAGCAGAGCAGAAAGCAACAAATGAAAGCATCCAGGAAAATACCAAAGATGTGAAGGAAGCAGACAGCGCTGGAATAGAAAATGCCGCAGAAGAGCCTGAGAGCAGAAATGTAACCTCAGATGATTGGCAGCAGGAGAATTCCCAGGAGAATGCCAAGGAAGGCTCCCAGGAGAAGTCTTTCACAGAGATGGCAGGTAAGAAAGGCGCAGACAAAACAGACAATGCCCCCCAGCACCATGTAACATACCAGACCACGGCTCAGACCGTGAACCAGGGACAGGCAGTGGAAATTACCCAGACAGTTGTCCAAACCAGGATTGACGTAGAAGATATTATGCGCCAGGTCAGCCATATGACAAGGGTTATGGTAAGCCAGGCAGAGTCATCCATTGAAATGCAGCTGAATCCTGCCAATTTGGGTAAAGTATATTTGCAGGTGGTTTCCAGGGAAGGTGTGATTACAGCCCAGCTTGCTGCGCAGAATGAGGCAGTGAAAGAAGCCTTGGAGAACCAGGTTGCCATATTAAAGGAGAATATGAACCAGCAGGGCATCAAGGTGGAAGCCATTGAGGTGACCATTGCCAGCCATGAGTTTGAGCGTAACCTGGAACAGAACCAGCAAGGTACGGCTGGAGAGCAGCAGGAAGCAGAAGCCAGAAAAGCTTCCAGAAGAAATATTAACCTGAACAATTCAGAAGAATTGGAAGGCATGATGTCTGAGGAAGAAAACCTGGTGGCAAAAATCATGTTGGAACAAGGGAACAGTGTAGACTTATCAGCATAACATATGCATAAACCAATTTTTTTAGAAAGGAGAGTCCTATGGCAATTGAGGTACCAGTAAAAAACGGAGAGATTGTAAACGGCTACGATCCCACAAAAGAAGCAGAAGAAAAGAAACAGGAGAGAAGCGGCGGCGCCTTGGGAAAAGAAGCCTTCTTGCAGCTTTTGGTGGCACAGATGAAATATCAGGATCCCTTAGAGCCTACCTCCAACACAGAATACATTTCCCAGCTTGCAACCTTTTCCTCGCTGGAGGAGATGCAGAATATGCGTGCTTCCTTAGAGTCCACCCAGGCCACAAGCTTGGTCGGAAAAACCGTAATTATGGGCGTTGAGACCAACGGTGTTACCAATTACATATCTGGAAGGGTAGACCAGGTCCGCAAGGAAGGCAGTAAAACTTATTTATCCATAGACGGTGATTGGTATAATCTGGACGATCTTGACACTGTGGTGGATGATGAGTACATGGAGGCAACGCTGATTGGAGAGGATTTTGAAAAAGAAATAGCAAAAATGCCGGATCCCAAGCAGCTGACGATTGCGCAGAAAGAGCGTCTCCAGGCCATTACAGGAGCGTATAACAGCCTGAGCGCTTACCAGCAGAAATATATTGAAAAATATCACAAAGATGCGTACAATAAGTTTAAGGCATTGGTAGTAAGGATGAATGAATTGAGCCCGCCTGCAACGGAAGATACCGAAGGAAGCGGAAACACCGAAGGGAGCGGAGGCGCCGAAGGAGGCGGAAGCACCGAAGGCAGTGGAAGCGCTGAAGGGAGCGGAAGCGGCGATTAACAGGGATGTGGCCTTAAAATGAATCAGAAGGATAGCAGGGAAGCTTAAGAACGGAGAGATATTATGAATAAAATTTCAAATCAATTCTCTTCCATTGAACAGATTACAGATCAATATCTGAAATTAAACAGCCAGGGCACGGCCGCCATGGAAGGGGAATTGTCCTTTGGCGATATTTTAAAACAGAAACAGTCTGTGAGTGAAAGTTCTTTACTGAAGTTTTCCAAACATGCTTCCATGCGTTTGAAGAGCAGGAATATAGAACTTTCCACAGAGCAGAAGGAACGCCTGGAGACAGGGGCGGAAAAAGCAGAAGCGAAGGGAATGAAAGAATCCCTTGTCATCGTTGACTCTTATTCGTTTATTGTAAATGTGCCCAATAAAACAGTGGTAACTGCAATGGATCAGACAGAGTCCGATGAAAATGTATACACGAATATTGACGGAGCCGTAATAATCTAGCTGGACCTTATCAGGAGGCGGAGGGTCCTGGAATGATGGAAGGGGCCATACGGCAGCAATTATTTAAGAATCAGGAGGTCATTTTGTTATGATGAGATCATTATGGTCAGGTGTGTCAGGATTGAAAACACATCAGACAAAGATGGACGTTATTGGTAATAATATTGCAAATGTAAATACGGTTGCATTCAAGTCATCCAGCACTGCATTCAGTGAAATTATGTATCAGAATATGTCTGGTGCATCCGGGGCGACGGCTACCAAGGGCGGTGTCAATGCCAAGCAGATTGGTCTTGGCGTTACCACCGGTTCCACATCCATTAACATTTCCTCCCCAGGCGCAACTCAGACTACCGGGGACGGCTGGGACTTAAGGATTACCGGCGACAGCTTCTTTATTGTAAACAACGGTACAGAGAACCTGTTCACCAAGGCCGGGGCATTTTACATTGACGGTGCCGGCAACCTGGCTACCAAGGCAAATGGTTACAATGTGATGGGATGGCAGGTAGACCCCCAGACAGGGGATATCCGAAAGGATACGGTTTCCGTATTGAACATCATGAATGAAGCAAACCAGACCTCACCGCCAGAAGCAACCACATTGGCAACCTGCAGCGGTGTGCTGGATGTGAATAATAAGCAGGTGAATTCCGACAACGGATATGTGTTGAGCCTGAACTTTTATGATGCGCTTGGCTACAACTATAATGCCAAGTTTGCAGTAAAGACCATCAACCAGGATCAAAAGAATTATTCTGTGGAACTGACAGACATCACAGATTCCACCGGCCGTTCAATCCTGAATGAATATGCGGCAGCAAATAATCTTACAGCCGAGGAAGCAAAAGCAGCTCTGTTTGGCGCGCAGACCACGGTGACCAGGAATTTTAAGATGAATGAGAATTTTTCCTGGGGCGGCGATGCCAGAACCATCAAGGACAAAGATAACAGAACATTAACCTATGATGAGGCTACCAAAACATTTACAGACAATCAGGTTACATATTCTGTTTCAGATGTATACGGCGTGACAGGCAGCCAGATTGAGAGTTTTGATATCAACAATGTTACCCAGGTGGGAACATCAGCCAATTATGCGCTGCAGGATACGATTATCGGGTATGAGCTGGATTACAATGAAGGCGGCCTGAATCCCGGAACCTTCAACTATATCGGGACGGCAGGAAATAACAGTGTGGCTCTTAATATGTCTGAGATAGGCTCCCAGTTCCAGAATATCAGCATGGATTTCAGCACGTCAACCTGTTATGAGAATGGAGACAACTGTACGCTGGATCTGCTCAAGGGCGACGAAGCAAAGATTAATGGAACTGGAAGGAAATTAGGTGCATTGACCGGCCTGCAGGTGCGGGAGGACGGAAAGATTTTCGGCAGCTATGACAATGGAAATACAGAGCTGTTAGGACAGATTGCAGTTGCAGTCTTTGCCAACCCTTCCGGCTTGGAGAAATTAGGGGATAACTGCTACCGGACCACCTTAAACTCCGGGGAGTTCGATGGCATCGGCCAGGATATCACCGCAGACGGCGGCAAGATGAGCAGCGGCGTTTTGGAAATGTCCAACGTAGACCTTTCCACAGAGTTTACCGAGATGATTACCACCCAGAGAGGTTTCCAGGCAAACTCCAGAATTATTACAACTTCTGATTCATTGCTGGAAGAGCTGGTTAACTTGAAACGTTAATGAAAGATAATGCATATTGGGGAACTGTGTTTCATAGTTCCCCAATAGATACATAACTGTGAGGTCAAATACCATGATAGAAGTTACGAAATTGAATGGTTCCACGGTATTAGTTAATGCCGAATTGATTGAGAGCGTGGAGGAGACGCCGGATACTGTCCTTTCTTTTGTAACTGGCAAGAAATTAATTGTAAAAGAAAGTAGACAAGAAGTAAAAAATTTAGTAATATTATACAAGAGAGAAATTATGACGGCAGGTTTTCCCTGGTTAGAGAAAGAATAACCTCTGGAAGACAGCGGTGAAGTAAACATGATATACGGATAGAATATATATTTCATGGATGAAAAGGGCAGGTGGCTAAAGTGGATATAGCGTCTATATTGGGAATTGTACTTGGAATTGTGTTGTTTGTGTATGGAGTGATTGTTGGTGGTGGAAATCTTGTCAGGGACTTCTGGGATGTGCCTTCGGTAATCATCACCATTGGAGGGTCTATGGTAGGTGTGCTTGCAGCCCATAAACTACCGGATTTTATCAATGGACTTAAGTCCATTACTTTGACATTTAAGGGTACAAAGGCAGATGTAAGCGAAGTAATCAAGAATATTATTGATTTGTCGAACATAGCAAGAAAAGAAGGGCTTCTTGCATTGGAGGAAGCTGCAAACGGGATTGAGGATGAGTTTTTGAAAAAGGGCGTTATGCTTGTGGTGGATGGTACGGATCCAGAATTAGTAAGAGGAATTATGGAAGCGGATCTAATCAGCGTAGAAGAGCGGCATAATGTGAATATTGGGTTTTGGAAAACCTGGGAAGGTTTGGGGCCTGCCTGGGGTATGATTGGTACATTGATTGGTTTGATTAACATGTTAGCAAAGCTGGATGACCCTTCCACGGTAGGGCCTTCCATGTCGGTTGCATTGGTTACAACATTGTACGGTTCCCTGATTGCCAACTGGCTTTGCAACCCTACAGCGGCAAAGCTGAAGGTAAACAATGATGAAGAAATCAGGATTAAAGAAATTACAGTGGAAGGATTATTATCCATTCAGGCGGGCGAGAACCCCCGTGTAATTGAAGAAAAGCTGAAATCCTTCCTGTCTCCGAAGATGCGTGCAAGCATGGCGGAACAGGGCGGAGGTGAAGAATAGTGGCAAAGAAGAAAAAGAAAGACAGCGGCGGCGGCGCGGCCAACTGGATGAATACCTTTGCAGATTTGATGAATCTTCTGCTGTGCTTCTTCGTTCTCCTATTCTCAATGTCTTCGGTAGATGCGGACAAATTTGAAGCTTTGGTCCAGTCCCTGGAGCATAGTTTCAGCATCCTGCCCCAGGGCGGTTCTTCCATTGGAGATGGACAGATGGTGGCGGCTGGGGTGAACCAGCTTCAATTATTGGATCAGTATTATAAGGAAGCTGCTAATTCTGCCAGTAAGGAAGAAGGGGAGGACAACGAGGAAGAGGAACAGAACCCGGAACAGGCTTTGAAAGAGGAAATGGCAGAGGCTGGTTTGAAGGAATCCGAAGAAATGGCGGAACAGATAGAAAAATTGCTGGAAGAGCAGAGAATCGGTGATCAGGTGGAGGTGGATGCAAATGCCCAGTTTGTGCGCCTTACACTGAATGGTGCATTGCTGTTTGATTCCGGGCAGTCCCAGATCAGGGAGGATGCACTTTCGTTGGTAGATAAGCTATCATTAATTTTAGAAAATTACGACAGCAGTCTGATTGATATAGAGGGGCATACAGATAATGTTCCCATAAGCAATGAAAAGTACGAAAGCAACGATGTGTTATCTGCTTACCGGGCGTTTGCGGTGAAAGATTATGTGTTGGGCAAGACGGTGCTGGAAGCAGGGAAAATCAATGCCACCGGGTGTGGGGAATACAATCCTGTGGCGGATAATGGAACGCCTGAGGGACGGGCAAGGAACCGAAGGGTAGAGATAAAAATATACAATTCGTATAATTCAAATTAGAAAGGAAAGACAGCAATGAAAAAGAATTTAATGAGTGTTTTAATTCTGGCACTGGTAGTTGCGAATCTGGTTTTAACTGCGATCCTGATGATTTCCGTTGTGCCTCAGACAAAGAAGGCAAATCAATTGATTACCAAGGTTTGCTCTGCCATTGATTTGGAACTGGAAGGCGGGAAGGATAATTCTTCTATTAATATTCCCATGGAGCGGTTGGAAACAATTTCAATTGACGATGGCGCGAGCATGACCATCAATCTGAAAGACAGCGGCGATGGGGAAGGGCATTATGCAGTGATTTCCGTGGCTCTTGCAGTTGACAATAAGAGCGATGGATATAAGACTTTTGGAGTGGAAGGCGTTACTGCCAAAAAAGATATCATTAAGGATGTCGTGAACAAGGTTGTAACCGGTTATACATTGGAGGAGATGAAAGCGGATCAGACGAAAGCACAGGATGAGATATTGTCCCGTCTCCGCAGAATGTTTGATTCTGATTTTATTGTAAGCGTAGCATTTCCAACTTATAATTATGAATAGGATAATTATGGGTACGGAAGTTAAAATACAGGATAGACGTCAGGTGGTGAGTGAGAATGGGCGAGGTCTTATCGCAAAATGAGATAGACAGTTTGTTGAGCGCCTTAAGCAATGGAGAACTAGATGCAGATGAGATTAAGGATTCCGGGGAAAAACAGGTAAAGGATTATGATTTTGCAAGGCCTGCGAAGTTTTCGAAAGAGCATCTTCGAACGATGGAAATTATCTTTGAGCATTACGGCAGGTTACTGTCTACGAACCTTCCAGCCTATTTGAGGAAGACCATTCAGGTAGAGGTAATGAATTCAGAGGCGGTTACATATTCAGAGTTTTCCAATTCAATGTCCAATCCGGTGCTTTTGGGAATTGTCAATTTTGCACCGATGCCAGGAAGTATTATTATAGATTTGGCGTCTAATCTGGGATATGCCATGGTAGACCGCATGTTGGGAGGAGCGGGGGTGCCTTTGGAGCGCACCCGGGATTTTTCAGAGATTGAGCTTTTGATTATTGAACGTATTATGAATGTGTGCATCAATCTTTTGAGGGAGCCTTGGGAGAATGTGGCGGAGATACATCCCAGGCTGGAGCGTATAGAAACCAATTCACAGTTTGCGCAGTTTATTTCTCCCAGCGAGATGATTGCAATTATTACAATCAATATGAAGATTGGTGATGTGGAAGGGCTGATGAATATCTGCCTTCCGTATATAACATTGGAAGATGTTATGGACAAATTGAACACTAAGTATTGGTTTTCCACCATGCAGGCACGCGGTGACCAGGAATACACGGAAGTGATTGAGTCAATCATAAATAAGGCTCCCATGCCTGTGAAGGCAGTTTTGGGCCAAAGCGTTATTTCTGTCAGTGATTTTATAAATCTCCAGATAGGAGACATTATCCGTTTGGACAGAAAAGTAGAAGATGAACTGGATGTATATGTTGGAAATATTAAAAAATTTACTGCTTTGCCTGGTGCGTCTGGGGAACAGTATGCAGTAAGAGTTACATCAGTAGTCAGAGAGGAGCAATGAGAGTATGGATGGAGTTTTATCACAAGAGGAAATTAGCGCTCTGTTGAATGATGATACCAGTATGGATGCAGTCGCCGAAGCAGAAGGCCTGGAGCAGCTGACACCAGACGAGATTGATGCGATAGGCGAGATTTCCAATATCAGCATGGGAACGGCAGCTACCACTTTATTTTCTCTTGTAAACAGAAAAGTAGATATTTCTACGCCGGTAGTTACTTTTGCTACCTGGGACGATATTGTAGACGCTTATGAGCGTCCCTGTGTATTCATTCGGATTGCTTATACCGTAGGATTGGATGGAAGTAATCTTTTGGTTTTGAAGGAGCATGATGTTAAGATTATCACAGATTTGATGATGGGCGGTGACGGTACAAATCTGGAAGGCGAGCTGGGAGAACTGCATTTAAGCGCAATCAGCGAGGCCATGAACCAGATGATGGGAAGCGCTGCCACGTCCTTGTCATCTATGTTAAATAAGATGATAGATATTAGTCCGCCGTCGGCTGATTTGGTGGATTTGAAGGACACCTTGAATGGAGAAGAGATTGACGAATTCCTGGCAAGCAGGTTTGTTAAGATTTCATTTAAAATGGAAATTGGAGACCTGGTAAACAGCGAGATTATGCAATTGTATCCATTCTCTTTTGCAAAAGAGATGTGTTCTGGCGTAGCCCAGAATATGGAGGCAGATAATGCAGCGCCCGAACCAGAGCCGGCGCCCGCGCCCCAGCCAGCACCAAGCCAGCAGCCGATGCAGGGGCAGCAGGCAATGCCAGGCCAGCAGCCGATGATGGGCCAGCCAATGATGGGCCAGCCGATGATGGGAATGCCAATGCCGGGCCAGCCGATGATGGGGATGCCGATGGGAGATATGTCCCAGATGTATGCCCAGCAGCCGGTAAATGTGCAGCCAGCGCAGTTCCAGCCTTTTGCCGGGGATTTCAATCCGATTACCCAGCAGGAAAATATCGGGCTGATTATGGACGTCCCGTTGGATGTTACCGTGGAGCTTGGCAGAACCAGTAAATCAATTCATGATATTTTGGAGTTTGCTCCAGGTACGATTATTGAGTTGAATAAAATTGCTGGGGAACCTATTGATGTGTTAGTTAATGGTAAATATGTTGCCAAAGGCGAAGTAGTAGTAATGGAAGAAAGTTTTGGTGTACGTATTACCGAGATTATAAATAACTAATAAATTTAAAGTGATTTCAAGGAGAAGAAGACATGGCAAAAAATATTTTAATTTGTGATGATGCAGCATTTATGAGAATGATGATCAAGGACATTCTTACAAAGAATGGCTACAACATTGCTGGAGAAGCAGAGAATGGCTTGAAAGCAGTAGAAAAGTACAATGAGACGAAGCCGGATTTGGTATTGATGGATATCACCATGCCAGAGATGGACGGAATCCAGGCATTGAAGCAGATTAGGGCAGCAGATCCTTCTGCATGTGTGATTATGTGTTCTGCAATGGGCCAGCAGGCAATGGTTATCGAAGCGATCCAGTCTGGGGCAAAGGATTTTATTGTAAAGCCCTTCCAGGCAGAGCGTGTATTGGAAGCAGTGAAAAAAGTAGTTGGGTAATATGGTTTTGCTGGAAATTTCCTCAGGATGGGAGAGCTTTTTCCAACTGATCGGCATATTGCTGGTATTTCTGCTTGTGCTGGTTCTTACGTATCTGGTTACAAAGTGGATTGCGGGATACCAGCAGGGAATTATGGCCGATAAGAATATACATGTGATAGAGACGTTCCGGGTAAGCAATAATAAGTTTATCCAGATTATTCAGGTTGGAAAAAAATATCTGGCTGTTTCCGTCTGTAAAGACACCATGAATCTTTTGGCGGAGCTGACAGAAGAACAATTGACATGGCTGCCTTCCCAGGAAGAAAAGAACATGGGAGAAAAGGGGACAGTCAATATAAATGAAAATTTTCAGGAAATACTGAATAATTTGAAGAAGAAAATTCCCAGGAAGTAGGAAAGCATTATGAGAAAGCTGAAAAGAAAATGTTGCAGGGTTTCCTTTGTTTTTGGAACAGTAACGCTGCTCCTTGCATTGTTTTTATGTTTTGGACAGAGTACGTATGCAACTGGAACTACCCAGGATGATAATCAGGAGCTGACTGATGATACCAGACAGGAAATCGGTGAATTGAGTCCGCCCAACACACAGCCAGCAGATGCTGGAACCACCAATGGCATTTCCGTTAGCTGGAATAATGAAGAAGGAAATTTGTCCGGGACGCTTAGAATGCTCTTGACGCTTACTGTGATTTCCCTGGCGCCTTCCATTCTGATTATGCTGACATCCTTTACCAGGATTATTGTTGTGCTGCATTTCGTGAGAACTGCTGTGGGAACCCAGACGGTTCCCCCTAATCAGGTGATGGTTGGATTGGCATTGTTTTTAACGCTGTTTATTATGAATCCTGTACTTTCTGAAATTAATGAGACTGCGATTCAGCCCCTGGAAGCCAATGAAATTGATCAGGAGGAAGCATTGGAGCGGATAGAAGTTCCCATCCGAAGGTTTATGTATAAGGAAATGCAGAGGAAGGACTTGAAGCTTTTTTGTGATATTGCAGAAATTGATATGACAGGCATGGATTTAAGCGATCCGGAGACTTTAGAGCCGATTCCCATGAATGTGGTGATTCCAAGCTTTATTATCAGTGAACTGCGGACAGCGTTTATAATTGGTTTTCTGATTTATATACCGTTTATCGTCATTGATATGGTGGTTGCCTCAGTACTTATGTCCATGGGTATGATGATGCTGCCCCCTACGACGATTTCCATGCCATTTAAGATACTGCTCTTTGTGCTTGCAGATGGATGGGATTTGGTAATCGGAAACCTTGTGAGGACATTTTATTAGGTTTGGTTGTTTTTGTACAAATGTAATTGTGAATTTCAACCACTTGTGGAAGCAAGTGGTTGCAGCGTGTAGAGGTGAGAAAGTATGATTACAGAAGGGCAGGTAATGGATATTGCAAGGCAGGCCTTGTTTTTAATTATTAAAGTTTCAGCGCCCTTGCTGCTAATTTCTTTAATTGTAGGTTTGATTGTCAGTATTTTTCAGACAATCACATCTATTCAGGAGCAGACACTGACCTTTGTGCCAAAGATTATTATTGTTTTCTTTGGAATGATGCTGTTAGGCGGGTGGATGCTGGAGAATCTGGCAGGCTTTATGACGGAATTGTGGAGTGATTTCGGCCTGTATCTGCGTTAGGTTGAGACAGTATGATAAACTATGGGTTTTCATTATATACATTTGAATATTTTCTGATGATATTGGTAAGGGTCGCATCCTTTGTTTTTGTTGCTCCTTTTTTTGGAATCACCAATGTTCCAGGCAGGGTCAAAATTGGATTATCAGCATTTCTTGCACTGATTTTATATCAGGTGCTTCTGCCGAAAGAAGCTTTGGAGTATTCCGGGGTGATTGAATTTACCATCATCGTTTTGAAGGAAGGAATTACAGGATTGCTCATAGGATTTGCAGCAAATATTTGTAATTCCATTATTGTGTTTTCCGGTAAAGTGATTGATATGGAGATCGGCCTTGCCATGGCCAATATCTATGATCCGACAACCCACAGCCAGTCAGGCCTTACCGGTACCATGTATAATTATTTCATTATGCTGCTTTTAGTGAGCACAGATATGCATCACTATATTTTGCGGGCGTTGGTGGATACTTTTCAGATTATTCCCATCAATGGGGCAGTTTTTGATTGGGATCATCTGATGGGGTCTATGACAATGTATATTACGGATCTGATGGTCATTGGTTTCCGTATTGTCCTTCCCATATTTGCCACCAGCATGATACTGAACTGTATTTTGGGAATTATGGCAAAGGTGGCGCCCCAGATGAATATGTTTGCTGTGGGAATGCAGCTTAAGATATTGATTGGATGTTCCATTATGTTTTTGACAATTATACTGCTTCCTGATATTTCAAGTTTTATTTTCAGGGAAATGCGGAAAATGATTGTTTCCGTAATTGAAGGAATGTATTGAAATTGAGAGAGAAACCTTATTTTTTTATGGAATATGACCTCCAGTGGTTTGCAAAAGATGGAAACGGCGGAGAGAAAACAGAGCCCGCCACTTCCAAAAAACTGCAGGATGCCCGGAATGAAGGCCAGGTGGCAAAGAGCCAGGAATTAAACCATGCGCTGGGCCTGATTGCTTTGTTTTTAACATTGAAAATATTTATTTCTTATATTGGAAAAAATTTATTCTATACATTTGCCGCAAATTATAATAAGATTCCTGATATTATTGATGAGAGCATTGGCGGAATGTCCGTGCATTTGGCAGCAGCGGTGATTAGCAATGGGATGCTGACAATCTTAAAAGGCGTCGCGCCGGTATTTGTAATCGGATATACAGTTGCCTTGCTGTCGAATATTCTGCAGGTGAAATGGAAAGTGACAACGAAGCCTATGAAGCCCAAATTCAGCAAGCTGAATCCGCTGAATGGATTTAAGAGGATTTTTTCTAAGGATTCCTTGTTTGAACTGTTAAAGTCCATTGCGAAAATAGGCTTAATTATATATGTAGCATATACGGCTATCCGGGATCATCAGGATGAATTGTTCCTGCTGTATGACATTCCTTTGATGCAGGTGATTCTGCTGGTAGGCTCCATTGTGATTGACGCGGGGCTGAAAATCAGCTTGGTGTATCTGATTGTAGGGATTGCGGACTGGTTTTACCAGAAGCATAAGTTTAAAGAGGACATGAAGATGACCAAGCAGGAGGTAAAGGATGAATACAAGAATACCGAGGGAAATCCTGAAATCAAAGGACGCCAGCGTTCTAAGATGAGGGAAGCGTCCCAAAGGCGTATGATGCAGGAGCTTCCCAATGCTGATGTGGTAATTACAAACCCGACCCACTATGCAGTAGCAATCCGGTATGATGCCAGCCAGTATTCTGCTCCTATCGTAGTAGCAAAAGGAGAAGATTATCTTGCTATGAAAATCCGGGAGGCGGCAAAAGAGCATCAGATAGAAATTGTAGAAAACAAACCATTAGCGCGGATGCTTTATGCCAATGTGGATGTTGGAGAAGAGGTTCCGCCGGAATTGTACCAGGCAGTAGCAGAGGTATTGGCTTTTGTTTATAACCTGAGAGATAATAGATAAAATGCAATCGAAAGTATTGAAAGGAGAAAGCAGGATGAAGAAGGCAGATATGGGAGTTGCCTTGTATTTGCTGGCAGCAATTATATTTTTTATTGTTCCAATTCCTTCCATTTTGTTGGACATTATGTTGGCGTTTAATATCTCCATAGCTTTGGTGATATTGATGAATGCCCTGTTTGTAAAAGAAGTGCTGGATATGTCCTTTTTTCCAACCCTGCTTTTGTTTACAACGATTTTCCGTATTTCACTGAACGTTTCTTCTACCCGTTTGATTTTAAATACAGGAGATCCGGGAAATGTTGTGCGTACCTTTGGAAATTTTGTGGGTGGGAATGATATTATTATCGGAGCCATTATCTTTGTGGTTATGATTTTAATTCAGCTGATTGTAATTAACAAAGGTTCTGAGCGTGTATCGGAAGTAACTGCAAGGTTTACCCTGGATGCTATGCCGGGAAAACAGATGGCAATTGATGCAGATTTGAATACAGGGACGATTAACGAGAAACAAGCCAGGGAGCGCCGGGATAAAATACAGCAGGAATCCAGCTTTTTCGGAGCCATGGACGGTGCAACCAAATATGTAAAGGGAGATGCTACCGTAGGTATTGTGGTCACCTTGATTAACCTGGTAGGCGGACTCGCAATGGGATTGACCCGCCAGGGGCTGGAGATTACAGATGCGCTGAACCAGTATGGAATCCTGACCATCGGCGACGGCTTGGTCAGCCAGATACCGTCCCTTCTGATTTCACTGGCAACCGGTATCCTGGTTACCAAGGCTTCCAAGGAAGCGGACTTTGGGGATACTTTAATCCGCCAGCTGTTCGGCATTCCCAAGGTTTTGTATATTGTGGGAGCTGTACTGATATTTTTAGGCCTTGCAACGCCCTTGGATTGGAGGCTTTTCCTGCCTTTGGGAATTGCATTTCTGATTGCGGGCAGGAGTATGGATACCAGCCTTGGCGTAGAGGCCATTGAGGAAGAGGTGGATATGGCGGAGGAGCAGGCGGAGGAGATACGCCGGCCCGAGAATGTGGTATCCCTGCTTCAGGTTGACCCCATTGAGCTGGAGTTCGGGTATGGGATTATTCCCCTTGCAGACGTAAACCAGGGGGGAGACTTATTGGACCGCGTGGTTATGATAAGAAGGCAGATTGCCTTGGAGCTTGGTACCGTTGTACCCATTATCCGTCTCAGGGATAATATACAGCTGAATCCAAACCAATATATTATTAAGATTAAGGGAATACAGGTAACAGAAGGAGAAATTCTTTTTGACCATTATATGGCTATGAACCCAGGGTTTGTAGAAGAGGAAATTTCGGGTATTCCAACTTTTGAGCCTTCTTTCCATCTGCCGGCTTTGTGGATTACCGAGAGCCAGAGGGAGCGGGCGGAAAGCCTGGGCTATACGGTGGTAGACCCGCCGTCGATTATTGCAACCCATTTGACGGAAGTGATCCGGATGCATATTGATGAACTGCTGTCCAGACAGGATGTACAGAGTCTTGTAAATAATATCAAGGAGTCCAATCCGACCCTTGTGGATGAGCTGGTGCCAAAGCTCCTTGGAATCGGCGAAATCCAAAAAGTACTGCAGAATCTGCTGCGGGAAGGAATCTCTATCCGGGATCTGCTTACTATTTTTGAGACAATGGCGGATCATGCGGCTACTACCCGGGATACGGATGTATTGACAGAATATGCAAGGCAGAGCTTGAAACGGGCCATATCCAGCAAATATTTCCCCGCCAATGAGGTAACCAGCGTGATTACGCTGGATCCAAAAGTGGAGCAGGATATTATGGGGTCTGTAAAACAGACGGAGCAGGGCGCATATCTGACCTTAGACCCGGAAAAAACCAAAGCGATTATGGCATCGCTGGAAACAGAGATTACAAAACTGGAGAATCTTGGGAAAAATGCAATTATTATAACATCGCCTATTGTGCGTATGTATTTTAAGAAATTGACAGAAGATTATTTTAGGGATTTGATTGTTGTTTCTTACAATGAAGTTGATTCCAATATAGAATTACAATCAGTAGGGATGGTGAGCCTTTCATGACAATAAAAAAATTTCAGGGCAGGACAGAGGAGGAAGCCACTGCCAGGGCCAAGGAGGAATTCGGGCCTCAGACAGTGATTATGAATGTAAAAGAGATAAAGCCTAAGGGGTTTTTGCGTTCCTTTAAAACATCAACCTTTGAGGTGACGGCAGCGATTGAAGAGACAGAGCAGTCCCCAGCAGCAAAAATGCCTGCTCCATTGCCGCCGTTAACTGGAAATATCAATGTAGCGGCGGACGAGCCGATTTCTATACCTAAGCCGGAACCGGTGAAAGAGATGTTTGCATCCGTGGAAAATACATGGGCTTCTTCTATGGGGGCGCAGAATCCAGAGGAAAAGGAAAAGAAGAAAGAAAGCGTGCTGGAAAACAACCTGGAGGAAAAGCTGGAAAGCCTTCAGTCCCTTTTGGAGAAGAAGCTGGCGCCCCAGCAGCCGGAGAATCTTCCTAAAGAGGTTCCGGTAGATGAAAATTTTAAATTTATCAAAATGATTTACAGTATTTTATTGGATAATGAGGTAGATGAGAAATATGTCAACCAGATTATGGATGAAGTTGAAAAAGTAATGAAAGGAGGAGCGAGCGTGGATTTGATTCTGTCCAGCATTTACCAGAAAATGATTCTGAAATTTGGACAGCCTCAACCCATTGAAATGTCAGGGCGTAAGCCGAAGGTAGTTTTTTTCATCGGGCCTACCGGGGTGGGAAAAACCACTACCATTGCTAAGATTGCATCAAGGTTTAAGGTGGAAAAAGGGAAAAAGGTTGCCCTCTTTACCGCAGATACTTATCGTATTGCGGCAGCAGAGCAGCTTAGGACTTACGCAAATATTTTGGATACCCCTCTGACCATTGTATATTCTTCCGAAGAATTGAATGAAGAGCTGAAAAAGTCGGAAGAATATGATTTGGTTCTTGTGGATACCGCAGGTTTTTCACACAAGAATGAGGAACAGAGGAATGAAACAAAGGAATTAATAGACAAGATACCAGGGGAATATCAAAAGGAGGTTTATCTTGTATTAAGTGCTACCACAAAATATCGGGATTTGATTGATATTGCAGATATTTATAACAAGAACTTCCACTTTAAATTGATATTTACCAAGTTAGATGAAACCAGTTGTTTCGGAAATATTTTAAATATGAAGCTTTATACGGGAGCAGATTTGTCTTACTCTACCTATGGGCAGAATGTTCCAGAGGATATTGAAATTTTTGATACACAGAAAATCGTAAAGCTTCTGCTTGGAGGAAAATGACTATGGACCAAGCGGAACAGTTAAGAAATATAGTGAAAAAAAATCAGCAGTCCACCCGTAAGGCCCGTATTTTTACAGTTACCAGCGGAAAAGGCGGCGTGGGAAAATCCAATGCGGTAGTGAATTTTGCGGTATATATGCAAAAACTGGGAAAAAAAGTTATTATTTTTGATGCAGATTTAGGGCTGGCAAATGTGGAAATCATGTTTGGCGCGATTCCGAAATATAATTTAAGTGATTTGATATACCGGGGCAAGACCATAAAGGAAATCATTACCGCAGGCCCTATGGAGATTGGATTCATTTCAGGAGGCTCCGGTATTACGGGCGTGAATAACCTGCCAAAAGAGCAGTTGAAATTTTTGGTGCGCAATTTGTCCGAATTGGATGAGCTTGCAGATATTGTGCTGATTGATACCGGTGCGGGAATTTCCGACCATGTATTGGAATTTGTCATGGCAAGCCCGGAGGTGCTTCTCTTAGCCACCTCGGAGCCCAGCTCTTTAACGGATGCCTATTCTTTGTTGAAGGCGCTGCACAGGAACCCTGAGTTCCGCCAGGCCCAGACCAAGATAAAAGTTATTTCCAACCGGGTAGCCACAGAGGATGAGGGCATTGGGATATATGAAAAATTAAATGCTGTCGTCGGGCAGTTTTTAAAAGGCAACTTGGAGTATCTGGGCATGGTTCCCCAGGACATGGCAGTGGAAAAGGCAATACGCCAGCAGCAGCCGGTGAGTATTTTGTATCCTGAGGCAAAGGCCAGCAAGGCGTTTGAGGCATTGACCTACAGCCTTCTGGACGGAACAACAGCCCCTTTGCAGGAAAAGAGGGGGATTATGCAGTTGTTTTCGCGTTTTATCTATCGAAGAGGTTAAACTATGGGAGGTATCATGAATTCTAATATTCTTAAGCCAGGGGATAAGATTGAAATCCAGGTTACACAGCAGACGAGACAGGGAAGAAAATCAACAGAATTGCCTTTGACCTATTACAGCATGGTAGAGGAGGTTCGGGAGGATGGAACCATAGAGGCATTAATGCCTGCAAAGGCGGACAGGAATGCACCTCTTTTCAGCGGCGTAAGGCTTGATTTCGTATTCTATACCAACACAGGGGTGTACCGCTGTGTGGCGCAGGTGAAGGAGCGGTATATCCGGGAGAACATCTGCCTGATGCTTGTAGCCCCCAAGACTCCATTGGAGAAATTTCAGCGGAGGGAGTATTATAGATTTGGATGCGCCATGGATATGCAGTATCTGAAAATTACAGAGGAAGAGACAGCTATAGAGGATATTGCGGAATTGAAGGAGCATCACAGGATAACTTATCCAGAGGACTTTTTTAAGGATGCCATCGCAGTGGATATCAGCGGCGGAGGAATGCGGTTCGTGGGGAATGAGCCGGGCGGCACGGGTGATTATCTGGTTATTTCTATCCGGTTGAAGAGTAATAGTATGGATTATCTTCTGGAAATTGTTGGAAGAATCCTGCTCTGCCAGAAAAAAGAATCAGGAAAAAAGGAAGACAAGTATGAATACCGCATAAATTTTCTGATGAAAAATCAAAAAGAGCGGGAAATTATCATTAAATATATTTTTGAACAGGAACGTATCAATAGACAAAAAAGGTGATGTTATGAAAAAAAATATTTTAGTAGTTGATGATTCTGCACTTATGAGAAGGCTTATTTGTGATATAATTAATGCAGATAGTACATTTCAGGCAACGGATGTTTGCAGGGACGGCCTGGAGGCATATGAGAGATTGAAGAAAACCAGCTATGATGCTGTCATTCTCGACGTAAATATGCCTCGTATGGATGGACTGGAATTACTGGAAAAACTGCAGCAGGAAAAAATTAAAGCGACCATTATTATGGTAAGCACCCTGACCGTAAAGGACGCAGATGTTACCATCCGTGCTATGGAGCTGGGAGCCATTGATTTTGTCACGAAGCCAGGCAATATTATTGAGGCAAAAGGGGACGATTTTAAAGGGAGTCTGCTGAAGGTTCTCAAAGCTGTTGTCCGATCTGATAATTCGAAGAATCTTCTTGCTACAAACACCAGGGCGCCGGAGAAGCCTGCAGCGGTGAAGGCTGTGCAGCTTCCCAAGCGCGCGGGCGGAAAGGGCGGAAACAGGCTGGTTGCCCTGGCATGCTCCACCGGAGGCCCCAAGGCATTGCAGAGTGTGATACCCTATCTGCCCAAAGAAATGGATGCCCCTATGGTGCTGGTGCAGCATATGCCGGTTGGATTTACCAAGTCCATGGCAGACCGTTTGGATGAGGTCAGCAAAATAAAGGTGAAGGAAGCAGCCGAAGGCGATGTCCTGGAAAAAGGATGTGTGTACATTGCGCCCGGCGGGAAGCATATGGAGATACAGAAAAAGCCGGACGGGAGGCACATTGTCCACCTGAATGACCAGCCGGCCATCGGAGGCTTAAAGCCCTGTGCCAATGTGACCTATGAATCTTTACGGACCAGCGGATATGATGAGATTGTCTGCGTGGTGCTTACCGGGATGGGTGCAGATGGAACAGGAGGAATCCTTTCCCTGAAACAGAGAAAGAGAATCCATGTGATTGCCCAGGACGCCCAATCCTGCGTGGTATATGGAATGCCAAAGGCAATTGCAGAAGCAGGCGCTGTAGATGAGGTAGTTCCCTTAACAGAAGTTGCACAAACGATAATAAAGAATGTGGGGGTACAGTAGTATGGATGTAAGCCAATACCTTGAAATTTTTATTGATGAGACAAATGGTCATCTGCAGAATCTGTCAGATTGTATCATGAGCCTGGAGAAAGAGCCGGAAAATATGGATACAATCAACGAGATTTTCCGTGCAGCCCATTCCTTGAAGGGGATGGCTGGAACCATGGGATTTAAGCGGATGCAGCGTTTAACCCATGATATGGAAAATGTATTCCAGGAAGTGCGCAGCGGGAATATGAATGTAACCAGCGGACTGGTGGATGTGTTGTTTCAATGCTTGGACGCTATTGATGCATATTTGGAAAACGTAAAAGAAAGTTCCGATGAGGGCACGGAGGATAACGAGGCCATTATCCAGGAATTGAATGATATTCTGGCGGCAGGAACCGGCAATGCCCCCAAAACAGAGGAGAAGCCAGTGCCGAAGGAAGAGAAGGATCCTGTGGAAAACAGGTTCCAGAAGAAGTATCTGGACATTGATTTCTCAGAAAAAGAAAAAGAAGAGCTTCGCGTATCAGAAGAAAAGGGCATGAAGCTATATGGAATTACGGTATATATCCAGGAGGACTGCCTGCTGAAAGCCGCACGGGCCTTTTTGGTATTTAAGGCAGTGGAGGATTTTGGCAATATCCTTGTATACTCTCCCAGCTCCCAGGATATCGAAGATGAAAAATTCGGTTTCGATTTCAGCTTTTACGTTGCCAGCGAGGCAGAGCTGGACAGAATGCTGGAGGTTGCCAAGGCTGTTTCTGAAATTGAAGAAGTAATCGGAGAGAAAGTAAATTATAAGGAATTGACAGCGGCGGCGGCTAAGAAAGAAGAGGAGGAAGCAGCTGCAGCGAAGGAAGCGGAGAAAGCCCAGAAGGAAGAACATGCAGGAGCCGCCCAGGCGCCGGCAGCTGCCGCCCAGGCTAAGCCACAGGCGCCGGCAGCGAAGAAGCAGAATGGCGGAAAGCCGGTAACAAACCGGACGGTACGTGTGGATATAGAGAAACTGGATGCTTTGATGAATCAGGTCAGCGAGCTGATTATCGCAAAGAATTCCCTGGTATCCATCGGATCTACCTCAGATGGCGGCTCAAGCTCCAACTCCCAGGCGTTCCATGAGCAGATTGAATATCTGGAGCGGATTACCACAGGGCTGCATGAGTCTGTCATGAAAGTCCGCATGGTGCCCATTGAGAGTGTCGTACAGAAATTCCCGCGCATGATCCGTGATTTATCCAAGAAGCTGGATAAAAAGATGGAATTGTATATGACAGGTGAGGATACAGAGTTAGACCGGACGGTTGTTGACCAAATCGGGGATCCCCTGCAGCATCTGCTGCGCAATTCCGCAGACCATGGGCTTGAGAATGCGGAGCTGCGCCGGAAGAGAGGAAAACCAGAGACAGGATCCATCCACCTCAATGCATTTCAGGAAGGAAACAATGTCATTATTGAAGTAAGCGACGACGGTAATGGTATTGATACGGAAAGCGTAAAGAGCAAGGCAATTGAGCGGGGGCTGATTACACCGGAACAGGGAGCAGTCTTAAGCCAGAAAGAAATCATAGATTTTCTGTTTATGCCAAGTTTTTCCATGGCAAAGCAGATATCAGATGTTTCCGGCCGGGGCGTAGGCCTTGACGTGGTAAAATCCAATATCGAAGCATTAGGAGGCGATGTGGAAGTAAAGAGCGTGCTGGGCGAAGGATCCAAATTTATTGTGCGCCTGCCGCTTACCCTGGCAATTATACAGGCCTTGATGGTAGAAGTAAGGCATGAGAAGTATGCGATTTCCCTTGGCTCTATTGAAACCATTGAAGAGATTATGGCCGATGAAATTAAGTTCGTCCAGGCAAAAGAAGTGATACATATCAGAGGCATGGTCATCCCGTTGATCCGTCTGGACCAGCTGTTGGATTGTGAGCCAGCAGAGGAAGAGAAAGAGAGCCTTACCGTAATTATCGTCCGCAAGGGGGATAAGTTTGCCGGGTTAATTGTAGATGAGTTAAATGGCCAGCAGGAAATTGTTATCAAATCCCTGGGCAAATACATCAATAACAGTACCAAGATTATCAGCGGCGCAACCGTCCTGGGGGATGGGGAAGTGGCATTAATCCTGGACGTTAATACATTATTTTAGGGGGTGTTGATATGGCGAACAATATGTCTGTGGCCGAAGGGCAGAAACAGTTTATCGTAGTGAAAATCGGCAGTGAACAGTATGGGATAGACATCAGCTATGTGGATAATATTGTCCGTATGCAGAAGATTACCAGAGTACCGAAAGCACAGTCTTATTTTAAAGGGATTATCAATCTGCGCGGAGAAATTGTACCTGTAATGAGTATCCGGACCAAGATGGATTTGGAGCCGGACGTATTTACAGATGTTACCAGGATTATTATTTTAAAGCTGGAAGAGCATGGTGTCCTTGGACTTATAGTAGATGAGGTAAAGGAAGTTGTAACGCTTGGGCCAGATGAAATTGACAAAGTGGCTTACGATGCAAAAAATAGTAAAAGCAACTTTATCAACGGCGTTGGAAAGCATGGGGAAGAATTGATTTCCTTATTTGATACCAACAGCATCATTGATGAATCGGAGAATGCATAGTTGTAGTAAGGGCTGTTGCAGCAAACTGGAATTTTGGCAACAGCCTGTTCGTGATAAAAGAAATGGAGAAAAGGATCATGGCGAAATTTAGTTTGGATCAGGTAAATGAAATGTATTTTGACGTGCTCAAGGAGATTGGCAACATAGGAGCCGGAAATGCTACAACTGCAATCTCAAATATGCTGAACCTGAAAGTAAATATGGAAGTGCCTAAGGTAGAATTCCTTACATTCCAGGAGCTTCCTACCGCAATTTCTGCAGAGGAAGAGACGGTGGTAGGCATTTACCTGGAGGTGGAGAGCGATATCGGCGGAAGCATGATGTTTCTGCTTAAAATGGAATCTGCACATTACCTGGTAAACCATCTTATGGGCAGGCCCGACGATTATGCGGAAGAATTTGATGAGATGGATTTATCTGCAATCAAAGAAATCGGAAATATTATTTCAGGTTCCTATTTGTCTGCGCTTTCTTCGATGACAAATATGGTAATTACGTCTTCTGTCCCATATCTTGCCATTGATATGGCGGCAGCGATTTTGAGTGTACCGGCTATACAGTTCGGCCAGTATGGGGATAATGCACTTTTGATACAAACGGAATTTGGAGATGAAGTAAAAATACAGGGATTTTTTATTTTAATGCCAGATGTGGATTCCTATGATAAGATTTTAACCTCATTGGGGATCGCGTTATAAGAGGAGCAGAGTTATGGCTACAATTAAAGTTGGAATGGCAGATTTGAATGTTTGCAAGGCGCCGGATATGATTACGACTCTAGGCCTTGGGTCCTGTATTGGGATTGCAGTCTATGATCCAGTTACGAAAGTCGGAGGACTGGCGCATATCATGCTTCCTGACAGTACACAAATGAGGAATAATTCGAATATTGCCAAATTTGCAGATACAGGAATAGAAGAACTTATAAAAAGAGTAACAGCAGCGGGCGCAAATAAGAGACGCCTGGTTGCCAAAATTGCCGGAGGAGCTAAAATGTTCCAGGTAAGCGGCCTTTCCACCGTCGGGAATGTGGGAGAGCGCAATGCGCAGGCTTCCAGGGCCAAACTGAAACAGCTTGGAATTCCTTTGCTGGCAGAGGACACCGGGCTGAATTATGGGCGGACGGTGGAATTGTATCCGGAAACTGGAGAGTTTCGTATTAAAGCAGTAGGAAAGTCAATAAAATCTATTTAAAGGGTGATAGGATATGAAAACGAAACAGGTGCCGATTATTATTACATTGATTGCAGGTTTTTTGACTTGCGTTATCGGATTTGCCACACAGATGGAGACAGCACAATTTGTAAAAACATGGGTCATCGTTTTAGTATCCTTTTATATCCTGGGATGTATTGCGAAACTGTTGTTAGACAAGAATTTCAAGGAAGAAGAGATGGAAGAAGCCACGGAAGAGGCAGCGGAGGGTGAAGAAGCTGAAAATGCAGAAGATGCAGAGAATCCGGATAATTCAGAAAACTCCGCAGAAGAGAATGAAAAATAACCAGGCAGCCTATAAAGGTGGTTCCTGTAGTCTTGGGGGCTTTGGATGAACGCAGCAGAAAAAGAACGATTGTGGGCAGAATTTTTAAAGAGGCCTACGCCGGAATTGAGAGAACAGATCATTGTTGCTTACGCACCTCTTGTGAAAATTGTAGCAGGGCGTTTGAGCATGTATCTTGGCTATAATGTAGAATATGATGATCTAGTAGGATATGGAATATTTGGTTTAATTGATGCCATTGATAAGTTTGATGTGAATAAGGACGTAAAGTTTGAGACATATGCCAGTCTTAGGATCCGTGGTTCCATTCTGGATCAGATACGGAAAATGGATTGGATTCCAAGAACAGTGCGCCAGAAACAGAAAAAAATTGATGAAGCAATCAAAAAGATAGAGACAAGGACTGGGAAAGCCGCACTGGATGAAGAAATTGCCCAAGAATTGGAAGTAAGCAGTGAAGAGCTGCTGAACTGGCAGTCCCAGCTTAAGATTACAAATATGGTTTCCCTGAATGAATATGTGGAGCAGGGAATGGAGCCCACGATGGATGCAAGGGGCAATTCCCATTTTATCCAGCCGGAGGACGCCATTGCAGAGGAAGAGTTGAAAAAAGTTCTGGGGCAGTCTTTAGAGACGCTCACAGAAAAAGAACGAAAAGTAATTACATTATATTATTATGAAGATTTGACGTTAAAGGAAATCAGTAACGTATTGGAG
This sequence comes from uncultured Lachnospiraceae bacterium, assembly GCA_947384285.1. Classification (GTDB taxonomy): domain Bacteria; phylum Bacillota; class Clostridia; order Lachnospirales; family Lachnospiraceae; genus Petralouisia. The sequence goes on from CANDGI010000009.1 coordinate 89,718, forward strand.
GTGTCGGAATCCCGTATTTCACAGCTTCATACAAAAGCATTGATGAAGATGAAAAAAACAATGGGACCCTACATGAATATATTAACGGATTAGGTGGTTGATGCTATGGAGAGCAAGAATGGATATTTTAAGCTGGATATAAGAGGTGGAGATGTATTCCTTTTGATCTATCCGCCCCAGGCAGGAGGAAAGGCGGTAGAGTATAAAGAGGTCACAACATACCTGGATGGGAAAGGGTATAGTGTGCCTGATGTAAGGGAATTAGGCGATGCATTGACTGTTACAGAAGGAGTCCAGGAAATTTGTGTGGGCACATGGAATGGAATTTGTGAAAATGAGCAGATGGTAGTGACAATATCCATTGATAAAATGCTGGTATTTTGCCGTTTTTATCCTCCATCAAATAATGGAAAGCTGATGACGGAAGAGGAAATCTGCGGAGATTTGGCATTTCAAAAGGTTTCTGTCGGAATCCAGCAAGCTGAAATTCAGAAGTTTTTGAATGACCGCCATTATTGCACGAATTATATTATGGCAAAAGGAATTCCGCCTATCAATGGAAAGGATGCCAAAATTGAATATTTTTTCAATACAAACCATAATCTGAAACCGAAGAAAAATGAGGACGGGTCTGTAAACTATCATGAGCTGAATACCATCAGCCGTGTGGAGAAGGGGCAGAAGCTGGCAAAGCTCCATACGGCAGTGCCGGGGAGGCCGGGAAAGGATGTATTCGGCGGAAGCATCCAGGCAAGGCAGGAGAAAAACTTAAAGCTGGAGTTTGGAAATAATATTACCCTTTCCGAGGATATGACAGAAATCTATTCTGATGTCACAGGCCATGCCAGCCTGGTAAACGGCAAAGTCTTTGTGGAAGATGTATTTGAGGTGCCTGCGGATGTAGATACCTCCACAGGGAATATTGTCTACGATGGGAATGTGAACATTAAAGGCAATGTAAAAAGCGGTTTTTCGGTGACTGCAAAAGGAGATATCGTTATCGAAGGAGTGGTGGAGGCTGCTTTTCTTTCCGCTGGCGGACAGATAATTGTAAAGCGCGGCATTCACGGCATGGGAAAGGGAAGGGTCCAGGCAAAGGATAATATTATTACACAGTTTATTGAGAATGCCACCGTAATTTCAGGCGGATATATTGAGACAGGGTCCATTCTGCATAGCCGGGTGTCAGCAGGGAATGATATCCGTGTAGGCGGAAAAAAGGGCTTTGTGAACGGCGGCGTCATCCGGGCTGGGAACCTGGTGGAAGCCCAGACCATAGGTTCTGCTATGGGCACTCTCACGAAAATTGAAGTGGGGGTAGACCCGGAGATCAAAGAGCGTTACGGGGAACTGCAAAAGAGTATTATCCAGATCAGCAAGGAGCTAGAGCAGCTTCGGCCGATTCTTGTGAATTTTAATGAGAAGATGCAGAAAAAAGAAGCTTTGAGCGCTGACCGGATACAGCAGGTTCAGACGGTTGCTCGTTCCTTTAAGGAAAAGCAGCAGCTTTTAAATGCCCAAAGAAAGGAATTGAAAGAGATCCATGAGCAGATTCAAATGTCCCATAATGCGAAAATAAAAGTAAAGGGCAGTATTTACCCAGGTGTTTCTGTGAATATTTCTGAGGTAAGCATGAATATCAAGACAGAAAGGTCATTCTCGAAGTTTGTGAAAGAAAAGGGAGAAGTGGTCATTCGTTCTTTGTAAGAGCATGAATATCAAAACAGAAAGGCTGTTCCCGAAGCTTAGAAAGAAAAGGGAGAAGCAGTTATTCGTTCTTTGTAAGAGCATGAATATCAAAACAGAAAGGCTGTTCCCAAAGCTTATGAAAGAAAAGGGAGAAGCAGTTATTCGTTCTTTGTAAAAGGAGTGTGGAAAATGTCAATCAGACCAGTGGAATTCAGCGGGGTTGTCCAGAGAAGCCAGGATATAAGCACTGTGAAGCAGAATGAAGACAATAAGTCGGCGCTGCAGCAGCAGAATGTCCAGACACAGTTTGCTAAGGACACCACGCATCATATGCAGCAGGTTACCCATGCTAATGATTCTGATAATCCCAAGAAGAAGTTTGATGCCCGTGAAAAGGGAAGCAATGAGTATGAGGACCGCCGGAACAGAAAAAAGAAGGCGGGGGAAAAAAACAGTGGAAAGGTGAGCATTAAAACCACAGGTGGTTTTGATATGAAAATATAGGTGGGTACAGGTATGACAACAATAGAAATTATTTTATTGATAATCGGTGTTGTGATGATGGTTGCAAGTTTTTTTGTTACGGAAAAGTTATCAAACCAGGATTTAGATAAGATTGCTGAATTGAGTACAGAAGAAATGCAGCGTATTCTGGAGCGAAGCCTGACAGATGCCCAGATAAAAGTAGATAATATGGTGGATCAGGTGATTGACCATTCCATCGAAAAATCCATGGAGGTTGTGGAGCGGGCATTGGATAAGGAAACCAATGAGAAGATGCGCGCAATTACGGAATATTCGGATACAGTATTGGAATCTATCCATAAAACCCATAATGAAGTGATGTTCCTTTACAGCATGTTGAATGATAAACATTCAGAGCTTACAAAATATGCAGGGAATCTTGCACAGCTGGCAATTCATCTGGAAGAATTGCAGGAGAATATCCAGAAAACATTGGAACAATCGGATGATATGATAAGTGCAGCCCAGACGCCAGCGAAGCCGGCAAAAGCGCCAGAGCCGGTTCTGCCTAAGCCAGAACCGAAGCCGGAGGCTCCAGTCATCCCTCAAAAGGCGGAAGATGAGGCCATAAGCCACAATCAGATGATTCTGAACATGTACCGGAAGGGCAAAAATGCTGTAGATATTGCAAAAGAGCTAGGACTTGGAGTAGGCGAAGTAAAATTGGTAATCGGACTATTCAGAGAGGAAGATTTATAATTTATGAAACTGAAATATTATTTGCGTGGATTGGGAGTTGGAGTGATATGTACTGCCATTGTCATGGGAATTGCTTTGTCTGGAAATAAAAAGGAGACGTTAACGGATGCAGAGGTCATAGAGCGCGCCAGGCTCTTAGGCATGGTAATGGAAGAAGAAAAATCGGATTCCGGGGAGGACGGTTCCCAGCAGAAGGAAAGCGAAAAGGAGGAGACGCCAGAACAGAATTCCGTCAGCGTAACCCCTGAAAAAGAAAAGCCCCAGGAGAAAGACGCGCAGGAGGACAAGCCTTTAGACGAAGCAGACAAAAAGGATGAGGAAGCGGACGGCAAGGCAGATGATAAGGAATCAGGCAAGCAGGAGGCCAGCGGCCAGCCGGATTCTGGAAATGCAGTAAGCCAGCCCTCCGGCAGTAACCAGGATGTAGTGGAAGTGGAAATCAAGGAAGGAGAATATTCTGACGTTATCAGCCAAAAGCTCTTTCAGGCTGGTTTGATTCCAGATGCAGGAAAATTTAACGCTTACCTGACCCAGAAGGGTGTGGACGATTCCTTACGGATAGGCGTGCATTTGATTCCCACTGGTTCCACGGCAGATGAAATTATAGAGATTTTGCAAGGAAAGTAGTCGATACCACCGCATCATTTAGGACGGTACGCCGTTCAATAAATTATAGAGATTTTGCGAGGAAAGCAGTCGATATTATCGTATAGAATTTACAAATTTTAAGAAGAAAGAAGAAATTTGGACTTGCATGCAGATTTTTCCTGTGATATAATGACAAAGATAATATAAAAAACACATATGTGGATTCCAGGGTCGGTGCCCTATCGGTAGCTTTGGGAGAGGAAACATATGGAAGAATTGAACCAATGGAGGTAGAGAAAATGGGCGTTATTTCAATGAAACAATTATTAGAAGCAGGTGTTCATTTTGGACATCAGACAAGAAGATGGAACCCTAAGATGGCTCCCTACATTTATACAGAGAGAAATGGCATCTATATCATTGATTTGCAGAAATCTGTTGGAAAAGTGGATGAAGCTTATAAGGCAGTGGCAGATATCACTGCAGAGGGCGGCACAATTCTTTTTGTAGGAACCAAGAAACAGGCGCAGGATGCAATTAAAGCAGAGGCAGAACGCTGCGGCATGTTCTATGTCAATGAGAGATGGTTAGGCGGCATGCTGACCAACTTTAAGACGATTCAGAGCCGTGTTGCCAGGTTAAAAGCCATTGAGACAATGGCAGAGGACGGAACCTTTGATGTGCTTCCTAAGAAAGAAGTAATTGCCCTGAAGAAAGAATGGGAAAAATTAGAGAGAAACCTTGGCGGAATTAAGGAAATGAAGCGGATTCCAGATGCAATCTTTGTTGTTGACCCTAAGAAGGAAAGAATCTGCGTCCAGGAAGCTCATATCTTAGGAATTCCGTTGATTGGAATTTGTGATACAAACTGTGACCCAGAAGAATTAGATTATGTAATTCCAGGCAATGATGATGCAATCAGAGCCGTAAAGCTGATTGTTTCTAAGATGGCTGACGCTGTAGTTGAGGCAAACCAGGGAACAATTGAAGAAGAAGCTGCAGAGGAAATGGAAGAAGCAGTGGAGGAGTAATTAAGTTTATTTTACCTGGTACAGCAATTCCCTGATTCTCCGGCTGGAGGCGTTTCGTGTTGGAGGATTGGGCATTGGGGTATTCGGATTTAAGTTTAACGAAACAGGTTTTGCAATGGGAGGACAGACAGTATTGCCTGTCCTCAATTGTGGGTAAACAGGATCGTCTTTAAAAATGATAACGATACAGATGTTTTCATAGATGGAGGGAATAAAAATGGCTATTACAGCAGCAATGGTAAAAGAGTTAAGAGAGATGACCGGTGCAGGCATGATGGACTGCAAGAAGGCTTTGAATGAGACAAACGGCGATATGGATGCCGCTGTAGAATTTTTAAGAAAAAATGGACAGGCTAAGGCAGAGAAGAAGGCTGGAAGAATTGCAGCAGAAGGCCTTTGTACCGTTGTTGTCAAAGATGACAAGACAGCAGCAGTGGTGGAAGTTAATTCTGAGACAGACTTTGTTGCAAAGAATGATACCTTCAAGGCTTTTGTAGAAGCAGTGGCAGCCCAGGCAGTGGATTCAGACGCAGCAGACCTGGATGCATTTTTGGCAGAAGCCTGGAAGGAAGATTCCAGCAAGACTGTGAAGGATGCTTTGGTAGAGAAGATTGCAGTGATCGGGGAGAACTTGAATATCCGCAGATTTGAAAAAGTTACTGCAGGCAATGGCTGTGTGGTTTCTTATATCCACGGCGGCGGAAGAATCGGCGTTATCGTGGAGGCAGAGACCTCTGTAGTCAACGATACAGTAAAAGAAGCTCTGACCAATCTGGCAATGCAGATTGCCGCTCTTTCCCCGAAATATGTTTCCAGGGATGAAATCAGCGAGGAATACATCGCCCATGAAAAAGAAATCCTTCTGGCTCAGATTATGAATGACCCCAAGGAGTCCCAGAAGCCGGAGAAAGTTATCCATGGCATGATTGAAGGCCGCGTCAACAAAGAACTGAAGGAAATCTGCCTGGTAGACCAGGTATATGTAAAGGCGGAAGATGGAAAGCAGTCTGTTGGAAAATACCTGGAAGCTGTTTCCAAAGAAGTTGGAGCAGATGTTTCTGTTAAGAGATTTGTTCGCTTTGAAACTGGGGAAGGATTGGAGAAGAAGCAGGAAGATTTTGCGGCTGAGGTTGCGGCACAGATGAATCAGTAAACTTTTGAGAAGAATTGATTTACGAACCCCTGAAAATCCCATAGAATGGGCATTTTCAGGGGTTTTTTGCGTTCTTGGGAGAGGTTCATAACTTATCGTAAATTACCGTATTTTGAGTGCCGATTTGGGGGATTTTTGGGGGAAGAGTTGGGGGATAGGGTATCCCCCAAATGGTGTGTGAAAGTTTGCCTCGTTCTTTTGGGAAAAGGGGAGAAGTTTGCTTGGTGTTTCTTTTTGGGGGATAGCACTATCTTCCAAATTTGAATGTAAAATGGTGTATCTTCCATTAAATTATTATAAGTTATCATATGGAAAATTTGGATTGATGAAAAATATGAAATAATTTATAATGTAGGAAGGGTAAAATGAATACTCGGTAGAGTATTTTGTGTCCTAGAGTGTTTGAGGGCAAAAATGAATGATATTTGGTGCTGTTTTGTACTGGAAAGTACGGATTTTGCGGACAAAATGGGTGATTGCGGACTAGGTGGTATTAGGCGGATAAATAGAATTTGTGACTTTTTGCGGTAAAAGTTCGTAATGAGAATAGGGGTATATATTTTTGACAGAATTATTGTATAGAGGGGAGAGAAATGGTTTTGGAATTTTATAGAGAATATTATAATTATTCAAGAAAGAAGGCTTCAGATTTTAAGATTGTTTATTTGAAATCTTTTATAGAAAAAAATAAGATTTATAAGTTTATAGCATTTGATGACAATGAAAAATCGAATTTGAGAAAACTAGAATGTTTAAGGAGAGATATGCTATGGTTCTCTCATTATATATATTTGAACGATAAAACAGAATTTGAGATTAAATATGATAGTAAAAAAGTTTCAAGAGAAACTGGAATAAGAGAAGAAAATATAAAGTTTATGGTTGAAACAATGAAAGAGATATATGATGTATGTTCTTTTTCATATAAAAAGGAAGAGTATATGTGGGAAGCATATGCGAATCATAAAAATGGAATCTGTATCGTATTTAATGTGGAAAATTATGATATGCTGTATCCTGTTGAATACTTCAATAAGGATGAGATAGATTATACTTCAATTTTGATAAATGACTATTCCAGACCAAAACAAGAGTTATTGGAAAATGGTTCGCCTATGGCAGAATTACCTTTTGTAACAAAAAATCCAATGAATGGTGATATGAAATCTTATGAAGAAAAAGAAGTAAGGATATTGAAGGAACCATATGAAGATAGTAGTTTTAATAATGGAGTTGTTAGACCGTATATCAAAGAAGATTTAGGATATAAAGGGCAAAACATAAGCTATACAGATTGTGGATTGTCAGTATCAAGAGTAATAATTGGGGTAAATTGTAATGAAAAAATTGCAAATGAAATAATTACAGACTGCAATCAAAAAGGATATATGGTTGAAAAAACTACAAATTGAAAATTAGCTACATAGCCGATTGATTTTCAAAACGAGAATCAGTCGGTTTTTTTATTGCCCAAAACCCATACATAGCCATTCTGTATTATGCAGAGTGGCTATTAAATTTTTCAGGAAAGGAGGTAAACCGTGATGTCTAAATGTAAGGTAATCGCCCTTGCAAACCAGAAAGGCGGAACGGGCAAGACCACGACTGCCGTAAACTTAGGGATAGGGCTTGCAAACGAGGGAAAGAGGGTGCTGCTTGTGGACGCTGATCCGCAGGGGGATTTGACAACCTCTTTGGGTTGGGCAGACCAGGACAATCTTTCTGTCACGCTGGCAACGCAGATGGAAAAGATTATCCGTGACGAACCGATGGAAGTGGGCGAAGGGATTTTACACCATGACGAGGGTGTAGACCTGATTCCGGCGAATATCGAGCTGTCAGGCATGGAAATCACGCTTGTAAACGCCATGAGCCGGGAGTTCACCATGAAATCCTATCTTAGCGAGCTGAAAAAGGATTATGACTATATCCTGATTGACTGTATGCCGAGTCTGGGTATGCTCACCATCAATGCGCTTGCGGCGGCGGACAGCGTGATTGTCCCGGTGCAGGCGCATTATCTGCCCTTAAAGGGAATGACACAGCTTATGAAAACCATAGGAAAGGTACAGCGGCAGATTAACCCCGGACTAAAGGTAGATGGCGTGTTATTGACGCTGGCAGATATGCGGACAAACCTTGCCCGTGCCACAGCCGACAATCTAAGGCAGAATTACGGGAGGGTAATCAAAGTGTACCAGACGGTCATCCCCGTTGCGGTGAAAGCGGCGGAAACCAGCGCCGCAGGGCAGAGCATTTACAGCTATGACAAGAACGGTGCGGCGGCAAAGGCGTATGGAGCATTTACGAGGGAGGTGATACGCAGTGGCGGAAGAGATAAAAATGCCGCTTCCCTCAGCCGCTGACCTGTTCAGCACGCAGGAGGAACGGGACAACGAAAGCCGGGAATCCGTCAGGGAAATCCCATTGGAGGAAATCAGCGATTTTCCAAACCACCCGTTTAAGGTGAAGATGGATGAAAGCATGGCGGATATGGCGGAGAGCGTGAAACAGTATGGCATTCTGGTGCCTGCCCTTGTCAGGGAAAAGCCGGAGGGCGGTTATGAAATGATAGCCGGACACAGGCGTAAAATGGCGAGCGAGCTGGCAGAGAAAAAAGAGATACCCTGCATTGTCCGTAACTTGACAGATGATGAAGCCATTATAATTATGGTAGATTCCAACCTGCAAAGGGAGCAGATATTACCGTCAGAGAAAGCGTTTGCTTATAAGGTGAAACTGGACGCAATGAAAAGGCAGGTGGGCAGGCCGAGTAAAAATTCTGCAACAGTGTTGCCGAATTTTGGCGGAAAGACATCAAGACAGATTTTAGCAGAACAAGTGGGTGAGAGCCATGAGCAAATACGCAAGTATATCCGTTTAACCGAGCTAATCACACCGATATTGGATATGGTTGACAGCGGTAAAATTGCCATACGTCCAGCGGTAGAGTTGTCTTACCTGCCGAAAGAGCAACAGACAATCCTGCTTGACACCATGCAGTTAGAGGACTGCACACCGAGCCATGCGCAGGCAATTAAAATGCGTAAATTTGCAGACGAGGGGAGGCTGAATGAGGACGTCATCCCCTCTATTTTATCAGAGGAAAAGGGGAACCAGAAGGAACAGTTTCGTATGCCAAAAGAGCGTATCAGTAAATATTTTTCACCGGGGACGCCTGCGAAACAGATGGAAGATACGATTGTAAAGGCATTGGAGCTGTACCGGAAACGGGAGCGGGGCAAGGACAGGGAACGGTAACATTGAGGCTTTCCACCGTGGGGCAACTATGCCCTTTTGCGGATAGCCTTTTTCACCGTTTCCCCCTTCCCACACCCTACCCCTTTCCGTTACCAGCCGAATACCAGCCGAAAAAACAATAAGGAGCCGATGGCTATCCTTTTTCTGGCTGGCACAATAGAACCAACAGTTTACCAACCCTGCATACCGCAGGGATTTTTTTCGTACAGGAAACTGCGTTCCCTGTACGAAAACCCTCCGGGGGATTGCACTGCGGCGGAGCGGAATTATGTTGCTGGCGCAACCCGCCGCAGGCAGGGAATCCTGCCGGAGCAGGATTCTAATATAAGTCAAAAAATAAAATGGAGGTAAGTAGATTGAAGAAGTTAAAAGAAAGATTGAAAAGAGGGCTTGCCCTGATGATGGCGGCGGCATCCATTGTTTCCGTGCTTCCGTCCATGAACGTGTCGGCGGCGTCGCAAACAGCGAAGATTACCTTTGCGTACTGCCATGACGGGGCAGGCAACGCCATCCGTTACCAGCAGACCGTCACCCACGACGGGAGGGTATGCGGAGAGGCGGGGGAGGCAAGAACCCGTATCTATGCGGACGGGGAGCCTGCCTTCTGTATCCAGCCGGGCGTGTCGCTGCACACCGGGAACACATTGCAGGCAAATGCGTCCGAAACATGGAACGCCTTAAGCGGGAGCCAGAGGGACGCCGTGAACCTTGCGCTTCTGTACGGTTCGCAGGGCAGCATGGGGAGCCTTCCCGGTTCCGAGGATGAAAAGGTGGTTGCCACGCAGATGGTCATATGGGAGATTGTGACCGGGTGCAGGAACGCCAATGCCCCGTATAACCAGACAGATGGAAAGTTTTATAACAGCATCTGCGCAAACGGGGCAAACGGCGGTGTGTCCGCAGCGTACAGCCAGATCGTGGCGGGTATGCAGGAACACGGGACAATCCCCAGCTTTGCGTCTACCGACAGGAACGCAGTCATGAAGGAGCTTTCATGGGACGGGGATAAATACGTTGTGAAATTGACGGATACGAACGGGGTTTTATCAAAATATAACTTTACCTCATCCAACAGCAGCGTGTCCGTGAGTGCGTCCGGGAATACCTTAACCATCACTTCCCAAAAAGCGGTGACGGAGGACGTGCTTTTATCCGCAACCAAGAGAAGCCCGGCAGTCAGCGGAACCCTTGTAGCCTATGGCGATGCATCTTTGCAGGACGTCGTGGTGGGCGTGGAGAGCGCAGCCGACATTACGGTGTACCTGTGCGTGAAAATCCCTTACGGCCATGTGCAGATTGTGAAAACGTCCGAGGACGGGATTGTGGAGGGTTTAAGGTTCCAGATTACGGGCAACGGAATCAACAAGACGGTGGTTACGGGGAAGAATGGAAAGATTAAGGTGGAGAACCTGAATCCGGGAACCTACACCGTGACCGAACTGACAGAGGATCGCTATGAGCCGCAGAAATCACAGAAAGTGACCGTTGCAGGCGGGCAGACCGCAAAGGTGGAGTTCTCCAACATCTTAAAGCGTGGGGATTTGAAAGTAATCAAAGGCTCCGAGGACAATCTGGTGGAGGGCGTGAGGTTCCATCTGTTCGGGACATCCCTCTCCGGTGCAGCCGTGGATGAGTATGCAGTGACCGACAAAAACGGTGTCGCTATGTTCTCTAACATCCTCATTTCCGGCTCCACACCATATACCCTTGAGGAAGTGGACACCGCAGTCCGCTATGTCATCCCGGAGAAGCAGAGCGTCACAATCAAGTGGAAGGAAGTCACCAGCGCAACCGTGACCAACATCTTAAAGAAGTTCCGTATCAATGTGACAAAGACAGATAAGGAAACCGGGGAGCCGCAGGGGGACGCAACGCTGGCGGGCGCAGTGTATGGCATTTATGACGGGGACACCCTGATCGACACCTACACCACCGACAGCGAGGGGAAATTTACTACAAAGTATTATATCTGCGGCAATAACTGGAGCGTCCGGGAGATTACGCCATCCGAGGGTTATCTTTTGGATGAAACCGTACACCATGTAGGTGCGGAGCCGGAAAATTACACCATTGAGCTGAACACCACGTCCAATGACGTGACGGAGCAGGCCATCAAAGGGCGCATTTCCATCATCAAGCACACCGATGACGGAAGCACACAGATTGAAACGCCGGAGAAAGGCGCAGAATTCCAGGTATATTTGAAGCGTTCCGGAAGTTTTGACAATGCAAAAGAGAGCGAGCGGGACACGCTGGTATGCGATGAGTACGGCTATGCGGAAACAAAAGACCTGCCTTATGGCGTTTACACCGTCCACCAGACCAAAGGTTGGGAAGGCAGCGAGCTGATGAAGGATTTTGACGTGTATGTCAGCAAAGACGGGGAGGTTTACCGCTACCTGATCAACAACAGGCCGTTTGCGTCCTATATCAAGATTGTGAAGAAAGACGCTGAAACCGGGAACACCATCCCCCTTGCAGGCGCAGGCTACCAGATTTATGACAGCGCAGGGGAGCTTGTCACCATGAAGTACACCTACCCGGAAGTGACAACGCTGGATACGTTCTACACCGGGGCGGACGGATACCTGATTACGCCGGAGGAGCTGCCTTTTGGGGAGTACACAATGGTTGAGGTGCAGGCTCCCTATGGCTATGTGCTGGATTCCACGCCCATCCCGTTCACCGTGGCGCAGGAAAACTCCACCGAGGAAAGCGGCGTCACCGTTGTGGTGACGGAGCAGAAGAACGTGCCGCAGAAAGGAAGAATCCTTGTGTCAAAGACCGCCGAGGAATTTGCAGGCGTGCAGGTTTCCGGTGACGGCTTCATCGACAAAGACGGAGACTTAACCGAGGACGGCAGCATCTATACCCCGGTCTATGAAGTGACCGGGAAAGCGGGGGCAGTATATGAAATCATCGCCGCAGAGGACATTGTGACACAGGACGGAACTGTGCGTGCAGGCGCAGGGGAAGTCGTGGACACCGTCACTACCGATGAGGAGGGGAACGCAGAGACGAAAGAGCTGTATCTGGGAAAATATAAAGTCGTGGAAGTGACTGCGCCCGATGGATGTGTGCTGAATATCGAAGCCCATGAAATCGAGCTGGTCTATGCGGGGCAGGAAGTTTCCGTGACGGAAACCGACACCGCCTTTTACAATGAGCGTCAGAAAGTGACGGTTGACTTAACAAAAGCACTGGAGCAGGACGAAGCCTTTGGCATTGGGAACAAAGGGGAAATCCAGAACGTAGCCTTTGGGCTGTATGCCGCAGAGGACTTGACCGCTTCCAATGGTGACGTCATCCCGGCAGACGGACTCATTGAGATTGTGTTCTGCAGCACGGACAGCATGGCATTTTTTGCCAGCGACCTGCCTTTTGGCAGTTATTATGTGAAAGAGGTATGCACCGACCAGCACTATATCCTTTCCGATGAGAAGTACCCGGTGGAGTTCTCCTATCAGGGGCAGGATGCGGCGCTTGTGAGCATCCATGTGCAGGACGGGGAACCCATTGAAAATGAGCTGCTCCGTGGAAGAATTGAGGGAATCAAAGTGGACACGGAGGACAACCCGCTGGAAAATGCCACCATCGGCCTGTTTTCGGCAGGCACGGAGGAATTTACCGAAGATACCGCACTGCTGGTGTCCGTAACCGGAAAGGACGGGGCGTTTGCCTTTGAGGACGTGCCGTTTGGAACCTATATCGTGCGGGAGATTGCGGCACCGGAGGGGTATGTGCTGAACGAAGCGCTGCATTATGTTTCTGTTACGGTAAATGAAGAAGTGATTGAGATTAAAATCACGGATAAGCTGATTATCGGCAGCGTCCGTCTGACAAAGGTTGACGCAGACTACCCGGCAAACAAGCTGACAGGCGCAGTCTTTGAGCTGTATCAGGACACGGACGGAAACCAGAAATTCAACCCGAAGAAAGACGCACTGGTTGCTGAAATCCCGGAAATCTCCGAAGGCATTTACCAGACGGACGGGTTATTGTATGGCGGTTACTTTGTAAAAGAAAAGACAGCGCCGGAAGGGTTTGTGCTGGATGAAAATGCTTATTTCTTTGAGATAAACGAGGACGGGAAGATTGTGGACGTGGAGAACGAGGCAGGCGTAGGGTTTATCAATAAGCCGATTACCGGAAAGCTGGAGCTGACAAAGACGGACGTATCCGATGGGAAGCTGCTCCCCAATGCAAAGTTCCGTATCAAAGACAAGGACGGGAATGTAGTTGCGACAGGCGTGACTGATAAGGATGGGCTTGCAACCTTTACGCTCCGCTATGGCAAGTACACCTATCAGGAATATGACGCACCGGAAGGCTACCTGATTGACGAAAGGGAGTTCCCGTTTGAAATCAAAGAGGACGGGCAGGTTGTGAAAGCGGCCATGACCAATGAGAAAAAGCCAGTGGAGATTATCACCACGCCAAAGACGGGCGATGAGAGCAACGTGGGGTTGTGGATTGCCTTATCCGCCTTATCCGTGGCGGGGATCGGCGTGTTCGGCGTTCTGGCGGCAATGAGCAGGAAAAGGAAGGAGGACTAAGGTTATTATGAAAGCAAAGACAGGAATCAGCATTGCGCTTGTGGCATTTATCGTGGTTGCAGCGGTATTCTTGAGAATCCGCAGGAAGAAAGGGTAAAACAAACCCATGCGGTAATTCAGGCGAATCTATGTAGGAAGTGTTACGGGGGCGGCGGTAAGCCGCCCTTTACATACCGGAGGAAAGGAGGTTTTCGGATGGCAGAGAGATTTAATTCCGGGATGGCAGAGAGGTTCGGCATAAGCGCCGCCCTGCTTTTGGAGCATATCTGGAGGGAAGTGAAAGAAAACGAGTTCCACCATAGACATTGCTATGAGGGGAACACATGGATGAGATGCAGCAAAAAGGCGTTTACCGTCCATATGCCCTATCTCAGCAGGGGCATGGTAAAGTGCGGGATTGGCAGGCTGAAAAAAGCCGGGATTCTGGTGCAGGGCGAACACAATGGGAGCCGCTTTGACCGGACGGCATGGTATGCCTTTACCGAATATGGAAAGAAAGTCATGGAAGGAAGCGAGGACGGGGCGTATGGATAACAGGGCTTTTGCATATGGCGGGAAACATTTTGTCCCGGTGAGGAAGTTTGAGAAAAAAGACGGGGACTTTTACCAGATTACACGCAGGCTTAAGAGGGATTTGGAGTTTGGCTTTTTCCGGTCAGACTGCTATGGGAAGGACGGGCAGAAAGCGGAATACAGCCATGAGGGATTTTATGCGGCGTCCCCGGACAAAACCTGCGATATTTTCCGGTGTGTGGAAAATGGAAGGCTGTATGTCCCGTGTGAATATGAGTTGCAGGAATACGGCGAGCTGCCACAGCAGGAGAGGAGGAAAGGCTATGAGCGATGAAAAAGAGAAGCGTATGGTGGAAAGCTATGAGATTACGCAGGGAATCCAGATCGGGGACAAGGAAGTCATATTCGGCGTGGATGAAAAGGCAGAAATGCCGTATCTCTGCGCTTTTTATGTCAGCAACAGCATTATGGAATCCTATCAGGAGTGCATGGTGGGTGATGATTACGCCGAGATTATGGAGCTGTTTGCCGACCGAGTGAAAGCACAATGCGTAAAGGTGCATGGGGAGCAGGAAAAAGTGGACGTGCCGAGGGAAAAAATCACAGCGGACAGGTGTATCCCCACGTTTCGGTGCGGGGACATCGTAGGAAAAGTAATGGCGGTCAAGCCGGAGGCGTTAAGGCCGGAGTACCGTTCTGCGGAACACCAGTTAATCTTAGTGACAGGTGGGAACGGTGCGAGGGAGCGTTCCTTTGGGAGCGCCTGCTACTGTATCACCCTTTATTCCGGCGAGCATGAGAGGTGGGAGCGGTATGACCTTGCGGGCGAGGTAAAGCCGGAGTGCCTGCCAGAATGGGCAAAAGAACGCTTTGCGGAAATTCAGAAACAGGAGGCGGCGAAAGCTGCCCCGAACCAGAATCAGAATAAGGATATGGAGGTGCGCTAAATGGACAGTTTCAGAACCAATGCGGGGTTTGTCATCACGACATCCATCCTCGTGGGAAATGCGGAGTTTGTTTTGGGTGTGAACATGAAAAACCCCAATTCCTTTGTCACATGGGAGTGCAAGGGACAGACGGATTACTTTTGGGGGCATTATACGGACAGCCTGCTGAAAGCTACAAAAGACTTATGCCAGCGGGCAATGGATGAAATTCTGTATCTGGAGCAGAGGGAGGAAAAAGCAGCGCAGAGGAACCCGGACAGCGGGTATCATCTGGAAGCATTTGTAAAATACGGGGACAGCAGTGCAGTGATCCAGTTCCCAACGCCGGAATTGGCGGATGTGCTGGGGAGCATTGGAATCA
>CANDGI010000010.1 GCA_947384285.1 uncultured Lachnospiraceae bacterium
AATTGTTCGTGTTGTTCTAAAATTTCTTTATTCTTCATAATTTCATTTTTTCCAACAAATCAGCTAAATTTATTATACCATGCTTAACAGCCTCTTCAAAGGCCAGTTTTTCTTGAATACTTAAACTCAAACTTCATAGCAAACTTCTCTCCGCACATGTTGTGCATAAAAAATTGAATAGACTTCTCCATTCGATAATATGCATTTTACTATAATAGAGAGATAGTGCAATAGAAAAACTGCACTACCTCAATAAAAATTGCACTACCTAAAAATTTTTATTTTAGAATGGTACAGGAATAGCAAGTTTACCTCTTAAATTGTCAAATCCTTTTGGATTCCACAGTTGTACATAGGAAACCCACTGCACGGAAGAATCTGTTTCAACAGGCGGTTTTACACCAACAGGCCCTTGTTTCATTGCAATAAATCTTTTACCCGTATGCTGATACACAGGTAAAAGTGCTTCTTCATCGCTCGCAGCACATTGATACATTTCCCAAATTCCGCCTGTAAATCGTCTACAAAATGCGGTATATGTTTCAGGATTGTCTGTTTGCTCGTCTACATACTGCTGTTCAAATCGGTTATTACTTGTCAAAATAATAGTATTCGATATGTTAAATTTATTTTCGTATCGGCATGGCAACTTTGTAATCTTGTTATCTAATAGATTCAACATTTGCTGTATTGTTAGCTGGCTGTAAAATTCATCAAACAGAAGAACACTGTTATTTCTGTAATCATCAAATTTCATATCACTTTTTAAATTTGTGATTTGGGATACTTCATCATCCCCAAATTTCCTTTTAATTCCTTCTGTTTTCCCACAACCTGCAGGTCCGCACAAATAATATACCTGTCGATTGACAGAGATACTTGTCTTTTCTTGTGCATTGGTATGTTTAACGACCGAATCACTGTTTATAAATTCATTATATCGTTTCTGCTCGAAAGCGGATAACAATGCTGCCTTATGTGTTGTTGCGAAATGAATATCCCATGCTATCACTTCTTCCCACGAATCAAAATTCTCTAAAACATAGTCCAGTTTATCTTGTGAGGACATATTAAATTCAATTTCTTTTCTATAACCTTTTAAATGCTTGAATGGTTCAAAACTACCTATTTCCTGCATAGGCTTTACTACTGTATGCGACTTTTCTTTCCCTTTAAACAGCATACCAACAGGCTTTTCTATGTACTGCCTTGCTTCTGTTGGGGAGCCATACCGCTTGTCTATATGTGCCCCTGTCAGCCTCTTTTGAATTGTGCTGAACCTAACTTTATTATCCAATTCCATGTAAAGGTGTATGTGCTTTTTGTTATTGTTGCTTATTTCTTCATCCCAACAGGCATATAATATTTTAAATTCTTTTTGTATGAAATCCGCTATGTTTTCATAATTTAAGTTTAAATCTGTCATAGGTTTTTCACCAATCACTATAAACCAAGATTTAGAACGATAGCCAGAACCATAATTGTGCCCTTTCGCCAGTTCATTTTCTAATGTTGTAGAAGTTAATACTTCTTTAGTTTCAATTTTCTCCATATTATTTCTTTCCTTTCTTCTTTTATCATTCAAGCAAGAATGGTACTTTTGCGGTCCCGGTGGTACTTTAAAAAAAGTACCACCAGACCGCTACCTCTATTTGCTTGCTCAACCCTTGAAAATGCTTGATTTTTAAAAGAGTGGTGCGGAACTTTTGGTGACCGCCCTAAGGTAATACTGCCTTAGGGCGATGGGCAACATTTTCAGTGGTTTGCACTATGATAGATTCTGTTTTCCCCAAATATTTTGAAAAATGGAACGATCAAACTAAAGCAGTACAAATATATTCTTTCATCAGTTCAAATCTGTTCGCTCCATGTCCTAAATTAACAGAAACCTTTGACATAGCCTCTTTAACAGATAAACCACTTTCACGATATTCTTTATATTTTTTCGTAGCATATGCCTTTCTGCAAGTATGGAAAGCACCGTTTTGGATCACAATGCCATTCTTTTTTAATTCTCTACGGAAAGCCTGTTCTAAAGATTGATGTTGAATGGGGCATATTCTCCCCTGTTCCTTTTCTTTGAATTGCTCCAAAATCTGTTTCTGCTTTTCTGTTTCCGCTAGAATGAAGCGGCTTCTTTTCCCTTTGCTGTCTATAATGGAAATATCGTTGCTTTTGATATCTTCAAATTTTAGCTTTGCACTTTCCGCAGCTCTTAACCCGAAATGATAAGATAGGGTAAGTGCTTTTTTCAGATTTTGGTTACTTGTACTCTTTATAAGTATTTTAAAGTCATTTTGCGATAACATAACATTTCTTATTTTTCCACCGCCATTTTTGCAGCTTGTAGGAATCACATCACAATGATATGTAACATTGCAGTGATATTTTGCATTAACACACTTTTCCAATTTCGAGAATAAAGAATTAAATTGATTCAAAGTTAGTTGACTGCAATTTCTTGTTTTGGAATTTAAAAAAGCTTGTATATGTTCTGTACCTATTTCATTTGCTTTATGTATCTCTGGATATGATTCTCTCATAAAATTGGCAAAATTAGCTGATAAATCTATAAGGTTACTTCGTGCCGAGTAGGAATAAATCTTATCTGTATTTCTTATCCCGTTTGCTTTATCTGCATGTTTATCCATATTTTCTTTGAAACTATTGTTAATTGCTTGCAAAAACTGATATTTTAAATTTCTTCTTGCCATTTTCCCCCTTAATGCTTACACCCTACACATATTATAATAATAAAAAGCAGATTGCTCCGCACATTTTCAGACTACTTCTGCCGCACCGATACAGGCACAGCCTAAATGGAATCCCCAACAACACGATAGGATTCATTCCCCATTACAGGGACAAAACTTGTATACCCCCCCTTCTGTATAATACCCATACCACCCATTACAAAAACAGACTGTCCTGCAAAGGATCAGCCTGCCTCTTTATGGGTGTTATACAATCTGAATTGCCTTGTATAACACTTTATTCAATGAAGAAATAAAATGGATTGGCAATTCATAAACCAGACTTCCCTGTTTATCAATTTACCTTTTCTATTACAGTCACAAATATGTAACTGTCCTTTATATCTTGATGATATATTATATTCTAAACGGAGAATAGAAATATCATTCAAAAAAAATGTATGATTCCATATAAAAATATGATATCATTAAGTTGACAAACGGGATTTGTGGGAGGAAAATATGAAAGCTGAAAGGTGTGTTAAGGAGTCTTTTGTTGTGATAGGAAAAGTGGGTTCAACTTTAGACGGAGAGGGTTTTATTCAAAGATTATGGGATGATGCAAATTCTCACTTTGGAGAAGTTCAACATTTGGCTAAGAAAGATGCGAATGGAAATATTAGCGGTATTTGGGGTGCTATGTCTGATTTTTCGCACTCATTCAATCCGTGGGAAGATTTTAACAAAGGACTCTATCTTGCTGGGGTAGAATGCAGGGAGGATGCAGAAGCCCCCAACGGTTGGACAAAATGGATTATTCCTGGCTATGAATATATTTATATAGAATGTGAAAATGATTCTACCTTTTCAGAGGCAATAAAATATCTGGAAGATAATGCTATTCCATTAGTAGGAGCAGTCCATGATTTTACTTGTCCACAGACAGGGAAGAATTATATGTTTTTTCCAATTAGAAAGCTATAAATAAATTCTATTTTGTTGGATAAAAGCATAAACAAGAGGTTGTTAGAAAAAAACTGTCTAACAACCTCTGCAACAATTATCTTTCGTAAAAACTTGTAAACTGTTTGCTTCGCAAATTTTTTCTTTCAGAAAAAACAGGCAGTTGACAAGCTGGTTACACTTTGGGTTACACTTGATTAGCTGATGTGCGGAAAGCTCCTTTCTATGAGGGTTTACGATGTGTGGAAATTCGTTCAAGTCCCATCTTCCGCATTGGTTTAAAGTATGGAAACCTTAAAGCTTTGAGGTTTCTTTTTTTTGAGCAATTGTATACAGATTAGTTCCTAATAAAAGCCTATTTCATTTTTGAGGAGGAAGCGTTATAATAAAGCTGCCAGAAAATGTGAATTTGAGGAGGTACTGGGATGGATACACGTATAGAAAAGCAATTGGCATTTTCTTTGGAAATTGACAAAGAAAAAAACATATTCAGGCAGACTCATCTGTCTAATAGCGGCAGAAATGAAAATGATGCCGAGCATGCGTGGCATATTGCGTTGATGGCATATCTTTTCCGAGAATATGCCAACGAGAAGATAGACATTGCGAAGGTAATGCTTATGTGTTTGATTCACGATATTGTAGAAATTGATGCAGGAGACACTTACGCCTATGATACCAAGGGCCTGCAAACGCAGAAAGCCAGAGAAGACGCTGCAAAGGAACGTATATTTTCAATTCTCCCTGAAGACCAAAGAATAGAACTTACGGAATTGTTTGATGAATTTGAGGCATATGAAACTGCGGAATCTAAATTTGCACATGCCATGGATAACTTTCAGCCCCTTATGCTGAATAACAGTAATGGCGGCAATGATTGGCGGGAACATGGGGTTACGGCAGAGCAAGTATATAAAAGACAAGGAAAAACAAAACTAGGTTCAGAGGAATTGTTTAAGGTGACAGACCAGATTATTCAGGAAAATATACAAAAAGGTAATTTGAAGGAATAGGCGCTTCCAATTTGCCGAATCAAAGTATAAATCAGGAGGCTGCTGGAGCGTGTTTGAAAATCCATTCCCCCAATCTGCACGAAGGAATCCACCAGGCTTCGCATCTGATACCCCCCTTAGTGCAAAGCACGCTCCGTTTTGCGCGGTATTTGCACCATCAGATTGAACATTAGTAGTTCAATCTGCATGAATTCAGGTTGCATAGCCCGCTATGCGCCCTTCATTTGGTGTAAATCCCCGCAGGGCGACTTCAGTGTCCCGCAAACTGTGACGTACGTCTTGGAGTAAGCAGTTTTCAGGCACTCCCCTAGCACTAAGGAGAACTGCCTAACAGCCTCTAACCTAATTATCTTCGTGTATAGACTAAATCTGTCATACCATTGTAGGACTGCGTGTGAAGCAGTTTTAACGGAATCTCATGTTCTATATTATGGGTGATTACATAGGTCATGAAATCCTTATATACCCATTCCTTGGGAGAAAGTTCAGCACTGACTTGATGATAAGTATTCCAGCCCATTAAAATTGTATCAATGTTCTTTACAAATTCAGGGTATTTTTCCAAGATTTTTTATTATGGTGCAGGTGAATATATAACTTAAATATCTCCTGATTTCTTTTTAGCATTTCGGTTAAGGCATATTTGAATCTGGCGGACATTTCTAAAGCATTTTCCTAACACGCTTTAGCAGCCGCCAGCAGGCTTTTTACCTTTCAGTAAACAGTCCATTTTTTTAAAAATGATTCTTGACAATAAAAAATATTTGCATATAATAGTTCTATATAAAACAATTCATATGTTTGCTTTATTAGCGCAAGGCATCCTGTTCTGGTTATCTGACGCCCTATCATGGCGTATGGCTATTATAGTAGATAAGGAGGAGAATTATGGAATGAGAAGGAAGGATACACTGGGATTTCTTATTAAAACATTAGATAATTTGTTTTTCCGGAATATGTTCGCATACGAGACCAGGCAAAGAGGCGTAGATGAAGTAACGGTTATGCATGCTTGGATTCTAGGATTTTTGTATGAGAATGATGGCAAAGATATTTTTCAAAAAGATATCGAAACAGAGTTTTCCATTGCAAGGTCTACGGTTACCAGTATCGTAAAGCTCATGGAGAAAAAGGGATATATCTGCCGGGAATCAGTGGAGAAAGACGGCCGTTTGAAAAAGCTGGCGCTGACGGAAGTGGGCAGAAGAACCCATGAGCGGCATATTGGCGATATAGATATCCTGGAAGAACAGTGCCGGAGGAATATTGCGCCGGAGGAAATGAAAGTATTTCTTACAGTGGCAGGAAAGCTGAAACAGAATCTGGAGGAGGACATTGCCCATAGCTATTCGCAGCCGGAGGATTCTGAGGAGAAACAGGGAAAGCACCGTTGTGATAAGTAAGCGTAAGGTGGATGATTCCTTGCTGGCTGTAAGGAAGTTTAACCATAAAAATATTGAAGCAGGAGGGAAAAGAATGGTAAAAACAATATTAGGGCAGGTGAAAGAGTTTAAGAAAGACTCTTTGATTACCCCTGTCTGCATGATACTGGAAGTTATTATGGAGATGATTATTCCATTGCTGATGGCTGCAGTCATTGATAACGGCGTGGAAAAGGGTGATATGGGTTATATTTATAAAACAGGCGCAGTGATGATGCTGATGGCGCTGTTGGGGCTTGCAGCAGGAATTATGGGGGCAAAATATGCAGCCAGCGCATCCACAGGGCTTGCAAAGAATTTGAGAATTGCCATGTTTGACAATATTCAAAGCTTTTCTTTTGCCAACATTGATAAATTTTCCACTGCAGGACTGGTGACGCGTTTGACCACAGACGTTACCAATATCCAGAATGCTTATCAGATGATACTGCGCATGTGTGTGCGTGCGCCGATTAGTATGATAACTGCTATGATTATGGCATTTTTAATCAATGGGAAACTGGCAAGCGTTTATCTGGCTGCGGTAATTATATTGGGTTTTTGCCTGTTTTTGATTATGCGCAGAGCCACCACATATTTCAAGGAAATCTTTCCAAGATATGACGACTTAAATGCCAGCGTACAGGAGAATGTTTCCGCAATCCGCGTGGTGAAGGCTTATGTGCGGGAGGATTATGAGAATGATAAATTTAAGAAGGCCAGCAAAAATATTTACGATATGTTCACCAAAGCAGAAAATATATTGACCTGGAATGCGCCTTTGATGCAGGTGGCAGTCTACGGATGTATTCTGGCTATAAGCTGGCTGGGAGCCAAAATGATTATCACGGATGCTTTAACTACAGGCCAGCTTATGAGTTTGATGACCTACTGTATGAATATATTGATGAGCCTTATGATGTTATCCATGATTTTTGTTATGGTAACTATGAGTATGGCCAGCGCAGAGCGTATTGCGGAGGTTTTAAACGAGACAAGCAGCTTGTCTAATCCTCAGCATCCGGTTACGGAGGTGCCGGATGGAAGGATTGTTTTTGAGCATGTGGACTTTGCGTACAGCAAAGATAGTGAGGAGCCGGTATTAAAGGACATCAATCTGGAAATCCATGCAGGAGAAACCATCGGCATTATTGGCGGAACTGGAAGCGCAAAGTCCAGCCTGGTAAACCTCATCAGCCGTTTGTATGATGTGACAGCTGGGAGTGTGTCGGTGGGAGGCATTAACGTAAAAGAGTATGATATGGAGGAATTGCGCAACCAGGTATCCGTGGTGCTTCAGAAAAATGTATTATTTTCTGGCACTATTCTGGAAAATCTTCGCTGGGGAGACAAAAATGCTACCAGGGAAGAGTGTATCCGGGTATGTAAAATGGCCTGCGCCCATGAATTCATCGAACAGTTTAAAGACCAGTATGATACCTATATTGAGCAGGGAGGAAGCAATTTGTCTGGCGGGCAGAAGCAGCGGCTTTGCATTGCCAGGGCTTTATTAAAGAAACCAAAGATTTTGATTTTGGATGATTCTACCAGTGCCGTGGATACGGCTACCGACAGCAGAATCCGGCATGCCTTTGCCACTGAGATACCAGATACTACAAAATTGATTATTGCACAGCGTGTTTCCAGCGTGCAGAATGCAGACAGGATTATTGTCATGGACAATGGAAGGGCAGCAGATTTTGGCACCCATGAAGAATTATTGAAGAACAGTGAGATATATCGTGATGTTTATGAATCCCAGACCGGAGGCGGCGGAGATTTTGATCAGCAGGGAGGTGGCAGATAATGGCAGAAACCAGAAGAGAAGGAATGGATTTGAAACAAGGGGACGTACATAAGCCGGGAAGGCAGCCAAAAGGGCCTATGGGGAAGCGAGCGGCAGGACCAGGACCCAAGATTGAGAATCCTGGAAAATTGTTTGCAAGGCTGATGAAATATGTTCTTGCCAGCTATAAGTTCCATATTTTCTTTGTAGTTGCAGGTATCTTTATAGGAGTGTTTGCAAATGTCCAGGGTACTTTATTTATGCAGACATTGATAGATGTGTATATTCTTCCTATGGTTGGCGCCGAGAATCCAGATTTCGGGCCTCTTGCGGCGGCTATTTGCCGGGTAGGGATGCTCTATGGAATCGGGGCTCTGTCTACCTGGGCATATAACCGGATTATGGTAAAGGTGACCCAGGGAACCCTTCGCAATCTTAGAGATGATATGTTTACACATATGGAAAGGCTTCCCATCCAATATTTTGATACCCATTCCCATGGAGATATCATGTCTATTTATACCAATGATATTGATACCCTGCGCCAGATGATCAGCCAGAGCCTGCCGCAGCTTTTATCCAGTGTCATTACAGTTGTGAGTGTGTTTATCAGCATGTTGATTCTAAGCGTGCCATTAACTTGTGTCACGCTGGTGATGGTGGCGGTGATGCTTTTTGCCACTAAAACATTTGCAGGCAGGAGTGGAAAATATTTTATTGCCCAGCAGAAGGATTTAGGGAAAGTCAATGGCTATATTGAGGAAATTATGGATGGCCAGAAGGTGGTAAAGGTATTCTGCCATGAGGAGGAGAGTAAAAAGCATTTCCAGGAATTGAATGAGGAATTGTTTGCAAGTGCAAATAATGCGAACAAATTTGCAAATATATTAGGCCCGGTGAATTTGCAGCTTGGAAATTTGAATTATGTGGTCTGCGCGATGGCAGGCGGTGTTTTTGCATTGAACAATGTGGGAGGGTTTACTTTGGGCGGCCTTGCCAGCTTTTTGACATTCAACCGGAACCTGAATATGCCAATCAACCAGGTAAGCCAGCAATTGAACAGTGTGGTAATGGCTTTGGCAGGTGCAGGACGGGTGTTTGCGCTGCTGGATGAGAAGCCGGAAGCGGATCAAGGATATGTGACCTTGGTCAATGCGAAAAAAGAAAATGGCGTCTTAACGGAATCCAGGCAGCGGACTGGGCTTTGGGCTTGGAAGCATTTCCATCAGGCAGAAGGAACGACAGATTATATTGAGCTGACCGGGGATGTGGTGTTTGACGATGTGGATTTTGGCTATCAGCCAGACAAAATCGTGTTGCACAATGTGAAAATGTATGCAAACGCGGGGCAGAAGATTGCATTTGTGGGCTCTACCGGAGCAGGAAAAACAACAATCACCAATTTGATTAACCGGTTCTATGATATCCAGGATGGAAAGATCCGCTATGACGGAATTAATGTGAATAAGATTAAGAAAGCAGATTTGCGCCGTTCCCTGGGCATTGTGCTGCAGGATACCCATCTGTTTACGAATACAGTCATGGAAAATATCCGGTATGGCAAACTGGATGCTGCAGATGAAGAAGTGGTTGCAGCAGCCAAGCTTGCCAATGCAGATCAGTTTATCCGCAGGCTGCCAGAGGGCTACCATACAATGCTGACAGGAGATGGTGCAAACTTAAGCCAGGGACAGCGGCAGCTTTTAGCAATTGCCAGGGCAGCAGTGGCAGATCCGCCGGTATTGATTTTGGATGAGGCTACCAGCTCCATTGATACCAGGACGGAACGGCTGGTGCAGGATGGCATGGATAAGCTGATGAAAGGAAGAACCACTTTTGTAATTGCCCACAGGCTTTCCACTGTAAAAAACAGCGATTGCATTATGGTGTTAGAGCAGGGCAGGGTGATTGAGCGGGGAACACATGATGACTTGATTGCCCAGCAGGGCAGATATTACCAGCTTTATACTGGGAAAACCCCAGGGCTTGGCATAGCGGCAGAGTAAGAGAAGGCATCCTGCATTTTTGTCCATATCCAAATTGAAAACGTTTGTTTTAAGAAGATTTTTTGAATTTGCCTGCAACATTTTGGAGAGAAAGAGACTCATAAGAAATAAGAGTGAAAAAACAATATGTATACA
Organism: uncultured Lachnospiraceae bacterium; assembly: GCA_947384285.1. Taxonomy (GTDB): domain Bacteria; phylum Bacillota; class Clostridia; order Lachnospirales; family Lachnospiraceae; genus Petralouisia. The sequence continues at coordinate 10,018 of CANDGI010000010.1, forward strand.
TAGATTTGGATATCCGTTTCACTTAAGGAGGGAGGGGTCCATATGGAAGAATTTATACGGCATTATGAAAAAATTTATCCCCAGATGTACCGGACTGCCTGGTTCTATCTGCGAAACCAGCAGGAAGCAGAGGATGCAGTGCAGGATGCAGTGCTAACCGCCTATGAAAAGTTTGAACAGCTCAAAGACAGGGAGAAATTCAGCGCATGGATCATGAAAATATTAGTGAACCGATGCAGAAAGAGAATGAAAACCTGGTTTTGCAGAGAGGAGGATATTGAGGATATTTCCCCAGCTCAGGAGAAAGCTTTGTCAAAGGAGATAGATTTTGCTATGGCATCTGCGGTGAAACAGGCTTTTTGGGAATTAGAAGAGGAGGAGCGGTTTATTGTAGCATTGTCTGTGCTTGGCGGGTATACCAGTGAAGAAATTGCTGGTATCCTGGATAAGAATCACAGCACTGTCCGTTCCAGATACCGGAGAGCGCTTCAAAAAATGAGAAGGAGACTGGAGGTGTAAGGATGCAGAAATTTAAAAAGAAAGAGCAGCAGGCCGAAGACGCTGTAGTAGAATATTTACAGAAAATCGCTGAGTCGGAGCCGATACCAGAAAAGCTTAAGCCCCAGGAAATGAAAGCATGGCTGGCAGATGAGATGGCAAAGAAGGAGGCCAAGGAGAAGGCAAAGGGAAAGGAAACGATGGGAAAACCAGAAGGAAAAGCGAAGGGAGAAGAAACGGCAGGGAAAGCAGAAGGAGAAGCGGAGGGAGAGGAAACGGCAGGGAAAGCAGAAAGAGAAGTGAAGGGAGCGGAAGCGGCAGGGAAAGCAGAGGAAAAAGGGACAGGAGGAAGAAAGCGAGACTACCGCAGGTGGTGGGGTTCAACGATAGCAGCTGCAGCCTGCCTGGCAGTTGTATTGTTTGCAGCGGGACGTTCCATAGACTGGGAAGGAGAGATGGATAAGCTGGAGGAGATGAAAGAGCCGGAGTATGTGGCAAGGACAGAGGAACGCTTCTCTGATAAAGGAGAAGAAGATGGGGAAGCTGCACAAGGCAGCACTTACCAGGAATTGTACCAGGCATTTTCAGAAATCTGGAAAAAGCAGGATGGCATTGAGGTTTACCAGGAGGACCGGGTCATGGAATCCGCAGGGGCGGAGACGGGAGGAACCTTCAGTGTAGATACGCAGGCAGAGCAAATGGCAGATGGCGCTGATATGAAAATGGAGGCTTCTGCAGACAGCGGAGGACAGGAGGGTTCCGGGGATTACGGGAAGACCAATCAGCAGGAAGAAAATGTAGAGGAAGCAGACATTATCAAAAACGATGGGCGTTATCTCTACCAGGTGGTCCGCCAGGATAGGAATTTTAAATATGCAGTACAGATTGCGGATACAAAAGATGGACTAAAAGAGGTTGCCAAAATAGGAAATTTTGATAATGAAATTAACAATATTTATCTGTGGAATGATACGCTGGTGATTATAGAATCCGGCTGGGTAAACGACGTGGCAGAGGAAGCAGAAAGCGGCAATCCCTTAAATGCAGTCAAAGGATTTGTAGAAGATATTTTTACCGGGGATCAGGAATTTGTTTATCGGGAGACGGCTTACAGCAAAATTCATGTGTACAATATCAAGGACCGTGCCAACCCTGAGGAGCATCATGTGTTTACGGTAAAAGGGAATTACCAGGATTCCAGGATTTCTGATGGATACTTGTATTTCTTTAGCGTCTGCAATGCTTTTAAGCCAAGGCTGGAAAAAGACTACCAGGCATATATCCCTGAAATCGACGGGGAAATCTTATCCCCAGACAAAATTTATCTGCCGGACGATACCGATACGGCTTCATATCTTGTGATGGCGTCCATAAATATGGAACAGCCGGACAAATTTACAGATACTACGGCTGTTGTGACCGCAGCAGATAAATTCTATGTAAGCCAGAGTAATATTTATATTACAGATAACAGGCATGTAGATGCAGGAACCAAGGGAGTGGGCACCGACAGAACCAGGATATACCGCTATTCCTATCAGAATGGGAAAATGAAAAAAGAGGCAGAGGGCACAGTAAAGGGAACCTTACGGGATGATATGGCAATGAACGAGTACAAAGGCTATCTGCGTATGGTGGCCACTGTGGAACAGCAGAATATTACAGAAGTAAAAGATGACATAACAGGTGAGGTAATCGGGTATGACAGCCTGGAATTTGAGACATATAATAATTTGTATGTGTTGGACGAAGATTTGAAGATTGCAGGAAAGATAGAGAACCTGGCAGAGGATGAGCTGGTGTATTCCGCCAGGTTTATGGGGGAAGCCGGATATTTTGTCACATTCCGTCAGACAGACCCTTTGTTTTCTGTAGATTTGTCCAACCCTAAAAAGCCGAAAATTCTGGGAGAACTGAAAATCAGCGGATTTTCCGAGTATCTGCATTTTTATTCTGAGAACCTTCTTCTGGGAATCGGGATGGAGGCCGACGAGGATACAGGCGCTGTAGACGGAATGAAATTATCAATGTTTGATATCTCCAATCCTTCTGATGTGAAAGAGCAGTCCAAGCTGCATCTGCCCGATTATGATTATGCAGACGCACTGTATAATTACAAAGCAGTTTTGATTGACACGGACAAGAATTTATTTGGATTCCATGCACAAGGGTATCATGAGGATGATTATAAATATGATTATCTGCTGTTTGCTTTTGAAGATGGGAAGTTTAAAGAGGTAATGAATATTGACTGCAGCGATAGTGATATTTTCTCAGGCCAGGTACGAGGAACCTATATCGGGGACTGCTTTTATCTGATGTGTGCAAATGGCAGGATAGAAGCGTACAGCCTGAAGGATGGAAATAAGCTGGCGGAATTGGTTCCGTAAAAGATGCAGTACAGCCTATGCAAACATGCGCCAAAGCCGGCAATGTTTCAGCATACGGCAAATGCAGGAGAGCTGCCTTGTTTGTGGAAGGCAGCTCTCCTGCATTTCTGCCTGCATCCCAATGTCAAAAATCTGCTGCAGTACGAAGGATGGCTATAATTTATAAAATACTGGCTTCCTTTTTTGAAATACCGTATAATATTGGAACCCGGCAGTTTTTAAAATGTCAGGCACTTTGGAAAATTCATATGCTGCATGCTCTGGCTTGTGGGCGTCTGCACCTACTGTAATAATTTCTCCGCCCAGTTCCCGGTAACGTGTGAGGATAGCCTCTGTTGGATTTGGATGGCCGAGCCCATATTTAAAACCAGCGGTGTTCAGTTCGATTCCTTTCCCCTTTTCTACCAGTGTGCGCAGGATTTCGTCTATCACATCAGAAAATTTTTCATAGGTGTAAAATTGGTTTTTGTTAGGGCCGTACCGGACTACGTAGTCAATATGGCCGTACACGTCAAAGAAGTCGAAGACAGCAAGGTTTTCCAGGATAGATTCGAAGTATTCCCGGTAAGCGCCATCCTCTGTTTTCCCAATATAATATTCAGGATAATAGGGATCCTGGCCGTGTACCACATGGGAAGAGCCAATGACGAAATCAAAGGGATATGGTTTTATAAGTTCGGGAAGCTTTTTTTCTAAATGGGGCTGCAGCCCAGCTTCTATGCCGATGCAGATTGGAAATTCACTGGAAAATTCTTTTTGTACAGCCTGCATTTCTTCAAGATATGCAGGGATGTCCAGCAGGAAATCATCAGATAAGGAATTGTAATCAACATCCAGATGGTCGGTAAAGCAGATGCCATCTACGCCCGCTGTCCTGGAAGCCGCAATCATTTCCCGGGTATCTGCCTGGCTGTCAGTGGAAAAGTGTGAATGCATGTGAGTGTCCCATAACATGAGAAAATCCTCCTTTCGTCCTGTAAAAATAAGATGTTGTGAATGTTTTAACGAGATAATAGCCCAAATTTCGAGCATTGTCAAAAGAAAAATGAGAAATATAGATAAAAAAGTAAAAATCCTCTTGAATTTTTCAGCAGTATTCGTTAAAATATAAACAAGTTGGGTAATATATCCAAGAAAAACAAATTCATTCAAAATTTAGGAGGAATTAACATGTCAGTAAGAGTAGCAATCAATGGTTTCGGACGTATCGGCCGTTTGGCATTCAGACAGATGTTTGGTGCAGAAGGGTACGAAGTAGTAGCAATCAACGATTTAACAAGCCCTAAAATGTTAGCACACTTGTTAAAGTATGATTCATCTCAGGGAAAATATGCATTGGCAGACAAAGTAACTGCTGGTGAAGATTCCATTACTGTAGATGGAAAAGAAATCAAGATTTACGCTTTCCCAGATGCAAATAACTGCCCATGGGGAGAATTAAAGGTAGACGTTGTTCTGGAGTGCTCTGGATTCTATACCTCCAAAGACAAAGCACAGGCTCATATCAACGCAGGCGCACGTAAAGTTGTTATCTCTGCTCCGGCAGGAAATGACCTTCCTACAATCGTTTTCAATACCAACCATGAGACATTAAAGGCAGAGGATACGATTATCTCCGCAGCTTCCTGCACGACCAACTGCCTGGCTCCAATGGCAGACGCTTTGAACAAATATGCTGCTATCCAGTCTGGTATTATGTGCACCATCCACGCTTACACAGGCGATCAGATGACATTAGACGGACCGCAGAGAAAAGGCGATCTGAGAAGATCCCGTGCAGCAGCAGTAAATATCGTTCCTAACAGCACAGGCGCTGCAAAAGCAATCGGCCTTGTTATTCCAGAATTGAATGGCAAATTAATCGGTTCTGCACAGCGTGTACCGACCCCGACAGGATCTACTACTATCCTGACAGCAGTTGTTAAGGGCAATGATGTAACTGTAGACGGCATCAATGCAGCTATGAAGGCAGCAGCAAATGAATCCTTTGGATATAACGAGGATGAAATCGTATCCAGCGATATCGTAGGAATGAGATTTGGTTCCTTATTTGATGCTACACAGACTATGGTTTCCAAGGTTTCTGATGACTTATTTGAAGTACAGGTTGTTTCCTGGTATGACAATGAGAACAGCTACACAAGCCAGATGGTTCGTACCATCAAATATTTCAGTGAATTAGCATAATCCTGCACGGCAGGCTGCTTTTTAAGCGATAGGCTGCCAGAGTGCAGATAAGACTCAGAAAGGGTCCGGTCTTTTGAGGACCGGGCTCTTTTTCGATGAAATAGGAGGTAATGAAAGATGTCTTTAAATAAAGTTTCCGTAGATGATATTAATGTAAAGGGCAAACGCGTTCTTTGCAGATGCGATTTTAACGTACCTTTGAAAGAAGGAAAAATCACAGATGAAAACCGTCTGGTAGCAGCGCTGCCGACCATTAAAAAATTGATTGCCGACGGTGGAAAGGTAATCCTTTGCTCCCATCTTGGCAAACCGAAGGGAGAGCCAAAGCCGGAATTGTCTTTAGCTCCGGTAGCAAAGAGGCTTTCAGAGTTATTGGGACAGGAAGTAAAATTTGCAGCAGATCCTGAGGTTGTAGGGCCTAATGCCAAAGCAGCGGTAGAAGCAATGAAAGACGGCGAGGTTATCCTGCTGGAGAATACCCGTTACCGTGCAGAAGAAACCAAGAACGGCGAAGCATTCTCCAAGGATCTTGCTTCCCTTTGCGATATCTTCGTAAATGATGCATTTGGAACAGCTCACAGGGCGCATTGCTCCAATGTAGGCGTTTCTGAATTGGTGGATACAGCAGCAGTTGGGTACTTAATGCAGAAAGAAATTGATTTCCTTGGAAATGCAGTTGAGAATCCGGTAAGGCCTTTCGTTGCAATCTTAGGCGGCGCTAAGGTAGCGGATAAATTGAACGTTATTTCTAACCTGTTGGAAAAATGCGATACTTTGATTATCGGCGGCGGCATGGCTTATACCTTCTTAAAAGCACAGGGCTATGAAATTGGAAAGTCTCTGGTGGATGATACAAAGGTTGATTATTGTAAAGAGATGCTTGCAAAGGCAGAAAAGCTTGGCAAGAAATTGCTGCTTCCCGTTGACTCTGCAACCATCACAGAGTTCCCGAATCCCATTGACGCTCCCGTGGATGTGGTAATGTATGATGCAAAGGATATGCCGGCAGACCGTGAAGGCTGCGATATCGGACCTAAGACAGCGGCAATGTTTGCAGATGCAGTAAAATCTGCAAAGACAGTTGTTTGGAACGGGCCTATGGGTGTATTTGAGAACCCAACCCTTGCAGAAGGAACCATTGCAGTTGCAAAAGCATTGGCAGAGACAGACGCAACTACCATCATCGGCGGCGGCGATTCTGCAGCAGCAGTAAACCAGTTAGGCTTTGGCGATAAGATGAGCCATATTTCCACTGGCGGCGGAGCTTCCCTGGAATTCTTAGAGGGCAAGGAGCTTCCTGGCGTAGCTGCAGCAACTGATAAATAGATGGGAAATAGAGTGGTTTGCAAGGCTGATTCTATGGAGTGGTGAAACCTGGCAAGAGCGGAGGAAATGCACTCACGAAATCTGTACAAAATAAAAGATAGTGTGAGAGGAATGAAACCCGGCAAGGGTGGAGAAAATGCACTCACGAAATCTGTACAAAGTAAAAGAGAATGTGAGAGGAATGAAACCCGGCAAGGGTGGAGAAAGAATTGCTCTCATGGAATCTCCGCAAAAATAAAAGATAAAAAGAGGATAGGATTATGGCAAGAAAGAAAATTATTGCAGGAAACTGGAAAATGAACAAAACCCCAAGCGAAGCAGTTGCTTTGATAAACGAGTTGAAGTCGTTGGTAGAGAATGATGAAGTGGATGTAGTGTTCTGCGTACCTGCAATCGACATTATTCCTGCAATGGAAGCGGCAAAGGGGACGAATATTAACATCGGCGCTGAGAATATGTATTTTGAAGAGAGCGGCGCGTATACAGGAGAGATTTCTCCGAATATGCTGACAGACGCCGGCGTAAAATATGTAGTTATCGGCCATTCTGAGAGAAGAGAGTATTTTGCAGAGACAGATGAGACAGTAAACAAGAAAGTGCTGAAGGCATTTGAGCATGGCATCACGCCAATCATCTGCTGTGGAGAATCTTTAACCCAGAGAAAACAGGGCATTTACATTGACTGGATACGGATGCAGATTAAAATTGCATTCCAGGACGTAACAGCAGATCAGGCCAAAGGTGCAGTCATTGCTTACGAGCCAATCTGGGCAATCGGAACCGGCGAGACAGCTACCTCTGACCAGGCAGAAGAAGTATGTGCAGCAATCCGCGCATGCATCAAAGAGGTATATGACGAGGCAACCGCAGAAGCAATCCGCATTCAGTACGGCGGATCTGTAAATGCAGGAAATGCGGCGGAGCTGTTCTCCAAACCGGATATTGACGGCGGTCTTGTGGGCGGCGCTTCCCTGAAAGCAGATTTCGGAAAAATCGTCAATTATAAATAATTGAGAATAAGAGATAACCTATAGTTCCTTACCTGCCCGAAGCCTGGAAAGTGGTTTCGGGCAGTTTAAATTTTTTCACACAGCAGCAATCCTTTCGAACAAAGCGGAGGTAGCAAATATGGATTTAGGTTTAACAATTATGGATATGGCAGGATCCACCCCGGAACACTCGGCAGTTATTGTGAATTTTGTATCTGCCATACGAAAGCAATTGAAAAACAGTACATGTTTTGTATTCTCCGATAATGTACAGTACAAATGGCAGGCGCAGGACGGAGAAGAAAAAACGGTGGTTCCTGATGCGTCTATAAACTGCCAGACAAAAAAGAAAAGAGGGAGCAGTTTTGTGGGTATCCCCCGTTTCGTTATGGAGGTTTTAAGCCCTTCGACGGAAAAGCATGACCGCAATGAAAAAATGGAGTTATACAGACAGCAGGAAATTGAGGAATATTGGATTGTAGATTGGCGAAGAAAGAAAATTGAGATATATGAGTTAGATTATGAGAATGGAATCCCAAAATATTATTTGTGGGAGACGATTACAGAATCCAATAAAGATGAGTTAAAATTGATTCATTTCCCAAGCGTCAAAATAACCTTTGATGAATTATTTGATGAGATAGAGCTGTAAAATCTGATGTAAACAGAATGTATTTATGACAGTATATGAACCGGGCTGCAATGGAAAAAATATTGGGAGGACAGCTTCAGAAAAAAATGAAGAAGTTTTAACATTTTCTTAGGAAAGAAACAACAGAATATTAAAGCAAGAAGAAAACCCGTTTTGTAAAATTAATTTATGAAACAGGTTTTTTTATGTGACAATTTCGTCATATAAAAGTCACCTGCCTGTCATTTGAGAAGGGTAATATACCTATCAGATGAAAAAAGCCAAAAAAGAAGGCTAATGCGAAGCATTATTCGAAATGCCTTCCGACGATTTGCCGCCGGAGCGAAGGGGGCATTTCATTGGACAAGGAAGAAACCTAATGCAAAACATTATTCGAAATGCTTTCCGACGATTTGCCGCCGGAGCGAAGGGGCATTTCATTGAAAAAGGAGAAACAATTATGGAAGAAAACAACAGAAAAAAAATCGCAGTTTTATTTGGAGGGTGTTCCAGTGAATATGAAGTTTCCTTGCAATCAGCATATGCGGTGATTACCCATATGGATACCAGGAAATACGAACCGGTTTTGATCGGGATTGCCAAAGATGGCAGATGGTATCTCTACCAGGGGGAGCCTGACAGTATACCTGCTGATACCTGGTGCAGGGAAGATAAATGTATTCCAGCTGCCGTTTCTCCTGATAAAAATCTTCATGGGATTCTTTTGCTGAAAGAGCAGGGGATAGAAGAAATTTCGTTAGACGCCGCTCTTCCTATTCTGCATGGGAAAAACGGAGAAGACGGAACGGTGCAGGGGGCACTGGAGCTGGCAGGGATACCTTTGATTGGCTGTAATACCATGAGTTCCGCTATCTGTATGGATAAGGAGACGGCGCACCGCCTGGCCAAAGAGCGAGGGGTGAAAGCGCCAAAATCCCATACTGTTTCCAAGGGGGAACTGAATGAGATGCAGTTAAGAATCTGGGGCAGGGAGTTGGGCTATCCCCTTTTTGTGAAACCTCTGCGGGCAGGTTCCTCTTTTGGGATTACCAGGGTGGAAAAGGCAGAGGATTTGCAAAAGGCTGTGGAACATGCATTGGAATATGATTCCTATGTGATTTTGGAAGAGATGATAGAGGGCTTTGAGGTGGGCTGCGCAGTGTTGGGAACGGAGGAACTGGTGACAGGCGCTGTAGATGAAATAGAGTTGTCGGAAGGGTTCTTTGACTTTACAGAAAAATATACGCTGAAATCATCAAAGATTCATGTGCCTGCCAGGATTTCCCCAGGAAAGGCAGAAGAAATCAAGGAAACGGCAAAAGTGATTTACCGAGGGCTGGGATGCAGCTGTTTTGCAAGAGTTGATATGTTTTTGACGTCAGAAGGAGAGATTTATTTCAACGAGGTAAACACAATTCCCGGCTTTACGTCCCATAGCCGCTATCCCAGCATGATGAAGGCCGCAGAGATTTCCTTTGAGGATCTTTTGTCCCGGTTATTAGAATTGCAGGAATAGGCTGCATATATGAATTTGGAGGAAGCGTCCCGATGATTAGAATTGCAGGAATAAGCTGCATATATGGATTTGGAGGAAGCGTCCCGATGATTAGAATTGCAGGAATAAGCTGCATATATGAATTTGGAGGAAGCATCCCGATGATTAGAATTGCAGGAATAGGCTGCATATATGGATTTGGAGGAAGCATGAGACAGAAAAAGAATTATGGGGCCATTGATAATTTCCGCCTGGCTGCGGCATTTTTCATTGTTGCAATCCACACAGGGCCGCTGCAGTCCTTTAGTGAGACAGGGGATTTCCTTGTAACTTATTGTATGGGGAGGGTGGCGGTGCCGTTTTTTCTGATGGTAACAGGCTTTTTTGTGCTGGCGCCCTATCAGAAATTTTTAGGCCGCACTTCGGAGCGAGCAGAAATGGCGGCCTTAAAGGTAAAAAAATTTCTGAAAAAAACAGCTGTTTTATATGGCGTGGCAACTCTTTTATATCTGCCGGTGAAACTTTATGCCAAGCAGTGGAGTGAAAACCTTGGGGACTGGTTCAAGGAGTTATTTTTTGACGGAACCTTTTATCATCTGTGGTATCTTCCGGCGGTGTTGCTGGGCTGTTTCTTGTTGATTGGGATGATGCATTGTCTCAGTCCCCTGACCATATCTTTGATAACCTTTCTTTTATACATAGCCGGGACGGCAGGGGACAGCTATTATAAGCTGGCAAGCCAGGTTCCTGCCATTAAAAGTATTTACGAAGGAATCTTTGGCATCAGCTCTTATACCAGGAATGGAATATTTTTTGCACCGGTCTTTTTGTGGATGGGTGTTTTGATTGCCAATGGAAAATTAGAGATGGACACACGCAAAGCAGCCATAGGGCTGGGGGCATCTATGGCAGGGATGTTAGGGGAAGGGCTTTTGACCTTTGCCCTGGAGTGGCAGAAGCATAACAGCATGTACCTTTTGCTGATTCCTGTAATGTTTTTTCTGTTTGAGCTGCTGCTCTCGATGGAGGGAAAATCCTTTGGAATAGTGCGTGATTTGTCTATGTGCGTTTATATCATCCATCCCATCAGCATCATTCTTGTGCGTGGGGCAGCGGATGCGGTGAAAATGACAGATTTGCTTGTAAAACAGTCGCTGGTTCATTATTTGGCAGTTTGCGGGGCGTCGCTGGCTCTTTCGTTTGCGGCGGCGAAGGCAATGGAATGGATCAAAACCAGAGCATGGGAGGTGGGATGATGTACCAAAAAGGACGGGCATGGATTGAGCTTAACATGGAACATTTAAAACATAATGTGGAGCAGTTCCGCTTGCTGCTTCCGCCGGGCTGTGCTTTGATGCCGGCAGTAAAGGCAAACGCCTACGGCCATGGAGCAGTTTTGATTTCCAAGGCTTTGCAGGATCAGGGAATCCAAAGCTTCTGCGTGGCTTCTGCCGCGGAAGGCATAGGGCTGCGCAAGGAAGGGATTACCGGGGAAATCCTGGTGCTGGCATATACCCATCCAGAGCAGTTTGGCGATTTGATAGAGTATCATCTGACCCAGACGGTGGTGGACGGAAATTATGCAAAGCAGCTGCAAAATGACGGGCGGAAATTCACGGTTCATGTAGGAATTGATACAGGAATGCACCGGCTGGGAGAGCGATGGGAGAACCTGGAAGAAATTGTAGAAATTTTTCAGATGCCCAATTTGAAAGTGTCTGGAATCTATTCCCATTTATGTGTGCCGGATGGAAAGGATGCCAGGGAGCAGGCCTACACCTTGGAGCAGGTTCATCATTTTGAGTATGTAGTGGAGGAGCTTCACCGAAGGGGAATCCATGGGTTTAAGCAGCATCTGCAGGGAAGCTATGGGATTTTAAATTATTCCCAATTGTGTTTTGATTATGCCAGGGCAGGGATTGCGCTGTATGGGATTTTAAGCGGAAAGCAGGATAAAATAAATGCATCTGTGGAGTTAAAGCCAGTGCTGTCCCTGAAAGCCAGGGTAGAGAGCGTGAAAATGCTGTACCAGGGGGAGGGCGCTGGATACGGACTGGCCTACTGCGCAGACAGGAACCATAAAATTGGTATCTTGTCTATCGGGTATGCAGACGGAATTCCGCGAAGCTTATCCAACCGGGGGCAGGTGCTATGCAACGGAAAAACTGCTCCTATCATAGGCCGTATCTGTATGGACCAGATGCTTGTGGATGTCAGTGGGATTAATCAGGTAAAGCCTGGGGATGAGGCCGTGTTGATTGGAAAATCAGGTGAAATGGAAATCCGCGCGGAGGATGTGGCTGGATGGGCGGGAACCATCAGCAATGAAATTTTAAGCAGGATGGGGCAGCGGCTGGAGCGGGTGGCAGTTTAATGGTTATCCCTTTGTTTCGGAGCTGCATTTGAAAAAAGGGACGACTTGTAATATAATAGATGCGTCAGCTTTTTAAGTTGAATAACGTGAAGCTGTTTCAGGAAAAGCTGAAACAATGGACGCAGGAGGAAAAGGGCAGTGAAGGATGAAAAAATCAAATTTCCGTTAGAAAAAATTGTAGACCCATTGCTTCAATGGTTCGGGGAAAACGCAAGGTCGCTTCCCTGGAGGGAAATGCCTACGCCCTACCGTGTCTGGGTATCGGAAATTATGCTCCAGCAGACCAGGGTCCAGGCAGTAATGCCGTATTTTGAACGGTTTCTTACAGCGCTGCCAGATGTAGAAGCCTTGGCAGAATGCGAGGAGGAAAAATTATTAAAGCTCTGGGAGGGGCTTGGGTATTACAACCGGGTGCGGAATATGCAGACAGCGGCCAGGCAGGTGATGGAGGAGCACGGAGGGAGCCTTCCGGCGGATTATGGGAAGCTTTTAAAGCTAAAGGGAATCGGCCATTATACAGCAGGAGCCGTTGCCTCCATTGCTTACGGGATTCCTGTCCCGGCGGTAGATGGAAACGTCCTCAGGGTCATTACCAGGGTGTCGGCAGACCATTCCGACATTATGAAACAGTCTTTCCGCACGAAGGTGGAAATGGCGTTGCAGGAAATTATGCCAAAGCATGCCGCCAGCAGGTTTAATCAGGCATTGATGGAATTAGGAGCCACGGTCTGCCTTCCCAATGGCGCGCCCTTGTGTGAAAAATGTCCCTGGAAGGAGTTTTGCGAGGCAAAAAAGCAGAATCTTTGGACGGAAATCCCAGCCAAAAGCAAACCGAAGCCTAGAAGAATAGAAGAAAAAACTGTATTTATTATCCAGGATGGAGAAAAAACAGCGCTCCAAAAAAGACCCTCCAAAGGGCTTCTGGCAGGCATGTATGAATTTCCAAATACCAGCGGGCGCTTGACCGAGGAGGAGGCGCTGATTTGGGCTAAGAAGCAGAATTTATCCCCCATCCGCATTCAGAAGCTGGAGCCTGCAAAGCATATTTTTTCCCATGTAGAGTGGCATATGACAGGATATGTGATCCGGGTGGATGAGCTTTCCGAAGAAAAGGGTAATCTGCTGTTTGTGGAGGCTATGGAGACGGAGGAGCGTTATCCAATTCCCGCAGCTTTTGGCGCATATACGAAATATATGAACATCCGTCTTGGAAATGAAAAATTTCTGGATGATTGAAATAAGGAAAGAGGAGCCGGTGCTGTTTCAGCACCGGCATTCATATGAAAAAGATATATATAAAAAAGTGAGGATACACTGTGTGAACGGGAGGACCTTGCCCTAAGGCAAGGCTATGAAAAAGATATTCAAAATTAAAAGTAATGTTTTCTTTTATGGTACTTAGTATATCCGTGAAATATGACAGTGGTATGTTCATAATATGAGAATTGTGTAAAAAAAATATGAACAAATTTATTTCTTGTAATCTTTTTGTATGGAAATTTTTGAAAAAAATATTAAGGAAAAAATTTGCCTATTTCTGGCAGGATGTGTATAATAATATAGTATTTTGCCGGGGGAGACCGGTATATGGGAGAAATTTATGCAAAAACTAAGAAGAAAGTTTCTTAGAAAAAAGTTGTAAGTTTGATAAAAAGGAGAAAAGGAATGAAATTATTATCAGTTGCAATCCCAAGCTATAATTCACAGGATTATATGGAACATTGTATAGAATCTTTGCTGGCTGGCGGGGAGGATGTAGAAATTCTTGTGGTAGATGATGGCTCTACAGACCGTACGGCAGAGATTGCAGACAGCTATGCCAGCAAGTATCCAACCATTGTCAAGGCCATCCATCAGGAGAACGGCGGCCATGGGGAAGCGGTGAATGCTGGAATCCGCAATGCCACCGGGCTGTTTTTCAAGGTGGTGGACAGCGACGATTGGGTAGACGAGGAAGCCTATCAGAAGATTCTTTCCACGCTGCGGGAATTATCTGGCGGAAGCACGGTTTTGGATATGCTGATTAGCAATTTTGTATATGAAAAGGAAGGGGCAAAGCATAAAAAGGTGATGAAGTATACCGGAACCTTGCCGGAAAACAGGATTTTCGGCTGGAACGACGCAAAGCATTTCCATAAAGGCCAGTATATTTTGATGCATTCCGTGATTTACCGCACCCAGCTGCTGCGGGAATGCGGCCTGGAACTGCCGAAACATACTTTTTATGTGGACAATCTTTTTGTGTATGTGCCATTGCCCCATGTAAAAAATATGTACTACTTGAACGTGGACTTTTACCGCTATTTTATTGGCAGGGAGGACCAGTCGGTAAATGAAAAGGTAATGATCCGCCGGATCGACCAGCAGATTAAGGTAAATAAGATTATGGTGGAAACGGTAGACCTGTGGAAGCTGCCAAACCGCAGGCTTCGGAAATATATGTTTAATTATCTGGAAATCATTACGGTTGTTTCCACCATCATGCTGATTCGTTCCGGTACGAAAGAAAACCTGGAGAAAAAGCGGGAATTATGGAAGTATCTCAAGGATTATGATTTACGCCTGTTTTGGCATCTGAGGAATGGAATTATGGGCCAGGCTATGAACCTGCCAGGCAGAAGCGGCAGGAAGATTTCTGTTGCTGCCTATAAGATATCCCAGAAGGTAGTTGGATTTAATTAACAGAAAACCAAAAGCATTTGAAAAGAGGCTGTCGGAAAATGACAAGTGATCCGCAATATATACTGTGGCGCCTTTCACGGCACAACTATATATTGCAGGTAAATTCCGTTTTTCGGCAGTCCTTTTTTATCCTTGCTTTTCTGCCTTATTTGTATTATACTATATAATACAAATAAGGCAAAAGGCGGAAACTGAACTATGATAATGAAACTGGATTTCGCAAGCAGCGTACCCATTTACCAGCAGATCAGGGATCAGATTGTCCAGGCGGTAGCGGATGGGATTTTCATGGATGGAGACAGGCTTCCCACGATAAGGGCGCTTGCCCAGGAAGCAGGAATCAACACAATGACTGTGAATAAAGCATATCAGCTTCTGAAGCAGGAAGGGTATATAATCACAGACAGGCGCAATGGCGCTACGGTTCAATGCGCCGGCGGTAAGAAAAGGGCAGTGGAGAAGAAGGTGAAAAAGGAACTGGAATTACTGGCAGCAGAGGCCAAGATTGCAGGGATTTCCCAGGAGGAATTTTTAGCATTGTGCAGGGAAACCTATGGGGAACAGAAAAATGATTTAAGTGTTTCGAAAAGTTAGGAGGTCAGACTATGGCAATGAGAATTATTATGGCAGTCTGCATGCTGCCGGTACTGCCGATTATGTTAGGGGCATGCTGGTTTCTGGCAGGCGAGAAGAATGGAACCCAGTTTGGAATCACATTGTGGAAGGGGGCGGGGGATCAGCCCCAGGTATTGGAAATACAGAGGCTTTACAAAAGGGAGCTGCTGCGGGATACGTTTATCTGCCTGCTGCTGTTTTGCCTGGCGCTGCTGCCGGAGCATGAATCCCTGATGATAGCTGGAATGACAGTATGGATATTTTTTGCAGTTGCTTTTCTCATGCTTCCCTTTCAAAGGGCAAACAAAAGGATGAGGGAGCAGAAACAGGAGTATCTTGCATCCCTGCCCCAAGGAGAAATGGAAGGAAAGAGGGAGGAGATACTTGTGGATGTGACAGCAGCCGGGGCGGATAAGCATAAGATATCCCAAAAAGGCTTGTATGCAGGATGCATATTTGCTCTGCTGGCTCCTGTTGCTGAAATTTTTTTATACCGCTTTTATCCCCGCCCATGGCTGCCAAAGCTTTGGGTTTGTGAACTGACATTGATATCCGTGGCCGGGGCGGCCTGGTGCTTTCCGCTGTTCCTTGCAATTTATGGGAAGCAGAGGACAAAGGTGTTCACTTATAACAGCCAGGTGAATATGCAGGTGGCAGGAATCCATAAGTTTTACCTGGGACGGTTCTGCACAGTTATGGCCTGGCTGACAGGGGCTTTTTGCTGGGGAATGTTAGGCGCCTTTTATGTTCCTTCCCGATGGTTTTTAGGATTGGCGGCAGCCATAAGCATAATTTTTGGAACAGCCAGTATCATACTCATCTACCGCTATTGGCAAAAGATACAAAAGGCCAGCAGAAAATATTTAGCACAGGAGCCTTTGGTGGAAGAGGATGATGACAAATATTGGATTTGGGGGATGTTTTACTATAATAAAAACGACAGCCGCAGGATGGTAGAGCAGCGGGCAGGCATTGGAACCACTTTCAATTTCGCCAGGCCGGGCATCAGATATGGCGTCATTTTAGCGGCGGTGCTGCTGATTGGGGGTACGCTGGGCATGTGTGGCTGGGTCATAGCAGAGGAATTTACTCCTGTCACTCTTTTTTATGAGGATGGAACCTTGACTGCAAAGCATTGGAAGAAGGTGTACCAAATTGACAGGGAGGATGTGAAGCAAGTGGTTTTGCTGGAAGAAGAACCGGAAATCAGGCGGAAAAGCGGAACTGGAATGAAAACCGTGAAAAAGGGGGATTTCTATAGTGACACATACCGGAGGGATTTCAAAGTATGCCTGAATCCCCAGGAGCCGCCGTTTCTTATGGTTGAAAGCACAGATGGCAGATGGTATCTGCTGGGAGGAAGCGATGGGGAAGCAACCAGAGATATCCTGAATAAAATACAGCCCTGGCATCATATATTTTAGGGAAATATCTATGGAGCATTCAATGGATGAAGGGAAAACATATCTGGAAAAAATGTTTGGTTTTTGATTTGTGCTGTATCTGTCTTTTGTTTCTTATGGCTGCCACCGGGACTGGGAAGGGTGCGGAAATGAAGCGGGGCTTGGAAGCAGCAGCCAGGCGCCTGGAGGAGGTGCGGCAGGCGTCCAACCCTGCCAAGGAGGAACGTGCATCTACGGAGAAGAAAAAGATAGCCCTTACCTTTGATGATGGGCCGAATCCCCAATATACCCCGGAAATGCTTGCGGCATTAAAGGAACGGAATGTGAAGGCCACCTTCTTCCTCTTGGGGCAGGAGGTGGAAAAATATCCTGAGATTGTAAAACAGATTCAGGAGGAAGGGCACTTAATTGGAAATCATTCCTATAAGCACGAGCAGTTGAGCAAGCTTCCTATGGAACAGGCCTGCAGCCAGGTCAGCCGTACCAATGAATTGATTTATGGGATTACCGGCATCTATCCCTCTTATCTGCGTCCGCCTTTTGGCGATTGGCATGAAAAGCTGGATTGCGAGGTAAATATGGTTGAGGTGCTCTGGGATGTGGACACTTTAGACTGGTCCAGCCAAAACCATGCCAGGATTGTACAAAAGGTTCTTAAGAATGTACAGGAAAACGATATTATACTGATGCATGACGGATATGAAACGTCTGTAACCGCAGCCAAAGAAATTATAGATACTTTGCAGAAGCAGGGGTATGAATTTGTCACTGTGGATCAGCTGCTGTTCGAGTGATATCCATACAAATTTGCCTTCTTTTCCTGCAAAAATAACAAAAAGGCTTGCTTAGAAATATAGTATAATGAAAACATATGCAAAAGTGCCTGTGGGTTGGCATATGGCAAATTACAGTACGAAAAAAGTAAGCGAGGTTCAAAGTTATGAAAATTGCAATATGTGACGACTGCCGTCAGGATGCTTTGGGGCTGAAAGCGCTGCTGAATGGCAGTCATGATGCAGTGCTTTATTCTGGCGCCAAACAGCTTTTGGAGGATGTGAAGAGCAGGAAGAAACGTTATGATCTGTATCTGATTGACATTTTTATGGATACGGTGAGCGGCCTTGAATTGGCAAGGCAGCTGCGGGAAGAGGTGGAGGATGCAGTTCTTTGCTTTATTTCTTCCAGTGACGAGTTTTATCGGGAGGCCTATGACCTGTATGCAGTGCAGTATCTTTTGAAACCAATCCGCCGGGAGAATCTGGAGCATTTGATTGAGTATGTATCCCAGAGGATGGACAAGGACAAGGAGAATGCATTGTGGTTCCGCTGGCGCGGACAGGCAGGCGCGATTCCTTATGGGAAAATCCTCTATGTCAGCAGCAGGGAGCATACGGTATTTATTCATTGCAAAGGAGGGCGCGTGCAGGAATGCAGTGCAAAATTAAATGAGATTGCTGCGCAGATCTGCGGGGATGTATTTTCCAGATGCCACCAGAGCTTTATTGTCAATATGTACCAGGTCAGCAGCATGGATGGGAATGAGTTAATGGTTGGCGGCCAGAGCATCCCGGTGTCCAGGCGTTATTTGGCTGATATCAGGAAACGTTATCAGGAAGTATTGTTTGAGGTGATGAGATAGTGGAAGTTACATTGCTTAAAGAACTATCAATTATATGGTCCCTGTGCCATATCCTCATTCTTTTTATTTTGCTTTACCGTTCGAAATATTCGCAGAAGAAAACCTTTTTTCTCACATGCATATTTATGGGTCCTTTGATAGTGCTGAATTTATTAGGAGTTATTTTTCTGGGGATAGAGCGGATGGGGCAGATATTTGTGCTAACCTGTACCCTTCCCAGCCTGGTTTTTTACTATTTGATTTCCCAAGATCGGAAATGGAGGTTTCTGTTTACATTCTGCCTTGCAGATACAGCAGCTTACTGGGTGATTATTGTAACCAACATTTTGAACTGGTATTTTGGGATGGGAAAGGATGTTGTTATTTTTGCAGGCAGATTGGCGTTGTTTCCTATACTGGAGTGGGTAGCGGTACGGTTCTTGAGGAAGCCCTACCTGGAATTGCAGACGGCTGTTCCCAAAGGATGGGGTTTTTTTGCAGTGATGTCTGCATTTTATTATGTCCTGCTTATTGCGGCAGTTAATTTTCCCGTTAGCATTGTAAAAAGGCCGGAAGATATGCCTGTGATGATTTTGATTCTGATTTTGATGCCCCTGACTTATCTTACCATTTTCGCATCCCTTTACCGGCAGCTTCTGCTTTACCGGAAAGGACAGGAGGAGCGTATCTGGCAGGAGCAGAGGCGCCAGATGGAAGCCCGGCTGGAAAACCAGGAGCGTATCCGCAGGCTGAAGCACGACATGAAGGCTCATACCATCACCTTGTCCGGCCTGCTTGCCTCCGGGGAGATAGAGGAAGCCCAGAGCTATATGTGGAATATGGTTTATGAGTATGACCAGGAGACGTCACGGCAGAATATCTGCAGCAATGCTTATCTGAACTCTGTGTTCAGCCATTTTGTCCAGAGATTTGAAAAAATAGATGCCGAATTAGAGCTGGATATCCAGATAGGAGAAGAGGAACTTCCGTTTATGGAACTGTGCCAGATTATTTCCAATGGCCTGGAAAACAGCTGGGATGCTTTGCAGGAGCTGCCTTTACGGAAAAGGAAGGCGTCTTTGGAGATGCGTTACAGCAAGGAGTACCTGCTCATCCGCATGAGGAACCGCTGCAAAACAGGATTTTACGTGAAGAAAGGAGATTTGCCCGCCAGCAGCAAGCAGGGGCCGGAACATGGATTTGGGCTGCGGACAATCCAGGATGCTGCCAGAAAACTGGAAGGGGACATGATTTGCTACACAAAGGAAGGGTATTTCCTGGTGGATGTGATGATAAAGGCTGTGCGTGAGAACCCTGATGTGATTGTTTTTTCAGAGAGAAAGAAACAGGTGACGAATGGTTCAGAACGTGGTATGATGGAAGCTGACAATAAGGCCGGCACGCCATCGGAATAAATCGCATTATGCAGGGAGTGCTGGCTGGAAACGCAGATAGATAAGATTAAGGAGGAACCTTATGGACTTATTTGATTATATGAGGGAGCAGAATCAGCAAAAGGAATCTCCCTTGGCCAGCCGCCTGCGCCCTGTACGGTTAGAAGAGGTAGCGGGACAGCAGCATATAATAGGAAAAGATAAGCTTTTGTACCGCGCCATACAGGCAGACAAACTCAGCTCTATTATTTTTTACGGGCCGCCCGGAACAGGGAAAACCACCCTTGCCAAAGTGATTGCCAATACCACCAGCGCAGAATTTACCCAGATTAATGCAACCTCCGCTGGCAAAAAGGATATGGAAGAGGTGGTGCGCCAGGCAAAGGACAACCAGGGAATGTACGGAAAAAAGACCATTTTGTTTATTGATGAGATCCATCGCTTTAATAAATCGCAGCAGGATTATCTTCTGCCCTTTGTGGAGGATGGCACAATCGTTCTGATTGGAGCCACCACAGAAAATCCCTATTTCGAGGTCAACGGGGCTTTGCTTTCCCGGTCTGTTATTTTTGAATTGAAGCCGCTGGAGAAAGAGGATATCAAGGCAATCCTCCAGCGCGCTGTCACCGATAAAGAAAAGGGAATGGGAAGCTATGATGCCGTGGTTGCCAAAGACGCTCTGGAGTTTTTAGCCGATGTGGCAAACGGGGATGCAAGGGCGGCTTTAACTGCTATTGAGCTGGGTGTGCTTACCACCCCCCGCAGTGAGGATGGGAAGATCCACATTACATTGGAAGTGGCTTCAGAATGCATTCAGAAAAGGGTTGTCCAGTATGACAAGACAGGAGATAACCACTACGACACCATTTCTGCTTTTATCAAAAGCATGCGTGGCTCGGACCCGGATGCAGCCGTCTATTATCTTGCAAAAATGCTTTATGCTGGAGAAGATATCAAGTTCATTGCCAGGCGCATTATGATTTGCGCTTCTGAGGATGTGGGGAATGCAGACCCCAATGCGTTGGTGCTTGCAGTCAGTGCTGCCCAGGCAGTGGAGCGGATTGGCATGCCGGAAGCGCAGCTTATCCTTTCCCAGGCAGTCACCTATGTGGCCAGTGCGCCCAAAAGCAACGCCTCCTGCTTGGCCATCGGCCGTGCCATGGAGATTGTAAAAACCACAAAGACTGCCCCTGTTCCCGTGCACCTGCAGGATTCCCATTACAAAGGAGCGCAGAAGCTAGGCCACGGCCAGGGCTACCTCTATGCCCACGATTTCCCCAACCACTATGTAAAACAACAATATCTGCCGGATGGCTTAACAGAAGAAAAATTCTACGAGCCTGCCGAGAATGGATATGAAAAGCAGATAAAATCCCACCTGCAGTTTTTAAGAGAAAATTGAAAATAAGAGTATTGAAAAAATGCCATTGATAATGGGGTGCAGGAGGATCTTCTGGCATGGTTCCTCCAAGTTCTTTTATTGTCTGGCGTACTTTTGCGCCTGCTTCATAGTGGGTTTGGTTTGCGGCATCTTTCCCGATAATGTGTTCTTTATAAGAGAAATTATTAAAAACGAAGCTGAAAAATTCCGCATCCGAAGATAAAACGTCTGTTTTCCTCTTTCCATTTCTGAAAAAAGGACATAAGAACTATCTTATACAAAAATGGTCTTTCCTGTGCGGACAAGTGTAAAGATGTGAAAGAAAATGCTTTACAATTTGAAAAGAATAGTGCATAATAGGAAAGGTTGAGTAAAAATGAAAGATAAGTTCAATAAGGATGTTTGACAGTCCAAGAAGATAAGTTCAGGAGGAATGAGATATGCAGTCATATCAGGAAATGAGCAGGGAAGAGTTATTGAAAGAAAAGACAGCATTGGAAGCTGCTTACAGGAAATATGCGGCAAGCGGATTGAAACTGGATATGTCCAGGGGAAAGCCCTCAGCGGAACAGTTGGATTTGTCTATGGGAATGATGGATGTATTGGGCAGCGATATGGATTTGAGCTGTGAGGATGGGACGGATTGCCGGAATTACGGTGTTTTGGATGGAATTCAGGAAGCAAAAGTGCTGCTTGGGGATATGATCGAATGCCATCCAGATAACATTATTATTTATGGGAATTCCAGCCTCAATGTTATGTACGATACCGTTTCAAGATCTATGACCCATGGAGTCATGGGAAATACCCCCTGGTGCAAGCTGGATAAAGTGAAGTTCTTATGTCCGGTGCCAGGCTATGACAGGCATTTTACAATAACAGAATATTTTGGGATAGAGATGATAAACGTGCCCATGCTTCCCACCGGCCCGGATATGGATATGGTGGAAGATTTAGTCAGCAAGGATGAGGCAATCAAGGCAATCTGGTGTGTGCCGAAATATTCCAATCCCCAGGGAATCACATACTCGGATGAGACTGTCCGCCGTTTTGCAAGGTTAAAGCCGGCGGCAAAAGATTTCCGTATTTACTGGGACAATGCTTATGGGGTGCATCATCTGTATGATATTGACCAGGATAACCTGGTGGAAATTCTGGCAGAGTGCAAACGGGCAGGGAATCCGGATATGGTTTACAAGTTCTGCTCCACGTCCAAAATCAGTTTTCCAGGATCCGGCGTTGCAGCGATTGCCACATCTGCCAATAACCTGGTGGAAATCAGGGAACAGATGCAGGTAGCAACCATTGGGCATGATAAGGTAAACCAGCTTCGCCATGTAAGGTTCTTCAAAGATATTTACGGCATGACAGAGCATATGCGCAAGCATGCAGATATTCTGCGCCCAAAATTTGAAATGATTATTGATAAATTTGAAAGTGAGCTGAAAGGGCGGGATGCAGGAACCTGGATTGCGCCAAAGGGCGGGTATTTTATAGCATTTGAGGCATTGGAAGGCTGTGCAAAGGCAATTGTTGCAAAAGCGAAAAAAGCAGGTGTAACGATGACCCCGGCTGGGGCGCCGTACCCTTATGGAAAAGATCCAAAAGACAGCACCATCCGTATTGCGCCAACCTATCCGACCCTGGATGATTTGAAGATTGCAACTGATATTTTCGTAATCTGCGTGAAGCTGGTGACGATTGATAAGATGTTAGCTGGCAAGCCGGCGAAGCAGGGAAAGGATGGAAAATAAAAGGAAATGGAAGTACCCGAAAAATTTAATGAAGGCGTGACCAGTTGGGAAACGGTTATTTTCCTATATAATTCGGCTTTGAAGGAAGTGGGTACCAAAGTTGATATTTTGAATGATGAATTTCGACATGTACATAAGTACAACCCGATTGAATATGTAAAATCCAGGATTAAGTCTCCAGAGAGCATTGTAAAGAAGTTAAAGCGCCATGGATATGAGAGCACCATTGACAATATGGTAAAGCATATCAATGATATTGCAGGAATCCGGGTTGTATGTTCTTTCACTTCCGATATATACCGGCTGGCGGAAATGATTGGCAGACAAAATGACTTGACAGTAGTTTCAATCAAAGATTACATTAAGAACCCTAAGGAAAGCGGATATAAAAGCTACCATATGCTGGTAACCGTCCCCATATTTTTGAGCAACGGCGTTGTGGATACCAAGGTGGAAATCCAAATCAGAACCATAGCCATGGATTTTTGGGCAAGCTTAGAGCATAAAATTTATTATAAATTTGAAGGAAACGCGCCGGAGTACATCAGCAGGGATTTGCAGGAATGCGCAGGGATTGTGTCTATGCTGGATGCAAAGATGCTTTCCTTGAATGAGGCGATTATACAGGCAAAAGAGCAGCAGAAGGTGAAGGAAGAGTGAAGGTAACCATATTAACGGAAAATACAGTATATAAGCGGAAGCTTTTGGGGGAGCACGGCCTGTCCCTGCTGCTGGAAACACAGGGGAAACGATTCCTGTTTGATATGGGGCAGAGCGATGTTTTTTTGCAGAACGCTGGAACAATGAAGGTTGATTTGGAAGCGCTGGATGGGATTATTTTAAGCCACGGCCATTACGACCATTGCGGCGGGATGCAGTACTGGGCAAGAAAGCAGGAAACATCCCCAGGCAGTAATCCCAGGATTCCTATTTATATTAATAGAAAGGCTTTTGATAAAAAGTATTCCCAGCATCCAGCCACAGGGGAAATGCTGTTCAGCGGAATTCCAGAGGAAGCAGAAGCATGGATGCAGGAAAAGGGGAAGCTTATCTTTCCAGAGGATGGATACGGCCAGGCATCAGAGAATGTATATTTTCTGTCACAGGTTCCTTGCGTGACGGATTTTGAATCCATTCCCGCAAGCTTCTGGAAAGAAGCCCATGATTCTTCGGAACATGAATTTTCCCCAGACACTATGGAGGATGAGCAGATGCTGGTCATCCGGGAGGAACAAGGCTTGTGCGTATTTACTGGATGCGCCCATCCCGGCATTGTAAACTGCCTGCGGTATGTACAGTCCTGTTTCCAAGGCGAGCATATCCACAGCCTTGTGGCAGGGATGCACCTGAAAGGATGCAGACCTGGGCAGCTTCAAAAGACCCTTGCATTCCTAAAAGAACTGGACATAGATGTGGTCATTCCCCTGCATTGCACCGGAATGATCGCCATTGCCGCCATCAAGGAAGCATTAGGGGAACGGTGTGTACTGGCGGAAGTGGGAAAGAAGGTAACACTGTAAGGAAAATATATTGACAGAAGTGAATAAAGTGTTATAGAGGGGATGGCGGTTCACCTAGAATTGCCATCCCCATTTTCAGCCATGTTCAAAAGATGATTTGTTATATTTCCGTCCCCATCCAAAAATAAAAATAACCAAAACGCTCCCTCGCAGTTTGCATGCAAAAGGGCACTCCCGCATTTCCGTCCCTATCCAGAGATAAAAATTTTTCCACGTTAAGGAAAATTTAAGGAATTCATTGACTTTTATTTCTGAAATCACCCTTATAATATCTGTAAGAAAAACGCAAGGAGAAAAAGACATGGAACAACAGGAACAGCAGACCATTTTAGTAGTGGACGACAACAAAGAGATTGTGTTTTCCTTAGGGAAACTTCTGGAATATGAAGGATACCGGATTTTAAAGGCCTATGATGGACTGGAAGCCTTGGATATGCTGGCGGATAACGATGTGGATTTAATTCTCTTGGATGTGATGATGCCTAGGCTGAACGGCTTGTCGGCTCTGATGAAGATAAGGGAAAAGAACAAAATCCCAGTCATCATCCTTTCCGCAAAGACCGAGGAGAGCGATAAGGTTTCCGGCCTTGTGATGGGAGCGGACGATTATATTGCCAAGCCTTATAACCCGGCGGAATTGACTGCCCGGGTGGCGGCACAGCTTCGGCGCTACCATACCTGGGGCGGCAGCGCGCCGAAAGCCCAGGAAGACCAGATTGTAAATGGAAGCCTGGTGCTGGACCGGAAAAGCAAAAAAGCCATTGTAGATGGCGCGGAGGTGAAGCTTACCGCTACGGAATACAAAATATTAGAGCTTTTGATGGAACATCCCGGGCAGGTGTTTTCCGCAGAGAAAATTTATGAGAGGGTTTGGAAGGAGGCAGCCAGCTATACGGTGGAAAATACGGTTATGGTACATATCCGCCATATCCGGGAGAAATTGGAGATAGACACGAAAAATCCAAAATATGTAAAGGTGGTGTGGGGCATTGGATATAAAATGGAAAAATATTAAGCAATGGAAAATGATTGAGAAGCAGATAAAAAAAATTCTGGGAAGGGATGAGATATGGCTCCTTCTTGGAGCAGCCGGCATTTTATTCGGTTCACTCCTGCTGACAGATATGCTGTCTTATCGGTATGTTACCACAGAGTACAATCTTTTCCAGGGGGGGATTATGAACCTGTGCTTTGCAGCAGGGATAACAGGCATTATTATGTTTTGGATGCTGCTTACAGGTAAGAATTGGAACGTACAGTCCGAGTATTTTTTTCAGGAATGGGAAAAAAAGCAGAAAAAGTTAATGGTTTCTGCAAGCGTAATCGCAGCGTTTTTTTTAATCGCGTCAATGGTAAGTTTTCGCTACAGGCTAAGGCATTCCTGGGTATATGGAAATTTAAGCTCTGCCTATATTCCGGTAGGGACAGTGGTGGTCCAGTGGATTGTGGGCAGCCTGGTCATCTTTTCTTATATGAAGAAAAAGCTGAAGCTTCATATGGAGAACCTAAAACAGATTAATCAGAAAAGCTTGGAAGCCGCATTGCGCAGCGAGCAGATGAAGGTGGATTTGATTTCCAATGTGTCCCATGACTTAAAGACGCCGCTGACCTCCATGGTGGGCTACATTGAATTGATGAAAAAAGAAGAGCCTGACGATGTACTGTCCGATTATATTGATGTGCTTTCCCAAAAAGCCCAGAAATTAAAAGAAATGATAGACAGTTTGTTTGATTTGGCAAAAACCAGCAGCGGAAATGTAGAGCTGAAGATAGAACAAATGGAGCTGAACTGCCTGATTGAGCAGGTACAGGCGGATATGGCAGACCGGATTGCAGAAAGCGGCAGGGAATTTGTGGTGATGCTGACGAAAGATCCCACCGATTTTATGGCGGACAGCAGTTATATGTACCGGATTTTCCAGAATTTAATGGAAAATGCATTGAAATATTCCCAGGAAAACACCAGGATTTTCCTAAAATCATCCGTAATCCCCATACTGGAAGATGGAAATCCAAGTAAGGAAGATCCACAAGAAGCAAGACAGAAAGTACGGTTTGAAATCACCAATACCTCCAGCTACCAGATGAACTTTACCAGGGATCAGATTGTGGAACGTTTTGCCAGGGGAGACGAATCCAGAACAACCGAAGGCAACGGACTGGGCCTTGCCATTGTAAACACCTATACCGCAGCCTTAGGCGGCACATTCGACGTAGCCATCGACTGCGACCAATTCAAAGCATCCATAGAATTTTTGAAATAAAGCTTTTCATTCGAAAAGAATTGTGATATACTTTGCCATGAGGAAGCCTTGATGGCTTGCCGGAGGAACCCAACGGAGTTGGGAGGAGCCCTGATGGCTTGCCGGAGGAATCCAACGGAGTTGGGAGGAGCCCTGATGGCTTGCCGGAGGAACCCAACGGAGTTGGGAGGAGCCCTGATGGCTTTTGCCATGAGACAGAAGAACAGAAAGGAAGAATTTCTATGAAACATGTAAAGACATTAAATACAAAAAGATTACAGAACACCGTAAAAAGAGGCGGCTGCGGCGAATGCCAGACATCCTGCCAGTCCGCATGCAAGACAAGCTGTACCGTAGGAAACCAGAGCTGTGAGAACAAATAGGCATAATTCTGGAGTATAAAAATGCAAGCACAGACCGTTCGCATCAAACGAGCGGTCATTTGTGCGTTTGGTATACGGTAGGAGGCTGCATGGAAATTTTGCTGCGGCTTCCAATAGATGGAAAGTGAGGAACTGGCAGTGGTTCATCAATATAAAAATAACGGTTACAATATTGTTTTGGATGTAAACAGCGGGGCGATACATATAGTGGACGACCTGGTCTATGATGTGATTCCATTGTTTGAAACATGTACCAGGGAGGAAATCATCTCCCGGCTGGGACAGAATTATCCCGAAGATGAGATTATAGAGGGGTACGAGGAAGTAAAAACTTTGGTGGAGCAGCAGCAGCTGTTTACCGAAGATGAATATGAGAATTATATGGAGCAGTTTAAAGAGCGGCCTACAGTGGTAAAGGCATTGTGCCTGCATATCGCCCATGACTGTAACCTGGCCTGCCGCTATTGTTTTGCCCAGGAAGGGGAGTACCATGGGAGAAAGGCTTTGATGTCCTATGAGGCGGGCAAGGCTGCCTTGGATTTTCTTATCGCAGAGTCTGGGAACCGCCGGAATCTGGAAGTGGATTTTTTTGGCGGCGAGCCGCTTTTGAATTTTGAGGTGGTAAAGAAATTAGTGGCATACGGCAGGGAACAGGAGAAGCTTCACAACAAGAATTTCCGGTTTACCCTGACTACCAACGGCGTGCTTTTGAATGATGAGATTATGGAATTTGCCAACCGGGAAATGGCAAATGTGGTGCTCAGCATTGACGGGCGCAAGGAGGTCAACGACAGGATGCGCCCATTCCGGAAAGGAGCCGGAAGCTACGACCTAATCGTGCCTAAATTCCAGAAATTTGCAGAGAGCAGGAATCAGGAGAAATATTATGTGCGGGGGACGTTTACCCACAATAACCTGGATTTTTCAGAGGATGTGCTGCACCTGGCAGATTTGGGATTCCAGCAGATTTCCGTGGAGCCTGTGGTAGCAAAGCCCACCGAAAGCTATGCGCTGCAGGAGGAAGATTTGCCGAAATTATTTGAAGAATATGACAAGCTGGCAGTGGAAATGATAAAACGCTGGAAAGAAAACAGGGGGTTTCATTTCTTTCATTTTATGATAGATTTAGAGGGCGGCCCATGCGTGGCAAAGCGGTTGTCAGGCTGTGGTTCGGGCACAGAATATCTGGCAGTGACTCCTTGGGGAGATTTGTACCCCTGCCATCAATTTGTGGGAAATGAAGAATTTCTTATGGGAAATGTGACGGAGGGCATAAAGAGTAAGGAGCTGCAAAAGGAGTTCAAGCATTGTAATGTGTACGCCAAGGAAAAGTGCAGGAATTGTTTTGCAAAATTTTACTGCAGCGGCGGCTGTGCGGCCAATTCCTGGAATTTTCATGGAAGCATTACAGATTCCTATGATATTGGCTGTGAGCTTCAGAAAAAGCGGATAGAATGTGCCATTATGATAAAGGCTGCCCTGGCAGAAGAAACAGAGGGAACGTGCTAAGTCCGGCAGTGGATGCGGGACTGGCCTAATAAGATAATGTAAGAGAGGAAGAAATCATGAAGAAAAGCAAAGCAACAGGGATTCTGGTTCTGATTCTGGCAATTATGGTGGGTATGACCTGGTATGCAGGAACCATTGTCTCAACGGTTGGGGTGGGTGAGAACCGTAATATTAAGCTGGGCCTGGATCTTGCAGGCGGCGTCAGCATCACCTACCAGGCGGTGGAGGACGATCCATCGGCAGAGGATATGAAGGACACGGTTTATAAGCTGCAAAAGCGTGTGGAAACTTACAGTACAGAATCTACGGTGTATCAGGAAGGAAACAACCGGATTAATATTGAAATCCCAGGTGTTTCTGATGCAAATGAGATTTTGGAGGAGCTTGGAAAACCGGGTTCCCTGGAATTTCAGAATGAAGCCGGGGAAACACTGGTGTCCGGGACGGATATCCAGGACGCCCAGGGCGGCACCTTTACAGATAATATGGGAAACCGCCAGTATGTGGTGGATTTGACACTGACAGACGAAGGAGCAGAAAAATTTGCAAAGGCAACCCAGGATAATATTGGAAAGACTCTGCCCATTGTCTATGATGGAGAGGTAATCAGCGAGCCCAGCGTGGATGAAGCGATTACCGGGGGGAAGGCACAGATTACCCATATGGAAAGCTTTGAGGCGGCAGATGAGCTTGCTTCGATTATCCGAATCGGTTCCCTGTCTTTGGAGCTTCAAGAACTTCATTCCAAAGTGGTTGGCGCCCAGTTAGGCGAGGAAGCGATTTCCACCAGCTTAAAAGCGGCATTGATAGGTTTGGTATTGGTGATGCTGTTTATGATAATTATGTACCGGGTGCCTGGATTTACCGCCAGCCTTGCCCTTGTGCTTTATTCGGCATTGACGGTATGGGCGCTTTGGATTTTTGACATTACGCTGACCTTGCCTGGTATTGCAGGTATCATTCTTTCCATCGGTATGGCGGTGGATGCCAATGTTATTATCTTTGCCCGTATCCGTGAGGAGATTGGCGCAGGGAAGACCGTAAGCTCCGCCATCAAGGTTGGTTATGAAAAAGCCCTTTCCGCTATCCTGGATGGCAACATTACCACATTGATTGCGGCAGTGGTATTGGGGCTTAGGGGTTCTGGTTCTGTGAAGGGATTTGCTTATACATTAGGAATCGGTATTGTATTGTCCATGTTTACTGCATTGGTAGTGACCCGCTGGCTGATGAGATGCTTTTATGCCCTGGGCATGCAGGATGCAAAATATTACGGAGCAGCCAAGGAAAGGAATACGATGCATTTCCTTGGCAAACGCATGGTATTTTTCGTAATATCAGCATTGTTGATTGCAGCGGGCGCTGTGGGAATGGGAATCAACAAATCCAAGGATGGAAATATTTTAAATTACAGCCTGGATTTTATTGGAGGAACATCTACCACGGTGACCTTTAACGAAGATTATTCCATCAACGAGATTGACGAGAAAATTGTTCCAGTGATAGAGGAAGTGACAGGCGACCCCAACGTCCAGACACAGAAGATTGAGGGAACCAACCAGGTGGTAATTAAAACCCGCTCTCTGGAATTAGCAGAGCGTGAATCCTTGAATCAGGCGCTGATTGACCAGTTTGGCGTCAGCGAAGATGGAATTATTGCAGAGAATATCAGCTCTACGGTAAGTAACGAGATGAAATCAGATGCAGTTTGGGCAGTCATCATTGCAACGGTTTGTATGCTGATTTACATTTGGTTCCGGTTTAAGGATATCCGTTTTGCAGGAAGCGCAGTCATTGCCCTGCTCCATGACGTGCTGGTGGTGCTTGCTTTCTATGCGGTTGCAAAAACCTCCGTGGGAAATACCTTTATCGCATGTATGCTTACCATTGTAGGTTATTCCATCAATGCAACGATTGTTATCTTTGACCGTATCCGGGAGAACCTGGGCAGCGCAAAGAAAAAAGATCCGGCCAGCCTGATGGAGATTGCGGACAGAAGTATTACCCAGACCTTATCCAGGAGTATCAATACCTCATTGACCACATTCATTATGGTATTTGTGCTGTTTATTTTAGGCGTAAGCTCCATCCGCGAATTTGCTCTTCCACTGATGGCAGGTATCGTCTGCGGCGGTTATTCCTCCGTGTGCATTACCGGCGCACTGTGGTATGTATTTAAGGTAAAGTTTGCAAAAAAATAAACTGCCGTAAAGTGGTTAAAAAATTATTCAGTTCATTGAAAAAAGGAGAAACCGTATATCGGTTTCTCCTTTGCATTGCTTCGCAATTGAAAATTCTCATGTAATGCAGCTTATTCTGTCTCAGCCGCTGCTGGTTCTTCTGTCTTTCCAGCCCACTCGTCGAATTTCTTCATAACGGCATCGTAAGTGCTGTTGGAAATACTTGGCAATTTGGAGCCCCAAGCTCCGGTAGCAGCCTTAAAGCCTTTTTCAAAAGCAGCTCTCATCTCTTCTATCTTAGAGGAATCGCCGCCGGTCAAAGCTTTTGCAAATTCAACAATACGGTCAGAGGTCTGCTCTACGCCCCAGTAACCATCTTCTGCAATGTCAGCCTGTGCCTGTGCCTTTACATCAGCGCTTACCGTGAAATTGCCTTTGGCAAGGAATTTCCACATATCATCAGCCTGGCCGATTTTGCTTCCCTGGGTGGTCATCATCTTCTCTACCAGGCTTCTAAGCTGTGCAGTCCTGGTCTCTGTATCCTTCTTCATGCGGGCAACGATGTCATCTTTAGAATAGATACTGTTCTTGGAAGAAGTCTTGGAAGCATTGCTTTTCTCATATACAACGCCCTTATCAGAAGTTTTCTTGGATGTCTCGTTGTTCTCAGCAGCCTTTGTGCTGGCTGGCTGAACGGGTGTGGTATAAGCTGTGCTGTTTACATTATTCACACTGTTTACGCTCATAGTATTTGTCCCTCCTTGGCGGAAAATCTGGTTATCCGTAACCTGGTCTTATATTTTTAGTTACTTCTATCAATTATATCGGAAAAAGGAGGAAAAAATTAACACTCCTTTTTATTATTTTGCATTCTGCACCTGGCGGATTAAGTCGTAATTGCTGTCTTTTGCTTCCACAAAACCGGTAACCGGCGTGGTGATGCCGGAAAAATCATGAAAATGGATAAAGGCATCCTTGATAAGCTCAATACGCCCAGGGTCTAGGTTGCTGCTGAGTGCGATAGCGTCTTTTTGAATATTTCCGGTGGTGGAAATAATTTTTATGCCAGACATATCTGTCCCGGATTTCTGCATTTTCTCGTATGCTTCATTGTAGGTTGCGCCAGCATCAAAATCACCGTTTATAACGCCCAGGATTACCTGGTCATGGCTGCCTGCAAATGAGACGCTGGAAAAAATAGTCTCTGGATCCAGGCCGGCTTCCTTGATGCTGTGCTTTGCATAGAGATAGCCGGACGCGCTGTTCTTGTCCACATATGCAAAAGTCCTGCCGGGCAGGTCTTGCAATGTCTGAATCCCCGAATTATTTCTGGTAATAATATAGCCATTAT
Organism: uncultured Lachnospiraceae bacterium; assembly: GCA_947384285.1. Classification (GTDB taxonomy): domain Bacteria; phylum Bacillota; class Clostridia; order Lachnospirales; family Lachnospiraceae; genus Petralouisia. The sequence goes on from CANDGI010000010.1 coordinate 41,941, forward strand.
AATAATCTTTCCCATTAATGAGAGGGGTGGCAATGGGAACCAGCGGCGTCATCTGGGCTGCGGTAATGTAAGCCAGAGGGGAGAACCATCCGCCGTCGATGGTGCCTTTTTGAATCTGTTCGCCCAGGGAAAGGTAGTCTTTTACGATGATAATCTTGACCTTCCATCCCAAAGAATCAAAAATCCGTGCAAGCACCGGCTGATACATATTTTTTATATCGCTGGGTGAGGTGAAGGGATTGATGCCGATGGCAATTTCGTTGTCACCTCTGATGGAGCACATATTATATTGAAGGCTTTCACACATGGAGCTGATGTTGTCGCAGCAGGAGAGCAGCGTGTCTGTTTTCTTCTGGTGCTGGGCAATAAGGTCAATAGAGTCCTGGGACTGGCTGGCGGAAGTGGAGATGGTATCTGTCAATTTCGCCAGAGCTTCCGTTACGTCTGCAGATACTTCCACATTGGTCTTGGAAACAGTGGTTAAATTCCCCATATTCCGTTTAATATCTTCCAGGGAATCGTGGGTTCCGGTAAGGATGCCCACAGTGCTCTCCACAAAGCCGTTCAGCTTCTGGATGGATTCTTCAGAATGTTTGGTAGATTCATGGCTGTTGTGGATATTCTCTTCCAATTCCTTTACGATATCTTCAATTTCATTGATGAAGGAATCGGTTTCATCCGAGAGCTTCCCTACCTCTCCCGCCACAATGGCAAATGCCTTGCCGGCTTCCCCTGCATGTGCGGCAGTGATGGAGGCGTTTAAGGACAGCAAGGTAGTTTCTTCAGAAATATTCTTGATGTATTCCACAATCTTGTGGATGCTTTGGGAGGATTCCAGCAGCTTTAAGTTGGTTTCCTGGGTCAGCCGCAAAGCGTCGTTCAAGTCCTGGAGCATACGGTAGGTTTCTTTGATGGTTTCGTTTTTTTCTATGATGTTTTTTAAAATGGCATCGGCTTTTTCCTCCACCATCTGGATGTGTTCATTCATGGTTTCGCTGTTCTTGTTGACCTGCTGGATTTTCTTCTCTACAAAAGTAGCCTGCTCCAAATTCTCCTCTGAGGAAGCTGCAATCTGCTGATTGTGGTTTACAAGGGTGGAAAAGGCTTCCTTGTTCTGTTTAGCTATCCAGAATAAATGTTCCGTATCAAAGCCCAGCGTCTCCATCATATCGCTGATTTCTGTAATAATCTGGCTCTGCTCCTTTGCAGAAAGAGCGTTCTTTGCAGAACCTGCTGCCGCGGCTTCCATTTGCTCTTGCTGGGGCTTTTGTGCTTTCGACAAAAAATTTTTAAACAAATCACTCATTCCCTTCCTCAAAATTACCCAATAAGATTTAGGGTATTTGGCAATAATATATTAAAATTAGTATAACAGATGGGCAAATTTTATGCAAGGTGCATATGAGGAAATCTGTCAAAAGAGGAATAAATACAGAAAATATTGACTTTTTACGGAAAAAATGGTTAACTATAAACAGGAAAAAGTGTATACAAAATACAGGAGAGATGCCATGTTTGAGATGAGATTGAAAGCCCTGGCAAAAATAAATCTGGGTCTGGATGTGCTCAGGCGCAGGGAGGATGGATATCATGAGGTAAAAATGGTGATGCAGACCATTAACCTGTATGATAAGATTGTGCTGCGGAAAATAAAAAAGCCAGAAATCAGGGTAAAGACAAATTTATTTTATCTTCCAGAAAATGAAAATAATCTGGTGTACCAGGCTGCAAAGCTTCTCATGGATGAATTTGAAATCGAGGGGGGCGTGGCCATTGATTTGCAGAAATTTATCCCGGTGGCTGCGGGAATGGCAGGCGGAAGCTCGGATGCGGCGGCGGTGCTGTTTGGGATGAACCGGATGTACCGGCTTAAGCTTTCCCAGAAAGAGCTGATGGAACGAGGCGTAAAGATTGGGGCAGACGTTCCTTACTGTGTGATGCGGGGGACAGCGCTTGCAGAAGGGATAGGAGAGCAGCTGACTGTACTGCCGCCTATGCCCAAATGCAAGGTGTTGGTTGCCAAGCCGCCCATCAGCGTATCCACAAAATTTGTATATGAAAATTTGAACTTGGATGGCAATACGCTGCACCCTGATATGGAAGCGCTGGCTGCGGATATCAAGGCAGGGGATTTACAGGGAATCGCGGCTCATATGGGAAATGTGCTGGAGAGCGTTACGATTCCAAATTACCCGGTCATTGCACAGATAAAGGAAGAAATGATAAACGGCGGGGCTTTGAATGCCATGATGAGCGGAAGCGGCCCAACGGTGTTTGGATTGTTCCAGGACGAGAAGCTTGCAAGGCAGGCATGCCAAAAAATCCGAGGCAAAGCATTGGCCAGGCAGGTGTATTTGACGGATATTTACAACAATCCCACATCCTCTCCCCGCAGGACTGCAGCCTCAAAAGCCGTTGATACGAGAAAGGAAGATTTTAAGGGAAGCCCAAAGATGAAGGAGAGAGGCGGAGTATGACAGACAAATTAGAATTAAATACCAATGCATACCTTCCATTGCGGGACGTGGTGTTCCATACCCTGCGGGAGGCTATTTTAAAGGGAGAGATTAAGCCGGGGGAACGGCTGATGGAGCTGCAGCTTGCTTCAAAGCTTGGGGTAAGCCGGACGCCAATCCGGGAGGCTATCCGCATGCTGGAACTGGAAGGGCTGGCGGTGACGACGCCAAGAAAAGGGGCGGAGGTTGCCAAGATGACGGAAAAGGATATGGAGGATGTCCTTCAGATCCGAAAGGCGCTGGATGAGCTGGCAGTAGGGTTGGCATGTGAGAATATCGGGGAGCACCATCTGGAAAAACTCTTCGTGGCATTGAAGAATTTTGAGGAGAGTACCAGGAGCGGGGATGTAAAGCAGATTGCCCAGGCGGACGTGGAATTTCACGACGTGATTTACCAGGCGGCAGATAATCCTAAGCTTATGAATATGCTCAACAATCTCAGGGAGCAAATCTACCGTTACCGGGTGGAGTACCTGAAAAATAAGAGCAGTTATCCCAGGCTGATTGAGGAACATAAGGAAATTTACGAAGGGCTGAAACGGGGGGATAAGCAGGCCGTGGTGGAGATTGTAAGCCATCATGTGGAAAACCAGGAAATTGTAGTGAAAAATATTATCCAGGAACAGGAATAAAAAGGAAAAACAGGGAAAACATAATAATAAGCGTAAGAAAAAGGATAGGCTTCGACAGCTTATCCTTTTCTTAATTTTGAGGAGGAAGGCTGATGCGAAGCATTATTCGGAATGCCTTCCGATGATTTGCCGCCGGAGTGAAGCAAAGGGGGCATTTCATTAAGAAAGGAGAACAATATGTCAGTCCAGATTGTCCCGGATTTGAAGGAAAATATGAATCAGTTTGAAATGCTTTTTTCTGATTGTGCAGATATTAAGAAACGGAAAATAAAGGTAGGGCAGAAGCTGGAGCGGGAATGCTTCATTGCCTACATTGAAGTGGCCATAAGCAATGTGGACTGGAAGGATTCAGCGGTGGGAAAGTTATTGCAGACGCTGCGGGAGCTTCCAGAGGAGGAGCTTGTTTCTTATGTGGAAAAAAATGTAGATGATATTTCAGATTCCCAGCCCTTTGAAACCATTGAGGATGCGGCTCAGGGCATGCTCACCGGAGATGCTCTGTTTTTCCTGGATGGCTATGCAAAGGCCTTAAAAATTCCTGATAAGGGGTATCCTGGCAGGGGCGTATATGAGACAGAGTCCGAAAAGGTAATCCGCGGCTCCAACGAGGGGTTTTCGGAATCCATCAAACTGAATACCGCGTTGATCCGCAAAAGGCTGCGGAGCCCCCACGTAAAGGTAAAGGAAAGCTTTGCAGGGAGACGGACCAATACCAATGTGGATCTGGTATATATGAAAGATTTGATCCACCCCGGCATGCTGGAGGAAATTGAGAAGCGTCTGGGGGAATTTGAGATTGACGGCGCCTTAGACAGCGGAATCATCGAACAGCTGACGGAGAAAAGGAAATATTCTCCTTTCCCCCAGTTTCAGACCACCCAGCGGCCGGACCGGGCGGCCATGGCTGTTTTGGAGGGAAGGATTGTGCTTTTGTCGGATAATTCCCCGGTGGCGCTGATTCTTCCTGCAACCTACAATACCTTCATCCAAACCAGCGATGATTATTACAGCCGATGGGAAATTGCTTCTTTTACCAGGATGCTCCGGTACTTAGCCTCTTTTCTTGCCATGACGTTTCCAGGGCTTTATCTGGCCATGGCCAATTTCCACACCCAGATTCTGCCCACGGATTTGCTGCTGTCCTTGGCGGCAGCCAGACAGGGGGTGCCCTTTCCGGCGGCGGTGGAAATTGTTCTGATGGAGGTGGCTTTTGAGCTGCTGCGGGAGGCGGGCGTGCGGCTTCCAGGGGCAAATGGGAATACCATTGGGATTGTGGGGGGCCTGATTATCGGCCAGGCGGCAGTGGATGCCAATATTGTAAGCCCTATTGTGGTTATTGTTGTGGCACTGACGGCTCTTTGTTCCTTTGCGGTGCCCAATGAGGAATTTGCCACGGCATTCCGCATTTTGAAATTTGCTTTTATTTTCCTGTGCGGATCCATGGGATTTTTCGGCTTTTTGATCGGGATGCTTGGCATCCTGATCCACCTGTCCCATCTGGAAAGCTTTGGCATTCCATATTTGTCGCCCTTTGTGGGGGCAGACCTGAACGGATACCGGGATGAGCGGGATACATTTCTGCGGCTTCCCCTGGATTTCCTGAAAAAACGCCCCATCTATACCAGGGATGGCGCGCGCACCAGGCTGAAATTGAAACATCAAGGAAAAGACCAGTGAAAAGAGAGGGATGAGTATGTTTGCAGATAATTGGAAAATATCTTTGCGGCAGGTAAGGAGGCTTTTGATTCTGGATATTTTTGGCTTAAGCAGCCTGCAGCTTCCAGGCCTCCTGTCTTCCATGACGGGGGCGGACGGGCTTTTCAGCCTTCTGCTTGGGATGGCGGGCGGCGGGCTGATGCTGTGGCTCATACAGAAAAATATCCAAAACATAGAGGGAAGCTATTATCAATATATGAAGGATGCCGTAGGGCAGCTTGCGGGGGATATCTTTATGATGTTTTATTACCTGTATTTTATAACCCTCTCCGGGTTTGTGCTGTATCAGGCAGCCGTTCTGGCGCTCACCTGGCTGCTGCCGGAAGGATCCTATGTGTGGGTGAGCATCCTTTTGCTTTTCCTGGCAGGCTATGGAACCATCCGGGGAATTGAGGGAAGGGCAAGGGTTTATGAAATTATCTTCTGGTTCTTAGGGATTCCATTGCTTGTGATGCTGGTTTTATCCTTGGCTGAGGTTCATGCGGATTATTGGGCACCCGTTTTTTATTCCAGCGGCCTTGATATTTTAAAGGGCGGCGTGGATTACTGGATTTTCCTGCTGCCTTTGACGGCAATTTTATTTTTAAAGCCCTTTTGTAAAAAATCAGAGAAGATTGCTTCCTGTGGGAGGGCGGCGTTGTTTAGCGTTACCATTTTGAATGCAGCAATTTACCTGATACTTTTGGGGGTGTTCGGGACAAATACCATGGGTGTGCTGAAGCGTCCCATTATCACGCTGATGAGCATGGTAAACCTGCCAGGCGGCTTTTTTACCAGGCAGGACGTGATTATGGTTTCCGTATGGTTTTTCGCCTTGTTTGCCTTGATGCATACCGGGGTATTCCAGAGCACGCTGATTTTAAAGGAGCTGTTCCATGAATCCGGGAGCCGCATAAGCATGTGCATTTCGCTGGCATTGGCTTTTGTGGCTGGAATGGGATTTTTTGCAAATTCATTTCTGGCGGAGGTGTATGGGATTTATCAGAAGTGGATTGTCCTACCGGGAATGGCGGTGATTTTGCTGGCGGCGCCCTTTGCCCATCGTGCCAGGCTCCGGGTGAAACGAGAAAAAGGAGGAGAAGAGAAGTGAAAGAAAAAGGAGCGGCTTATGCTTTTTGGAGCAATTCTGCCATCTCGTGGAAGAGGAAAAATTTGAAACCAAGGGCTGTGATGCTGCTCTTGGCGGCAGGGATGATGATGGGCGGATGTGCGGCTACGGAGCTGGAACACCGCAGTTTTCCCCTTGCAGTGGGCATTGACCTGAAGGAGGCAGAGGGCAAAGAGGAGGACGGCGGAGAGGATGAGGGACAAGAGACAGGCGGCAAAGAGGATGAAGGGCAGGCGAGCCAGTCCCAGGGGCTGGTGGTGAGCTTTGATTTTCCGGATCTGGCTCAGATTTCAGAAAAAGGACAAACGGTGGATACTGCCATGGGGGTATCCCTGGAAGGGGCAGATATGTACCATGTGGAAAAATCTTATGAGAATAATACCAACCGCATGTTAGATTATAACCATATGAAAGCAGTGGTGCTGGGAAAGGATATTTTTTCCGATGCTGTGCAGCTTCGGGCTCTCCTATCTGCCTGGGAGCAGAGGGAGGCTTCTGCAAGGAATACCAGCCTTTTTGTGGGAAATGGGTCTGCGGCAGAGATTTTAAGCCTGACAGAAGAGACGGAAGGGTCCATGGGGACGTATCTGGAGGAAATGCTGGAGAGCCAGAAGGATTTTAAGCAGAATAAAATTGCCACGGTGGGAAATCTGATGAACCAATGGCACAACCAGAATGAGCTTTTGCTGATTCCGGTGCTGGAGGAGAAGGGAAACCGGCCTGTGGTCAATGGGTATGCAGCAGTTTCTAATTTCCGCTATCAGGGGATACTTGCCGTGGAGGAAGCCATGGAGGCTTTTTTAAGCCAGGGCCTTCTGCAAAAATTCATCTGTGAGCCCTCCAGGGATTTGGTGGTGGAAATTTCAGATATCCGTGTGAAAAAATCTATGGAACAGGAGGGCGAGCTTCCAGTTGTAACGGTCTCCATTACAGGAAAAGGAAGGCTGAAATCGGGGCAGATGAATTCTGTTTCCCAGCAGTGGCGCCTGGAGAAAAAAATAGAGCAGCAGCTCTGCGCAGATTTGGCAGGAACCGGGGAAAAGCTGCAGCAGGAATTTGGGATCGATATGACCAACAGCTATATCTCCCTGGGCGGACTGAACCGTAAGCTGTACCAGATTTACCGGAATGTGCCGGATGCGTATAACAGGGACGTGCAGCAGGTGTTCCAGGTGGATATTTCCATGATGAATTGGGAGTAGGGGCTGCCGGTATTCTGTGGATTACCAAAATGTGTAATCCCATTGGAAGCTGGGAAAATGGGCCGTGGGCAGGATAGCTCCTGTCTGCAGCCCGTTTTCGATGCTTATCTCCGGCTCAGCACACTGTTATGGTATTTGTCAGAGTAAGTTACATCCTCCCCGAACCATTCTGGAGGAATAAAAGCATTTGCCTCCTCCGCTGTGGGGAATTCCACTTCTGCCAGGACCAGGGGGGAGAGCTCATTTTCAAAAATATCCAGTTCAATGGTGTAGCAAGGCGGCAGGGGGATCAGATATCTTTTTTTGGCAATCAGGATGCCGTCTGCCTTGGGGCGCAGATGAAGGTAAGCCTCACGGGTCAGGGGCAGGTTGTATTCTTCCCGGATCATCAGTCCTTTGGACTTGTAGGTAAGGTAATATTCCTCATCTTCCTTGCGGATGCGCACAACTGGGTCGGTGCAGAGATATCCCTGCTCAATCTGGCGGCAGGGAAAGGAATCCAGTTGCTCCGGCAATGATTGGATTAAAAATTTGCGTTCAATTTCCATAAAAAATCTCCTGTAAAAATGATATTGTGAAAATGTTCCTGTAAAATGTTCCTGTAAAAATAATATTGTGAAAAAGTTTCTGTAGAATCTCCCGAAAAAATAATATTGTGAAAAATTTTCAAAAAATATGTAACTGCTGCTTTATAGTATACAAAAGATGGAAGTGAAAGTAAATGGAAATACAGATACTGTGTAATAAAAATATTGCAGGCACAACGACGACGATAAAATCCCCCCACCCTGGAATTTCCCAAGGCAGGGGGATTTATATTGTGCAGTTTTTTCTGTTGGATAAAGGTTACTGCTGTCCGCCAGACATCTGCTGTTCCTGCTTCATAATCATCTTCTTAACCATTTCTCCGCCGATGGAACCAGCCTGAGCAGAAGTTAAGTCACCGTTGTAGCCTTCTTTCAAAGGTACGCCGATTTCAGATGCGACTTCCTGTTTAAAACGGTTCATAGCCTCTTTTGCCTGAGGTACTGCCATTTTACTTGTGTTAGAACCAGAATTGCTGTTAGCCATTTCGATTCACCTCCAAATATTTTTCTTCTTGTTTTCTTTCTGGCAAGAACATCATTCCGAAATGGCTCATTCCTTGGAATGATGTCCGCCTCGAAACGTTGTTGCTTACCATGGTGTTATTATCTGCAAAGAGGAAGAAAATATAATGGAAAATATTATGTTTTCTGGTTAAAAATGTAAATGAGCCAGCCAGGAAAATGCAGAGCCATCCATGAAAGAAATGCTTAAAATGCCTCAGCCAGGAAAATGCAGAGCCATTCATGAAGTTAATAATAGAATGAAGATATGAAAATAGCCTCTTGACAAACATACTGTTGGTATGATAACATGATACATACTAACAGTATGTTAAGGAGGGTGAAAGAAGAATGGCAAGGAATAAGCATCCAGAGGAAACCGTTCGTTTAATCTTAGATGTTGCATTTCGCTTATTTATGGAAAAAGGGTATGAGCATACCTCGATTCAGGACATTATTGATCACTTAGGCGGTCTTAGCAAAGGCGCTATTTATCATCATTTTAAATCAAAGGAAGATATTTTAGTTGCTGTGACAGACCAAATGACGGCTGAATCCAATCAGATGCTTGCAGATATCCGTGACAGTTCCGGTCTTAGCGGAAGGGAGAAGCTGAAAAGGATTTTTAAGGAATCCATCAGCCGGCCGGTGCAGGATGATATCTTTACCGTGGCCCCGGATTTTCATAATAATCCGAAGCTTCTTTTTAGCCTTTTGCATGATACCATAGAAGAAGCGGCGCCAAACTATATTGTGCCGATTATTAAGCAGGGAATTTCGGATGGTTCCATTAAAACGGATTATCCAGAACAGTTGGCGGAATTGATTCTGCTTGCGGCAAATGTCTGGATGAATCCTATGATATTCGACAGCTCAGTGGAAGAATCTTACCGTAAATTTATGATATTTGGCCAGATGATGCAAGGATTTGGACTGGATGTAGTGGATGATGAGATGTTAGAAAGGCTTAAAGAGTTAGCATTTATCTATGAAAAAAACAGGTAAGCAGATTTTTAGGAAGATCTAATTGGTAAACAGCATTGTGGTTGTGCGGCACATAACCACAATATTTTAAAATATTTACATACCAGCGTACGGTATTTAAAATCAATGAAGAATTGGAGGTTTCAAAATGAATCAAAAACTTTTTTCAAAGGATTTTACGTTAGTAGTCATCGGACAGATGATTTCCCTGTTTGGGAATGCCATCATAAGATTTGCTTTGCCGCTGTATCTATTAAATTTGACCGGCTCATCTGCCCTTTATGGGACGGTTACAGCGTGTGCTTTTATTCCTGCCATCCTGCTGTCCCCTGTTGGCGGCATAGTGGCGGACAGGGTAAATAAAAGGAATATTATGGTACTATTGGATTTTTTTACGGCGGCGGTTATCCTAGGTTTTTCCCTGCTGATGAATAGCGTGAGCCTTGTTTTTCTTCTGGCGGTTACCCTTATGCTTTTATATGGAATTGCGGGCGCGTACCAGCCGTCTGTGCAGGCAAGTATTCCTGTGCTGGTCTCACAGGATAATTTTATGGCGGCAAATTCTATCATCAATACGGTCAGCTCCTTTGCATCCCTGATCGGGCCTGTCCTTGGCGGTGTCTTATACAGTGCATATGGATTAGAGCCAATCTTGTACGTTTGTGCATGCTGCTTTCTTATGTCAGCAGCTATGGAAATTTTCATCCAGATACCCTTTCAGAAACAGGCTAAAGGCGGAGGCATATGGAAGACAGCCAGGACGGACTTTGCAGAGAGCATCCATTTTATCCGAAAAGAGAAGCCTGTGATTGGAAAAGCGCTCCTAACCGTCTGCGGAATTAATTTGTTCTTGTCTGCAATGATTATTGTTGCATTGCCATATCTGGTTACAGAAGTGTTGGATCTGGAAGCTTCACAGGCAAACAGGCTTTATGGCTTTGCACAAGGGGCATTGGCGGCAGGCGGATTGGCAGGAGGGATTGGGGCAGGCATTTTTGCAAAAAAACTGGAAGTCCACAAATCGGGCAATCTGGTCATTGCCTGTGCGGTATGTGTATTTCCTATCAGCGGAGTGTTGGTATTGTTTTCGTCTGGAATGATACAATATATTGTTTTAACCGTATGCTGTTTTGCAATTATGGTATGTTCAACCATTTTTGCGGTACAGATGATGTCCTTGATTCAGACGGAAACCCCGCAAACTTTAATTGGAAAGGTGATTGCTGTCATTCTTACCATTTCCATGTGTGCACAGCCACTGGGCAACGCATTCTATGGCGTTCTCTTTGAAGCTTGCAGAGGGCGTGAATATGTGGTTATTTTATTTTCCGGTACGGCAAGCCTTGCAATTGCTGTCCGCGCAAGAAAGATTTTGAAGCATCTGGCTGCGGAACAACATCAATTCATAGAATCATAAACCTGTTTGAGAGAAACATGGGGTCTGTTGGAATAGCAGCTGATAAGTTTCCATTGAAATGTTTTCTTAAGAAGGCTCATCTGGTTCAAATCATAGACAGCCAGGAAGCCTTCGGTAGATTTTGCAGTAAAAATATTCGTTCCAGGCTGGAAAGCACCGCAATAGGCATGGGGAATATCCTGGAATCTGGGATACGAGGGCAAAGGCAGGATGGTTCTTTCCTGCGTATTGAAACATAGATTGTCCCCTTTATTATTCATAGTCGGCATTTTTCAAAAACTCTCCAGGCGTCATGCGGTATTTCTTCTTAAATGCCCGGTGAAAATAGGAGAGATTATGGAATCCCACAGACAGCGAGACCTCCAGAATGGAAGCGTTTCCGTCTTTCAGCAGTTCTACGGCTTTTTCCAGCCGAAGGTTATTTAAAAATTCCATGCAGGTCATATTCATATGCTTCTTAAAAAAACGCATAAAATGGTATTCGCTGAAATAGCACATTTTTGCAAGGTCAGATACAGCGATGGCATCCATATAGTGCAGTTCCATATAGTCCAGGACAGTTTTCAGCTTTTCGGAATGGATGGCGTTGGAGGCGTCAGAGGATGGTGCGGTTTCTTTGAACTGCAGAAGCAGAAAAACCAGTTGCAGCAGCAATGCCTTCAGCGCCAGCTCGTATCCTGGGATTCCCCCGTCATATAGATTGCTGATTTGGCCGAAAATCTTCCGCAGGGAGAGATAGGCAGGATGTTCCGGTTTTATCACGCTGGGTAAAATCATTTCATGCTGTGCCAATGGCTGTAAATACCTGGTGGAACAGATATCTGTGGAGTTTCCGCCCAGGAAATTCATATGAAACACATACGTTTCGGACAGGAATTGGCTGTCTTTTGGGACAGAAGCAGCGTGCAGGGCCAGGGGCGGCACAAAGATTAAATCTTCCGGTTCCAGTCCGTATTCTGTCAATTCAATATGGTAGGTTCCCTGCCCTTTGAGAATCAAGGTGAATTCCGCTTCCTCGTGCCAGTGGGTGGTCAATACCGGGTACTGGGGAGAAAGGCAGGTAATATATTTCTGAATGGGAAAAAAGGATTCCCCATGCTTGGCGTCCTCTTTTTGCTCTAAAATTAATGAGTTTAGTTTTTTCATAAGGAACCCTCCATCCTGCTTAGCCTGCCGTCCGGCGGGCCGTATGGCCATCTTTCTTGCGGAAGCCGGAGGTTTTCACAAGAACCTTCCTAAAAGAGCAGGATTGTGTTATAACAGGCAAATATATTGCAAGAAAATCTAAAAATATAACATTATAATAGCAGTATCTTACAAAAAAAGATAGTGTTTTGAAAAAATAATTTTGTCATTTGAATAAAGATGCAGGCGAGGAGGAAACAGAGATGAACAAGTGGTGGCATGACAAGGCAGCATATCAGATTTATCCCAAAAGCTTTTATGATGCCAATGGAGATGGAATCGGGGATTTGCAGGGAATTATTTCAAAGCTGGATTATTTGGAGGAGCTGGGCATTGACATTATCTGGATTTCACCTATCTATAAATCCCCTTTTGTGGATCAGGGTTATGATATTTCAGATTATTATGAAATTGCACCGGAGTTCGGCACAATGGAGGATTTTGAAGAACTGCTGGCACAAGCAAAAAAACGGGGCATATACATTGTAATGGATTTGGTCATCAACCACTGTTCCGACCAGCATGAATGGTTCCAAAAAGCCTTGGCAGATCCGGAAGGGGAATATGCAGATTACTTTTATTTCCGGGCAGGGAAGAATGGAAACCCGCCTAGCAATTACCGTTCCTATTTTGGAGGAAGCTGCTGGGAGCCGGTGCCGGGAACCGATCAATATTATTTCCATGCCTTTGCCAAGGAGCAGCCGGATTTGAATTGGGAAAACCCGAAAATGCGGCAGGAGATTTACGATATGATTAACTGGTGGCTGGAAAAGGGTCTGGCCGGATTTCGGATTGACGCCATTATCAATATTAAAAAAGATATCAATTTCCCAGATCTTGAGCCGGATGGGCCAGACGGCCTTGTAAGCTATTTTCGGGTAGTGGAGCAGACCCGCGGGGTGGGGCAGCTGCTTAAGGATTTGAAAAACAATACCTTTGCAAAGTATGATGCCTTTACCGTCGGGGAAGTGTTCAATATGCATGAAGAAGAGCTGCCGGAATTTATCGGGGAAGATGGGCATTTTTCCACAATTTTTGATTTCAGCGCCCATTGTCTCAGCGAAGGGGAGCATGGCTGGTATGATGCGCCGGACATTGATTTTAAGGAATGGAGGGAAGCCATTGTAAATTCCCAGCTGGAGGTGCAGAAGGTGGGATTTAAGGCAAATATCATTGAAAACCATGATGAGCCAAGGGGTGTTTCCAGATTCCTGCCGGAATATGCAAGAAATGAAGCCGGGACAAAAATGCTTGGAACTATCAGCCTTCTGCTTCGTGGGATTCCCTTCCTTTACCAGGGGCAGGAAATCGGGATGCAGAACTGCGTGTGGGACAGCAGCGAGGAATGGGATGATATCAGCACGAAAGATCAGTACCAGGTGGCAAAAGCCGCTGGATTATCGGAAAAAGAAGCCTTGGATAAATGCGCAAGGTTAAGCCGGGATAACGCCAGAACCCCTATGCAGTGGAGTGGAGAGAGGTGCGCAGGATTTACCCAAGGAACCCCATGGCTTAAGGTAAATCCCAATTATTCCAAGATAAACGTAGAGAAACAGCAGCAGGAAGAGGATTCTGTGCTCCATTATTATAAGAAATTAATCGCATTGCGCAAATCAGAGGAATTCAAGGAGGTATTTACCTATGGGAGATTTGCTCCCGCGTATGAGGAGCAGGAAAATATCATGGCGTTTTACCGATACCTGGACAAAGAAGAGACTGCCAGCGAGGAAAGCGTTGGAGTTTTCCACAAACGCCAGGAGAATCAGGAGCCGGCAAGTTCCAGAAAACGTGTTCTCGTTGCGGCGAATTTCGGAAAAGATGCGGCAGAGCTGCCTTTGAAATGCAAAGTGAAAAAAGTTCTTCTTTCCAACCTGCCAGAAAACCAGGCAGGAGAAACACTGGTTCTTGCAGGATGCGGCACTATGGTGTTGGAATGTGAATAACTGTTCTCTAATGCTGCAACAAACAATCAATATTTTGATACACAGGAAAGGGCGTCTGCCGTTCCGCCCGTGTCTGCATATTGTTAGTTTGCCAAAACATTGCCCCAGCTTGCATGCCAAAAAGCCATTCAGCCTTGACCTCTGTGTCCCCATATTAAAAATTCGCGCTAACTTTACACTGCCGATTCTTTTTGCTATAATGCAGATGATAAGGAATCAATACATGTTGACAGATATTGCAGAAGGCAGGTGATGATATGCCGGCCGGCGAGAAGGAATACAACGGCCGCCTTTTGGATCAGCGATCAGCCTGAATGGATGGAACGGCTGGAAACTGCCATGGAAAACAATGACATTAAAACAGTGAAAAAGCAGCTTGCTATTGAAAAAAGTTCGTTGAGCGTAAACTATACCAAAAGCCCCCGTTGACCAGTGGGCAATCATAAGAAAGAAAGGACGACTGATTATGAAAAAGATAGGCGTATTTTTAGCGGAAGGATTCGAAGAAATTGAAGGGCTGACAGTGGTGGATATCCTGCGCCGGGCGGGTCTTTCGGTTGTAACCATTTCCATTATGGGGCAGAAGGAAGTCCATGGCTCCCATCAGATTGGCGTTTTGGCAGATGCATTATTCGAAGAGGTGGATTTTACAGAATATGACGGAGTGGTATTGCCAGGCGGGATGCCGGGCACCAAGAACCTGGGCAGCCATACGGGCGTCAATGAAATCATCAAAGCTTTTGCAGAGGAAGGGAAGCTGGCAGCGGCTATCTGTGCAGCTCCAAGCGTCCTTGGGCAGGCGGGAATCCTAAAAGGGAAGAAGGCGGCCTGCTATCCAGGCTTTGAGGATAAACTGGATGGAGCCGAAGTAATCTATGAGGAAGTAGCAGAAGCAGGGAATGTGATTACCAGCCGCGGCATGGGAACAGCCATTCCTTTTGCGCTGAGGCTGGCGGCATATTTTACAACCGAAGAAAAGGCAAAAGAGCTGGCAGAAGCAATTATTTATAAAGCAGCTGGAAAGTGATAAGGAAAACTGCATTTATAAAACAGCTGGAAAACGATAGGGAAAACTGCACTTATAAAGCAGCTGGAAAGTGATATAGAAAGCTGCTATGATTAAGGGACTGTCCACATGCTTGGACAGTTCCTGATTTTACAAAACCCAGCGCAGCAAAGAATAAATCAGGAAATTTTTGGCAATACTCTTCTTAGAAACTGTAGGAAAATAACGATTCAGGGGTAAGGAGAGTATTGATCATGAAAAAAATGTTACAGGCAGGTGCAGTATTGATCGCTGCAGTGCTGCTTCTATATGGATACCGTCAATATAACAGCAGTAATATGGCAGAGGAGATTGCAGGAAAAATCATCCGGTTCCATGTGAGGGCAAACAGTGATACAGAGTTGGACCAGGAATTGAAGTTAAAAGTGCGGGACGCCATAGGAGCTTGCATGCAGCCCGTACTTTCAGGGGTTTCCGGCATCCAGGAGAGCCGCCAGGCCATCTATGAAAATTTGAGCCGGATTGAACGGGAGGCAGAGTGGGTGATAAAATCCGAAGGGTTTGATTATCCAGTAAAAGCAGAACTGGCCAGGGTGGATTTTCCAGAAAAGACCTACGGGAATTATACTTTCCCGGCAGGAAAATACGAAGCCTTAGAGGTTGTAATCGGAGAAGGGAAAGGCCATAATTGGTGGTGCGTCATGTACCCGAACCTCTGTTTTTTTAACAGCGTTTACGAAGTGGTGGACGAGGAAGCAGAAAAGTCCCTGGAGCGGGCGCTCACACAGGAAGAATATAAGAGTTTGATGGAAAATAAAAATTATGAAGTGAAGTTTGCGCTGGTGGATTGGATAAAGGAAAAAATCCACTGAGATGCAAAAATTTTGAAAATTTCCGGCGGCTCTTGCATTTTTACTATAAAACGGGTAATATACATGTGTATGACCTGATTTTATGGAGATAACAAAGATGAGAGAATCCGTGGAAGAGAAAAAGTATGCCCCGGTAGGAGTTTTTGATTCCGGGGTGGGAGGGCTGACGGTAGCCAGGGAGATTATGCGTCAGCTTCCAGAGGAAAACATTATTTATTTCGGAGATACTGCCCGTGTTCCCTATGGCAGCAAGTCAAAGGAAACTGTAATCCGTTATTCCAGGCAGATTATTCATTTTCTGGAATCCATGGGAGTGAAGGCGATTGTAGTTGCCTGTAATACGGCGAGCGCTTTTGCATTGGAAGAGATAAGGCCGGAAATGAAAATGCCCATTATCGGCGTGGTGAAGCCAGGCGCCAAGGTGGCTGCAGAAGCTACCAGGAATGGCAGAATCGGCGTGATTGGAACGGAAGGGACAGTAGGAAGCCAGATTTATACTGAGATGATACATAGGCATAACCCAAATGCAATTGTTGTGGGGAAAGCCTGTCCGCTGTTCGTGCCTTTGGTGGAGGAGGGATGGCTGAAAGATTCTGTTACCATAGAGGTGGCGAAACGGTATCTTGCATCTTTCCAGGAATCAGATATAGACACCCTGATTCTGGGATGTACCCATTATCCCCTGCTGAGGTCTACGATACGGGATATTATGGGGGGCAGGGTGAATCTGGTGAATCCGGCATATGAAACAGCCCAGGGATTGCGAAGGCTGTTAAAGCAGCATCAGATTGCCAATGATGGAAAGGAAGCACTGTCCTCGCTGAAATATCAGTTTTACGTCAGCGATGCAGCGGAAAAGTTTAAAAACTTTGCCAATTCCATATTGCCTTGTGAGATCAAAGAAGCACAATTAATACATATTGAGGAGTAACCTATGACAAAAGATGTACTGTTATCAATCAGCGGCCTGCAGTTTGCAGCCAGGGACGAAGAAGATGTGGAACCCATCGAAGTGATTACGGCCGGCGACTATTATAAGAAAAATGGAAAGCATTATATTCTGTATGATGAGGTTATGGAAGGGTTTGACGGCAATACGAAAAATGTGATTAAGCTTACCGAGGATTCCCTGGATATCACCAAGAAAGGCATTTCCAATGTCCATATGATTTTCGAGAAAAACAGGAAAAACGTCTCCTACTACAATACGCCTTTTGGAAGCCTTTTAATCGGCATTGATGCAAAAAGCGTAGATATTGCAGAGACAGAGGATACCATTGATGTAAAGGTGAAATACAATCTGGAAGTAAATTATGAGCATTTGGCAGATTGTTCCATCACCATGAATATCAAATCAAAAGAATCGGGAAATTTCACCCTTTCCTGATTATAAGGAGAAATTATGAAAGTAAGAAAAGCGATTATTCCGGCAGCAGGATTGGGAACCAGGTTTTTGCCTGCCACAAAAGCGCAGCCAAAGGAAATGCTTCCCATTGTGGACAAACCTACAATTCAGTATATTATTGAGGAAGCGGTGGAAGCTGGCATCCAGGATATCATTATTGTGACTGGCCGCAATAAACGTTCCATTGAGGATCACTTTGACCGCTCCATTGAGCTTGAACTGGAGTTGGAAAAAGGAAAAAAGCAGGAAATGCTGGATATGGTAAAGGAAATTTCAGAGAAGGCCAATATCCATTATATCCGCCAGAAGGAACCCAGGGGACTGGGCCATGCCATATTGGCTGCCCGGCATTTCATTGGGGAGGAACCTTTTGCAGTGCTTTTAGGGGATGATGTGGTTGTGGCGAAAAAGCCTTGCCTGGGACAGATGCTTGATGTATTCCGGGAATACCAGACCTCCATTCTGGGTGTGCAGACCGTTGCCCATGAGGTGGTGGATAAATATGGAATCATTGCTGGAAAGCAGGTGGACGACCGGATTTACAAGGTGAAGGATATGGTGGAAAAGCCTTCTTTAGAGGAAGCTCCTTCCAATATTGCAGTATTGGGGCGGTATATTATCACACCTGAGATTTTCAAGTTTTTAGAGACCCAGGACGCAGGCCGGGGCGGAGAAATCCAGCTTACCGATGCCCTAAAGCGGCTGGCAAAAGAGCAGGCCATGTATGCTTATGATTTTAAGGGGCACCGGTATGATGTGGGAACCAAGACGGGATTCATTCAGGCTAATATTGAATTTGCCTTGCGGAGGGAAGAATTGAAGGATGAGATGAAGGATTATCTGCAGAGGCTCCATGAGAATATGGAAGAAATGCTTCAATATGACTAAATATGATTTTATAAAAAGGGACTGTCGGAAATGACGGTCCCTTTTTAAAATTAATGTACAGTTTGCTTGAGGCGCTTATAAACAATTTTTTGTGCAAAATTCTGCAGTTTGCTTTTCTGGTTTATCCAGGTTAGGATAGAATGCAGCTATTTTTTAGCTTTTGTTTCTGCTTTTTCTTTCAGCCTGTCCAGGAATTTCTTTTTCTTTACAACGGGTTCAGTGGAACCCCTGAGACCCCTGACAGAGGTAATGTAAAGCCCGCTGACCACAGCCTTCACCTCTTTTTTTGTTGGGATTTTGTCAAAAATTTCACCTTCACAGATGAAGGTCATGATTTTCGGCCCGACCTTTGCCTTTACGATTGGCATTTTGGAGCCACGCAGCATTTTCGGGGTCTGGGCAATGACTGCCGCAGGAAGCCCGGAATCTTTTAATTTCATCTTCTTTTTATCGATGATCAGCATTGATATGGTCTGTGCAGCCGCAGCGATCTGCGCATCCTGTTCTTCTTTTTTCTTTTGTGATTTTTTGCCTACTATGTAAAGTGCAATTGTCGCTGCAAGCAAAAGAACGGTAATTACAATTAATACGATTTGCCATGTAGCCATGAGAACCCTCCCTTTTCTTCAAATTTTCCTTTGCTATTGTACCATTGATTGCGGCAAAAATCAATGGTACAATAGCAAAGAAGAGGAGGGATGGGATGAAAAAAAGCATTCAAAGAGCAATGGTTTCTATGCTTGTGCTGACGTTGGCGGGAGCAGGGCTTTGTTTCTGGCTTTACAAGGCAGAGGGTTATGATAAAAAAGAGCAGTATTCCGGGAGTGGAAAGGAGAGCCAGAGGCCGGAAAAAGAGAGCAGCCAGGAGGTGGGTGTTGATCCGGTTTTAGACGGAGATGCTGTCTTAGATGGCGGCAGGGATGATTTGCAGGGGGAAGTGCAGGAAGTATCCCTCATATTTGCAGGGGATATTTATCTGAGCAGTTATGTATTGGAACAATATGACAGGGAAGGGATTGGAGGGGTATTATCAGAAAAACTGCTGTCCGAGATGCAGCAGGGCGGTATTGTCATGGCAAATGAGGAATTTCCCTTCTCTGCAGGCGGAGTACAGGCTCCAGACAAACAGTTTACATTCCGGGCTGACCCCTCTTATGTGAAAATATTCCAGGAGATGGGAGTGGATGTGGTAAGCCTTGCCAATAACCATGCCCTTGATTATGGGCCGGATGCGCTGGCGGATTCTTTTCAGGCATTGGACGGGGCAGGGATTGCTTATGTGGGAGCAGGGGCAGATAAAGCACGGGCGTCCGAACCTTTTTTTGCCCAGGCAGGACAGAAAACATTTGGATTTCTGGCAGCTTCCAGGGTAATTCCCGTGGCGGAGTGGAATATTGAAAACCAGCAGCCGGGGATGCTGTGCACCTATGACAGTGCAGCCCTCTGCGAAGCAATCCGGACAACCAAGCCTCAATGTGATTTTTTGACGGTGTATGTCCATTGGGGAATTGAGCGGGAGAATGTGCCCCAGGAGTACCAAAGGCAGCTTGCAAGGGAATACATAGATGCAGGGGCGGATTTGGTGGTTGGCGCCCATCCCCATGTGCTGCAGGGGATAGAGTATTATAATGGGAAGCCCATTGCCTACAGCCTTGGAAATTATATTTTTAATCAGGAGATTGGCGCTGCTGTGCTGCTGAAAGTGACAGTGACGCCGGAAAATGAATCGCGGCTGCAGCTGGTTCCTGTTTATGCCGTGGGTGCAAAAACACAGGAAATGGACGGGGAGCAGGCAGCAGAGCTGTACCGGTTTATGGAGGGGATTTCTTATGGGATTCATATTGGAACAGAAGGGCAGGTTGAATAGGAAGGAACAGAAGAAGCAGAAAATACTAGAAAAATGTTTGAAAAGAGAGGTTTGTTTATGTATAATAAGAACAGCTGCTTAAAATCTGGCTGTCCGCCAGAGGTTTAAGTCGATTATTATACAGGAAGGGAGCGGGGATTTCCCCACAGGAAACATGGAAAAAGAAAAAAACAGACATTCATTTTCAGGATCAATTGGATTTGTGCTTGCAGCAGCAGGAAGCGCAGTAGGATTAGGAAACATCTGGCGGTTTCCCTATTTGGCGGCAAAGGACGGCGGAGGGCTGTATCTGGTTATTTATCTGATTTTAGCCCTTACATTCGGATTTACATTGCTGACCACTGAGATTGCCATAGGAAGGAAGACAAAGCAGAGCCCTTTGACAGCTTATGGAAAGCTAAAGGAAAAGTGGAAATTTCTCGGAGTGCTTGCATGTTTGGTTCCGGTTATTATCATGCCCTATTACAGTGTGATTGGCGGGTGGGTGGTAAAATACCTGCTTGCTTATTTGACAGGAGAAGGCAGCAGCGCAGCAGCTGACGGGTACTTTACAGGTTATATTACAGGAACCGTGGAGCCGCTGGTTTTTATGGTTGTTTTTCTTCTGGCTGTAGCTTTTATCATATTCCGGGGCGTGAACCGGGGCATTGAGTCTTTTTCAAAAATATTAATGCCATTGCTGTTTCTTATGGTTGTTGGAATTGCAATCTTTTCCCTGACCATCCATTTTACAGATGAGAGCGGAGTTACAAGAAACGGGCTGGAAGGATTTCGTATTTATGTGATTCCCAACTTGGAAGGGCTGACCGTAAAGAAATTCTTTACAGTGCTTTTAGATGCTATGGGGCAGTTGTTTTTCAGCCTTAGCGTTGCAATGGGAATTATGATAGCCTATGGCTCCTATGTGAAGGATGATGCAAATCTGGTAAAATCCATCAACCAGATAGAAATCTGCGATACGGCAGTTGCATTTCTGGCAGGCGTTATGATTATCCCGGCAGTCTACACCTTTATGGGCAGAGAGGGAATGGAAGCATCCGGTCCTGGCCTGATGTTTGTATCCCTGCCAAAGGTATTTTCCTCCATGGGAAAAATCGGGAACCTCATCGGCGCACTCTTTTTTGCCATGGTGCTGTTTGCAGCCTTGACAAGTGCAATTTCAATTATGGAGGCTATTGTGTCCAGCTTTATGGATCAGTTCCATATGTCAAGGGCAAAAGCCACAATTGTGGAGACGGTAATTGCCCTGGCCGGAGCTGTTTTGGTATGCTTAGGCTACAATGCACTGTATTTTGACGTTGTCCTGCCCAATGGCGCCCACGCCCAGATTCTGGATATCATGGATTATATCAGCAACAACTTTTTGATGCCTTTGGTAGCAATCGGAACCTGCATTCTGATTGGCTGGATATTAAAACCAAAGACAGTGATTGATGAGGTGGAAAAAAGCGGATGCAGATTCGGCAGGAAACAGCTATATGTTGTCATGATACGCTTTATCGCGCCAGTCCTCCTGGTAATCCTTCTATTGAAATCCATCGGGGTTCTGACCGTGATTTAAGGCATCAGACACCGCCGCTTCAAATAATGATATCAGTGACAATGTACCTTTTGCATGGAAACTTCCATACCCCAATATGCAGGAAATGCAGGAGCGCCCTTCCGTCCACATTTGCGTGAGGAAGGGCGCTCCTGCATTTCCCTCCGCATTTGCGTAAAGAAGAGCTCCCATCACTTCCATCCGTATTTCAATGCAAAAAAGTTTATTTTAATTCCCCCACCCCTCCAAAACACTTTCCAACACCTCAACAACAGAACCCGTCACCCGGTCAGCATAATCAGCCACCCCAGGCGCAGCATTTTCCATAGCATACCCCGTACCCGCAAACCGCAGCATTTCCCTATCATTATGCTGATCCCCAAAAGCAATCCCATCTTCAGGCGGGATGCCAAGATGCTTTAAAAGGACAGCCAGAGCCTTCCGCTGGCGGCGATAAAACGGATTCCCTTTTCTTTCAGCTTTAAAATAAGGCCGAAAATTTCAGGATCCATATGCTTGCCGCCGTCTGGCAGCAATGTCCCGTCAAGGTCGCTTGCAATGTATTGAATCATGGTAATCACTTCTTCCTTTCGTTTGAACTGGTGTTTCACAGTATTCTCCCTCTGGTGCTTCAATTTTCCAGGCTATTATAATATAAAAATACAAGGAATGGAAGAATGTTTTCCCAGAGGTTTTTCTGTTGGTTTTTGTTGGTATTGCTGTAAAAATTTTGGAAAAATTATTGGATATTGTTGGATATCACGAAGGTAAATCGTAAAAATTTCAATGATGATTCAAAAATATTCTATTTTTTCTTTAAAAGCGGTGGGATATACTGTCAATATCAACAAGGCGCGCACAGCGCAGGAGGAAAGGAGATATTCATTATGAAGAAGAAATTTATTTCTGTAACTTTGGCATTAGCCCTTGGGCTTTCCCTCACAGCATGCGGCAATAACGGAGGCGGCAACGCTCCAGCAGATAACAAGGAGGAGACCCAGAAGCCTGCAGCTGATGATGCAGGGGATGACGCTGATGCAGGTGAGGATGCTGGTTCCGAAGACGCTGCTCCTTCCGGGGATGTAGCCAATAAAGATAAGCCATTGGTATGGTTCAACCGCCAGCCCTCCAACAGCTCTACCGGAGAATTGGATTCAGCAGCTTTGAATTTTAATGCCAATACATATTATGTAGGATTTGATGCGAACCAGGGTGCAGAGCTTCAGGGAACCATGGTAAAAGAATATATTGAAGCCCACATTGATGAGATTGACCGTAACGGTGACGGAACGATTGGCTATGTTCTGGCAATCGGCGATATCGGGCACAATGATTCTATCGCACGTACCAGAGGTGTCCGCAAGGCTCTTGGAACTGGTGTGGACAAGGATGGCAGCATCAACAGCGATCCTGTAGGTACGAACACAGATGGAACTGCAACTGTGGTACAGGACGGTGAAATTGAAGTGGGCGGCAAGAAATATGTGGTACGCGAGCTTGCTTCCCAGGAAATGAAGAATCCTCAAGGAGCTACTTGGGATGCAGCTACCGCAGGAAATGCAATCGGAACATGGTCTTCTTCTTTCGGCGACCAGATTGACGTTGTAGTTTCTAACAATGACGGTATGGGAATGTCCATGTTCAATGCATGGTCCAATTCCAATAAAGTTCCTACCTTCGGTTATGATGCAAACAGCGATGCAGTTGCAGCTATCGCAGAAGGATACGGCGGAACCATCAGCCAGCATGCAGACGTACAGGCATATTTGACGTTAAGAGTTCTTCGTAATGCCTTAGACGGCGTTGACATTGACACAGGAATCGGAACTGCAGACGAAGCAGGCAATGTTTTGACAGACGATGTATATGTATACAGGGAAGAAGAGCGTTCCTATTACGCATTGAATGTAGCGGTTACAGCTGACAACTATCAGGACTTCACAGATTCCACAAAGATCTATGATCCGGTATCCAACCAGCTTGACGAAAGCTCCCATGCAAAAAAGAAGGTATGGCTGAATATCTACAATTCTGGCGATAACTTCTTAGGATCTACCTATCAGCCGCTGCTTCAGAATTATGATGATATTCTGAATCTTGATGTTGAGTATATTGCTGGTGATGGACAGACTGAGTCTAACATTACAAACCGTCTTGCTGAGCCGAAGAACTATGATGCATTTGCAATCAACATGGTGAAGACAGATAATGCAGCTTCCTACACATCTTTGCTTAGCCAGTAAACAATAAGCAGTAATGTTTTTAGCTGTGAAAGCGGGCTGCCAGGAAGGAACTCTTTCTGGCAGCTTTTTATGCGCAGACCCGTGCAGGGGAAGAAATCTTCCCTGCTGGAGGGTTCTGCTTTGGCAACTATCAATTACACATACAGGTAGAACTTAAAGCTGATGTAACAAATATCTATAAAGTCTGATTTGGCAACTATCAATTACACATACAGGAGTAACAAAAATGGCAGATAAGAAAGATAATACCGTCTTATCGATACGGGGCATGAGCAAGTCCTTTGGCCGGAACCGTGTGCTGGATCATATTAATCTGGATCTTAAGCGCGGTACGGTAATGGGGCTGATGGGTGAAAATGGCGCAGGAAAGTCCACAATGATGAAATGCCTGTTCGGGACATACCAAAAGGATGAGGGCAATATTTTTCTTGAGGGCAAGGAAGTAAGTTTTTCAGGACCGAAGGATGCATTGGAGAATGGGATTGCAATGGTGCATCAGGAGTTGAACCAGTGCCTGGAGAGAAATGTGATGGATAACCTGTTCCTTGGGCGTTATCCCGTGAATTCCCTGGGAATCGTGGATGAAGGCAGAATGAAAAAGGAAGCCTCAGAGTTGTTCCGGAAGCTGGGAATGACGGTAAACCTGACCCAGCCCATGCGGAATATGTCGGTATCGCAGAGACAGATGTGTGAAATTGCAAAGGCAATTTCTTATAATTCAAAAGTAATTGTATTAGATGAGCCTACCTCTTCCCTGACAGTGCAGGAAGTGGATAAGCTGTTCGAGATGATGCGGATGTTAAAATCCCAGGGGATTTCCCTGATTTACATCTCCCATAAAATGGATGAGATTTTTGAGATTTGTGATGAGATATCCGTGCTCCGCGACGGTAACCTGGTTATGACAAAGAGCGCGAAAGAGACAGATATGAATGAGCTGATAGCGGCTATGGTTGGGCGTTCCCTTGAGAACCGGTTCCCGCCGGTGGACAATAAGCCGAAAGATGTGATTTTATCCATCCAGAACCTGTCTACAAAATTCGAACCTCATTTGCAGGATATTACCTTCGATGTGAAAGAGGGAGAAATTTTTGGGCTGTACGGCCTGGTAGGAGCCGGGCGGACGGAGCTTTTGGAAACAATTTTCGGAATCCGTACCAGAGCGGCTGGAAGGGTGTATTTTAAAAACCGCCTGATGAATTTTAACAGTGCCTTAGAAGCCATGGAGCATGGATTTGCCCTGATTACAGAGGAACGTAAGGCCAACGGGCTGTTCTTAAAAGGCAACCTGATTTTTAACACTACCATTGCAAATCTTCCTGAGTACAAATCCGGCATTGCCCTTGACAATCAGAAGATGACCAAGGCAACCGCAAATGAGATTAAGGTGATGCATACCAAATGCATGGGGCCGGAGGATATGATTGCAAATCTGTCCGGCGGAAACCAGCAGAAGGTTATTTTTGGGAAATGGTTAGAGCGTGGCCCGCAGATTTTTATGATGGACGAACCCACGAGAGGAATTGATGTAGGCGCAAAATATGAGATTTATGAACTGATTATCAATATGGCGAAACAGGGAAAGACCATTATCGTGGTTTCCTCTGAGATGCCGGAGATCTTGGGAATTACCAACCGGATCGGCGTCATGTCCAACGGACATCTTTCCGGGATTGTAAATACAAAAGAGACGAATCAGGAAGAACTCTTAAGGCTCAGCGCCAAATACCTGTAGGGAGGCAGAATGAATATGGATAATAAAATTCTTACGGCTGAGCAGGAAATGAAGCTGCGTAAGCCGATTGACGACCGTGTCGGGGCAATTCAAAAGGAAATTGACGGATTGAGGGCAGACGGCACAAATAAGGTTATCTCTATCCAGAATGAGATTGACAGTGTAAAGAGAGACCGTATTTATACAAAAGCAGAAAAAGACGCCAAGATTGCCAAATACCAGGCAGAGCTGGAACAGGCCAAGGCAGTGGAGGCAAAAAACAAAGAAAAGATTGCAGCATTAATCGGGCAGGCGGAAGAATTTCTGAAAGCAAATTTTGATAAAGCCTATTTCCAGCCAGTGAAGGAAAGCTGTGAGCGGGAAAAAGCCCTGGCAAAGGAGAAATACTCCAAAGAGGTGCAGCAGCTGGAAAAGGAGCATAAAGAGACCCTTGCAAAGCTTTCTGACCACAATGAAATCAAAGATGAAAAATACGTACATAAGAACCGGCTGTTTGCAGCTAAGATGGAGCTGGAAAAAGATCTCCAGCAGGTGAAGGACAGAAAGCATGCGGCATTTGCCCACAAATACCATCTGATTGATATGCTGCGTATGTCCAAGTTTACCTTTATGGAGGCAAGGGAACAGAAGTGGGAAAATTACAAATACACCTTTAACCGCAGATCTTTCTTCTTGCAGAATGGATTGTATATTGTCATTGTGCTGATTTTTGTAGCGTTGTGTGTGATTACTCCTGTTGTAAAGAACACGCCCCTTCTGACCTATAACAATGTTTTGAACATTCTCCAGCAGGCTTCGCCCAGAATGTTCCTGGCTCTTGGAGTGGCAGGCTTGATTCTGCTTACTGGTACAGACCTTTCCATTGGACGTATGGTTGGCATGGGTATGACCACGGCTACCATCATTATGCACCAGGGAATTAATACTGGCGGGGTATTTGGGCATATTTTTGACTTTACAGGGCTTCCGATTCCAGTGCGTGTTGTTTTTGCATTGGTGGTATGTATTTTCTTATGTACCTGCTTTACATCCCTGGCTGGGTTCTTTACTGCAAAATTCAAGATGCATCCCTTTATTTCAACCATGGCAAACATGCTGATGATTTTTGGTATCATCACTTATGCCACCAAGGGAGTGTCCTTCGGAGCCATTGAACCAGCAATTCCAAATATGATTATTCCAAAAGTAAATGGTTTCCCAACCATTATCCTTTGGGCAGTTGCAGCAATTGCGATTATCTGGTTTATCTGGAATAAGACTACATTCGGCAAGAACCTGTACGCTGTAGGCGGCAACCCGGAAGCTGCTTCTGTTTCCGGTATTTCCGTATTCAAGGTAACCATGGGAGCATTTATGCTGGCAGGTGTTTTGTACGGCTTCGGTTCCTGGCTGGAATGTGCAAGAATGGTTGGTTCCGGATCTGCAGCTTATGGGCAGGGCTGGGATATGGATGCCATTGCAGCCTGCGTTGTGGGCGGTGTTTCCTTTACCGGAGGTATTGGCAAGATTTCAGGCGTAGTGGTTGGTGTGTTGATTTTTACAGCCCTTACCTACTCCCTTACGATTCTTGGTATTGACACAAACCTGCAGTTTGTATTTGAAGGTATCATCATTATTTCAGCAGTAACACTTGACTGCCTGAAATATGTACAGAAAAAATAATTATGATGTTCCACCGGGCAGGGCCATCCTTGCCCCGGAAGGCGAAGGCTTCTTCATAGGCCTGCAGAAAGAACCAGATATTATTCTGGTTCTTTTTGCATTTTTCTTCATTTTTGTTATAATATAGGAAATAAAGAAATGTGGAGAAAGTGATATGGATACTTATACAGTACTTTTGGTGGACGACGAGGAAGAAGTCGTTCAGGCTATCATGAAAAAAATTAATTGGGGACAGCTTGGGTTTTCCGTGATTGGATTTGCTAATAATGGAGTGAAGGCGCTGGAGATGGTGGAGGAGTTTTTGCCGGATGTGATTCTGACAGATATTAAAATGCCCTATATGGACGGCATGGAGCTGTCTAACCGGGTGAAAACAGAATTTCCGGCAACGAAAATTTTGTTGTTCACAGGGTTTGATGAATTTGAGTATGCAAAAGAGGCAATTCATCTGGAGGTGGAAGAATATATTTTAAAGCCTGTCAATTCTGTAGAGCTAACCAGGGTGTTTACAGAATTAAAAACAAAGCTGGATCAGGAGATAAGCGAAAAACGCAATGTGAAAATTCTGCAGAATTACTATATGGAGTCATTGCCGCTTCTGCAGGCTGATTTCTATTCCGCTTTGATTGAAGGAAGAGTCCAGGAGGAGGAACTTCCCAGGTATCTTTCCGACTGCCAGATATCCTTGGATGGCCCCTTGTTTTGCTGCCTTGTGATTTATACTTCCCAGGCTCAGGCCCTGGAGGGCATGAATCCAATGCTGTTAGCCACTTCCGTCCGCAAACAGGCGCAGGAACGTCTGGAAGAGAAGTGGCAGGCCAAAAGCTTTTCCTATCTTGGGAATACCGTTTTTATCACGCAGTTTAACAATGAAAATGAGGTTTCAGAGCTGACAGATGAATGCGATAGGTTCTGCAAATATGCCCGCCGTATGATTGAGGCGGTGGTTACTGTGGGCATTGGACAGGTCTGCAGAAATATGATGGAGCTGCCCAAGTCTTATGCAAGCGCCCAGGAGGCAGTTTCTTACCGGGCTCTATATGGGGCTTCAAGAGCCATCAATATAAAGGAAATTGTTCCCCGGAATGTGGACAAGCCTGCCTTATCTAATGATGCAGAGCTGTCAGGCATGTTTAAGATGATCCGCGTAGGCTCGGAGGAGGATATTGTGGAGGCAGTGAACCGGTATCTGAACCGCATTTCATTTCCTGACAAATCCCTGCAGCAGCATCATATTGACGTGATGGAGTTGGTTAGTGCATTGTTTCGGTTTTCCACAAATAATGAAATTGTTTTGGAAGGACATATGGAAAATATGGAAAAGCTGTATGGCAGCCTGTTGGACTTGGAACCGAATGCCTTGAAAGCGTGGCTGGTTGATGTGTGCCTTTCTTTTTGGAGGCAGTTAATCCATGTGCGGAGCAGGTCTACAAAATCCATTGTATCCAGGGCGAAGGAGTATGTCTCCAACCACTATGCAGATGCAGAGCTTTCCCTGGATAATATCTGTGAAACGTTAGGAGTATCGAATTCCTACTTTTCTACGGTGTTTAAAAAGGAAACAGGAAAATCTTTTATCGGGTATTTGACAGATTACCGCATGGATTGGGCATCCCGCCTTCTAATTGAAACCAACGAAAAGAGTTATATCGTTGCTAAACAGGTGGGGTATTCTGACCCCAACTATTTTAGCTATGTGTTCAAAAGGCGGTTTGGGGTATCCCCTTCCAAATACAGAACGGAGCATGCAGATAGTGGGAAATAAGTATTGGAAAAGACCAGAAAAGCTGAAATTACGGGGAATACAGTCTAGCATTATGCTTACGCTTTCTGTGATATCCTTTTCTCTTCTGCTGATTCTTGGGATTGTTATGTACCTTAGATTCTCTGCTTCCGCCAGGCAGGAGATGATATCAAGCACAGAAAGGCTGATAGAGCAGACAGGGGAAAGCCTGGAGGATTACCTGGTCCGTATGCGCAGAATATCAGATTCTGTCTATTATAATGTGATAAAAGAGAGTGATTTTTCCAGCCAGAATAAGGATATCCAGAGGGGGATGAATCTTTTATACGAGGCAAACCGGGATAACCTGCGCAGCATTGCGGTATATAACGATTACGGCAGCCTTGTGGCAGCGGAACCGGTGGCATTGCAGAAGGAAGACCCGGATATTACACAGCAGGGATGGTATCAGCAGGCCATGGAGGAGATGGAGAACATGCATTTTTCCACGCCTCATATCCAGAATCTGTTTGATGATGCAGCATTCCGCTATTATTGGGTGATTTCTTTGAGCCGTGTGGTGGAGCTTACGGATCGGGGCACGTCCCAATCTGGAGTTTTGCTTGTAGATATGGATTATTCCAGTATTGAAAGGATGATGAAACAGATTAATTCTTCCAGCAATGGGCAGTATTTCTACCTGTGCGACGGCAGCGGAAAGATTATTTACCATACGCGCCAGATACAAATCAGCAAAGGCATTGCGGCGGAGAACAGCATACAGGCTGCAGCATATAAGGATGGGGTCTATGATGAGGTGTTTGAGGGAGAGGGCAGAAAGGTGATTGTCAATACCATCAGTTATACCGGGTGGAAGCTGGTGGGCGTGATTCCCTATTCGGCTTTTACCTATGGAATGTTTAACATCCGGTATTTTATTGTAATTTTCCTGCTTTTGATGGCTATGATGCTGGTGTATGTAAACCGCATGGTTTCTGTTAGGATTTCCAGCCCTATCCTGAAGCTGAATCATTCCATTCTGGAGTATGAGGCAGGAGAGACGCCGGAAATTTATATTGGCGGATCTAAGGAAATCAGGTACCTGGGGCTTTCGGTGCAGAATTCCTATGAGCAGATTGACAAGCTCATGAAAGAGATTGTGCTGGAGCAGAATGAGCGAAGAAAAAGCGAGCTGGATGCGCTGCAAAGCCAGATTAATCCCCATTTTCTGTACAATGCCTTGGATTCAATTATCTGGATGGTGGAAAGCCAGCGGAATGACGATGCTGTCTTTATGATTTCTGAGCTGGCGAAGTTTTTTCGCATCAGCCTTTCGAAAGGAAGGACGGTTATCAGCATCAAAGATGAGCTCCAGCATGCCAAAAGCTATATGAATATACAGAAAATCCGGTATAAAAATGCTTTTGCTGCTGTATTCGATGTTGACCCGGATATCTGCGGCTGCTGTACCGTAAAATTAATTCTGCAGCCAATCCTTGAAAATGCCATCAACTATGGGATGGTGGATATGGATGGCTGCGGGGAGATTAAGGTGGTTGGGAAGCAGGAGAATGGAAAGATTATCCTTTCTGTGATTGATAATGGCATGGGGATGCCTGAGGAGGAGGCCCGTCTGTTATTGACGGACAATAACAGAGTTCCCAAGCATGGCTCCGGGGTTGGGATAATCAATGTAAATAAGCGCATCCAGGTGCTCTTTGGAAAAGAATATGGGCTTTCCGTCAAAAGCGAGCTGGATGAAGGGACAGAAGTGTCCATCTGCATCCCGGCGATCCCCCACACAGAAGAAAATAGAAAAGTTCTGGAGAAGGGATATATTTTCAGCAAGGAAGAATTGGCGGAGAAAGAAATTTGGGGAATCAATCATGAAGAATCATAAAAAGATGTTTATTTTGATAGAGCTCCTTTTAGCTTTTGCCGTGGCCTTTTTGGTTTTTACCATGTTTTGGGAAAAAAACGGAAAAGCCAAATACAGGATTTCCGTTGTAATCCAAGATTCAGATGATGGACAGTGGTCGGCTTTGAAATATGGGTTGAAAATGGCGGCAGAGGATCAGGGAATGGAATTGTTTATCGTTAGCACGGGCGGAGGCTTGACGGCTGAGGAGGAAAAAAGCCTGCTTCAGAATGAAATTGACCATGGGGCGGATGCGGTGATCGTACAGCCCGCTCCGGGGAAGGATACGGAAAAAGCATTGGAGGATGTTAAAAAAAGAGTTCCGATAATGCTTGTAGAGGGAGGGGTATTTTCGGAGAAGGAAGATTCCTGGCTTCCGGTTGCCGGATCTGATAATTATGGGATGGGGAAAGCCTTGGCGGAGGAGCTGCTGAAGGATTACAGCGGAAATGCGGATGGAAAGATATTCGGGATTCTCACGGAATATTCTGATTCAGAAGCCTTGGCCCGCAGGGCGGAGGGCTTTATAGACGCAGTGAAAAAGAAGGGGGCAGAAATCAGCTGGTTTGCTGCAGATGATTTTTCCGAGAGCGGGAAAGATTCCCTGGAATCATTGCCGAAGGTGGATTTTGTGATTGCCCTTGATGATAAGAGCCTTCGGACAGCGGGAAAATGTTCGGCTGCAAACAATCTGCATGGGGCGCTGGTCTACGGAATCGGCCATTCCACGGAAGCGGTCTATTACCTGGATACCGATAAAGTCCAGTGCCTGGTGGTGCCGGATGGATTTCAGGCAGGATACCAGAGTTTGACGCAGGTGGCGCAAAGCCTGGGACATTATTTCCGCAGCGTGCAGGGACAGGTGGTTCCTCATACGGTGCTTCGGAAAGAGACTTTGTTTTTAGAAGAAAACCAGGACATTCTTTTTACAATGAGCCAGTAAAGCAAAGAGGTATATTATGGGAGTGAGAAAGTATTTGGCGGCGATGATGGTGATAAGCGTATGTATGCAGTTTTTCTGTGCCTGTGGAAAGCAGCAGGCAGATATGCCGCAGAAAATCCAGGTAGGGGTGACATTCTATAACCAGAGCGATATCTTCCTCAATGAGCTGATTGCATGTTTAAAGCAGCAGCTTGGGCTTTTGGAAAGCGACAGGCTTGAAATTACAATGATGGTAAGGGATGCGGCTGGTTCCCAGCGTACCCAGGACGATCAGGTGGAGGAATTGATTGCCATGGGGTGCAATGTTCTCTGCGTGAACCTGGTGGACCGGGCGGATCCGTCAGAAATCATTGACCTTGCCAGGGAAAATGACGTGCCCATTATCTTTTTTAACCGGGAGCCTGTGGCAGAGGACATGCAGCAGTGGGATGGATTATACTATGTGGGGGCAGATGCCAGCCAGCCCGGGGCGTTGCAAGGGGAGCTGGCTGCCGAAATGATACAGAAAGACGATTGGATTGACCGCGACAAGGATGGGAAAATCCAATATGTGGTTTTGGAAGGGGAACCAGGGCACCAGGATGCAATTTTCCGTACAGAGAACGCGGTAGATACCTTAAAACGCAGCGGGATTGAGCTGGAAAAGCTAGGAAGCGGGATAGCAAATTGGGACCGGGCCCAGGCGCAGAACAGGATGCTGCAGATGATTGGCCAGTATCCCAATCAGATTGAGCTGGTTTTGGCAAATAATGATGCGATGGCTCTTGGAGCCATTGACGCTTATGAAAAATTAAATTATACGGAGTCCGCGTTTCCTGTTTTTTTCGGGATTGATGGAACGGAGGCTGGGCTTAAGGCGGTGATAGATTCCAAACTGTCCGGGACAGTATATAATGACAAAGAAGGGCAGGCGGCTGCCATGGCAAAGCTGGCGGCTGCACTGGTTACAGAGGATGGAATGGACAGCCTGGAGTTTGAAAATGATAAGTATATTTATTTGTCTTATTTTAAAATCACAGATGACAATATCAAAAACTTCCTCCCATAGTTTGAACCATATGCTGCCGGAAATGTATATGTTATTTTAAAATCTCAGATGAGAGTATCCCTAATTTTCTTCCATAGTTTGAACTTTTGTGCTGCCGGAAGTATATATTATAATAAAAGTTCAGGAGCCATAATGGCAGTAAACAGTGAGAAGTTTGAAAATTTATTGAATCTTGCCCTGGACGCCACCGGGCGGGAACGGGAAAAATCCCTGCAGCTGGGGGTAGGGTTCGAGCCGGAGGAAGACAAGTGGGAGCTGATTGTAAAGTATTCTGGGAATATTATGCGCCTGGCAGAGGAAAATCCTGACATACAGGTTGTGGAATTGATGAATGAGTATGCGATTTTGTACGTGCCGGAAAATGATATGGAGCAGGTGGCGTTGGCGCCGGAGGTAGAATATGTGGAAAAGCCCAAGCGGCTTTATTTTGCAGTGCAGGAAGGGAAACAATCTTCCTGCATTACGCCTTTGCAGGGGGCGCGTTATCATCTGACCGGGAAAGGCGTGATCGTGGCCGTTTTAGATTCCGGCATTGACTACAGCCACCCGGATTTCCGGAATGAGGATGGCAGTACGAGGATTCTTGCATTGTATGATGAGACATTGGATCGGGAATTTACCCAAGAGGAGATTAATCAGGCATTGGAGAGTTCCGATGAGCAGGAGCGGTTTCGTATCGTTCCAAGCCGGGATTCTTCCGGGCATGGTACCCATGTGGCAGGGATTGCGGCAGGAAGCGGCAGGGCTTCGGGAGGGGTGAACCGGGGCGTGGCATATGAAAGCCCTCTGCTGATTGTGAAGCTTGGCACCCAGGAACCCAATGGATTTCCAAGAACCACACAGCTGATGCGGGGCCTTGATTATGTGGTGCGCAAGGCGCTGGAATACCAGATGCCTATGGCGGTCAACATCAGCTTTGGGAATACTTATGGCTCCCACAGCGGAACGGCATTGCTGGAAAGCTATATCAATGACATTTCCAACTACTGGAAGACCAGCATTTCCATTGGAACCGGGAATGAGGGGGCGGCCAGAGGCCATACGTCCGGCATTTTAAAGCAGGGCGAGGCGAGAGAGATTGAGCTGGGCGTGGGAGAATATGAGACGTCCATTAATCTGCAGATTTGGAAGTCTTATGTGGATCAGTTTGATATCGTTTTGGTACACCCCTCTGGCATCCGGGTCGGACCCATACGCCAGATTCAAGGTCCCCAGCGTTTTGTGCTGGATAGGACGGAACTGCTGATTTATTATGGAGAACCAAGCCCCTATAATCTTTACCAGGAAATTTATGTGGATTTCCTTCCGGCCTATGATTATATTGACGGAGACATTTGGAAAATTTTGCTGGAGCCGGAACGGATCGTCCGGGGCAATTATGACCTGTGGCTGCCCGGCCAGGCTGTTTTAAACCAGGGGACGGGATTTTTGTTTCCGATTGAGGAGACCACTTTGACAATTCCTTCCACGGCGGAAAAGGCCATCTCTGTGGGGGCGTATGATGCAAGATATAACCAGCTGGCGGATTTTTCCGGCAGGGGCTTTACCAGGCAGACCAACCAGGTGAAACCAGATTTGGCCGCCCCTGGGGTTGCAATACGTTCTGCCGCCCCTGGGGGCGGCTATGCGGTGCGCAGCGGCACCTCCATGGCCACGCCCTTTGTGACAGGGAGCGCGGCGCTTTTGATGCAGTGGGGGATTGTAGAGTATAATGATCCCTATCTGTATGGGGAAAAAGTGAAGGCCTATCTGATCAGGGGCGCAAAGCATCTTCCTATTTTGCGGGAGTATCCCAATCCGGCGTTGGGCTGGGGCGTTCTGTGTCTGAGGGATAGTATGCCGGCTTGAATTAGAAAAGTAGGGAAATGTTTTGTAATTAGAAATGAGAAAAGATTGAGTGTAATAAGAGGGCATGTTATACTAATATTTAGAAGTATTTCAAAATCCGAAAGAGAGGGTTAACAGCGTTTGACTGATAGCATCATATAAAAAATGTAAATTGCTTTTTTAGGAAATTGTGTATGTGATATGAAAATGGTATAATGTAAATTAAGAAATATGGAGGATTATATATGGGAAATATATATGATGGAGCATTCCGGACAATCGTAAATGATTGCCGTCAGATGCTCATCCCAGTAATCAATGAGATTTTTGGGGAGGGCTATACAGGGAATGAAAAAATAGAGTTTCATCCCAATGAGCATTTTATTGATCAACAGGATGCAGTGAACCAGGAAAGAATAACAGACACTAATTTCATCATATATGGAAAGAAAAAGAAGAAATACCATCTTGAATGTGAGAGCAGTCTGCCAGATGGGCGGATGACAATCAGATTATTCGAGTATGATGCACAGATAGCGTTAGATGAAGGTGAAGTCGTTCACGAAACATTGACAGTGACATTTCCCAATACAGCAGTGCTGTATCTGAGGAATTATAAAAAGACACCTGACAAAATGCAGTATGTAATAAAAACACCAGGCGGAAGTGTAGAGTATGATGTTCCAATTATGAAAATACAGGAATATTCTCTGGAAGATATTTTTTCAAAAAACTTATTACTGCTAATTCCGTTTTATATTTTTTCACATGAAAAGGATTTTAAGGTGTATAATAGTAACGAACAAAGGCTGGAAGAACTGCGGGCAGAATATCAGGATATTTTAAGAAGGCTTGATGAACTGGAGCAGGAAGGGATGATTGGGGCGTTTGACAAACGTACTATTATAGAGCTTTCACGTGATGTGATAAAAGAAATCGCAAAAAAGTACGAGAATGTGCAGAAAGGAATAGGTGAAATGATGAGCGGGGCGTTAATTGAAACAGAAGCAAGGACAATTTTGAATAAAGGAAAAGCGGAAGGCAGAAAGGAAGCTGCTCTCAGAATGTTACAGGACGGAGAATTGCCAATGGATAAGATTGCAAAATATTCAGGGTTAGATATTACAGAAGTAGAGTTACTTGCAGGGATTCAGATGGTGTAAGAGGAGTGGAGATAGTTTGTGGTTACGAAACAGGGAAATGGCTTATAATAAAGGCATTTCCCTAATTTTATCTTAATTTAGGAAAGACATTGTCACGCTAAAGCGTGAAAGTGTCTTTCCTATAAGATAAAAAATAATATGCGCACTCGTGCGAATAGAAGATGTCACTGTGTGACCGCACTCGGCGCAGCAAAGCGTCCAAGCCGCTCATGATTGAGGGGGAGGGGGTTGAAGTGGGCTTGCCCACTTTGTTCCTTTATAGGAAATTGCGATTTTTGATGGTGCATGAGATAATATTATTATCTGTAAATTGTTAGATTGCAATGATATAGTATTTGCTAAAAGGATATATCAAAGGATCTTGCTTGTAGGAGAAAGGGAAAGCTATGTTTTTCAAAAAATGCATGCAGAAAAATTTAGATTGTTAATGGATTATGACGTAAATTGAGATAAAGAATTGATGCCTCTTGTTTTGGAAATAATAATGCTGGAAAACATCATCTATGAATTTGATGGATATGGTCGTTAGTGGAAATAACGTAGCTTTTGATGATTATTCTCTTCAATGCCATAAGAGCGTATATCAAACATTTGCTGGTTTTTGGAGCGGAACAATTTCATCTGGGGATTGTGTAAGTAAGATTCGTTTTACGATGAAGAAGAAACGTAGGAGGTGTTGATAATTTTTAGGCAAATTTTATAACATAGATGATAAAGAATTGTGTGGAAGACGGACGTAAGAAATTACAGCAGATTTGGAATATGAAGGGAATGTTATGTATAGAAAAATAGCGGAGAAATTGTATGAAAATTTTATAGTAAATACCAGTGCTGCAGCAATACAGCAGAAAGAATCAAAATATTTTACAGTAAAGTCACCTATTACTATATTCACTATATAATAAGGATTGCCCTCCACATAGAAAAGATACCTTTATAGAAGAATTTATTTTTCGGGCATTAGGAATTCCATACCATACAATGGATGTAAATCATGTTTCTAATAATATAAATTTTGTGGAAAGCATTGTGAATAAGGAAATAAATTATTTTATGTATAATGATGAGGTATACCATTTACAGACGTTGTATAAAATGAAGTCTTTTTCGTATTATGATTATTGCAAAATAGAAGAAATTATTACTAATATAGAAATGGGTAAATATCATTTGCCTGCCCAAATTGAGTTTTACCAATATATCAGACAAGAGGAAGATAAGCAGCGCAGATTAATTTCTTTGGGTGCGCAGGAGCGGGTTGTCACAACGGCATTGGTTAATAAAATGATAATGTATCTCCAAAGAGATTATTCTTCTTATAGTTATCACCTAAATTTCGGAATGGAAGGAGATGTATTTTATCCATGGATAAGTTCATGGATACGTTTTAAGAATGATGTTTCGCAGTATTTTTCGTATCCAATATTTGAAAATTTTTGCTGTGCGAAAGTAGATATAAAAGGATTTTATGATAACATATATTTACAAACAATGTTTGACAATATCATTCAGTATAAAGGCATAAAACAGCATGAAAAATTTAGCAATATATATAGATATTTAAATATTATAAATGAGAAAATAATGCTTGGAAGTGTTGGGGATTTAAGAGGGGTACCACAGGGGCCTGCTTATGCGAGAGTGTTGGCGGAAATGGTATTGGATGAAATGCTATCACAATTTTTTGAGAAATATTTATTGTACCAGGCGGTTAAAGTATATAGATATG
This sequence comes from uncultured Lachnospiraceae bacterium, assembly GCA_947384285.1. Taxonomy (GTDB): domain Bacteria; phylum Bacillota; class Clostridia; order Lachnospirales; family Lachnospiraceae; genus Petralouisia. Next base: position 79,301 of record CANDGI010000010.1, read on the forward strand.
TCGATGACATGTTCTTATTTTTTCCTAGTAGGATTGATGGTGAAAGCCTTATATCAGATTTATCAATTTTTTTGGAGGAACGAGGGTTGCATCTCAATACAAAAAAACTAAAAACTATGGAAAAATTGGGGAATTATCTATAGTGGATAAACATGAATTACAGGAATTCCGGGATTTGAATTATGAAGTTTTCCAAGCAACCGAGGAGAATTGGATTAACTTCGCAGATAAAAATGAGAATGAAGATATCTATGTTAGATATCTTTACCGAAAAAATAACTGGGATATTAATGATGCAAATTTAATTTTTAGTGAAAAAGTTAGCGCTTCTTTACAAGAAAAATACTTTAGGGAATTTTATAAAAAAATTTTGTGTTCTCAATGTGGAAGGGGTTCTTTATTCAGAAAATTTTTTATTAAAATAGGTTTACAGAAAACATTTGCAGATTATCAAAAGAGGGGAGGGAGAAAATCATACTTGGGCTAGCTATTATGAATAAAAAATATTAAGAAAAAATAAAGAAATCTAAAAAAAGTATAAAAAATTGTTAGTCCTTACTTGACAGCACCATATGGGGAGAAGGTGAAAGCATACCTGATAAGGGGTGCGAAACATCTGCCGATTCTGCAGGAGTACCCAAATCCGTCATTAGGCTGGGGCGTTCTCTGCCTTAGGGATAGTCTGCCGGGGTGAAAAACAGTTTTTGGTACATTTGATAAATTGATATTGTAGGAGATGGATGGTAGGAGAAGAATTAAGGAGTATGGGGAAAAGATAGAGCAGAATAAGGATATCTGATTATTTCATCCAGAATGTATCTCCAGGGCGATAAGGGAAAGCTTTGGTTTGGCTATAGGAAAAATGCTTTTGGCGACATAGAGAGCTGCCAGGAGCAATATTTAGTGCTTGACTGCTTATCATACGGTGACAGTTGTTATGTTTCCAAAGTCTTTTATCGAACAACATTTGTTTTTATAGAACTACGGGAATGTTTGTGGTAAAATAGCCATAGGTTTTATATTTTCATAAGGAGTATGTTTATGGGGAAAAGTATAAGCAGACAGAAATTGCCGATTGGCATTGAGGATTTTGGTGAAATATGTTCCGAAGGCTTTTATTATGTGGATAAAACTGGCTTGTTAGGGGATTTTCTTGATGCATAGGGCAAGGTAAACTTATTTACCCGGCTGCGCCGATTTGGTAAATCAGTAAATATGAGCATGTTTTAGTCCTTTTCTGAAATAGGCTGTGATAAAGAGCTGTTTGATGGGCTGGAAATTGCCAAAGAAACAAATAGTGGCCGATTAAATGAGATTGAAAAAAGCAGCATAAGCAGTTGACAGCGGTGGATATCAATCACACAGAAAGTTTTCCCATGCCAGATTCCGTGCTGATGGGAAGCCTGAAAACACTTTCCACATTGCTGCACAAGCATTACGGCGAGAAAGTAATCATCCTTATTGATGCGTATGATGTACCCTTTGCCAAAGCAAATGAGCAGAATTACTATGAAAAAATGATGATTTTAATGTGCAATATGCTTGAACAAGCATTAAAAACAAATGATAGCCTGTATTTTGCAATTTTGGCCGGGCGCTTACGGGGATCGGTTTGGGGATTCAGATGTGTATTGTCCAGGGGATGTGGTCAGTTACGTGAATAAGCTTAGAAAAGAAAGAACCTTGTCCCCGCAGGATTACTGGTCAAATACCAGTGGGAACGATATTGTAAGATATTTTATTGAAAAGGCGGACAAAGGATTGGCAAAAAGCGAGAGTGAGGCACTGATTGCTGGCGAAACCGTAACAAAGGATATCCGCATGGATCTGGCTTATGACCGTATCTATGATTCTATTGATAATATCTGGAGCGTTCTTTTTACTACCGGATACTTGACGCAGAGAGGAAATCTGGGTGGGAGACGTTACCAGCTGGCAATACCAAATATGGAGAGTAGAAGTATATTTACAGAGCAGATTATGGCAATGTTCAAAGAAAAGACAAAAAGGGATGGTCTATGAAATCAAATATGCTGAGGATGCATGTTTTTTTGCAGTGTGTGAAAGTGCCATATCCCAAAAGGAGGAGTTATGCAATATACATGGAATGATATTGAGCAGCATGTTGCCGCCTGTACCCATTGCCCATTGAGCCAGACCAGATGCCGTCCGGTCATGGGGCGTGGAAATCATCAGGCAGACATAATGCTGATTGCCGAGGCTCCAGGAGGGCAGGAGGACCAGCAGGGGATTCCTTTTGTAGGGCGTTCCGGGGAAGTGCTGGACAGGCTTTTGCAGGACTGCGGACTTTCCAGGGAGGAAATTTACATTACCAATATTCTAAAATGCCACCCTCCCGGGAACCGCGACCCAAAAGAGGAGGAAAAGGAAGCGTGTTTTCCATATCTGAAATACGAGACTTTTCTTCTAAACCCCAAAATTATTGTCTGCCTGGGGCGCGTGGCAGCCCAGCGGATTATTTCACCAGATTTTAAAATCACAAGGCAGCATGGCACATGGACATACCGGAAAGACTGTGCGCTGACTGCCGTATACCACCCTTCAGCAATCCTAAGGGACATTTCCAAATATGAGGATGCCAGGAGGGATTTCTGCGGAATTGTAAAAAAGCTAGAACATGTTTGAAAAATGTTTTCTGACAGAGGAAAAGGGGAACCGAAAAAGTACAAGGGGGAATTAAAATGATCCAGCAAAAAGAAAATAATAACAAAATAGGGGCAAGATGTTTGTCGGATTTGGAAGCCGAATTAATTCTGCCGACTTACCAGCGGATTTATGATCAAATAGATCAATTCCGCAGGGAAAAGCAAGCGGTAGGACGTGAAAAAAAGCAAAGGGAGAATAAGCGGGACGAGAGACAGAGCGGCACGAGCCAGGACGTAATTCAAAAAACAAACAATATCGGAATCATAGGAGTCCGCGGAGCTGGAAAGACTTCTGTCTTAAAGACAATACGTGTCCGCCTGGAAAGGGAGCGCGATAGCGATTCAAAAATAAATGATATTATATTTCCGATTATTGTCCCTGAAAATATGTCGGAATCCGGCAATCTAATGGCAACAATTTTGGGTATGCTAGGTGAAGTGGTAGAGGAACGGGAGGAAAAAGAGAAAAAGGAGAACAAAAAACACAATGTAGATTGTATTCGCAAATCCTCCCTTCATTTAAAATATGATGAAGTGGTGAAACAGTATACGTACATTCAAAAGGAATACCGTGATATCTTAATTCATCAATACACAACGGAGAATGATTATGTGGGCCGTTCAGCCAAGGTGTTTAATTCCGATACGGTATTTATCAATAAATTTAACGAATTGATAGATGAACTGGTAAAGACAAAGAGCCAGGAGGATAATTCCGGCCTTCTTTTTCTTTTTATAGATGATATTGATTTGAGTACCTACCGGTGTGCGGATGTGGTGAAAACTCTGCTTTCCTATTTGTCGAATGAAAATATTGTCACTTTTATTTCGGGGGATTTGGAGACCTTTGAGGAAGCTCTGGCTTTGGATTTTCTCAGGCAGGAGAATGTGCTGGATAAGGACATTTTGGATAAGAAAGTTGGACATATCACATTGCTGGACAGCAAAAAAATGCTTGCCTATGAATACCTGAAAAAGATTATTCCTCCTGCGTACCGATACAATATTAAATATTGGTCTTTGGAAGAGATGGGGAATTACTGCATTGGGGATCCAGCAGGGAATCCGGGGAAAGAGGAACAAAAAGACGAGCAGCAGAGAGCTGGAATAAGGCTTTCGGAACTGCTGGCTAGGGCATTAAAGGATTGGGTTGACCCTGCATTCTTCTGTTATGGAGATGAGGAAGCAGAAGAAAAAGAGAAGGAAAAAGAGGGGCAGAAGGGAAGTGTGGCTGCTGCTGGGGAGTCTCCCAAAATATGGAAGGCCTTGCCTTATACATATCATTTATTTGACAATACTTCCCGTGGGCTGAACAATGTCTATAATGTATTGAGTGAAATTGCGGCAGAAAGAGAAAATCAGGAAAAGGAAAATAAGGAAAAGGATTATTCCAAGGAAAAGAAATTGCTGTTGGATACCATTATTTCTTCCAAGCCCATTTATAACCATTATCGGAACAGGATACAGCAGAATTTTTTTAATGTGGGAATGACGGAGGCTGGCAGCCGGGTGTTCTTTGATAATGTAAAGGCTATTATTTACGAAAAGAAGAAACAGGAAAAAAACGGGGATGGTACAGAAAATCAAAATAACGATTCAAAAAGCCCAAATGGCGGTTCAGAAAACAAAGAGAAAGGCCAAGGGACATATCGGATAGAGAACCCGGTGGAACGATTTTCTCTGTTTATCTTGGCAGATTTTGCGGCAAGGCTTCTTTATGAAAAGGATTATGAAAAACAGGTGAAAGAAGATGGGTTTTATGGAGGATTAAAGGAAGAAGCCATGAAAGACCTGTTTTTCCATCCTATCATAGCGGAAAAAGTTATGGATGTTTCTAAGTATTGTTGGGAGAATAAAGAAATGTCAAAGGAGGGGGAAAAGGAAGAGCTAGCGTTGAACGACATGGAATTGAAGGACGTAAATATCAGCTTTTTGCTGAAAGGAGACTTGGCATTGAATTTGGCATATTATAAAAATCTCCCGTTAAATGAAATGCTGAGATTATATGAAGTTGATAAAGATGGAAAGCCCAGACAGGGAGTATTTGTTAATGCAGAATTGGAACAGAGCACGGTTATCGCTGTCTGGAGAGCCTTTTCATCAATAGCCAGGGTAAATGCCGGGGGAAATGTGCCGCAAATGATTGCCAGGTCTTACTCTGTCTTTTGGAAAGAATTTGCGTATATCCGTAATCGGATGTCAAGTTCTGTCACCCAGAATATTGCGATAAGATTATTTGATAATGAAATATACAATGTTTTGAGTAACGATAAAAAGCTGATGCAGCCAAGGGAGAAGATGCAGATAAGGCGTATTTTATCAAATACGCTGGCACGGGTGTTAAAGGCAGAGGGCAAGGATGTAGTTGAGAATAGGTGGCAGGAGATTACCGCTGGCACGCAGTATGTTGCTATATTTAAAAATAAAGAAGAAACGGAACTTGGTTCAGAAGGGGCAGACAGAGAAAATATAGAAAAGAGGGTACAGATTTTAAAGGTAATTGATTCCAGGGGGCTATGGCAGGCGGAAGCTGCGGCGGAAGTGGTTTCTTATTTAAAAAAGATAGTCAGGCACTATCTCAAATCGATGAAAGAAGGTATGGAAGAGGAAGCCTGGAGCTTAAATACAAGTGTGGCAAATGATAGTTGGAAAAAGTTTGAAAGAGCGGATAAAGGTGTGAGTTCTACGGTAGCCAAACGCACATTTAATGATGTTAACAAAATTCTTAAAGGGAAGCAAACGAATTTTGCGAATGGGATGCCTCTCCAAACATATAGGGAAGTGATTGAACAGCTAGACGGTTTAGCGGGAAATAACCGTGTATGGTATGGCCAATCGGAAGCACAGGAAATATTGAATAAATTACAGGAGGCATCAGCGGAGCCAGTGAAAGGATGGAAAGGATGGAATAGTTGGATTGGGGAGCATTCTTATTTTGTCTTTCTGCTGCAATGCCTGTACAAATATAGGATGGAGCAGCAAAAGGACAATAACATTGAGAAGAACGCTTCTTTGCTGGCAGAAATCACCCAAACATTATCCGTTGCGCATAAGGATGCTGACAGGCAGACATTGGAGGATTTCATTGACAGATTGAACGAGGGATTAGAAAAAAATATTGATTCCGAAGAATTTGAAAAGTTGTTTTCCTTACAGTTAGCAGAGTGACAGGGGTGGAGCGATGATCAATGATTCTATTAACCGGTTCCTGGGAGTTTTATGCTATCCGTTTACGTCTCTGGAAGCATTTCAGGAAGACCTTATCAACCAATATATTGCCGCTGTAAGGGCAAACGATAAAGAGGAGGCCGGAAGAATAAAAAAACGCCTGAAAAGCCAGCTGATCGGCTATATCCGCAAAAATTACAATATTTATTCTTATGACGAGATTTATCTGTACCTGGAAAAATGTTACCTATATTATGATTTTAATGATGACACCAAGCAGCTGGAAGACGCTTTGCAATTATATCAGCGCATTATGAGGAAGATGGCGGCGGCATTGATTTCCCACCGGGATGGGCGCATCGTTTTTAAATACTGGAAAAATAAAAATGATGAAGAATTATTCGGTGGATTTGCAAACAATAACAAGGTGGCTTTGTTTCACAGCTTAAGCTGCCATGTTCCCATGGATGTGATTGCCATTGTCTATATGGTTAACAATCAGGAGAAGCTGGACGCCAGGTGTCTGGATTATTTTTACGGAAATATCGAGGTGGCGGATCAGCAGCTGTCCAGGGTTCTGGAAAGAGGGGTGGCGGAAAATCATCTGCATAAAGGGGTATCCAGAACATTTTCCAGTATATGGGACTCTCTGATGGAGCCGTTGACCGTAGAAAACAGTAAATTCTTCTGGAACAGAGTATTTGTTGACGGCACGAAGGAGCAGAATAAGCAGATGATTTTCTATATCTTAGGCTGCGGAATTGCCAGGGCATATCTGGCTTTGGAAATTTCCTTTGTGATGAAGGAGGGAACACGGCTGGGAGCTGATGCCTATGGAGAAGATGTAAAAAAACTGATAGACAGTTTTCAAAAGGGGCAGAAGTTTGAGAAATTTTTCAGAGAGAATTTTCAAGATGGACGCATCAAAGAAATTACGTTATACTATGAAAAATTGTGGAACAGCCTGGAGAGAACCCAGCAGAAGGCTTTTTCCAAGGACAAGCTCTGCATATCTATTTTTCATGAGAATACAGAGCTTCATACCACGGATGAAAATGTTTTTTTATATTATGTATTCTATGAGATGATGAGAGATGGCATGGAGGATGATATGAAGCAATGTGTGATGCAGTATTTGCGGGTGAGAAATCATCTGTTCCATGTGAGTGTGCAGCAGAAGACCATAAAGGGGCTGGATTATTTCCAGCAGGCGCATTACAGTGTGAATTCCGCTCTGAACCATGTGAATATAAACAATTTCTGGGAGGCGGCTATCCGGGAACAGCTGCAAAACCGGGATTTATGCAAGATTGAGTTCCGCTCTTCCATACCGGTGAAGGAGTCAGAATGCAAGAGGGAGATACGGGATTTCCTTGGCGCTTATCAGAGGATATTGCGGGAAGATTACTGCCATTATGATAGAGAAAACGAGGAATACATTCCTTACCGCAAAATCCCACACGTGGGTCTTGTGATGCATTTTCTGAAACGGCCGGATACGTCGGCACCGGAGAAATGTTTCCAAAATGGAAAGGCAGACTGCTCCTATTTCCACTTTGGCGAGCTGCAGAAGGAGTACAAGACACAGCTTGAAAATCTGATTCATTTAAGGACAGAGTACAGCGAATTAAGCAGGTATCTGGTTGGAATTGATGCTGCAAGCCTGGAAAATTCTACGCCAGTCTGGGTATTTGCGCCCATCTTTGAAGGGGCAAGGGACAGCAGCGTGGAACAGATTGGACGAAAAAATGAATATGGGGACTATACCCAGAGCCTGGGCTTTACGTTCCATGCCGGGGAGGATTTCCGCCATATTTTGTCTGGGCTAAGAAGGATGGATGAAGCGCAGGAATATTTAAAATTCCATGCGGGGGACAGGATTGGACATGGGATTGCCCTTGGCATTTCGGCCAGAGAATGGAAAAGGCAGAATCCGGTGATTATTATTCCGCAAGTAGAAGCATTGGAGAATTATCTTTGGGCTTATGATATGCTAAGTAAAAATTACAGTGATTTCCAGGCAACGATCTTGGCATATATGGAAAAACAGATTTATGAATTATCTGGAAAAATCTATGGAAACTGGAAGGGGAGCTGGGAAGAGGGGCAGGAAAGAGCGCAGGAAGGCATTGCAATAGAAATTTTGATTGCTGGTTACCACAGGCTGTTTGCATCCGGTGGGAAAGATTGTGAAATGATGGAGAAAGAGTTCTGCGAAAGGCTCTGCTCAGGAAAGAAAATCCACTGGGATCCGGCATTGCTGGTGGCAGCCAGGCATTGTAAAAAATTTGTGAGAGAGATGGAGCGGCCTGTCCATTATGAGATTACAGAACAGGATCTGCTGATCGTGGAAGAGCTGCAAAGAATATTGAAAAGAAAGCTGGGGAGAAAAGGCATCGTGGTGGAGGTAAACCCTTCTTCCAATACGGCCATTGCAGACTTAGATGTGGTGGAGGCAAACCAGCTTTATCAAATGAACCAGATTAATGATGCGCAGAATGTGATTGTCTGCATCAACTCAGATGATCCAGCGGTTTTTAACACGAATGTGTCAAATGAGCTGGCATATATTTATTATGGCATGCTGGAACAAAATATCAGCAGGGAGGCGGCGCTGCTTTGGATTGACCGGATTCGGAAGAACGGGCTGGATAGTTCCTTTATCCGCCGCCGGGAATCAGACCGGCTGTTGATGAAAAAATTAGATGAATTATTGGAAAGGATGTAGAGGATATCCTGGAGGATGATTCACTTCCACATCCGCTCAGCGGAGCCAAACCTGGCAGCGGAAGCATCCCAGGCGGCAGTTAGGCATTTACTTCCATATCCGCTCGGCGAAGCCAAGCAGCCAGTCGATGAAAACGGCCAGCAATGCAGATAACAGGCTTCCCCAGAAAATTTTTGCAGAATTCATGGTACGCAGCCCGTCAAAAAGAATGGTTCCCAATCCCCCTGCGTTGATGGAGGCGGCAATGGTGGCGATGGATACCGTCGCCACCATTGCGATGCGGATTCCGGCAATGAATGCGCCTTTCGAAAGGGGCAGTTTGATTTTTACAAGAACCTCCACAGGCGTCATGCCCATGCCGGCTGCTGCTTCCACAATGCTTTGATCCACCTCATCTAATCCTGCAAGGAAATTCTGCAGCAAAAGATATTGGTTGTAAATGACCAGCACGGTAATTGCCGTGGTTTTTCCAAGGCCGGTCAGGGGAATCAGCAGGGCGAACAGGGCAAGGCTTGGGATGGAATAAACCATGGAAAAAAGTCCAAGGGTAAACTTTGTTATTTTGCTGGAATAGCTGCAGATAATCGTCAGGCAGGCGGCAGCCACCAGCGAAATTGCCAGCGTAACCAGTACAATCTGCAAATGCTCTAAGGCTGCTTTTGCCAAATCATCATAGTGTGCTGTGATATAATCTATCATTTAAATTTCTCCCAAAATTCTTCTTTTGCTTTCGCAGAGTTCACAAGAGAGGTTACAAATTCATCCGCTGGATGTGAAATGATACGCTCTGGGGTATCAAACTGCAGGATGTTCCCTTCGTTCATAATGATAACTTTTGTCCCCAGCTTGAAGGCTTCTTCAATGTCATGGGTCACAAACAGGAATGTTTTTTTCATGCCCCTGTGCAAAGCGAGAAGCTCATCCTGGAGCCGGAGGCGCGTGATGGAATCAATGGCGCCGAAAGGCTCGTCCATTAACATGATTTTCGGGTCTGCCGCTAAGGCGCGAGCAAGGCCTACGCGCTGCTGCTGTCCGCCGGAAAGCTGGGCTGGATACCTGTTTTTATATTCCACGGGCTCTAACCCAATCATTGTGAGAAGCTGGTCCACCCGGGCGTTGGTTTTTTCTTTTTCCCATTTCAAAAGATTTGGAACCATAGCAATATTGCTGCCTACCGTCATGTGGGGAAATAGACCGATTTGTTGAATCACGTAACCAATCCGCCGCCGAAGCTGTACCACGTCCACGGCGCTGATATCCTCTCCGAACAAGAAAATCTTTCCATTGTCCGGCTCATATAGGCGGTTGACCATTTTTAGCAGCGTCGTTTTTCCGCAGCCGGAAGAGCCGAGGATTGTGATAAATTCACCTTCTTCTATGGTAAAGCTCACATGGTTTACAGCGTTTTGGGAGGAACCCCGGAATGTTTTCGTCACATTTTGAAATTCAATTGCGCGCGCCATCTTAAAACCTCCTGTTTGTTTCGGAACTGTCACGAGATAGAATGTACAGATTCGTTCCGTATGGTGGAATGCTACTCTCGGATAGAATCGTAAAATTCCTTTGCCACATCATCGTACTCTTCTTTGTCGATGTCCACTTTTGCATTTAATGCAATCATGGTTTCTGTATCCAGTTTAGCGCTGACTTTATTTAAAATCTCTGCAATTTCTGGATTTTCTTCTAACGTATCATTCCTTACAACAGGAGCCATATAATAGGGAGGCCAGAAATGTTTGTCGTCTTCTAAGTAGGTAAATGTGTCGGCGTTTACAAGCTGTGCATCCGTGGAATAGGCTGGGCACACATCTGCTTCCCCGGTTTCCAGAACCTGGTATTTCAATCCGCTGTCATACAGGTTGATGGATGCGAAATTAAATTCGCCGTAAACTTTTGCAAGCCCCGGAAGGCCGTCCTCCCGCTGTTCAAATTCACCCTGGGAGCAGAAATGGATTTTTCCGGCGTTTGCCTGTAAATCGGACATCGTATAAATGTTATATTTCTCAGCGGTTTCCGTGCGGATAGCCAGGCCGTTGCGGTCATTGACCTGGGTGGAGTCAAGCCAGGTTAAGTCAAATTGTTTTTCGTATTCCTCCTTTACCGTCTGGTATACGGAGTCCGGGTCGCTGTCCATATCCATCTGTAAAATGGAAAGCAGGGCCGTTCCGGTGTATTCTGGATAAAGATCAAAATCATCGCCTGTAATGGCGGTATGCACAAGGGAGCCTGCAACATTCATTTTCCGTTCCACCTTATAGCCTGCATCCTCCAAAGCCAGGGCATAGATTTCTCCTACAATCAGGCCTTCCGTAAAATCCTTGGAGCCTACGCGGATGGTGTCTTTGCCAGAACCCCCGCAGCCCCAAAGGGCAAAAGAAAAGCTGGATATCAGGATTGCGGTCATGCATAGGGTAATAAATTTTTTTGTCTTCATGGTGTAATCTCTCCTTAAATTCTCTTGTATTTTAATATTATTTTTTCCAGTAAGTAAAAGAAAAATCCGGCGGACAGTGAAAGAAAGGCAACGGAAATTCCGCCAATCAGCAATAAATCTGTCCGAAACAGCCCGATGCCGGTGAAAATTAAGTCGCCCAATCCTCCCGCGCCGATTTTTGATGCTAATGTGGCGCTGGCAATGATTTCCACAGCGGCGGTTTTTAGGCCGGCAAGGGTTAAGGGCAGCGCAAGGGGAAAACGGACTTTTACCCAGGCCTGCCTGGGGGTCATGCCCAGCCCATCCGCAGTTTCCAGCATAAAAGCTGGAACTTCTTTTAAGCCAGCGGATGTATTTTCCAAAATGGGCGGAATTGCCAAAAGCGTTAATGCCACGGCAGCCGGTGCGGATCCGGTGCCAAGAACCGGAAGCATCAAAAGAAGGATGGCAAGGCTTGGGATAATCCTTAAGATTCTGAATAACGTAGAAACGGGTTTCTGCAGAGCATGGAACCGGACGCACAAAAACCCAGCAGGGATTGCAATCAGCGCAGCAGCCAGCAAAGCGCACAGGCTGATTCTGATATGATCTGTGAGCATTTCCTGAAAACGGCTGCCGTTGGTTTGGAAATAGTTTATGATTTGATGGTACATTCCAGTATATACCTCCTCGTATAATAAGTTTATAGCCAATCAAAACAGGCTATGGACTTATTCTT